>DATJJN010000050.1:0-2643 GCA_035492135.1 Paraburkholderia sp. | reverse complement strand
GTCGTATCACATGATGGGCGTGCCGACCGCGATGTTTACGCCGGTCTTCGTGATCGCGCGCACGGCGGGCTGGAGCGCGCACATCATCGAGCAGCGCATCGACAACAAGATCATCCGTCCGAGCGCGAATTACACCGGACCGGACGATCTGCCGTTCGTGCCGCTGGCGAAGCGCGCCTGATTGAATGTGGGCACGCTGGATCGCGATCGATCCTGTTTTAACCGGCCCGGGACGTTTTGATGCCGGCTACCCGGGCACCCGCGAACCAGCGAGCTACACTACACCCACTGTCTGACCGGTCCGCCAGCCAAGCCGCGCTCGGGAACGCGCGCGGCGCGCGACCGGCGGCCGCCGGCATGCTGTCCGGCGGCCGATAACCGTCCTGTCCCTACGCCATGAATACTGCCAACCGCAAACGCCTTCCCGGCACCGAGCTCGACTTTTTCGATACGCGTGCCGCGGTCGACGCGATCGAACCCGGCGCCTACGACAAGCTTCCGTACACGTCGCGCGTGCTCGCCGAGAATCTGGTACGCCGCTGCGATCCGGCGACGCTGAGTGCGTCGCTGAAGCAGATCATCGAGCGCAAGCGCGAACTGGACTTCCCGTGGTTCCCGGCACGCGTCGTCTGTCACGACATTCTCGGCCAGACCGCGCTCGTCGACCTCGCCGGCCTGCGCGATGCGATCGCCGCGCAAGGCGGCGACCCAGCGCTCGTCAATCCGGTGGTGCCGACGCAACTCGTGGTCGATCACTCGCTCGCGGTCGAATGCGGCGGTTTCGATCCGGACGCGTTCGCGAAGAATCGCGCGATCGAGGATCGCCGCAACGAAGACCGCTTCGATTTCATCAACTGGACCAAGCGCGCGTTCCGCAACGTCGACGTGATTCCGCCGGGCAACGGCATCCTGCATCAGATCAACCTCGAACGGATGAGCCCGGTCGTGCAGGTGAAAGACGGCGTCGCGTTTCCCGATACGCTGGTCGGCACCGACTCGCACACGCCGATGGTCGATGCGCTCGGCGTGATCGCGGTTGGCGTGGGCGGCCTCGAAGCGGAGAGCGTGATGCTCGGACGCGCGTCGTATATGCGGTTGCCCGATATCGTCGGCGTCGAGCTGAGCGGCAAGCCGGGCGAGGGCATTACGGCAACCGACGTGGTGCTGTCGCTGACCGAATTCCTGCGCAAGGAGAAAGTGGTCGGCGCATATCTCGAGTTCTACGGCGAGGGCGCGGCGAACCTGACCTTGGGCGACCGCGCGACGATTGCCAATATGGCGCCCGAATTCGGCGCGACCGCCGCGATGTTCTATATCGACGAACAGACGATCCGCTATCTGAAGCTCACCGGCCGCGACGACGAACTCGTCAAACTCGTCGAGACGTATGCGAAGGAAACCGGCTTGTGGGCCGACACGCTGAAGCACGCGGAATACGAACGCGTGCTGAAGTTCGATCTCTCCACCGTGGTGCGCACGCTCGCCGGCCCGTCGAATCCGCATCGCCGTTTGCCGGTATCGGAGCTGGCCGCGCGCGGCATCAGCGGCAAGGTCGAGAACGAGCCGGGCCTGATGCCGGACGGCGCGGTCATCATCGCCGCGATCACCAGCTGCACGAACACGAACAATCCACGCAATATGATCGCGGCGGGTTTGCTCGCGCGCAATGCGAACCGGCGCGGACTGACACGCAAGCCGTGGGCGAAGACCTCGCTCGCGCCGGGCTCGAAAGCGGTCACCCTGTATCTGGAAGCGGCGGGGCTGCTGCCGGAGCTGGAACAGCTAGGCTTCGGCGTGGTCGCGTATGCATGCACGTCGTGCAACGGGATGTCCGGCGCGTTGGACCCGGCGATCCAGAAGGAAGTGATCGAGCGCGATCTGTATGCGACCGCGGTGCTGTCGGGCAACCGCAATTTCGACGGGCGCATTCATCCGTACGCGAAGCAGGCGTTTCTTGCGTCGCCGCCACTCGTCGTCGCGTATGCGATTGCCGGCACGATCCGTTTCGATATCGAGAAGGATGTGCTCGGTGTCGATGCCGACGGTCAGCCGGTGATGCTGAAGGACCTGTGGCCGTCGGATGCGGAAATCGATGCGATCGTTGCGGCGAGCGTGAAGCCCGAGCAGTTCCGCAAAGTGTACGAACCGATGTTCGCGCTGGCCGCCGATAACGGCGAACGCGCGGAGCCGTTGTACGACTGGCGTGGGCAAAGCACCTATATTCGCCGTCCGCCGTATTGGGAAGGTGCGCTGGCCGGCGAACGCACGCTGAAGGGCATGCGTGCGTTGGCCGTGCTCGGCGACAACATCACGACCGATCATCTGTCGCCGTCGAATGCGATCCTGCCGGACAGCGCGGCCGGCGAGTATCTGACGAAAATGGGCCTGCCCGAAGAGGACTTCAATTCGTATGCGACGCATCGCGGCGACCATCTGACCGCACAGCGCGCGACCTTCGCGAACCCGACGCTGAAGAACGAGATGGTGCTCGAAGACGGCAACGTGAAGGCCGGTTCGCTCGCGCGCATCGAGCCCGAAGGCAAGGTCACGCGGATGTGGGAAGCGATCGAAACCTACATGGAGCGCAAGCAGCCGCTGATCGTGATCGCCGGCGCCGACTACGGCCAGGGATCGTCGCGCGAC
>DATJJN010000049.1:0-52577 GCA_035492135.1 Paraburkholderia sp. | reverse complement strand
GCCGAGATCGTCGTGAATTTCCGTCCGGTACCGCATTCGGCGCTCGGTGCGCCGGCGCTGCGCGCTGGCGCGAACCGCCTCGTGATCCGCCTGCAGCCGAACGAGACGATCCGTCTGTACTGTCTCGCGAAGCAGCCCGGCGAGGGCATGAACCTCGCGAGCGTGCACCTCGATCTCGCGTTCGATCAGTTCTTCCGCGAAGGGCAGATGGAGGCGTATCAGCGGCTGCTGCTCGACGTGATCCACGGCCGGCTCGCCCTCTTCGTGCGGCGCGACGAGCAGGAAGCCGCGTGGCGCTGGGTCGAGCCGATCCTGAACGAATGGCAGGCCTCGCACAAGCCGCCCAAGCCGTACGCGGCGGGCACGTGGGGACCGGCCGCGGCGAGCGCGATGCTCGCGCAGCACGACACCTGCTGGCTCGAGGAAGAGAATTGAGGTTTTTGAATTGATGGACGGCGCCGCGCGATCTGGGCAACACTTCGCGCGGCGGCGGAAGGACCCCACCGACGAACTGAACGGAATCGCGCCGGTATCGCGTAAGACGTCTGCAAGCCATCCTCGTTGCAGAGATCGCGCGAAAGCAGCACCGCAGATTCCGCAGGCCCTACAAGAAAGCAGCACGGAGGAGAAGTGATCCAGCTTCACGCTTTCGACGACCAGCGCGCCCAATCCGACGCGCTGGCGAAAGCGGTGGGCGACGCGCTACATGCGTCGCTTGCCGCCACGGCGGCCGTCACCGGCACCTTACCAAACCCAGGCCCGGGCGCGCGCCCGGCCATGCTGGCCGTATCCGGCGGCACCAGTCCGCGCCCGTTCCTCGAGACGCTGTCCACCCAGCCGTTCGACTGGCCGCGCATCGCGGTCACGCTGGTCGACGACCGCTGGGTGCCGGAGACCGATAGCGCAAGCAACGCCCAGCTCGCGCGCGCCACGCTGCTGCAGAACGCCGCGAGCAATGCGGCGTTCTGGCCGCTGGTCGATACCAGCCAGGATCTCGCCGCGCACGTCGCCGCGCTGAACGCGGATGCGCGCTTTGCCGCGGTGCCCGACGTCGTGGTGCTCGGCATGGGCGAGGACGGACACACCGCGTCGATCTTCGCCGACGCGCCTGAATGGGATCACGCAATCACCACGACCGAGCACTTCGTCGCCGTGCATCCGGGCGCGGCGCCGCATGCGCGCGTCAGTTGGTCGCTGGCCGCGCTGAAGGAAGTGAAGCACCTGTTTCTGCTGATCGCTGGACCGCGCAAGATGGACGTGCTCAATGCAGCCGCCGCTTCGCTACAAAAAAATGCCATCTCACAGTTGGCAAACGACAAGGGAGTGAGACTCGATGTCTACTGGTGTGCAAACTAAGGCGATCCCGGGCGCGGGCCAGCACGCCGACGGACCGAGACTGCTGGCCGACATCGGTGGCACCAATGCGCGCTTCGCGCTCGAGACGGGTCCCGGCGAAATCGGTTCGGTGCAGGTCTATCCGTGCGCGGACTATGCGGGTGTCGCCGAAGTCATCAAGAAATATCTGAAGGACGTCAAGATCGGCCGCGTCAATCATGCGGCGATCGCAATCGCGAATCCGGTCGATGGCGACCAGGTCAGCATGACCAATCACGACTGGACCTTTTCGATCGAAGCGACGCGCCGCGCGCTCGGCTTCGACACGCTGCTGGTCGTCAACGATTTCACCGCGCTCGCGATGGCGCTGCCGGGCCTGACCGACGCGCAGCGCATACAGGTGGGCGGCGGCGCGCGCCGGCCGAACAGCGTGATCGGCCTGCTCGGCCCCGGCACCGGCATGGGCGTGTCGGGCCTGATTCCCGCCGACGACCGCTGGATCGCGCTCGGCAGCGAAGGCGGCCACGCCACCTTCGCGCCCGCCGACGAGCGCGAGGACATCGTGCTGCAATATGCGCGCAAGAAGTGGTCGCACGTGTCGTTCGAACGGGTGGCCGCGGGTCCGGGCATCGAGGTGATCTACCGCGCGCTCGCGGGCCGCGACAAGAAGCGCGTGGCAGCCAATGTCGACACGGTCGACATCGTCAAACGCGCGCTCGACGGCGAACCGCTCGCGGCCGAATCGGTCGATGTGTTCTGCGGCATTCTCGGCACCTTCGCGGGCAATATCGCGGTAACGCTCGGCGCACTCGGCGGCATCTACATCGGTGGCGGCGTGGTGCCGCGCCTCGGTGAATTTTTCGCGCGCTCGTCGTTTCGCAAGCGCTTCGAGGCGAAGGGCCGCTTCGAAGCGTATCTGCAGAGCGTGCCGACCTATGTGATCACTGCCGAATATCCGGCCTTCCTCGGCGTCTCGGCGATTCTCGCCGAGCAACTGTCGAATCGCGCGGGTGGCAGTTCGTCGGCGGTGTTCGAGCGAATTCGCCAGATGCGCGACGCGCTGACGCCGGCCGAGCGCCGCGTCGCCGATCTCGCGCTGAATCATCCGCGCTCGATCATCAACGACCCGATCGTCGATATCGCGCGCAAGGCCGACGTGAGCCAGCCGACCGTGATCCGCTTCTGCCGTTCGCTCGGCTGCCAGGGTCTGTCGGACTTCAAGCTGAAGCTCGCGACCGGTTTGACCGGCACGATTCCGGTCAGCCACAGCCAGGTGCATCTGGGCGACACCGCGACCGACTTCGGCGCGAAGGTGCTCGACAACACCATCTCGGCGATCCTGCAGTTGCGCGAGCATCTGAACTTCGAGCAGGTGGAGCGCGCGATCGATCTGCTGAACGGCGCGCGGCGCATCGAGTTCTACGGGCTCGGCAATTCGAATATCGTCGCGCAGGACGCGCACTACAAGTTCTTCCGCTTCGGCATTCCGACGATTGCTTATGGAGATCTCTACATGCAGGCGGCGTCCGCCGCATTGCTCGGCAAGGGTGACGTGATCGTCGCGGTGTCGAAGTCGGGACGCGCGCCCGAGTTGCTGCGCGTACTGGACGTCGCGATGCAGGCCGGCGCGAAGGTGATCGCGATCACGTCGAGCAACACGCCGCTCGCGAAGCGCGCGACCGTCGCGCTCGAAACCGATCACATCGAGATGCGCGAGTCGCAGCTGTCGATGATCTCGCGGATCCTGCATCTGCTGATGATCGACATTCTCGCGGTCGGCGTCGCGATCCGCCGTGCGTCGCCGGAGGCCGAAGTGAGCGACGCGGTCGAACGCGTGCGCGAAACCGCCGACGACGATACGAGCGCGGTGCTCGACTGGCTGAGCCACGGGACGTCGTCGACCGTGCGGGACTGACGGCGCGCGCGAAGCGCTCCGTTTCGAAGCCGAACGTGAAAAAGAGGCGCCGCGGCGCCTCTTTTTCATTGCATCGTGTGGATCGTCCGGTCAGTCAGGACGCCGCCGCATTCGCGTGCCCCGGCACCGGCCGTCCGTGCCATCGCACGAGCAGCACGCGCCCGACGTAGCCGAGCACGCCGCACGCGCCGATCGTCCAGCCCATGCCGACCGGCGAGATGCCGGGAAAGCGCCCGACCACGAAGCCGGCGACCGCGCCGAGACCCAGCTGCGTCGCGCCGAACAGCGCCGCCGCCGCGCCCGCGTTGCGCGGATAGCGGTACATCAGATCGGTCGCGCAGTTCGCGGACAGGATGCCGACCACGCCCACCACGAAGAACAGCCCGGCCACGATCGACCACAACCCGCCCCACCCGGTCACGCACACGAGCGCGACGAAGAGCGCCGCGATCGACGCGACCGTCGATGCGGCCGACACGAGCCGCAGCGCGCCGAACCGGCCGACGAAGCGCGTGTTCAGGAAGTTGCCGGCCATGATGCCGACGATGTTCATCCCGAAGAACAGCCCGTAATGCTGCGGCGACACATGGAAGTACTGGATGTAGACGAACGGCGTCGCCGTGATGTACGTGAACATCGCCGCGAACACCATCCCGCCGCACAGCAGATGGCCCCAGACGACCGGGTCGCGCAGCAGCCGCCCATACGCGGCGAACGACTGCAGCACGGCCGAACTCGCGCGCTTTTCGGGCGGCCAGGTCTCGGGCACGCGCAGATACGCGGCCACCCCACAGAAGACGCCGAACAGCGTGAGCGCGACGAACACCGTGCGCCAGCCGCCGAGCAGCAGCAACTGGCCGCCGATCAGCGGCGCGAGCAGCGGGCCGACCGACGTGACGAGCGCGACCATCGACAGCACTTTCGCCGCATCGCCCGGCTCGTGCGCGTCGCGCGCGATGGTCCGCGCGAGCACCGACGCGGCGCCCGCGCCGAGCGCCTGCAAAAAGCGCATCAGCGTGAGCTGGCCGATCGAGCCCGCGAGCCAGCACGCGACGCTCGCGACGGTGAACAAGCCGATGCCGGCGAGCAGCACCGGCCGACGCCCGTACGCATCGGACACCGGACCGTACAGCAGCATCCCGAGCGAAAAGCCGGCGACGAACGCGGTCAGCGTCGCGGCCGCGGCGGCCGCCGACACGCCGAACGACGCGGCAATCGACGGCAGACTCGGCAGATAGATATCGGTCCCGAGCGGACCGCAGGCGGCAAGCGCGCCGAGCAACAGGATCAGCCGGCGATCGGGCCGGCGTCGAATCGGGTGAGACATCGGGAATCCGCGAGAAGCCTTCCAGACGCGCGATCGATGCGCGCGCAACGAAAGGGAAGTCAGATGGTGAGCCATATCGCGCCTGATGGACGCGCGCGGCAATGTTGCGCCGCATTGTACCCGACGCTCATCGACGCGGCCGACGCCCGTTTCTCCCGGACGAACCGCCCGACGCGCGCGGCAGGCGCCCGAGCGGCGCCCTGCCCGATTCACCCCACTCCGGTACAATTTCAGGCGAAACGTCCCGTCGTCGCGGCCTCGCCGATTCGTCGCGCGAATCGCGCCCTGGCGCGAGCCGCCGGTCGGCGCGCGCTGCGAGCGCCACGCGTCATCACTCACGGTCCAGCTCTCATGTCCCTTTCGTCTTCTGCTCCTTCCCGCAATCAGCTCCTGTTCGAGCGCGCGCAACGCACGATCCCTGGCGGCGTGAACTCGCCCGTCCGTGCGTTCCATTCGGTCGGCGGCACGCCGCGCTTCATCGAGCGCGCCGCGGGCCCGTACTTCTGGGATGCCGACGGCAAGCGCTACATCGACTACATCGGCTCGTGGGGCCCGATGATCGTCGGCCACGTGCATCCGGACGTGCTCGCGGCGGTCGAGCGCGTGCTGTCGCACGGCTTCTCGTTCGGCGCGCCGACCGAGGCCGAGATCGAGATCGCCGAGGAAATCTGCAAGCTGATGCCGTCGATCGAACAGGTGCGGATGGTGTCGAGCGGCACCGAGGCGACGATGAGCGCGCTGCGTCTCGCGCGCGGCTTCACGAAGCGCGACCGCATCGTCAAGTTCGAAGGTTGCTACCACGGCCACGCGGACAGCCTGCTCGTGAAGGCCGGCTCCGGCCTCCTGACGTTCGGTAACCCGACGTCGGCCGGCGTGCCCGTCGACATCGCGAAGCACACGACCGTGCTCGAATACAACAACGTCGAAGCGATCGAAGAAGCGTTCAACGCGTTCGGCGACGAGATCGCGGCGGTGATCGTCGAGCCGGTGGCCGGCAACATGAATCTCGTGAAAGGGTCGCCGGAATTTCTCGGCGCGCTGCGGCGCCTGTGCACGAAACACGGCAGCGTGCTGATTTTCGACGAAGTGATGTGCGGCTTTCGCGTGGCGCCGGGCGGCGCACAGCAGCTCTACGGGGTCGCGGCCGACCTCACGTGCCTCGGCAAGGTGATCGGCGGCGGCATGCCGGCCGCCGCGTTCGGCGGACGGCGCGACATCATGGACCACCTCGCGCCGAACGGCGCCGTCTATCAGGCGGGCACGCTGTCGGGCAACCCGATCGCCGTCGCGGCCGGGCTGAAGACACTGCAATTGATCCAGGCACCGGGCTTCTACGAGCGGCTCGGCGCGCAGACGGCGCGCCTCGTCGAAGGCCTGTCCGCCGCCGCGCGCGAAGCAAATGCGCCGTTCGTCGCGGATTCGATCGGCGGCATGTTCGGCTTGTACTTCGCCGAGAAGGTGCCGCAGCGCTTCTCCGACGTGACGAAGAGCGACATCGCGAGCTTCAACCGCTTTTTCCATCAGATGCTGGACGCGGGCATCTATTTCGCGCCGTCCGCGTACGAAGCCGGGTTCGTGTCGAGCGCGCACGACGACGCGGTGATCGACGCAACGATCGCGGCCGCGCGCGCGGCGTTCGCCGCGCAGGCCGACTAGGCGGCACGAAGCACGCATCGCGCGCCGCGCCGCGCGCAGTATCCGGATCCGGCATTGGCCGGCATCCCGCCACGGAGAAGACAAGCCCGATGTTTTCGCAGACCGATTTCGTCCACATGGAGCGCGCGCTGTCACTCGCGCAGCGCGGCCTTTACACGACCGATCCGAATCCGCGCGTCGGCTGCGTGCTGGTGAAGGACGGCGACGTGATCGGCGAAGGTTATACGCAGCCGGCCGGCCAGGATCATGCGGAAATCCAGGCGATGAAGGACGTGCGCTCGCGCGGCCACGACCTGCGCGGCGCGACCGCGTACGTGACGCTCGAACCGTGCAGTCACTTCGGCCGCACGCCGCCGTGCGCGAACGCGCTGATCGAGGCGAAGGTCGCGCGCGTGATCGCGGCGATGGAAGATCCGAATCCGCTCGTGTCCGGGCGCGGGCTCTCGATGCTGCGCGACGCCGGCATCGACGTGCGCTGCGGACTGCTCGCGAACGAAGCGCGCGAGCTGAACATCGGCTTCGTGTCGCGGATGACGCGCAACCGGCCGTGGGTGCGGATGAAGGTGGCCGCGTCGCTCGACGCGCGCACCGGGCTGCCGTCCGGCGAGAGCCAGTGGATCACCGGCGAAGCCGCACGGGCCGACGGTCACGCGTGGCGCGCGCGCGCGTCCGCGATCCTGACCGGCATCGGCACCGTGAAGGAAGACGATCCGCGCATGACCGTGCGCGCGGTCGACACGACTCGCCAGCCCAAACGCGTGCTGATCGACAGCCGGCTCGACGTGTCGCCCGAAGCGCAGATTCTCGCGGGCGCGCCGACGCTCGTGTTCTGCGCGTCGCTCGACGAGCGCAATGCCGAACGCGCCGACGCATTGCGCGCGCGCGGCGCCGAACTCGTCGCGCTCGGCAACGAGCGCGGCAAGGTCGACCTGCCGGCGATGCTCGCGGAACTCGCGCGGCGCGGCGTGAACGAACTGCACGTCGAGGCGGGCTACAAGCTGAACGGCTCGCTGATGCGCGAAGGCTGCGTGGACGAACTGCTCGTCTATCTCGCGCCGTCGCTGCTCGGCAGCGACGCGCCCGGCATGATCGATATCGCCGCGCCTGCGTCGCTCGACGCGCGCACGCGGCTCGTTTTTCACAGCGTCGAGCGGATCGGCGACGATCTGCGCATCCTCGCGCGCTTTGCGGCGCAGTGAGCGCTTCGTCTCGTCTCGTCTCGACTGCATAAATACTGAATTGAAGGAACAGCACGATGTTTACAGGAATCGTCGCGGCGGTGGGCCGCATCGAATCGATCCGTCCGCTCGGCAATGACGCGAACGCGGGCGTGCGCCTGACCGTCGACGCGGGCACGCTCGGGCTCGACGACGTGCAGCTCGGCGACAGCATCGCGATCGAGGGCGCGTGCATGACGGTGATCGGGAAGACCGCGAACACGTTCGACGTCGACGTGTCGCGCGAGAGCCTGAACCGCACGGTGGGCTTGAGCGATACGGGCGACGTGAATCTGGAGAAGGCACTGCGCGCGCATGACCGGCTGGGCGGCCATATCGTGTCGGGCCACGTGGACGGGCTCGGCACCGTGACGCGCTTCGCGCCGGTCGGCGAGTCGCACGAACTGCGCATTCTCGCGCCGCGCGACATCGGCCGCTATCTCGCGTACAAGGGCTCGGTGACGGTGAACGGCGTGAGCCTGACCGTCAATTCGGTCGACGACCGCGCGGACGGCTGCGAATTTTCGATCAACCTGATTCCGCATACGGTCGAGGTCACGACGCTCAAGCATCTTGAGGCGGGCAAGCGGGTGAATCTGGAGATCGATTTGATTGCGCGGTATGTCGAAAGGATGTTGTCGGCTCCGGCGCCCGCCGTGCGGTCATAAATTGTTGAACCCGATCGCGCCGAGGAGCCAGGCTTTCTTTCACCCTTCACGGGTATTTCTGACGGTATACGAGGCCCCCTGACCTCGCCGTCGAGCCGGGCGGAACACGTCATCTCGCTGTCCCCTGTGGCCGAGCGCACACAGGCGTCACCCGTAGCAACGCTGGCCACAGCCGGCTCCAGCAACCCTGCCGGCAGCACCGCGGCATGGCACCGCCAGGGCCATGCCATGCCAGTATGCAACGGGCGCAATGAAACCCCGGCGATCAGAAGAGCTGGCGCAGGCGCAGTGTGCCGGCCTGGGCCACGTAACTCGAACCGAGTTCGGCGTCATAGCGCGCCGTCAGGCTCAGGTTATTCGCGCGCAACAGCGTCACCCCGACCGAAATCACCGCCGAGTTGTCCAGCGGGCTCGCCCCGAGCGACGTGAAGCTCGTTGCGCCCGTCGGGTCCGCCGCGAAGCTTGCCGTGGTCTGCACCCGCGTGTTGTCATATTCGTGACGCCACGTCACCTGGAATTCCGGCACGAGCACGCCATAGGCGGTCGTCAGCTCCCGCTCGAACTTCATGCCCATATCGCTGCGCACCGAACTCGCATGCGCCGCCCCCACCGACAGCGCCGCACCGCTGCCGCCGGTCTCCGTATAGGCGTTCTGCTGCAGGTAGCTGTAGGTCAGGCTCGCCAGCGGCGTCACCCTCACCGGGCCCACTATCAGCGGATAGCCCGCCTCGGCGCGCGCCACATACTGCGTACCATTGAAGCTGCCGCTCGCCTGCCCCGAGAAGCCGGTGAAATCGACTACGCGCTTCGTGTCGTAGCGCTGCAGCACCGCACCCGCCGACAGCGTCGCGTACCACCTGGGGGCCGTAAAGCTGGCGTAGCCGAGCAGGCTGTACGAGTTCACCCGGGTCGTGTCGCCCGCGCTATTGCCGGTATTGTTGATCGCCGCGTTGCTGTAGGCGAAGACGCCGCCCAGGCGCCATGCGTCGCTGATGGCGCGGTCCATGCCGAACAGCAGGCCGGCGAAGTTGGCGCTGTAGCCGTCCACCTGGTCGTGCTCGCCCTGGCTGGCGTGACCGCCGAACGCTTGACCCCACACGCCCCGTGCCGGGCCGCTTTCTCCGGTCGCGACACCGCTCGTACTGCCGGCCTGCGTCAGGCGCAGCGCGTTGACGTGGCCCGAGACGATATCGAGCACGTCCAGGGTCGGCGCTGCCGCGGCGCGGGCCGACGAGCCCTGCGACAACGGGCTCAGTTGCGCGCCGACGCGGTTCGCCTCGGATGCCGAGCCCTGCTGGTCCAGCGCGAGCGAGGCATTGTAGAGGTTCAGCAGATCGAGGTTGCTGATACCGGTGTAGCGAGACAGCCCGGTAAGCGCCGCGACGGCATTCTGCGTAGTCGCCGGGATCACAGGTGCAGGCGTTGACGTTGACGTTGGGGTCGAGGTCGGGGTCGATGTTGATGTCGATGTCGGCGCCGCACTCAGCGCGACCACGAGATCGGTATGAGTCCCGTTGGCCACGGCGGTGCCACTCGCGTCGAGCGAACCGGCTGAATAGGTCAAGCCCGTGCCGTAGGTCGCCGTACCGGCCGTATCGACCACCACGTAACGCTGGCCCGCGGCCAACGCGTAGCCCGCTGCGACGATATTCACCGAGCCCGAGGTCATCGTCGAGTTGCCGGTTACTACCAGTTCGCCGGACTGCGTCGAACTGACCGCGCCAATCTGCAGGTTGCCGCCCGTCTGGCTGTAATTGCCCGTGATCGTGACCGCCCGGTCGACCTGCAGTACCGCAGTCCCGTTATTGTTCACCGTATGATTGCTGCCGACATCGATTGTGTCGTTCAGCAGCACGTTGCCGGACCCGAACGTGACGTTCGAGCTGGTGTTGGTGATCGTGCCAATCGCGCCGTTGTAGCCGGTAAGCGTACCGAATGTCGTCCCCGCGCCGCCATTGATAGCCAGGTTGTCGACGGAGGCATTCAGGATGTTGCCGGCGATGACGCCCGAATTGGTGATCGCGCCAAGCGAGCCGCTAGTGCTGTTACTGATCGCGTAAAGACTGCCCGTAATCGTGCCGCTGTTGGTCAACGTGCCAATCGTGCCGTCGTTGTTGATGCCGTAGCCGGCGCCGCCGCCAAAGCCGCTAGAGCCGCCTTCGCCGCTGATGGTGCCGTTGTTGGCCAGCGCCGTGATGGAGCCGCTGTTGTTGACACCGTAGCCGGCGCCGCCCAAGCCTGTAGAGCCGCCAGAGCCGCCCTGACCGCTGATGATGCCACTGTTGGTCAGCGCCGTAATGGAGCCGCTGTTGTTGACACCATTGCCGGCGCCGCCAGAGCCGCCGATGAGGCCACCGTTGCCGCCTCGGCCGCTGAGGGCGCCGCTGTTGGCCAGCGTGCCGATGGTGCCGCCGGTATTGTCGATGCCGTAGCCGTCGCCGCCCTGGCTGCCGACGGTGCCGTTGCCGCCTTGGCCGCTGAGGGTGCCGCCGGTGTTATTCAGCGTCGTAATGAAGCCGCTGTTATTGATACCGTAGCTGGCCCCGCCGGTGGCGCCGGTGGCGCCGGTGGCGCCGATGCCGCCTTGACTGTCGATGGTGCCGTTGTTGGTCAGCGTAATAATGGAGCCGCTGTTATTGATGCCGTAGCCGCTGCCGCCGTTGCCGCCGATGGCGCCTCCGCCGCCGGCACCGCCTTGGCCGCTGATGGTGCCGTCGTTCGTCAGGGTGGTAATGGAGCTGCTGTTATTGATGCCGTAACCGGTGCCGCCGTCGCCGCCGGCGATGCTGCCTTGGCCGCCAGTGCCGCCTTGGCCGCTGATGGTGCCGTTGCTGGCGCTGTTGGCCACCGTAGTAACGGGGTCGCTGTTATTAATGCCGTAGCCGGTGCCGCCGACGCCGCCGTTAATGCCGCTGAGGCCGGTGGTGCCAGTGCCAGGGCCGACGGTCTGGGCCGTTGCTCTCTGAGCCATGACGGCCAACGCCGCCGTCAGCGCAAACATCAGCGTCTTCTGCTTCGGACGCAAATCCTGGTATCCCATCACCCACACCCCGTTGCATCGTTCTATTGAATATTGTCGGCGGCCAACGTCGAATGCCCACGTTGATCGATCGAGCCGCATTCGACGTCCCCCGAGTGGCTACGCCACTGAAAAGCTGTCGCTGGCTCGTAAATTCCGGGCCTGCCAAACGCGCTCGCGTAAGACGACCGCCCGTTACCCCCGTCTGACCAATTGGACTCTTCGGGTTGCCAAATATCGCGCGCGGCAACATTAAGGCAATAGATCCCGCATGCCTATGCCTGAAACCAGGTAATTCGAGGTCGCCGCGCGAGCCCGTGCCGGCACGGTCTACTTCTGATCGCCGAGGACGAACCCGTGATACAGGTCCGGTTGCACGGCATTCTATCGACGCATATCTTCAACAGCAAGGCGGGCGCAATATTATGCCCCCTGCAATGGCCTGTTCAGCGCATAGCGCCGACAATGTTCGAGATATTGCACCGCGTAAGCCACCAATAATTCGACGATGCTATGCCACAGCCATGACGGCGCGTTCGATGATTTCGGTCGGCTCCTCGCGAGCTCGGCGAGCGACGCTTTGCGAGTTGCCGCATTTATTTGACGCGCGCGCGTGACCGACAATAAGCGCAAGAAAATGCGCCGTCGTCGTTTGATTGCCTATGCACGCGTCTGGTTTCGCACGGAGCTTCCTACCAGGAGCGCGGTGGCCAGGATCGTCTGGACTGCCGGGCGGCTATAAGCTGTCATCGTCTTCCGCCATGGCTGTCTACCGTTGTTTCACTACGGCTCGCAAAGTTTGATGGCATTCCTGACGGAATACGAGCAGCTTTTCGCTACCCCGCCCATGCAGGCAAAGCGTTTCCAGCCGGAGTCAACACAATTGCGCGGTACGTCGAAAGGAGGTTGTCGACGGCGTCACCCGCAGTACGCTCGTGACTCGCTGAACTGGGCCCGACCGGGTGTTCTTCAAACTGCCAGCTTAACCCGCGTGCGCAATCGATCGGAGAAGACCGGGAACTCGATAGCGCGGTAATCGAACTGGCCGCAGCCGTGCCGTTACTGCATAACGGAAAACAACCCGAACGGGCTTGCTTTCCATACCCCGTTCCCGAGCTCGCGGGCCACCATGCCGAGTCCCCCGGATGCCGGTGCTCTTACGAGGACCCTCGACGCGCGCCCGCACGCGATGCGGACCACGAAAAACCCACCTGGCGGCGTCGACTGTACAGGACACTTCGGTTTTGCAAATGGCACTTCGCATGTGCAGGGAATCGGGCACGGTCGATCACGAACAATCGAGCCTGGTCTCAACTTCGGGCAATCATCATGTCCAGCGATCTTTCCCTACGTGGCCGATCCACCTCTATGGTGTCGAACGCCGACGCCCAGTCCCCCGAACGTTCTGAAAGGGGATCGGGCGGCGTGGGCAACGCCCTTCGACGCGGCAGTGGCTCGAGCGCTTCTTCGATTGCCACGAGCCAGTTGGGGCCTTTGATGGAAATTCCGCGGCGTCCAGGCAGCGATGCGGCGTCGCGTCGCTCCGCAAATTCGTCAGACGACGGAAGCAGCAATTCGGGAAGTTGGCCGAGTGTCGACCCTTTCTCGGAATACGCTACGGACCATGCTCGGAATTCCTCCGAGGACGCTCTGGATCGTAATCCAGCGGGTAGCCTCGCGCATCGCAGAGCGATGGCGCTGCGCTCTCTGACCGATTTGAGTTCGCCCCCCGCCGAAGATCGTTTCGGACAAGCCTATACCGATCGCCTGTTGCGTGACGCTATTGCTTCGGAAAAGGACGAGAAGCTTCCCAATTTGCGCTGGACGAAACATTTCCTCGACTGCGGCGCAGATCCTCGAGTCGTAATTAACACCGCAGGGGTAAGCAAAGACGCTTATCGGATGGCGCTTCACCAATACGCTCGAACTGGTGCGAATCTCGATGAGGTCGTATCTGCATGCTATAAGGCGGAAGACTATCCGGCACTCGATCTGGCGTTAAGTCGCACAGAAAATCCTCAGAAAATTATGGGGGTGCTCGCGGAGAAATCGTACCGGGAGAAAAACGAACCGATCTTGCTGGGCCTTATCCGGCGCGCGGATTTCGATGTGAGCGAGGTTCCCGACCCCTATCTCCGGGATCGCATCACCGATCTCGCCCTCGAAAAGAGGAAGATACCTGTCATGCGCGGTGTGTTATCGCCGTTGCCCATGCATCGTGACGTACCGAATATCGCATCGAACCTGTCGCCGGATGCGCTAATCCCCGCCCTGGTGCGCAGCTATCCACCAGGCTGGGGCCCAGGCAGCCGAGCAGCAGCTCAGCCTGTACCGGCTAAAAACGAACCTGCGACGCCAGCATCGATCTTGTTCGGAATGAGTTCGCGAGAATTTCTCATCTCTCGCGAGGGACCAGAAAGTCTGAAGCCGCAGTTTTCGCCCTTGGGCCAAGCCACTGTCGTACGCAGTGAGCATCCTTACGTCAGTATTCGGCACATGGCCAAAGAAACCTTCAGGCGGGAATTCGGCGACCTCATAGCGGGTACCGATACGCTTGCTCCTCGCTACCAGCAAGAGTGGCTTGCCTCGCTCGTAGATAAATGCGTCGAGACCGAATATCACCCGGCGCGGATGGTGTTGGCTCTGATAGCAAAACATGAGCGGCTGATCTCCGACCATCCGCAAGAGGTAACCCGATCGGCGATGATCGAAACTTTGAATAAGTTGCAAAACCAGCTGGAATGGGACGACGATGATCTCGAGATCATCGATGAAAAAATGAGTATTCTCAAGTCGTCGCTTTTTGATGGCGGCACCAAAAATACCGGTGGCGCGGGGTCCTTGCAGCCGCCTATGAATACCGTCCCCGCGTCTTTGCCGCAGACAGCGCAGCAATTCAATACCATGTCGACGCGGGAGCGCAACGAGACGTTAGCGCAAATGGCAGGCTTGGCACCGGCGGAATTCAGGACGAATCTGGCGGAATGGGTTGCCATCACCGACCAGATTTATCCAAACCGTCGACAACCATGGATCCAAACGCTCGCGGAGCGGTGTGCGACGCTGGACGATTGTCCCACAGCGTTTCTCGGCAACCTGATCGAAAAAATGACGAACCTGGCATCCAATCATTCGGGCGCCGTACAGAAAGACGGGATAAAGAAATTTGTTAATGGCTTAAAGGCAATACCTGAGGAAGTACAGGCGCCTCTCAAAGAAAAAATCGATGCGCTCGAAGCGCGGGCAGGCGATATCCAAAACACCCTCACTACTAGCCACGGAAAAATCGCCTTATAGCGTCGCTTCTGAGCGCCGGCGGCACGCTGCCAACTGCCCGCATTTCTGCCGCGTACATCGCGACATTCGCCAGCCGTCAGCACTTGCGTGGATTCAGTGACTCATGGGTTGTAGTGGCCAGGGCGGCGTAGAGGTACGCGCAATGCTTCTACGCCATGACGTGCACGCAGTCTCGGCGGATTGTCAGAGACTCCGCTTTTCTCGTAGCAAAGCACGTCTGCAATATCTTTGTATCGGTGGGGGATCTGCAGCCAGTCATGCGGACGGCGAAAGGAACAATTTCCCGGGCGACATGACTGACTTCCACAGTCACCGTTCCAATATTCTTCGATCAACGCTTGAAGTTTCCCTGCTTCGACGTCGGAGAGAGATTTGCCCTCGGAAAGTTTCTTCAAAAGCTCTTCGAGTGGGTGAGCTATGTGCTGTACGTTGCACTTGACTTCTGGAACAGCCGCAGCCTCAAAACAGGAGGGGTCACCGACGCCTGTCTCTACCAGATCGCCTTGCAGGGTGAATGCCCGCGTCGTCTCGCCTGAATGGCTTTTCTCGCGCCAAGTCCCGCTCAGGGCAAGCTGACTCCCTGCAAAACCCTCGTGACGTAGCGTGACATTCATCTTGGCGGAACGCTGATTGAAACCGGTACCGCGCACCCAGTCTTCTGCCGTGAAACTGGAGCGTGAACCCGACAAACCTTCAAACCGATTTAGACAAACGTCGCGTAGCGCAGCGCCCAACACTTCAGCTTTTATTGACACGGCGATCACGGTTGGACTTGGTGCTGCGTCATCTGGCCAATACGCATCACAGTGCCAGCTCAGATCGCTACCCCACCTTTCGTCACAAAGCTTCCCTACCCCTGCATATCTTGCGCGTCGCATGCTGTCTCCCCGTGGCACCCGAACTCTACCTTACCTGAGTCTCGTCCACGTCCGCCCGAATTATCCGATCGGACGGATCATCGCATCGCCTGCGTGGTGGTTTAACGCGCCGGCCATGACCGGCGCTTTTTCGTTCTCACGCCGCTTCCGCGAGCGCATGGAACAACTCGTCTTCTTGCGCGCAATGCAGGCGCACTATCGCGTCGAGCCCGTAAAGCAAGCGCTGAAACTCCCTGATCGCGTCCGGATCGGGCCCTTGCGACGGCAAATCCGCCGTCATCTGCTGCAGCAGCCTCACGACGCGGAATATCTCCGCGTGCGTGCCGCTCATCGCCGCCATCGGATCGTCGCCGCCCAGCATCCGCGCGAGATCCGGATAGACCGTCAGGTCGTCGTGCTGCTCGTGCGGCACGAGGTGGCGCACGAGCGTGTCGTTCATGCCGGCGAGCGCGAGCGCGACGGACTCGCGCGGCATCCGCGGCAAGTCGTCGGCAAGCGATCGGATCTGCGCCATCACCGGGTCCAGCGCCAGGTGCCCGGCCTTCAGCTGCGCGGCGGCCGCGGCGGTCAACGCGCCTGATGTCGCGCTCGAGCGGGTGCGCAACACGCGCAGTGCGTTCGCGATCACGACCACGTCGATTACCTCCTGAAGCATCGCGCCATAGAGCGGCGGCAGGTAGCCGAACGCGGCCACCACCATCGCGCAGACGGACAGCGCCATCCCGACCCCCGCGCTTTGCAGCGCGATGCGCCGCGACGTCCGCGCGAGCCGCAACGCCTCCACGAGACGGTCCAGCCGGTCGACCAGCAGCACCACGTCGGCCGCCTCCGACGACGCGCCCGCGCCGCGCGCGCCCATCGCCACGCCGATGTCGGCGGCGGCGAGCGCGGGCGCGTCGTTGACGCCGTCGCCGACCATGATGACCGTGCCGTCCTTGCGCGCGGACTGGATGGCGGCCAGCTTGTCCGCCGGCGTCTGCTCGGGCAGCACCTCGGTCACGCCGAGGACCGCGCCGACGGCGTCGGCGACGTCGCGCCGGTCGCCGGTCAGCATCACGAGCCGGCCGATGCCTTCGTGACGCAACAGCCGTATCGCGCGAGGCGTCTCGAGCCGGATCTGGTCCGCCATCAACAACGCGCCGACCATCGCGCCGTCCACGCCGACGAACACTGCCGACGCCCCGTCGTGCGCGACGCGCCGCAGCACCGCGTCGCTCCACGGCGCGGCCGGCGCGGCCTCCGACACGTAGGCGAACGACCCGATGATGACGGCGTGAGCGTCCACGTCGCCGGCGAGGCCCGCGCCCGCCCGCTCGACGACGCAAGACGGCGCCGACAACGCGACGCCGCGTTCGCGCGCGGCCGCCACGATGGCCTCGGAGATGACGTGAGCCGAGCCCTGCGCGAGCGACGCCGCGAAGCGCAACACCGACTGCGCCGATGCGGCCGCGCCGCTCTCGATCGCGACGAGCCGCGCCTGCCCGCCGGTCAGCGTGCCGGTCTTGTCGAAGAACAGGATGGACGCCTGCGCGAGCCGCTCCAGCGCGCCGCCGTTCTTCACGAGGATGCCGCGCCGCGCGCAACGCGAAATTCCGGAGATGATCGCCACGGGCACCGCGAGGATCAGCGGACAGGGCGTCGCGACCACCAGCACGGCGAGCGCGCGGATCTTGTCGCCGCTCGCGAGCCACCCGACGCCCGCCAGCGCGAGCGTCGCGGCCACGAAGACGATCGCGTAGCGGTCCGCGAGCCGCGCCGACGGACTGCGCTCCTGCTGCGCCGCCTCGACCATGCGGACAATGCCGGCAAACGTGCTGTCCCGCGCGGCGGCGGCGGCCACCATCTCGAATGCGGCGCCCGCATTGATCGCCCCGCTTCGAACGACTTCGCCCGGTGTTTTCGGCTGGATCGCGGACTCGCCGGTGAGCGCCGACTCGTCGAGCTGCGCATGGCCGACGAGCGAACCGTCGACCGGAACGTACTCGCCGCTGCGCACGAGCAGCCGGTCGCCGACGCGCACGGCGTCGAGTTCGATGCGACGCCACTCGCCGTCTTCGAAACGGTTCGCGAGACGCGGCGCGTGCGAGAGAAGCGCGCTCATTTCGCGCTGCGCCCGCTGATGCGCGTAATTTTCCAGCGCGCGGCCGCTCGCCAGCATCAGCGCGATCACGGCGGCGGTGAGGTATTCGCCGAACGCCAGCGCAAAGCCGACCGCGAGCAGCGCCAGCACGTCGATGCCGGCCTCCCTGCGCCGCAGCGACCCGACGATGGACACGAGCAGCAGAACGAGGACGGGAACCACGCCGGCGATCCACAGGACGTGCGCAGCCGGCAACCGGCCGGCCCACGCGAGGACGAGCCCGGCCGTCAGCGTCGCCGCGGAAACGGCGAGCGCGGCGAAATCGACGAAACGCGACAGACGGTGCAGGTTGAGTACGCTCATCTGGATGACGCGGCCGTGGTTGGCGAGCGATGGCGTTCATGCCATCCCGATGGGTGACAGTAAACCACCGCTGGCCGTTCAGCGCGCAAGACGTGCGGCGCCCGCCCGGGGAACACGCCGTCGACGAGCGCGACGACGGAGATCGACGCGCGCCGCGCGCTAGTGTTTCTGGCCGGCGCCGGCCGGAATCGCGATCTGCACCTGCAGGCCGCCGTCGGGATGATTGTCGACGACGCACGTTCCGCCGTTATCGCGCGTGAGCCGCGCGACGATCGCGAGTCCGAGGCCGCAGTGACCGTCGCCGCTGCGCGCGGCATTCAGGCGCACGAACGGCGCCGTCGCCGCCGCGATCCGCTCGGGCTCGATGCCCGCGCCGTGATCGCGCACGCGGATCAGCCACGACCCGCCTTCCATCGACGTCGCGATCGACACGGGCGGCGCGCCGTATTCGAGCGCATTTTCGACGAGGTTCGTGATCAGCCGGTCGAGCGACGTCTGCGGCAGCGTGAAGTGCGGCCCCGCGCGCAGATCGAGCGAAAAGAGCGGGCGATTTTCGCCTTCCGTGCCGCGATCCGTCTCGCTGTCGATGCCGTCGATGTCGCCGAACTGCCCGCTCAGGAACGCATCGACCTCGACCCGCTTGCCGCCGTCGGGTTCGCGGCGCGCGTACTCCAGGAACTGCTGGACGATGTGCGCGAGCGAATCGATGTCGCGCAGCATGCCGTCGCGCTCGCTCGCGTCCGCCATCATGATCGTCCGCAGCTTCAGCCGCGTGAGCGGAGTCATCAGATCGTGCGCGGTGCCGGTCAGCATCACGACCTGCTCGTCGTCGGCCTCGTTCACGCAGCGCATCATGTCGTTGAACGACGCGCTCAGTTCGCGCAGCTCGCGCGGGCCGGCCCCTTCGAGCGGCGCAATGCGCTCGCCTCCGCCGAACCGGCGCGCCGCCTGGACGACGCTCGCGAGCGGCCGCTGGATCTGCCAGGCCGCGAGGAACGACAGGATCAGCGCCGCCATCAGCATCGAAAAGGCCTCGCGCACGAAATTCGGCGGCGTCGGCATGTCGACGGGCAGCACGAGCCACGTCGCGCTGTCGGGAAAGCGCACCCACAACTGCGGCGGCTGCGCGCCGTCCGTCGCGATCTGCGTGCCGGGCGGCAGCTTCGCGGACAAGTCGCGCGCGAGGCCGACGAGCGGTCCGTATTGCGGCGCCTGCAGAGACACGTCGCGCGGCAGGTTCCACGCCGACACGCGGCGCACGTGCAGCACGGCGGTGAGATCGTCGGCGGGCCGCGCTTCGAGCGACTTGAGCGACTTGTCGACGCGCATCGCCGGCGGCACGTTCGCGTCGTCCGCCTGCGTCTCGTTGGCCACGTGCAGCGCGAGCAGCATCCCGCGCGAGAAGCCGTCCATGTCCTGATGCCGCCGCTCCCATCCGAGCAGCAGCAGCCAGCCGAGCTGCATCGCCAGCAATACGGCAGTCGACATCAGCGCCATCCGCCCGAACAGCGTATTCAGCGAACGTGTCATCGATACGACGCGACGGACGGTCTGCCGGACGCGCCGGCGCCATGCGCCGGATCCGGCACGAAGATGTAGCCCTTGCCGCGTACGGTCTGGATGTAGAGCGGCTTCGAAGGATCGATTTCGATCACGCGGCGCAGGCGCCAGATCGGCACGTCGAGGCTGCGCTCGCGAAACGCGCGTTCCTCGCGATGCACGATGTCGTGAATCAGCGTGCGCGACATCACCTTGTACGGGTTCATCGCGAACACCTTCAGGAGCGCGAATTCGCTCTCGCGCAGCGCGGTCTGCCGGCCGCCGTTCGACAGCGTGCGCATCGTGAAATCGAGTTCGAACGGCCCGAACCGGTACGGCTTGCGCACCTCCGGCACGGTCGCGGTCGACGGCCCGCGCCGCCGCAGGATGTTCTGGATGCGCACGAGCAGTTCGTGCGGATCGAACGGCTTCGGCAGGTAATCGTCCGCGCCGAGCGTCAGCCCGCGTATCCGGTCGGTCACGCTTCCGCGAGCGGTCACGAAAATGACCGGAATGTCGTCGCCGCCCGCGCGCAACGCGACAATCGCGTCGAGGCCGTCGGTCTCCGGCATCATGATGTCGAGCACGACGATCGATGGCCGCTCGCGCTCCAGCCGACGCTGCAGGTGCTTGCCGTCGTGCAGGACCGCCACGTCGAACTGATGCGAGCGTAGAAAGCGGCCGAGAAGATCGCGCATGACCGGATCGTCGTCGACGATGAGAACGCTGGGATTCATGCGCGAATTCTAAGACAGCGCCGTCGCGCGAAGGGAATGCGGATTCTTACCGTTCCTTTCCTGCACGGATTCGCGTGCCGCCGCGATTACCCGCGATGAAATTGGCGCGCCGACCGTCCGCTCCTGCGCTTCGGTTGTCGCGGCGCCACTCCGGCGGCGCACACCGCCTGAGGAGTCACGATGTCCCGCTATCCCGTCCACACGATCGACTCGGCGCTCTCGCAATCGAAGCCGGTGCTCGAAAAACTGCGGCAGACGTTCGGCGCGCTCCCGAACATCGCGGCCACGACGGCCGCTTCGCCGGTGCTGATCCACGGCTTCATCGGCCTCTTTCAGCGCGTGCACGCGAGCAGACTGACGGAGCCGCAGATCCAGACGCTGCTGTTGACGAACGCCGTCACGAACGCCCGCGCGCGCCGGCTCGTCGACGAATTGCTCGCGTATCCCGACGCGCCGCGCGACTGGAAGCGGCATCCCGGTTCGTCCGCCGTGGCGGCGCTGCCGTTCGTGCCGCTCGGCTTCGTGAAGGACGGCGTCGTGTTGCGCTATTTCTCGCTGGTGACGACCGTCGGCACGCCGCAGACCGTCGCCGCGCAGGAATTGCGCGTCGAACGCCTGTTCCCCGCCGACGACGACACCGAAGCGCGCCGCGCGCAGTTGCTCGCCGCGTCCCCGCATCGTTCCGTCCCTACAGGAAAACCCTGACAAATCGCTAAAGCCGCACGAATTCCGGTCGTTATTCACCTGATTGCGTGACGCATACGCGGCGTCACGCGCACTCTGAACCGCCCTGGAGAATTCGATGCTGCAAAAGTGGTCCATTCGCGCGATGCTGACGAGCGTCCTGCTGGTACTCGTCGCGCTGACCGTGACGACCGGCATCCTCGGTCTCGTGTCGCTCGGGAATGCAACCGGGTCGCTGTCGACGATCGCGGGCGACGATCTCGTCACCGTGCGCGCGCTGAGCGACGCATCGTCGATGCTGCTGCGCTCGCGCGTCGCGCTGGAGCGGGTGAGCGCGCTGCTGGCCGCGGGCCAGAACGACGAAGCGCACAAGGCGCTCGACCGGGGCGCCGAACTGCTCGCGAAGTCCGACGAGGCCTGGAAAACCTTCCAGTCGAAGCCGAAGGCCGGCACCGATCCGGCGCTGCTCGACCGGCTCGCCGCCCTGCGCGCGACGCTGATGCAGGACGGCGTCAATCCCGAGTTCGCCGCGTTGCGCGCGAACGATCTGGCCGGCTACCACGCGATCGCGGACACGCGCATCAGCCCGATGTTCGTCGCCTTCGACAACGTGGCGTCCCCCGTCGCACAGTCGATGCTGGACCAGGCGCAGGCGCGCGCGAGCGCGTCGGGCGACGCGATGATGCGCATGCGCATGCTGATCGGCGCGGCGCTCGTGCTGGCGCTCGTGATGGTGGTCGTCGCGTACCGCATGATGAGCGCGATCATCGTGGGCCCGCTCGATCGCGCGATCGCGTGCTTCGACCGCATCGCCGACGGCGACCTGTCCCAAACGGTGCCGGTGCAAGGCGGCAACGAGATCGGCCGTCTGTTCGGGGGCCTGCACAAGATGCAGCGCCAGCTCGTCACGATGGTCAAGGCCGCGCACGACAGCACCGGCTCGATCGACATCGGCGCGCGTGAAATCGCGATGGGCAACACCGACCTGTCGCAGCGCACCGAGCAGCAGGCGGCGTCGCTGCAGGAAACCGCGAGCAGCATGGAGCAGTTGACCGGCACCGTGCGCCAGAACGCCGAAAACGCGCGCCAGGCGAGCCAGCTGGCCGCGAACGCGTCGACGATCGCGACGCGCGGCGGCGAGGTCGTGAGCCAGGTCGTGGACACGATGCGCGAGATCTCGTCGAGTTCGGCGCAGGTGGTCGACATCATCAGCGTGATCGAAGGGATCGCGTTCCAGACCAACATCCTCGCGCTGAACGCGGCGGTCGAGGCCGCGCGCGCCGGCGAGCAGGGCCGCGGCTTCGCGGTCGTCGCGGGTGAAGTGCGCGCGCTCGCGCAGCGCAGCGCGAGCGCGGCGAAGGACATCAAGGCGCTGATCGGCCAGTCGTCCGACAAGGTGCGCGACGGCGCGGAACAGGTCGATCGCGCGGGCGCGACGATGAACGAGATCCTGCAGGCCGTCAGCCGCGTGACCGACATCATGGGCGAGATCAGCGCGGCGTCCGAAGAGCAGTCGCAAGGCATCGACCAGGTGTCGCGCGCGGTCACGCAGATGGACGAGGTCACGCAGCAGAACGCGGCGCTCGTCGAACAGGCGGCGGCGGCCGCGGCGGCGCTCGAGGAGCAGACGGGGAATCTGCGCCGGCTGCTCGGCGCGTGGAAGATCGGGCACGACGGCGCGGCGCCGGCGACGGCGACGCGCGCCGATGCGCGCCGGATCGTGAAGACGCATGCCGGTTCGGGCACGGTCGCGGCGAGCGGCGGATCGGCGTCGGCGGCTGTGGCGAGCGCTGCGTCGGCGGCTGCTTCGAGCGCTGCGTCGGCGGCTGCATCGAGCGCCACGTCGAGCGCCACGTCGAGCGCTGCATCGAGCGCCGCGCCGGCGAGCAAGCCCGCGAGCGTCGCCGCGAAGCCGGCCGTCAGCCACCCGGCGACGTCTGCGCAGTCGCCGGCGAAGCCCGCGGCAAGCACGAGGCCGGTCAAGCCGGCCGTCGGCAGGTCCGTCACGCCGGCCGCGCCGGACCGTATCGCGGCTACGTCGGACACGGACTGGGAGACTTTCTGATCCCGCCGCCGCGCAGCAACGCGGCGGCTCATGCGACATGGCGCGGGACTAACCCGCGCCATTTTTGTTTGCGCACACCGAACGCTTAACGCGACGAAAAGCGCCGACGGCTTCGATCTCGTCGACGCGAAGCACCTCGTCGTCGTGCAGAACGCCGGCGCCGATCGCACCGTCGAACTGGTGTCCAACGACGGTTGGCGCACGGCGACGATCACGCGCACGCTGAAGAGCGAACAGTCGACGCCGACCGCGGCTGTCACGCAGAACGACAGCGTGTACGTGCTGAACTCGCGGATCGACACGCTGTTCAAGCCGGACCCGCATCCGATCGCCCACTACGTGCTGCAGCCGTTCTGAGTACGCGAGGCGGTGCGCGGGTCGGCCCGGCGCGAACCGGGCCGACGTCCGCCTTATTGCGTCGTGAACACCGAAATGCCGGCGGTCGCGAAACCGGTCGCGCCGCCCTGGAACGGCACGTAGACCCGCTGCCGCGCGCCGTCGATCGCGACCGAGTGCGCGCCCGTGCCGACCGGCACCTTGAACAGCAACTGGCGCGTCTTGCCGTCGACGACGCCCATCACCGGCGTGAATCCCGACGCCGCCGCCGTGCCGCTCGCCACCCAATGCCGGGCGGGCAGGAAGTACCGGTCGGATGCCGGATCGTAGGCCACCTGGTCGACGCCGCCGAACGGCAGGTTCGCGAGCACCGCGCCCGTCGTGCGATCGAGGATCAGCGTGATCAGCGGATCGCCGGCCGCCGGATCGCAGCCGACCAGCACGTCGTTGTTCGGTCCGAGCGCGATCCCCGCGGGTCCGCACTTGCCGAGCGGGAACGCCTTGCTGACGGCCGGCGCGCCGGCGACGACCGATGCGGCCGGAATCACGTCGAGTTCGCCGTCGGGGTTCGCCGTGGTGCCGTCGTTGTTGATCAGGAAGCTTTTCGACGCCGGGTCGTACACGCAGGCCTCGAGCCCTGACGAGCCGTTGAAGGTCAGCTTCGTCGCAATCGTCTGCGTGGTCGTCGAGATGAACGTGAGGAACGGCGGCGTGTCGCCGGGGCTCGCCATCGCGACGAGGTTGTCGTCGGGGTCGTAGCAGCCCTCGTCGACCCGTTGCCCCGACGTGCTGATCGCGATCGTGTTGACGGTCTGGCGCGAACTGGTGTCGACCACCTTCACCGAATCGACGTCGCCGACATACAGCGTGTGCTGGCCCGTGATCCCGACGATGCCGTCCGGCCCCGACGTATCCGTGCTGGCGCCGATGCCGGTGAAAGCGCCGGGAATCTGCGCGGCGAGCGTGTTCGACGCCGTATCGACGACATCGACGGCCTTGTTGTTGCGATCGGCGAGGTAGTACTGCCCCGCTTCCGCATAGCTGATGTCGAAGCTGAAGGCGGGGGTCGCCGCATTGGGCACGGCGATGTTCGTGACCAGCTTGGGCGGGGTGGCCGACGCTTGCGGACTGTCGTTACCACCGCCGCACGCGTAGAGCCCGGCAACGAGGATGAGCGACAACACGAGAGGCTTGTGCATGGGCTTGTCTCCGGATCGATTCGTTGGTTGTGTGCGATGCCGGAAGAGGCGCGCTGCCCCGAGCCGGACGCGAGACGAGCATGCGGGACGCCCCCGCGCCGGCGACAGTTATTGTTTCTTATCGACCCGATTGCCAAAGCGTTATGCGTGTAAGGGAATGCGAATCAAACGGTGCGCGTGCAACGGGCGTCGATGGCGCGCCGCGCCGCGCGGGCGCCGCTCGATGCTTACGAACGGCGCGCATTTTGTGGTTGTCCGTAAGCGCGGCGGAAAGTAGCCGGGAGCCCGCACCGCGCGTTTTCGCGACGCCGCGCGCATAGTCGAAAATCGCCGTGTTGCTTTTTGGTTTTGCGAGCGAAAAAGACGCGGACGCTTAAGCATTCCTTAAGGACGTCGACGGAATCATCGCCGGTTGCATCGCGCGCGAACGATGCCGCGCCGGCTCACACGAACGCCGCGTGCGGCTTGATGCGCGCGAGCACGTCGGCGAGCTGCTCGCGCGCGAGCTCGGTGTCGTAGTGGGCCTGCAGTTCCATCCAGTTGCGCGCGTCCGTGCCGAAGAACGCGGCGAGCCGCACGGCGGTGTCCGCGGTGATCGCGCGCTTGCCGAGCACGATCTCGTTGATGCGGCGCGGCGGCACGCCGATCGCCTTTGCCAGTGCGTACTGGCTGAGGCCCATCGGTTTCAGCCAGTCTTCCGACAGAATCTCGCCCGGGGTGGCGAGCGGTAATTCGCGTGCCATGCGTTTCGACTCCTCGGTAATGGTCGACGGTCCCGATCGCCGCCGGCATGAAAACAAACCGGGCGGAAAGTCGTGCGCGGCGATAGTAACGACGGACGTTAATATCGTCAATCGGAGCTGACACGCGTGCCGAAGCCGGCTCAGGGGCCGACCGGGGGGCGAAACGCCTGGCCAATCGGCCGGCGTTGCCCGCCGCGACGGCGACGCGCCCGTCCGCGTGGCGTAAAATATGCGCTTTCCTGAAAGAACCCCGACATGTCGCTCGCATCCACCCTGGAGATCATCGCCGAACTGAAAGCCGGCCGGATGGTGATCCTCGTCGACGAAGAAGACCGCGAGAACGAAGGCGATCTCGTGATCGCGGCCGAATTCGTCACGCCGGAAGCCATCAATTTCATGGCCCGCTACGGTCGCGGCCTGATCTGCCTCACGCTCACGCAGGAGCGCTGCAAGCAGCTGAACCTGCCGCTGATGACCTACCGCAACGGCACGCAGTACGGCACCGCGTTCACGGTCAGCATCGAGGCGGCCGAAGGCGTGACCACCGGCATCTCGGCGGCCGACCGCGCCCGCACGATCGCGGCCGCGGTCGCGCACGACGCGCGGCCGGAGCACATCGTGCAGCCGGGCCACGTGTTTCCGATCATGGCGCAGCCGGGCGGCGTGCTCGTGCGCGCGGGCCACACCGAGGCCGGCTGCGACTTCACCGCGCTCGCGGGCCTCACGCCGGCCGCGGTGATCTGCGAGGTCATCAAGGACGACGGCACGATGGCGCGCCTGCCCGACCTGATCGAGTTCGCGAGCGAACATCAACTGAAGATCGGCACGATCGCCGATCTGATCCACTACCGCAGCCGCACCGAGTCGATCGTCGAGCGCGTCGCCGAACGCACGATGCAGACCGCTCACGGCACCTTCCGCGCGGTGATGTACGTCGACCAGCCCACTCGCTCGCCGCACATCGCGCTCGTGCGCGGCACGCCGTCGCCCACCGTCGACACCGCGGTGCGCGTGCACGAGCCGCTGTCGGTGCTCGACCTGCTCGAAACCGGCGCGTCCACGCACTCGTGGACGCTCGACGCCGCGATGAAGGAAGTCGCCGAACGCGATCTCGGCGTGATCGTGCTGCTCAATTGCGGCGACACGAAGGAACATCTGATCGACGTCTTCAGGGCGTTCGACCAGAAGGAGCGCGCGGAGGCGCTCGCACGCCGTCCGATCGACTTCAAGACCTACGGGATCGGCGCGCAGATCCTGCGCGAACTCGGCGTCGGCCGCATGCAGGTGCTGTCGAACCCGCGCCGGCTCGGCAGCATGTCGGGCTACGGCCTCGAAGTCACCGGCTTCGTGCGGATGCCGGGCGGCAAGACCGAAGCGCCGTGCCCGGCAGAGGCAGCAGCCGGCACGGCGTCGCACGCGTAGCAGTCGCAGCACGCTTGATACCTTGATTTGATACGCATGGCTTGATACGCAAGACACGCAGCCCCATCCACCACGTCACCCCGCTCACCCGACACTACGGACCCAACATGGAAATCGGACAATACCAACCGAATCTCGACGGCGACGGACTGCGCATCGGCATCGTCCAGTCGCGTTTTAACGAACCGGTCTGCAACGGCCTCGCGGACGCGTGCATCGAAGAACTCGAACGCCTCGGCGTCGTCGGCGAGGATGTGCTGCTCGTCACGGTGCCCGGCGCGCTCGAAATCCCGCTCGCGCTGCAAAAACTCGCGGAAAGCGGCCAGTTCGACGCGCTGATCGCGCTCGGCGCGGTCGTGCGCGGCGAGACCTATCACTTCGAACTGGTGTCGAACGAAAGCGGTGCCGGCATCTCGCGCGTCACGCTCGACTTCGGCATTCCGGTCGCGAACGCGGTGCTGACCACCGAAAACGACGAACAGGCTGTCGCGCGGATGACCGAAAAGGGTCGTGACGCGGCCCGCGTCGCGGTCGAAATGGCGAACCTGACGGTTGCGCTCGAACAGCTCGACGGCGGCGACGACGACGAAGACGAAGACGAGGAAGAAGAGGAACGCCAATGAAGAGCGCGCGCCGCCGCTCCCGCGAACTGGCCACGCAGGGGTTGTATCAGTGGCTGCTGTCGGGCGTGCCCGCCGGCGAGATCGACGCGCAACTGCGCGGCGCCCAGGGGTATGACAAAGCCGACCATGAGCATCTCGATGCGATCCTGCACGGCGTGATCCGCGATGCGGACACGCTGTCGGCCGCGATTTCGCCTTGCCTCGACCGTCCGATCGACCAGTTGTCGCCCGTCGAACGCGCGGTGCTGCTCGTCGCCACGTATGAGCTGACGCACCACGTCGACATTCCGTACCGGGTCGTGATCAACGAGGCTGTCGAACTGGCGAAGACGTTCGGCGGCTCGGACGGCTACAAGTACGTGAACGGCGTGCTCGACAAGCTCGCCGTGCAACTGCGCCCCGCCGAGGCGCAGGCCGCCCGCCGGTCATGACGGCCGGGCGCGGACGGCAGTCCGCGCCTTTCTCTTTCTGATTTTTCGACGCGCGCGGCGCCGCGGCCTCCCCGTGCCCGCCGGCGACCGATCCGCCATACACCGCAACAACCGGAAGCACAGCATGAACACCGTTGCCGAGCCGCTCCTGCGGCTTGCCGCCCGCGTCGACGCGATTCAGCCGTTCTACGTGATGGAACTGGCGAAGGAAGCCGCGAAGCTCGAACGCGCGGGGCGCGACATTATTCACATGGGAATCGGCGAGCCGGACTTCACCGCGCCGGAGCCGGTCGTCGACGCGGCGGCCGCCGCGCTGCGCCGCGGCGTCACCCAATACACGAGCGCGCTCGGCATTGCCCCGCTGCGCGAGGCGATCGCCGCGCACTACGCGCACGCGTACGGCCTCGCGATCGATCCCGCGCGGATCGTCGTGACCGCGGGGGCGTCGGCCGCGCTGCTGCTCGCGTGCAGCGCGCTCGTCGACCGCGACGACGAAGTGCTGATGCCCGACCCGTGCTATCCGTGCAACCGCCACTTCGTCGCGGCCGCCGAAGGCAAGCCGGTGCTCGTGCCGAGCGGCCCGGACGTGCGCTTCCAGTTGAGCGCGGCGGACGTCGAACGGCTCTGGACGCCGCGCACGCGCGGCGTGCTGCTCGCGTCGCCGTCGAACCCGACCGGCACGTCGATCGCACCGGACGAACTCCAGCGGATCGTCCACGCGGTTCGCGCGCGCGGCGGCTTCACGATCGTCGACGAGATCTACCAGGGCCTCAGCTACGACGCGCCCCCGGTGTCCGCGCTGTCGTTCGGCGACGACGTCGTGACCGTCAACAGCTTCTCGAAGTACTTCAACATGACCGGCTGGCGGCTCGGCTGGCTGGTTGTGCCGCCTGCGCTCGTCGGCGCGTTCGAGAAACTCGCGCAGAACCTGTTCATCTGCGCGTCGGCGCTTGCACAGCACGCGGCGCTCGCGTGCTTCGAGCCGGATACGCTCGCGATCTACGAGTCGCGCCGGCTCGAATTCCGCCGCCGGCGCGACTTCATCGCGCCGGCGCTCGAATCGCTCGGATTTTCGGTGCCGGTGATGCCGGACGGCGCGTTCTATGTGTATGCGGACTGCACCGGCGTCGCGCATCCGGCAGCCGGCGACAGCGACGCGCTCACGCGGGCGATGCTGCATGAAGCCGGCACCGTGATGGTGCCGGGGATGGACTTCGGCGTGGCCGCGCCGCATCGGTATGTGCGGCTGTCCTACGCGACCGCGTACGAACGGCTCGAAGAGGCCGTCGAGCGGCTGCGCACGCTGTTCGACCGGTAGATCGCGCGAGCGTCGCGTTCGGCGGCGCGCCGCCCGTTGCGCCGGCCAATAAAAAAGCACCCGTCGGGTGCTTTTTTTGCATTCGCAGCGCGGCGCTGACCGCGCCGCCACCGCTGCGTCGTCAGGCGCCTATGTCGGTCGCCGACGCGTGCTTCGTCGAATTCAGGTTCGCTTCGTCCTCCTCGGACGCCTTCGACGGCGCAGCCGCCGTCTTTTCCGCCAGCGGGCGAGCGCCGTCGAGCGTCACCTGCACGCGGCGCGGCGCACGCTGCGGCACCGGCGCGCTGACCGTGGTCGTCGCCTGCGGCGCCGCGATCGAGCCGGAACCGCCGTGCGCGGCATCGCGCAGACGCGCGCGCTCGGCCATCACCTTCGCGCCGTAGCCGCCGTCGCCAGAGGCCGTCGACCCGTTGTACAGGCGCAGGCCGCCCGGGAGCGAGCCGCCGCGCGCGATGCAGTCCTTCAGCACCAGCGCGCCGACCTTGATGTTCGCGAGCGGATCGAGCGCCGCGCTCTGGCCGCCGAAGTACTGGAGCTTGTCGGAATGCACCTTCGCCATCACCTGCATCAGCCCCTGCGCGCCGACGCCGCTCTCCGCATACGGATTGAAGCCCGATTCGATCGCCATCACGGCGAGCAGCAGCAGCGGGTCGAGGCCGACTTCGCGGCCGGTGTCGAACGCGGCCCTCACGAGGTCGCCGACCGGCTCCTGCGCGACGTGATAGCGGCGCGCGATGTACGTGGCGACGAGCGCCTGCTCGCGCGCCGAGACGAGTACGCGATCGTCGCGCGCGTCCGGCGTGATCCGCTCCGACGGGATCATCCGCGCGAGCACGCTGACGCTCGGCAGCGATTGCGGCGCGAGACCGTTCAGCGGCGCGACGCCGACGACCATCGGCATCGTGGACGACGTGGTGTCGGTGGTGGCTGCGTCGGCGAGCGCGGCGGTCGGCGTCACGCCGTTCGCGTTTTCGCTGTCGGCGAACGTGTCGTCGGCCAGCTTGCCGCCGGGCGGCGCCACCGACGGCAGCGGGTTGCCCTGCAACAGACGCGCGGGACCGGCCTGAACCGCCGCCGACACGAACGGCATCACCCGCGCGGCCAGCGTGCCGCGCCACGTGGGCAACAACCAGATTGCAAGCGCCAGCAGCACGGCGCAACCGCCGACAATGCTGAACAGGTGGTGGCTAAGACGCGTTCCGCGGCGCAGCAGCGCGCGTAGCGCGAGAGCGGGACGCTCATCGGTTCGCCACCACGATAACCAGGTGTTCATCTACAGATCTCCCATGTTGCATGATCCGTGGAAGAGCCGCCAAGGCATGAAGCCGGCGGCTTTTCGCGGGATCACGACGCCACGCGCCCTGGCAAAAGCAGCGGCGTCGGGAATACGGCGAATGTCGCCGTGCGCGAAAGTCTCGGGACAGAAAGTCGGCGTACGAGCGGTACGCGCTGAGACTCTCACGCTGACATACCAGCGCGAGCGGGCGCTGGCGAGGAAAGCCAAACTCGACCGTACGGAGGTCGTGCAGAGATTCGGCAATACGGTGACGCGTAGCGTCAAAAGAACCGATGGTACTGGTGAAAAATTTCAAGCCCTGCAACCAGTGTCGACGGATTCTATCAGGGTTTTATAGATCGTCAACACTATAAAACTTCAATATCATAACTATTAGTCATGATGAACGGCGTTCAGTCGGCTCAAAGCTAGCTGGCAAGCCCGTTTCGAGCCGATACGCATCGCGCCCTTCTGCGTGCGTCAGCTAACACAGGTAAAATCGACAATCCGCCTGTCGTGTGAGCCGGCTCCCTATTCGGCTGGCTGCGGCATTTCCGCACCCGCCGCGTTGCGCGGCCTGAACCCCGTCCTGATGAAATACAAAGACCTGCGCGACTTCGTCGGTCGCCTGGAAACGCTCGGCGAGCTGCGCCGCATCGCGCAGCCGGTGTCGCCGGTGCTGGAGATGACCGAACTGTGCGACCGCGTACTGCGCGCGGGCGGTCCCGCGCTGCTGTTCGAGAATCGCGACCAGCACCGCTTCCCGGTGCTCGGCAACCTGTTCGGCACGCCGCGCCGCGTCGCGCTCGGGATGGGCATCGACGCGGCCGAAAGCGCCGGCGACGGCGCGGCACTCGAGTCGCTGCGCGACGTCGGCCGCCTGTTGTCCGCGCTGAAGGAGCCCGAGCCGCCGCGCGGCCTGAAGGATGCCGGCAAGCTGTTCTCGCTCGCGAAGGCCGTCTGGGACATGGCGCCGAAGGCGGTCAGCGCGCCGCCGTGCCACGAGATCGTCTGGGAAGGCGACGACGTCGATCTGTCGAAGCTGCCGATCCAGACGTGCTGGCCCGGCGACGCGGGTCCGCTCGTCACCTGGGGGCTCACCGTCACGCGCGGGCCGAACAAGACGCGCCAGAATCTCGGGATCTACCGCCAGCAGCTGATCGGCCGCAACAAGCTGATCATGCGCTGGCTCGCGCATCGCGGCGGCGCGCTCGACTTCCGCGAGTTCGCGCAGCGCTTTCCCGGACAGCCGTATCCGGTCGCGGTCGTGCTCGGCGCCGATCCCGCGACGATCCTCGGCGCGGTGACGCCGGTCCCCGATACGCTGTCCGAGTACCAGTTCGCCGGCCTCCTGCGCGGCAGCCGCACCGAACTCGCGAAATGCCTGACGCCGGGCGTCGACACGCTGCAGGTGCCCGCGCGCGCGGAGATCGTGCTCGAAGGCTTCATCTATCCGCAGCAACGCACGCCCGAGCCGGCGCCGGCGGGCGCGCCGCCGCGCCCGTCGAAGGGCCCGGGCGCCGCGTACGAACATGCGCTCGAAGGCCCGTACGGCGATCACACCGGCTACTACAACGAACAGGAGTGGTTCCCGGTGTTCACCGTCGAGCGGATCACGATGCGCCGCGACGCGATCTACCACTCCACCTACACCGGCAAACCGCCCGACGAGCCGGCCGTGCTCGGCGTCGCGCTGAACGAGGTGTTCGTGCCGCTGTTGCAGAAGCAGTTTCCGGAGATCACCGACTTCTATCTGCCGCCCGAGGGCTGCAGCTACCGGATGGCGATCGTGCAGATGAAGAAGAGCTACCCGGGCCACGCGAAGCGCGTGATGTTCGGCGTCTGGAGCTTCCTGCGGCAGTTCATGTACACGAAGTTCATCGTGGTCGTCGACGACGACGTGAACATCCGCGACTGGAAGGAAGTGATCTGGGCCATCACGACCCGGATCGACCCGGCGCGCGACACCGTGCTCGTCGAAAACACGCCGATCGACTATCTCGACTTTGCGTCGCCGGTCGCCGGTCTCGGCTCGAAAATGGGCCTCGACGCGACCAACAAGTGGCCCGGCGAGACGACCCGCGAATGGGGCCGCGCGATCGCGATGGACGACGCCGTGAAGGCGCGCATCGACCGGCTTGCCGGCGAACTGGGCCTCGGCTGAGCGGGCCGTCTTTCGCATGTCCGGTTTTTCGCTGCTCTCCGACGGATTTTTCCTGTCGCTGTCGCTCTGTCTCGACATCGGGCTCGTGAACGTCGCGATCATCTCGACCACGCTGTCGCACGGGTTCAAGCCCGGATTCCGGCTCGGCCTCGGCTCGTGCTTCGGCGATCTCGTCTACGCGGCGCTCGCGCTCGCCGGCATGGCGGCGCTGCTGCAGTTCAGCGCGGTGCGCTGGGTCGTCTGGATCGGCGGCGCCGCGATCCTGCTGATGCTCACGTGGAAAATGGCGCGCGAGGCGCTCAATCCGTCGAGCGCACCGCCGGTCGAAGGCGACGTCGACGCGTCGTCGCCGCACCTCGATCCTTTGCGCGGCTTCATTCGGGGCTTGCTGCTCGCGCTGTCGTCGCCGACGGCGATCCTGTGGTTCGCCGCGGTCGGCGGCGCACTGATCGCGAAATCGGGCGCGACGACGGCCGGCGCGGCCGCCCTGTTCCTCGGCGGCTTCTTCCTCGGCGGGCTCGCGTGGACGATCTTCGTCTGCACCCTTGCCAGCCACGGCCGCAAGCGAGCGGGCACCGGGCTGCTGCGTGCCTGCCACGTTCTGTCCGCGCTGCTGTTTGCGTATTTCTCGTACGCCGTCATCGTCGACGGGTACCGCGATCTGATCCTGCACGGCGCGAAGGCGACGGGGTCCGTCTGACCGGCCCCTCATCGGTGCGCGCGCGACACGCCAAAGCAAAACGGCGCAACGCGGCGAATAGCCGGCGTTACGCCGTTTGGCGACTTGCGGACGATGCGGCAGCCGTCAGCGAAACGGCCGCCGCGCCTGATCAGCGACGGTAATAGTGACGGTAGTAACCGCCGTGGTAGTAGCCGTGGTGCCAGTACGGATAGCCGTAGTACCCGCCGACGACCACCGGCGGCGGCGCGTACATGACAGGCGGCGCATACGCGACCGGAGGCGGCGCGTAGACGACGGGCGGCGGCGCCGCGTAGACCGGATAAGCCGGCGCGATCGGCACGCCGAGACCAATACCGACGGAAACGCCTGCGTTGGCAACGCCGACGAGGCCGACGCCCAATGCTGCGGCAACGATGTACGGAACGCTCTTGTTCACTTCTCTTCTCCTCGCGACTGGCTTCACTGCCGGGCCGCATGACGATGCTCTCTACATATGAATGTATCCAAAAGAGAGATCGCCGGAGAACACCATTTGTTGCAAATTGCAATTGCTGCCGGGAGCGCGGTCGAGCACCGCGGCGCGCGCTTTTCACGATGCGCAATGCTCTCTGTCGAAGGAACGCTGGAGCGGGACTCCGGGACGCAGGGCGCGAATCGGCAGGAAATTTGTACCGGCCCGCGGGCGGTCTGGCCGCCGCGGGGCGGTAATGTTTAATTACAAAATTGGAATCGGACCTTTCGGATAATCATGGGCCGTCCCACCGCTAGACCACTTTCACGTACGCGAATTCACGCGTGATATGCGGCGGCAGATAAGAGCCGCTGATATGCACGCGCGGCGTCAACCGCTTGCGCTGGTCCCACCAGCGACGGCGCTGGGCAGGTGTCAGAAACCGCAAATGTTTTCGATAAGCGAACATGCTCATAGTGGATCCCCGAATCGGACAGGCGGTCTGCCAGGAAAAAGCCGTATCCGCAGGCTGCGAACGTCAGCGGCCGACAGCGACGGCGCTCCGTTGTGATGCACTGACGGCCTCCTGCTCGACCTCCGCCGGCCGTCGTTCACTCCGTGACGATGTCTGCAAACGCCGTACCCATGCTGCACGCTGCCGCGCGTTCAGCGAAGACGCGCGGCTCGTCGGCACCGAAGTCGGTGACACGACAGTGTCTTTCTATCGGAGTTCGGACAGCCGCATCCGTACGAGAACGAACATTCGACCCTCTGGCTCGCAGCGGAGCCACGCGCGACGCATAACAGCGCCGCGCGTGTGAGGCCACCGACAGAGCACCGGAGCGGAGGATGGAGACGGCGCACGAGCCGTGATAATGTGACGACCGGCGCGCGCCGCTGGCGTGCGCCGCACGCTTGGGCCCCCAAACGAGAACACAAAATGAACAAGGTCAGCACGCTTTCACCGCCACGCGGCGGCGCCCGCTTCGATCGCGCCGGACGCGCCGTGCCGTCGGGCATCGTCGACATTCGCGGCGGCGCAGACGGTCGCGCGACGCGCTTCCCCTCGCCGCGCACCGCAACCACGGCCGTCGCATCGCGCTGACCCGCGACGCACGCATTACCCCACGCGCCGGGGCTCTGTCTGACGCCCGCGCTACCTGAAGGAAAAGGAAAACCCGATGTTCGGCGAGATCGCCCGCTTTCTGCTCAATACCGTCTTCACGCTGTTCGGCGCCGCGCTGCTGCTTCGCGCGTGGCTGCAGGTCGTGCGGATGCCCGCCTACGATCCGGTCTCGCACGCCGTCCAGCAGGTCACTAACTGGATCGTGCTGCCGCTGCGACATGTGATCCCCGCGACGCGGCGCATCGACTGGGCCAGCATCGTCGCCGCGCTGATCGCCGCGATCGTGTACGTGCTGCTGATGGTGACGCTCGCCGGCGTCGATCCGCTCGCCGCGCTGCCGACGCTCGTGATCGTCGCGCTCCTCACGGTGATCAAGTGGGCGCTGAACCTGAGCCTGTGGCTGACGATCCTGATGGCGCTGCTGTCGTGGCTCAATCCCCGCTCGCCGGCAATGCCGATCCTTTATCAGCTGACCGCGCCGATCCTGAATCCGCTGCGCCGGATCCTGCCGCGAATCGGCGGGCTGGACCTGTCGCCGATCCTGCTGTTCGTGATCGTGCAGGTCCTGCTGATGATCGTGACGCGGGCCGCCGTGTCGCTCACGCTGTTCGGGATCTAGGCGTTTGTTCCGGGCGTTCGTTCGCCCGCTCAGCGATGCAGCAGTGACGGGCGGGTGATCTTGTCGGTCGCCTGCGCGAGAAACTTCTCTTCGAGCGTCGATACGCACGAGACGACCAGATAGCGAAACACCGCGGAGTTGCTTTCCGTCGGCGGGCCGCCGTCCGAGCTGACGTTCCAGTCGAGGCCGTCGCGTGCCGCCGAGATCGAGAACGTCATCCCCGAGCCGCGCTCGAGCACGGCGGTCTCCTGCGCGACGCCGACCGGCGTGTGGATCATCGCGAGGCACGCCTGCCGCCCCGCTGTCGCGCCGCCTTCTTCGTTGTACATGCGGAACGATTCGAAAGAGGTTGGCATCGATGCCGCAACGAACTGCTTGTCGGACGCCGAAAACCCATCACAGCCGCTCAGCGTGCAAACCGCCACTGCCAGCACCATGGCAAACCCAAAGTTATTTTTCATTTTTTGTTCGATCGCTCGTTTGCCGCTCAATGGCGGGTGCGCAGGCGGGCACCGGTGACGCGCCTGCCGGCATCCACTGCCGACGGGTTAACGGCACGTCCAAACGTTTGCTGAAGGGCTGCGTATCGCGTTTCCACGCGCGCTCCCGCGGCCGTCTTGCGCGGCGCGGTCGAGCGGGCGATTGCAAAGACGGGGCAAAGCCGCGTAAAATGGCGCGCTCTGCGGGCGTCGTATAATGGCTATTACCCCAGCTTCCCAAGCTGGAGACGTGGGTTCGATTCCCATCGCCCGCTCCACATCGAAGTGCACGTCAAGGCGCACATCAAAGCGCGAAGGCCCGGTCGATCCGCGGCTCTCAACCGGCGCTTCCGGCGCCGCCATTCACACGGCGTCCCCGGTCGGCAAGCAACTACCGCATCCTCACGATCACGCGCGCTACCGCCCGCGTGCGTCAATAGACTCGACGCGTCACACCGCGTAAAAACCCGTTGCACGCACAACGTCCGGCCCGAACGCACGTTCCAGCAACGCGTGCGATGCGGTAGAATTTCCCTATTTTTGGTTGCATATTTGGTTGCAAGCAGTATTTTTTACCGACGTCCGTGGCCTGTTCTCGCGCGTTACGCGCATGCGGAAGCAGGACTGCCAGGGGTGCAGGTCCCGCCACATGGAACGATTTTTCATGCCCCGTCCGCGGGCGATCGCGCTCATCGTGCTGACGCGCAAGACGGTGCTCTCTCACGCAGACGAGCGGCTGCCGGCCGACGCAAAGCGATTGCGCGACGACGCCGCTTCGCTGGCGCAACTGCTTCTGGATGTGCGCGCCGGCCGGATCAACGCATTCGAACTCACGTTTCCGTCGCCGATGCACGTGACGGTGTGCGCGGACTAGCGCCCCACCCCGTCGACGCCGCGGGCGGGCACGCCGACCCCCGCTGCTATAATGCGCGACGCCTCGCGCCGCCGGCCGGCGAGCGCCGTCAGCGAGCGGCGGTCCTCGATGCACCGCGCGGCTGCGGCGGTGGACGCAACTCCCGCTGACCCGCGACACACCGCGTTCCACCGGCACGCGAATGCGCAAATGCGCGATGCGTCCCTCACACCCGTGCCCCGATGATGATTCACGACCCGAACGATCCCGCTTCGCACGACAGCGTGCCCCCCGCCGATGACGAAACGCCGGCCGCATCCGACAACGTATTGCACCGTCGCCGGATTCGCAGTTTCGTGACGCGCGCCGGACGCGTGTCGACCGGCCAGCGACGCGCGCTCGACGAACTCGGGCCGCGTTTCGTCGTGCCGTACGCGGCAAGCGAGCCGGACTGGAACGCGATCTTCGGCCGTCACGCGCCGCGTGTGCTGGAGATCGGTTTCGGGATGGGCGCGACCACCGCGGAAATCGCAGCGAAGCGGCCGGGCGACGATTTTCTCGGCGTCGAAGTGCACGAGCCGGGCGTCGGCGCGCTGCTGAAGCTGATCGGCGAGCTGGGCCTGACGAACATCCGGATCATCCAGCACGACGCCGTCGAAGTGCTGGAGCAGATGATCGCGCCGGCGAGCCTCGACGGCGTGCATATCTTCTTTCCGGACCCGTGGCACAAGGCGCGCCACCACAAACGCCGGCTCATCCAGCCGAAGTTCGTCGCGCTGCTCGCATCGCGGATGAAGCCCGGCGCCTATCTGCACTGCGCCACCGACTGGCAGAACTACGCGGAGCAGATGGTCGACGTGCTCGGCGCGGAACCCGCCCTCGAGAACACGGCCGCCGACTACGCGCCGCGCCCCGACTACCGGCCTGTCACGAAGTTCGAAAATCGCGGACTGCGACTCGGACACGGCGTCTGGGACCTGGTGTTCCGCCGCCGCCCGGTCTGACCGGGCAACCGCACGCGGCAACGCCGACGCCGCGTCCTTTGGGCACGACTGCGACTACGCGGGATTGTTCCAGCCAAGGCCACCGTCATAGCCGAACAGCAGCACGACGAGGCCGAACGCGATCCGATACCACGCGAACGGCACGAAGTCGTGCGACGCGACGTAGCGCAGCAGCCAGCGCACGCACCCGAACGCGCTGAAGAACGCGGCGACGAAGCCGACCCCGAAGAGCCCGAGCCAGTCGGCGGACACCGTGTGCCACGTCTTGTGCAGTTCGTACACCGTGGCGCCGGCGATCACCGGAATCGCGAGAAAGAACGAAAACTCGGTCGCGACGCGCCGCTCGAGCCCGAACAGCATCGCGCCGATGATCGTCGAGCCCGAGCGCGACATTCCCGGGATCAGCGCGAAGCACTGCGCGAAACCGATCTTCAGCGCGTCGACCGCGGTGATGTCGTCGATCGACTGCACCCGCGCGACGCTCGCCGACGTCGCGACGCCGGCCGCTCCGTGAGCGCCCCGACGACGCGATTCGACCCACAGGATGATCACGCCGCCCGCGACCAGCGCGAACGCGACCGGCACCGGCGCGAACAGCACGGACTTGATCGCACTCTCGAACAGCAGCGCGAGCACGATGGCCGGCACCGTCGCCACGATCACGTTCAGCGTGAAGCGTCGGGCGTCGCGCCGCGTCGGCAGCCCTGCGACGACGCTGCCGATCTTGCGGCGAAATTCCCAGCAGACGGCGAGGATCGCGCCCAGCTGGATCACGACAAAAAAGGACTTCGCGAAGTCGCCGGAGAAGTCGAGCAGACTGCCGACGACGATCAGATGCCCGGTGCTCGACACCGGCAGAAACTCGGTCAACCCTTCGACGACGCCGAGGATCAGCGCCTTGCAGATGAGGATCCAGTCCATCCGTGACCTTTCGCTTTCTGATGTGAATGAAGGTGCGCGCCGGACGGGCCGTGCTCAGGCTTTGCAGCACCGCGCCACGCCGACGGGCCGCGCACCCGACCGGTCACTTTTCGACGATCTGCACGCGTATGCCGTTTGTAAGGATGGTGATTGTACCGGGTTCGTAACCGACGCCGGCAAACTGAAGCTGACCGGGCTTGAACGTATAGATCGGATAGCCGTTGAGCACCTGCGTCGCGATCAGCGCGGCGACGGCGTTGATCTGTTCGGCGTACGGCGCGGCGTCGCCGCCGACGTCCACGTGATCGACCGACGGCGAGCGCAGCACGACCGCCTGACGCTGGCTGTCGTACGCGAGTTCGCTCGACACCGTGAACGTGCCGTGGACCGGCTCGCGCACCAGCGGGCTTTCGAGTTGCGCGTCGAGCTGCACCGCCACGCGATTGCGCTCGGGCTGCAGCGCGACGACCGGGTTCGTCAGCGCGACGTCGAACAGTTGCTGCATCGAGCGCTGATACGGGAACTTGCGCTGCACCGCGTCCTGCACCTGCTGACGCGAGAACGTGTAGTGGTCCGGGATGAACGGAAAGGTCGCCGTCGCACACGCCCCGAGCGACACGCCTGCGGCGGCCGCGCTCAACGCGGCGAGCACGAGCGTGCGGCGGGACAGGCGCGTTGCGGATCGGGTCATGCGAAATCTCCGGTGGGACGATGGCGACGAGGTGCCGCCGGGTGAATGTCGATGGGATGTCGGCCGGATGCCGGTTGGATACCGGTCGGCGTCGTCGGATGCTAGCACTCTTCGCCGTCCTGGCCGGAAGGCGCTCGCCGTGGCCGCCGGCTATCCGGGCAGGCCGGCGTCGGGCCGCGTCGCCGCTTCGAGTTGCGCGAGCCACACGAGCGCGTGTTCGCGAGACTCGCCGCACATCTGCGCGGACGGACGCAGCCCGCTGCAACAGGCAGGCCGCGCCGGATCGCCGAAAATCGCGCACCGGTGGTCGTCGGCGAGCTGGATGCAGCGCACGCCCGCCGGCTTGCCTTCGGGCATCCCGGGGATCGGGCTCGTGATCGACGGCGCGATGCAACAGGCTCCGCAGCCGGGGCGACACGCGTGGCCGGGAGAATCAAACGGAGAATCGGGACTGGCCATCGGCTTGTGATGAATCGTGGATCTACGTGGCGCGTGGTGTCGCGCACCCCGCATTGTGCCATTGCGCCGCTGCGGCCTTTTCACGCAATCGGCCGCGGCGACGCTCCCTTACACTGATCCAGCTGCGCGCTGTCAGATCACGGCCCACGCCGTCAGACCGCGACCCACCGGCCGCCCCTGACCACGAACGGATGATCGATACCGCGCGTCCCCGACCTGCACAGTCCGATCATGAGCGCCGCCGACATCCTGTTCCACCCCGATCTGCTCGCCAAATACAGCGCGAACGGTCCGCGATACACGTCGTACCCCACCGCACTGCAGTTTCGCGACGACTTCGACGTCGACCACTACCGGCGCGCCGCAGCCGATCCGGGCGCGACGGAAACGGACCTGTCGCTGTACTTCCACATCCCGTTTTGCGACACCGTCTGTTTCTATTGCGGCTGCAACAAGGTCGCGACGAAGAACCGGGCGCGCGCGAAGCCGTATCTCGCGCAACTGCAGCGCGAAATCGCGTTGCAGGCGCAACTGTTCGATACCACGCGCCCGGTGTCGCAACTTCATTGGGGCGGCGGCACGCCGACGTTCCTGTCGCTCGACCAGATGACCGGGCTGATGGCCGCCACGCGCGACGCGTTCACGCTGCTGCCCGACAACGAAGGCGAGTATTCGATCGAGATCGATCCGCGCGAGGCGTCCGCCGACACGATCGTGCACCTGCGCTCCCTCGGCTTTAACCGGCTGAGTCTCGGCGTGCAGGACTTCGACCCGCTCGTGCAGCGCGCGATCAACCGGGTCCAGCCGTTCGAGCTGACCGACGAAGTGATCGGCGCCGCGCGGGCGAGCGGATTCCAGTCCGTCAGCGTGGACCTGATCTACGGGTTGCCGCATCAGAGCGTCGACCGCTTCGCGCGTACGCTCGACATGATCCTCGCGCTCGCGCCCGACCGTCTGTCGGTGTTCGGCTACGCGCATATGCCGCATCTGTTCAAGATGCAGCGGCAAATGGATCCCGCCGCGCTGCCGTCGGGGCCCGAGCGGCTCGCGTTGTTGCGGCTCGTGACCGAGCGGCTGACGGCAGCCGGCTACGTGTACATCGGCATGGATCATTTCGCGCTGCCGACCGACGAACTCGCGCGGGCTCAGGCGCAGCGCACGCTGCATCGCAACTTCCAGGGCTACAGCACGCGGGCGAACTGCGATCTGATCGGCTTCGGCGCGTCGTCGATCGGCAAGGTCGGCGACGTCTACGTACAGAACGCGAAGGATTTGCGTACCTACGCGGAGGCGATCGGCAACGACCGCCTTGCCGTGACGCGCGGCGTTCGTCTGACCGCCGACGACCGGTTGCGCCGCGACGTCATCACCGAATTGATGTGCAACCTCGAACTGCGCTTCGACGAAATCGAGGCCGCGCATTGCGTGCATTTTCCGACCGCGTTCGCGGCGGAACTGGAACGGTTGCGCGAACTGGAGAAGGACGGCCTCGTCGCGCGCAGCACGAACCGGCTCGAAGTGCTGCCGGCCGGCCGGATGCTCGTGCGCAACATTGCGATGGTGTTCGACCGCTATCTGGGCATGCAACGCGCCGACCGGTTTTCGCGCACGGTGTGACCGGCTGCGGGCCGCGCGCCAGTTGCCCGGCTATCGGATTTACGCCATAATTCTCGTTTATCCGGCGACACGGCCGGAGACGCCTCGGTGGTGAAATTGGTAGACGCGCCGGACTCAAAATCCGGTTCCGAAAGGAGTGCCGGTTCGATTCCGGCCCGAGGCACCACGGATTATTCCGGCACGTTCCGGTGAATGAAGAAACCCGCGACAGCGCAAGGCTTCGCGGGTTTTTCATTTTGGACGCCCCACCACCACCAGCCCGCGCTCCTAAGCCTGCCGCCCCTCGATCGACGACCCGTTCAACGCCAGACAACCGGGCAGCACCGCGCCGAAAATACACTGCCGCCCCGCTTCGCCGATCTGAAGCGCGGTCGGCAGGCTCGTCAGCACCGCGAGCAGCGCGGCGGCCATCGCGACCGCGATGTAATCCCCGCGCCCGGCGATCGCCGCCAGCGCCGCGCTCGCGGCGCCTTATCTTGCGCTTTCCCGCCACCCGGCGCTCAGTGCAAGGGAGCGGACATCGCTTCCCCGGCGCCCGCGTCGGCCGGCAACGTCGCGCCGACATGCAGCTCGGCCACCGACGGCCGCGGACCGTGCGTCGACTTGAAGATCTCGCCGTCCTTCATCACGAGCGCGATCTTCTGCGGGTCCTGCAGAATAGTCAGATCGTCGAGCGGATTACCGTCGACGAGCAGGATGTCGGCCAGATAACCCTCTCGAATCTGGCCAATCTCGTCGGGCATCATCATCAGTTCGCCGCCGTAGCGCGTGGCCGCGACCAGCACTTCCATCGGCGTCATGCCGATGTAGTCGACGAAGTATTGAAGATCGCGCGCGTTCGTGCCGTGCGGCATCCACGCGAACCCATAGTCGCCGCCCGGCAGGATGCGGATCCCGCGCTTGTGCATCTTGCTCAGCGTCTGCGCAGCGGTTTCCAGTTCGCGCTTGTAGCCCATCTGCGTGGCCATCGCTTCGGTAATGCCCCACTTCTCCGCGTGATACAGCGTGCAGATCAGCCAGCCGATGCCCGGCGCGACGAAGTGCTTGTCCTTGTTCGCTTCGAGCATGTCGAGCGCTTCTTCGTCGGCGAAGCTTGCGTGGAAGATCAGTTCCAGACCGTGCCGCACGCATTGCTTGACCGATTCCGACGAGCGCGCGTGCGCGGCCACACGCTTGCCGGCGCGCTTCGCCTCGACCGCGAGCATCGCGATTTCTTCCTCGGAAAACGGCGTGGACTCCGCGGAAATCCCCGCGATGTATTCGCCCGACAGGTTGATCTTCAGATGATCGACGCCGTACTTGACGAACATGCGCGTGGTCGCGCGCATCTCTTCTGGACCGCTTACCACTGCACCGAAGTTCAGTTCCTTGAACGGCATGTGCGGCAGCGTATTGTCGGCGAGGCCGCCGAGGATCGTGATCTCCTGGCTGCCCGCGAGATAGCGCGGCCCCGGAAACTCGCCGGCATTCACCGCGTTGCGCAACACGACGTCGAGACGCGGTTTGGCGGCAGCCGCGCCGAGCGCCGAGGTCCAGCCCATCTCCAGGTAGCGCTTCGCGACGCGCACGCACCACAGGATGTGTTCCTCGGGCGGCATGAACTGGATCGCGGACAGCGACGGCTGATCGTTCCACGAGAAGTGCGTGTGCGCTTCCGTCATGCCGGGCATCAGAAACGCACCGCGTCCGTCGATGCGCTGCGCGCGCGGCGCGCTGATCGGCGCGCCGTCGCGGGCCACCGCGACGATGCGCTTGCCGTCCACGAGCACCTCGCCTTTGAAGGGCTGGGCGCCGCTGCCATCGAAAACCGATACGTTGGTGAACAAAACCGAACTCATGTCTGTCTCCTCCGAGTGATGGCGCAGCGCTGCACGCGTCCGCCTCTGGTTGACTACTGCATGTGTTCTGATTCCCCGATAGCCGATGCCGGCCGGATGCCGGTCTCGTTGTGCGTTGTCGGTGTGGTCTCCTCGCGACGTACGGAACGACTACTTCGCCGACCGATAGAACGTCTTCAGCGCCTGCGTCGATTCGGCGGGCTTCTCGAACGTGGTCCAGTGTCCGCAGCCGGCCAGCACCGCGACTTGCGCGTGCGCGATGCGCTCGCCCATCGCCTTGACCGCGTCCGGCTTGCCGACGCCGTCCTGGTCGCCCGTCACGAGCAGCGTCGGCACTTGAATGCGTTCGATGTCGGCCGCCTCGGCGCCCGCGAGCGCCTCGCAGCTTTGCGCGTAGCCTTCGGGCGACTGCCGCATCACGCTCTCTCGCACGAGCGCGAGCGTGACCGGACGCTGCGCCTTCGTCTCGTCGCTGGTCGCGCCTTTCACGATCGCATCGGCGATCTCCTGCAGGCCGGGCACGCCCTTGTCGCGAGCGACGCTCGCGCGCTGACGCATGCCTTCGCGAGCCGCGTCGGGCGGCGCGACGAGCGGGCCGAACAGCGCGAGGCTCTTCACGAACTCCGGATGCCTGACGGCCAGATGCTGCGCGACGATCGTGCCCATCGAATGCGCGACGACATCGGCCTGCGTGACCCGCAGCTCGCGCAGCACGGACGCGACCGTCTCCACATACACGTCGATCGACAGTTGCTCGTCGGGCAACGACGAACGCGCGCTGCCCGGCAGATCGACGCGAATGACCTTCCTCCCTTCGAACGCCGGCAGCACCGGCGTCCAGTTGTTCGACGAACCGCCGAGGCCGTGGATGCAGACGACCGGCGCGCCGTCGCCGTCGATCTCGACGAATATCCCGCTGACTTGCGTGGTTGCCATGTTCACTCCACCTGGTTTTCAAGGATGCCGATGCCGGGGATCTCCATGCGCACGACGTCGCCGCTTTGCAGGAACCTCGGCGGATTGAAACCGATGCCGACGCCCGCGGGCGTGCCCGTTGCGATCACGTCGCCCGGCTGCAGTGTCATGCCGGCGGACAGCGTCTCGATGATCGTCGGGATGTCGAAGATCAGGCGCTTCGAATTCGACTCCTGACGCAGCTCGCCGTTGACCCAGCAACGCACGTCGATATTCGACGCGTCGAGTTCGTCGGCGGTGACGAGATACGGGCCCATCGGGCAGAAGCCGTCGAGCGACTTGCCGACGAACCACTGCCGATGCAGCTTCTGCAGATCGCGCGCGGTGACGTCGTTGACGATCGTGTAGCCGAACACGTGCGACAGCGCATCGGCCTTCGAGATGCCGCGTCCCGCCTTGCCGATCACGACGCCGATCTCGACTTCGTAGTCGATCTGCTGCGTGACGCCCGCGTGACGCGGAATGCGCTCGCCGGTGCCGATGATCGTCGACGCGGGCTTCGTGAAGATCACCGGCGCCTCGGGGATGTGCTCGCCCGCCTGTGCGCTCTTGTCGAACCCCGACTTGCTGAACTCCTCCGCGTGGTCGTGATAGTTCTTGCCGACGCAGAACACGTTGCGGCGCGGCGCGCCGATCGGCGCGAGCACCTTCGCGGCGGCGAGCGGCCTGCCTTCGCCGCGCGGACGCAGCGCTTCGCGCAGATCCGGAAATTGTTGAACCAATTGGACCACGTCTCCCGGGAAGCCCTCGCACAGTTGCGAAACCGGCCAGTACGCGCCGGCCTCCGTATCAACGACGGCGACGATCTGCGTGTTACGTTCCTGCAAAGTTGCCAATTTCATGGTGGACCTTTAATCTAGGTTTGGTGGATCGATTCCGAGCCACTGTAGGACCAAATACGAGCGAAAATAACCAGGGTAAACCTACAAAATGTACCAATTGGTTATAGCCCTGAGCCGCGGGAAAGGTCATGAGTGATGTCGAGGAAAACCGGCTGACGGTCCGCGCGAAGGGTGCGAAGGACCTCGCCAGCTACCTGGAGGCGGCGATCCGCAGCGGCCGCCTCGGCGAAGGGATGCGCGTGCCGCCCGAGCGCGAACTGAGCGAGGAATTCGGCGCGTCGCGCGGCGCGGTCCGGCGCGTGCTCGCCGATCTGAAAGAGCGCGGGCTGATCCGCCAGACCGTCGGCAGCGGCACGTTCGTGCTGCCGGGCGCCAGCGTGCCGGCCGCGGCGGCTGCGGCGACCGCAACGCCGCCGCGCGAAGTCGTGCACACGAGCCCGGCCGAGCTGATGGAGGCGCGCCTGTTGATCGAGCCGCTGATGCCGCGACTGGTCGCGCGTAATGCGACGGTCGCCGACTTCGCGCACATGAGCGAGTGCATCGAACGATCCGAGGCGGCCGGGACCATCGAGGAATTCGAGCACTGGGACGGCGAACTGCATCGCGCGTTCGCGGTCGCCACGCACAACACGTTCTTTTTGCGCGTGCTCGAACTGAGCAACGAAGTGCGCGAACAAGGCGAGTGGGGACGACTCAAGCGCAAGTCGCTCACGCCCGAGCGGCGCAAGCAATACGAGGCGCAGCATCGCGCGATCGTCGACGCGCTGCGCGACCGCGACGCGGAACTCGCCTGCGACCTGTTGACGAATCACTTGCGGCAGATTCAGGAGAATCTGTTCGGGCGCTAGGGTCCGTCGGCGCCGACGTTCGGGCTTAGAATACCCGTCCTGCGCGCGGCCGCCGCGCGAGCCGCGTCCCGCCATTCGAGCCATCACAGCCATTCCAGGAGAGCCCATCCCCATGACCGCCAGAACCCATCGCGTCGCCGTGATTCCCGGAGACGGAATCGGCCGCGAAGTCATGCCCGAAGCACTGCGCGTGCTCGACGCCGTCAGCCGGCGTTTCGGCGTGAAGCTCGAGCTTCGCCACATCGACTGGGCCAGCTGCGACTACTACGCGAAGCACGGCAAGATGATGCCGGACGACTGGAAGGACCAGCTCGCCGATGTCGATGCGATCCTGTTCGGCGCGGTCGGCTGGCCCGACGCGGTGCCCGATCACATCTCGCTGTGGGGCTCGCTGCTCAAGTTCCGCCGCGAATTCGACCAGTACGTGAATCTGCGTCCGGCGCGCACGTTCGACGGCGTGCGCTCGCCGCTCGCGAACAGCCAGGGCATCGATTTCTACATCGTGCGCGAGAACACCGAAGGCGAATACTCGGCGATCGGCGGCGCGATGTTCGAGGGCACCGACCGCGAATTCGTCGTGCAGCAGTCGGTGTTCACGCGCACCGGCACCGAGCGCGTGCTGAAGTTCGCGTTCGATCTCGCGCAGCGGCGCGAGCGTCGTCACGTGACGGTCGCGACGAAGAGCAACGGCATCTCGATCAGCATGCCGTGGTGGGATGCGCGCGCAGCCGAGATCGCCGCGCAGTATCCGGACATCACGTGGGACAAGCAGCACATCGACATCCTGTGCGCGCGCTTCGTGCTGCAGCCGCAGCGCTTCGACGTGGTCGTCGCGACGAACCTGTTCGGCGACATCCTGTCCGATCTCGGTCCCGCCTGCACCGGCACGATCGGGATTGCGCCGTCGGCGAACCTGAATCCGGAACGGCGCTTTCCGTCGCTGTTCGAGCCGGTGCACGGCTCGGCGCCGGACATCGCCGGGCAGCACATCGCGAACCCCGTCGCGATGATCTGGTCCGCGGCGATGATGCTCGACTTCCTCGGCCACAACAGCGGCGCGGAACGCGACGCGCACGACGCGATCGTCGCCGCGATCGCCGAGGTGCTCAAGCAGGGCCCGCATACGCGCGACATGGGCGGGCAGGCGTCGACCGGCGACATCGGCGAGGCGATCGCAAAACGTGTCGCGGGCCACGCGGGCTGACGCTACCGCTGTGAATCTCGAAAGCATTCTGTTCAGCCAGGGATTCGGTTCGCGACGTCAGTGCCGGGCGCTGATCGGCGAGGCGCGCGTTGCGGTCGGCGGCGAAGTCTGCACCGATCCGCTCGCGTCGTTCGAGACCGACGGACTGTCGTTTTCCGTCGACGGCCACGCGTGGATGTTCCACGAGCAGGCGTACCTTGCGCTGAACAAGCCCGCCGGCTATGAGTGCTCGCGCGATCCGCAGCATCATCTGAGCGTGTTTCATCTGCTGCCGCCGCAGTTCGCCGAGCGCGGCGTGCAGTGTGTCGGCCGCCTCGACCAGGACACGACCGGCTTGCTGCTGCTGTCCGACGACGGACAGTTCGTGCACGCGTTCACGTCGCCCAAACGCAAGGTGCCCAAGCGCTACGTCGCGACGACGCGCCATCCGCTCGACGACGCGCAGTTGCACGCGCTGCGCACCGGCGTGCTGCTTCACGGCGAGCGCGAGCCGAGCGTCGCCGTCGAGGCCGAAGCGCGCGGCGACCATGAACTCGAACTGACCGTCCTCGAAGGCAAATACCACCAGGTCAAGCGGATGGTCGCGGCGGCCGGCAACCGCGTCGAGGCGCTGCATCGCGATCGCATCGGCGGCCTCGCGTTGCCGGCCGGGCTCGCGCCGGGCGCGTGGCAGTGGCTGGACGCCGCGCAACTCGGCGCGTTGCGCGCCGGCTAGCCTCCAACGGCCCGCGAAAACGCGGGCCGGCTTCCGCCGACGTTGCGCATAACCGCGTGCGGCGCCGCAGCATGGCTTCGCGCGATCCCCGACCTATACTTGCCCTTACAACGAGAAGAAACATGCAAGGAGGCGGCACATGGTCACCAATGGCACATTCGGGGTTTCGGGCTGGCTGATCGCGTTCGTAGGTCTCGCGATCGTGCTGATCGGCGGGATGCTCGTCGCGATGCATCGGCGCCACCAGTACAGCCCGAATCTGATCGGCGCGCTGATCGGCGCATTGTTCTGCTTCGTGCTGCTCGAAGCGCTGCCCGCGCTGACCTGAACGGCACGCCGCGCGTTTCGCCGGCGACGATCGTCACGCGCGCGGCGGCAGCGTGCGCAGGAACGCATCGACGCTCGGATAGCGCAGCCGCACGCCCAATTCCCGCTTCAGCCGCCGGTTCGACAACCGGCGCGACTCGCGCATGAACGACAGCAACAGCGGATCGAGCTGCCGTTCGGCGTCGGCGCGGCTCACGCGCGGCGCGCGCGCGAGACCGAATACATCGGCGACACGGTCGAAATACGCCCCCATCTTCATCTCGCTGTCATCCGACGCGTGGATCACGCGTGCTGCCCTGCCGTGCGTCGCGAGCCGCACGAGGATCGCCGCGAGGTCGTCCGCGTGGATGTGGCTCGTGTAGACGTCGTCGGCGTCGACGAGCGCGGGCGTGCGCTTCTCCAGCCGCGCGAGCGGCAGGCGGTCGGCCGCGTAGATGCCGGGAATCCGCGCGATCGTCGCGGCGAGCGCACCGCCCGCAGTCGCGCGCCGCAGCCGACGCTCGGCCGCGACGCGGCGCACCGCGCGCGGCGTCGTCGGACTCGGCGTGCGCGTCTCGTCGATGCGAGCGCCGCCGCAATCGCCGTAGACGCCGGTCGTGCTCGCATAGACGAGCCTCATCCGCGAGCGGCGGCGTCCGGTCGCGAAACCCCGGTCGGGTACAATGGCGGATCGTCCGGAAGACGGCGACGTGGGCTTGCCGGGCAACCGCAAACGCCCGCGCCGCGACGCACGGAGCGATTCTGGCGATCCTGCGGCCGCCGTGCGGCGAAGTCGGCGGGGCAGCGAAATCGGTGCGGTCGGCGAAGTCGGCGCGCTCCCATGCGCGACGCCCACGCCGCCGAAGCCGCCGAAGCCGCCTGCCGTCGACGACCCCGACGCGGAACGCGCCGGCGAGCGTCGCCGCGCGGTAAGCGCCGCGATCAGTGCCTGCGTGCGACGGTCGTCGGACCCGGTCTTCGGCGGCGGCGCGAGGTGCAGCACGGTCGGCGCGAGGCCCGCGAGCCGCGCGAGACTGCGGCGCGCATCGAGGTCGCCGACGAGCGGCACGGTGCCTGCGGCGCGTAACGATGAAACGCGCGAAGCCTGGCTCGTCAGCGCGAACACGCGCGAGCGGCCACGCAGACGCTCGACGCAGCGCAACCCCACGTCACCGCAACCGACGATCAGGATGCGCGGGCGGCGCAGGGTTCGTGTCACAGTCATGATTCGCCCATTTTAGCCGTCGACGGCGGCATTACCCGATCACACACACTATCGATACTTGCATCTCCGAATATGGCATTCAACGTAACGCTCAAGCAAAGCGGCCGCCAGTTCCAGGTCGAACCTGACGAGCCGATCCTCACCGCCGCCCTGCGCCAGGGCATCGGCCTGCCGTACGGCTGCAAGAACGGCGCATGCGGCTCGTGCAAGGGCACCATCGTCGACGGCGACATCGAGCAGCGCGCGCACGCGGCGTCCGCGCTGTCGAACGACGAGAAGACGCGCGGCATGGCGCTCCTCTGCTGCGCGACCGCGCAGTCGGACGTGCAGGTCGACATCCGCGAAGTGGCGGGCGTCGGCGACATGCAGGTGCGCAAGCTGCCCTGCCGCGTGAACGCGATCGAGCGTCGCGCCGACGACGTGATCGTGCTGAAGCTGCAATTGCCGGCGAACGAGCGTCTGCAGTATCTCGCGGGCCAGTACCTCGAATTCATCCTGAAGGACGGCACGCGCCGCTCGTACTCGATGGCGACCGCGCCGCACGACGAAGGCCTGCTCGAACTGCACATCCGCCACATGCCGGGCGGCAAGTTCACCGACCACGTGTTCGGCGCGATGAAGGAGCGCGACATCCTGCGCTTCGAGGCGCCGCTCGGCACGTTCTTCCTGCGCGAGGATTCGGACAAGCCGATCGTGCTGCTCGCGTCGGGCACCGGCTTCGCGCCGATCAAGGCGATCGTCGAACACGCGATCCACCAGCAGACCACGCGCCCGATGACGCTGTACTGGGGCGCGCGCCGTCGCAAGGACCTGTACATGCTGGAGCTCGCCGAGCAATGGGCGAAGGACGTGCCGAACTTCCGCTTCGTGCCCGTGCTGTCCGAGCCGGACGCCGCCGACCAGTGGACCGGCCGCACGGGCTTCGTGCATCGCGCGGTGATCGAAGACATCGCCGACCTGACGGGCTACCAGGTGTACGCGTGCGGCGCACCGGTGATGGTCGAGTCCGCGCTGCGCGATTTCACGCAGCATCACGGACTGCCGGAAAACGAGTTCTACGCGGACTCGTTCACGAGCGCCGCCGATCTCGCGAATCCGGTCTGAAATCCGGGTCCGATATCCGATCGCGCGACCGGCGAAAAAAATTGCCGGCCGCGTGCAATTGATGGTTTACACCGACAACCGGCTTATCGTATTCTTGCGCGCATGAACCGCATCCTGTCCGAATTCCGACGTCGCCGCTCGCCCCTTCCCTAGGGCCTGGCTCGTCACGGACACGCGTTTCACCGTTATTTCACAGTCAAACGCGCATGCAGTTCGAATCGAAAGCCACGGTCCTCCGTGGCTTTTTGTTTTTCCGGGCGTGCTGCCCGCTCTTTCAATCGTTGCCCTTTAACCGCTTGTAGCCCCGCGTGGAGCCCGCCCATGAATTTTTCCGAGTACCCGATCGACTCGCTGATGTACATCACCAACCGGCCCGACATCGTTTTCACGCACGGCAAGGGTTCGTGGCTCTACGACAATGAAGGCAAGCGCTATCTCGACTTCATTCAGGGCTGGGCGGTGAACAGTCTCGGCCACTGCAACGAAGGGATGATCGAAGCGCTCGACAAGCAGGCGCGTCTTCTGATCAACCCGTCGCCCGCGTTCTATAACGAGCCGATGGCGAAGCTGGCCGGTCTGCTCACCGAGCACAGCTGCTTCGACAAGGTGTTCTTCACGAACAGCGGCGCGGAAGCGAACGAAGGCGCGATCAAGCTCGCGCGCAAGTGGGGCAGGAAGTATCGCGACGGCGCGTACGAGATCATCACGTTCGATCACAGCTTCCACGGCCGCACGATCGCGACGATGTCGGCAAGCGGCAAGCCCGGCTGGGACACGATCTACGCGCCGCAGGTGCCGGGCTTCCCGAAGGCGGACCTGAACGACATCGCGTCGGTCGAGAAGCTCATCACCGGCAAGACGGTCGCGGTGATGCTCGAGCCGATCCAGGGCGAAGGCGGCGTGATTCCGGCGACGCGCGAATTCATGCAGCAACTGCGCGCGCTCACGCAAAAGCACGGCATCCTGCTGATCGTCGACGAGGTGCAAAGCGGCTGCGGTCGCGCGGGCACGCTGTTCGCGTATGAGCTGTCGGGCATCGAGCCGGACATCATGACGCTCGCGAAGGGCATCGGCGGCGGCGTGCCGCTCGGGGCGCTGCTCGCGAAAAAGGACGTCACGGTGTTCGAGGCCGGCGACCAGGGCGGCACGTACAACGGCAATCCGCTGATGACGGCCGTCGGCTACTCGGTGATCTCGCAACTGACCGCGCCCGGCTTCCTCGAAGGCGTACGCGCGCGCGGCGACTATCTGCGCGACAAGCTGCTGGAACTGTCGGCGGAACGCGGCTTCGAGGGCGAGCGCGGCGAGGGTCTGCTGCGCGCGCTGCTGCTCGGCAAGGACATCGGCAACGCGATCGTCGAGAAGGCGCGGCTGATGCAGCCGGACGGCCTGCTGCTGAACGCGGCGCGGCCGAACCTGCTGCGCTTCATGCCGGCGCTGAACGTGACGACCGACGAAATCGACCAGATGATGGCGATGCTGCGCTCGGTGCTCGACTCGCTGTAACCCCATCGCGCGACCGAGGCAGACCATGACCCAGACGCCCCTTTCCACCACGATCCGCTGCTTCGCCGAAGCCGACACCGAAGCAGTGATCGCGCTGTGGCAGCAGGCGTTTCCGGAGTATCGCCGGCCGGACAAGCCGCATCGCGATCCGCGGCTGTCGATCGCGAACAAGCTCGCTACGCAGCCCGAACTATTTTTCGTGGCAACGCGAGCCGATGCGATCGTCGGCACGATCATGGCCGGTTACGACGGGCACCGCGGCTGGCTGTACTCGCTCGCGGTCGGCAATCAGGTGCGCCGGCACGGCATCGGCTCGCGGCTCGTCGCGCATGCGGAGAGCGCGCTCGCCGCGCGGGGGTGTCCGAAGGTGAACCTGCAGGTGCTGCCCGACAAGCCGGACGTTGTCCGCTTTTACGACGCGCTCGGCTATGGCGCGGATCCGGTCCTGAGCCTCGGCAAGCGGCTGGATGCAAAGCAGCCGGCGGTGGTCGAACCGGGCTGACCGCGCCGCCTCGGGTTGCGTCGGCCCGCATCGGCGAAAAAAAAGCCGCATGTGCTTCGCGCACATGCGGCTTTTCGTTTGGAGCACCGAACCGGTTACTCGCCGAGATACGCCGCCCGCACCTTCGGATCGTCGAGCATCTGTTTCGCGTCGCCTTCCATCGTGACGAGCCCGGAATCCATCACGTAGCCGCGATTCGCGGCCTGCAGCGCGAGACGCGCATTCTGCTCGACCAGCAGCACCGTGATGCCGTCCTTCGAGATCTCCCGCACCACTTCGAAGATCTTCTCGACCATGATCGGCGACAGGCCCATCGAC
>DATJJN010000048.1:0-2099 GCA_035492135.1 Paraburkholderia sp. | reverse complement strand
TGCCAGTGGGCGATTTTCCTGCGCAACCACGATGAACTGACGCTCGAGATGGTCACCGATTCCGAGCGCGATTATCTGTGGAACACGTACGCGACCGATCGCCGCGCGCGGCTCAATCTCGGCATACGCCGGCGCCTCGCGCCGCTGATGGAACGCGACCGGCGCCGCATCGAACTGATCAATTCGCTGCTGCTGTCGATGCCGGGCACGCCCGTCATCTATTACGGCGACGAACTCGGCATGGGCGACAACATTCACCTCGGCGACCGCGACGGCGTGCGTACGCCGATGCAATGGTCGTCGGACCGCAACGGCGGTTTCTCGCGCGCGGACCCCGAGCAACTCGTGTTGCCGCCCGTGATGGGCTCGCTCTACGGCTTCGATGCGGTGAACGTCGAAGCGCAAAGCCGTGATCCGCATTCGCTGCTGAACTGGACGCGTCGCATGCTCGCGACGCGCCGCTCGAAACACGCATTCGGCCGCGGCTCGATCCGTTTCCTGAAACCGAGCAACCGCAAGATTCTCGCGTATCTGCGCGAGATGCCCGGCGAGCCGGCGATTCTCTGCGTCGCGAATCTGTCGCGCGCGCCGCAGGCGGTCGAACTCGATCTGTCCGAATTCGCGGGCACCGTGCCCGTCGAAATGACGTCCGATTCGGTGTTCCCCGCGATCGGCCAGCTCAGCTATCTGCTGACGTTTCCGCCGTACGGCTTCCTGTGGTTCCTGCTGTGCTCGAGCAATCAGCGGCCGACATGGAGCCAGGCGCCGTCGGAGGCGCTGCCCGATTTCGTGACGATCGTGATCCGCGAAGGGCAAATCGGACCGACGCCCGAAAACGTGCGGCTGCTCGAATCGGAAGTGCTGCCGTCGTGGCTCGTGCGGCGGCGCTGGTTCGCCTCGAAGGACCAGAAGCTCAACGCGGTGCGTCTCGCCGCGCTGACGACGATTCCCGAAGCGGGCTTCGCGTTCACCGAAATCGAAGCGGACGTCGGAGCCGGCGGCAACGAACATACCGAACGCTATGTGCTGCCGCTCGCGATTACCTGGGGCACCGATACGACCACGCCGCTCTTCATGCAACTCGCGCTCGCGCGCGTGCGGCGCGCACGCAATATCGGACATCTGACCGACGCCTTCGCGCTGCCGCAATTCGCGTACGGCACGCTTAAAAAGCTGCGCGAGCGCGCCGCGGTGCCAACCGTGCAGAAGAGCGAGATCCGCTTTATCCCGACCGACCGTTTCGACGAACTCGACCTCGGCGACGCGCCCGAAATCCGCTGGCTCGCAGCCGAGCAAAGCAACAGCTCGCTGGTGATTGCCGATGCGATCGTGCTGAAGCTCGTGCGGCGCCTGATGAACGGCGTGCATCCCGAAGCGGAAATGACGCGCTATCTGACGCTGCGCGGCTATTCGAACACGGCGCCGCTGTTTGGCGAAGTGGTGCGCGTCGATCCGGAAGGCGTGCCGCATACGCTGTCGATTTTGCAGGGCTTTGTCGACAACCAGGGCGATGCGTGGAACTGGGCGCTCGATTATCTGCGGCGCACGATCGACGAACTCGCGCTGGCGATCGACGGCGAGCCGATGCAGGACCGCATCAACGAGGACGAAGCGTTCGAAGGCTACTCGATGTTTATCGGCATGATCGGCAAACGGCTCGGCGAACTGCATGTCGTGCTCGCCACGCCGTCCGACGATCCGGCCTTCTCGCCCGAGCCCGCCACGGCCGAACAGGTGCGCGCGTGGATCGACGGCACGCAGTCGATGCTCGCGGCCGCGCTCGATGTGCTCGAAAAGAGCACCGATCATCTGTCCGAAGACTCGCTGCTGCTCGCGCGCAGCGTGCTCGACCGGCGCGAGCTGCTGGTCGAGGCCGTCGAGAATCTCGTCAATGCCGATGCGAGCGCCTTGCGCACGCGCATTCACGGCGACTTCCACCTGGGCCAGGTGCTCGTCGCGCAGGGCGACGCGTTCCTGATCGACTTCGAAGGCGAGCCTGCGCGCAGCCTCGAAGAACGTCGCGCGAAGTCGAGCCCGTTGCGCGACGTGGCGGGGCTGTTGCGCTCGCTGTCGTATGCGAGCGCCGCCGCGCAGTCGAC
>DATJJN010000047.1:0-2928 GCA_035492135.1 Paraburkholderia sp. | reverse complement strand
TGTGCGTCTCGAGGCCGTCGATGCGCTGATTCGATGCATAGAGCTGCGCGAGGCCGTAGCCGCCGACGAACACGAGCGCGAAGAGCGCCACGCCCAAGGTAATCACGAGCCGTCGAACGATGGTCATAGGAGGCATTCGATTCAGTCGCGGGTACGCATCACGCATCGGTCACTCATTGCTCACTCAGGACGCCGCACCCGATACCCGCCCTGACGACCGTATTGACGGATCCGCCGCAGCCAACTTGAGCGTTTTCGCGCGAAATGCCGTCGTTAAGCAACCCGAACTTCGCGAAGCCGGTCGCAACTTCGTTCGTCATTTCCGCCGCGGCTTTCCCCGCACGCGACGGCGCCAGCTTTCAAAACGCCTGTCATCGCCCGTCATCTGGTGTGCACGAATCCGTGCGGAGATTTCATTCTGTCAGCCGGAATTGTTCTCTCCAGCAACCAGTTTCGAATCGGTTTAGCCTGACTCGTTCGCTCGGCACTTCCCTTGTAACCAGCGGCACTCCCCCCGAGACTTCCCATGCCTCCCCGTCGAGGACGCTCGATCGAAGTGGATTTCTTTCGCGGCGTCGTGCTGATTGTCATCGTGCTGGATCACATACCCGGCAGCGTGCTGTCGCATTTAATGCTGCACTCGTATGCGTTATGCGATTCCGCTGAAGTGTTCGTCTGCCTCGGCGGCTACGCGTCGGCGGCCGCCTATGACGCGGTGCTCGACAAACGCGGCCTGAGCGCCGCGCGCAAGCGCTTTTTCAGACGCGGCTACGAGATTTACCGCGCATATCTGCTGACCGCGGTGCTCACCTTGCTGTCGGGCGCGGTGCTCGCGCTGTTTCATCTGAACCGGCCGATGGTCGAGATGACCGGCTGGCCGTGGTTTTCGGCGGCGCCGCTGTATGAGACGTTCGATATCGCAGTGCTGCGCCGGCAGCCGTATCTGTCGAGCGTGCTGCCGATGTATGTGCTGTTTCCGTTGACCGTGCCGTTCATGGTGCCGCTCGCGCGGCGCTCGGCAGGCGCGGCACTTGCTGTAAGCGTAGTCGTCTGGCTGGCCGCGCGGCCGCTTGCGGCATTGCTGCGCATCGACGATGTCGGCGATTGGGCTTTCAATCCGTTTGCATGGCAATTGATGTTCGTGCTCGGTATCCTGTGTCGTGTGCGGCCCGCCGGCGACGGCTTTGTCGGATCGGAGGCGGGACGGTGGCTTACGCGCGTCGCGCTTGCAACCGCCGTCGGCTTCGCGATCGTCAAGCTGTTTATCCTGACGCAGCCGCTGCCCGGTCACCTGAAACAGAATTTATCGGTAGAACGCGTGATCAATTTCATTGCGATTGCCTGGCTTGCAGTCTGGCTCGTCCGAAACGGTTTCATCGCGCAGCTCGCGCAGCGCTTGCCCGGTATCGTCAATGTCGGGCAGCTGGGGCTCGTCTGCTTCGTCGGCGGCACAGTGATTTCACTCGTCGTCGATACGGCGACACCGCGCGCGTTGCATGGCGTCGCGCATGGCCTTGCGGCGCTCGCCGGCGATCTTGTCGCGATCATTGCGGTGCTGATGCTCGCACGCATCTGGCGCGACTGGTCCGGGCGTCTTTCGCGACGCCCGGCGGTGCGCGGAGCCGACGTGTGACGCGCATGCATCCGGTAACGCTTCGGGCGGCGCGCGCGCCTGCTTGTGCCGAAGTTCGTTACGGAGTTTGCGCCGAAGCTCGTTCCGCTCGTGCTGCCATTTCTCAGGTCGCCGGTGGTATTTCCGCTGCTCGTCGCTGCGTTCGCGCCCTCGCATGGCTGGCGATATTCATCTCCGGCATGCAAGGATGCGCGGCGCAACAGCCGCTCGCCCCGCCGACGTCCGCGGCTACGGTTCCTCCAGCATCGAAGCTGCACTGCTCGACGCTGACCACTATCACGCTGCCGCCGAAAGCGATCGGCTTGCCGACCCATGGCGTGCAGGTCGATTCCGCGACGCTGATACCGGCGAGCGCCGCGGGCAACGAAGCGGGCGACTATTGCCGCATCACCGGCAGTATCAAGGCGCTCAAATCCGCGACGCCCGATATCCGCTTCGATCTGAATCTGCCGCGCAACTGGAATGGCCGTGCGCTGCAACTGGGCGGCGGCGGATACAACGGCGTGGTGGTGAGTGGCCTCGGCACGATGCCGTTTTCGCCCGAGCACGCGCCGCTCGCGCTAGGTTATGCGACCTTCGGCGACGATTCGGGGCATGTAGGCAACTCGTCGCTCGCGGTGTTCGGCCTGATCGACGAGGCAGTGATCAACTTCGGCTACGCGCACCTGAAAAAGACGCACGATGCGGCGCTAGCGCTGATCCGGCTCGCGTACGGACGCGCGCCCGACAGGATGTACTTCGCCGGCGGCTCGACGGGCGGCCGCGAAGGCTACACGGTGATGCAGCGCTACCCCGACGACTACGACGGCGTGATCGCCGATTCGCCCGCGCTGAACTTCACCGGCGTGCGGCTCGTCGGCATCAAGATCGGCGAAGCCGAGTACGCGACGCCGGGCGGCTACGTGCCGCCGACGCTGCTCGAACGCGTCTACGAGCGCTCGATGGCGATCTGCGACCGGCTCGACGGCGCAGCCGATGGCATCGTCAGCGACGTGCCCGCGTGCCGCAAACGCGAAGCCGAAATCATCGACGCGTTGCGCTGCCGGTCTGCGGCGTCTGCGGGATCCGGCAAGACGAGCAGGTCCGCCCGGTCCACCGGTTCTCCGGCCATCGCCCTCCAGACGTCGCAGGACGACAAATGTCTGACCAACACACAGCTCGCGACGCTCTTCGCACTACGCGACGGCTTGACGCTGCCGTACCACCTCGCATGGGACGTCACTGGCTACCATGGCTATAACGTCTTTCAGGGCACGCGCCTGACTGGCGGACTCGGGCTTGGGCGCGACGCCTCG
>DATJJN010000046.1:0-16707 GCA_035492135.1 Paraburkholderia sp. | reverse complement strand
GTGCATGTATTCCTGCTTGCGCACCGTGTAGTTCGCCGCGTAGATCGTCACCGCGAGCTTCATGATTTCCGACGGCTGCATGTTCGTGATGCCGAGCGGAATCCAGCGGCGCGCGCCGTTCACGCCCTTGCCGATGTGCGGGATCAGCACGATCACGAGCGCGGCGAGCGCGATCAGGAAGAACTTCGGCGCGTAGCGGTCCCACGTCGACACCGGAATCCGGAACGCGACCAGCGCGGCCACCGCGCCGATCACGACCGACACGACGTGGCGCACGAGGAACGCATAGTCGCGATACGCCGCGTATTTCGGCGAATCGGGCATTGCGATCGACGCCGAGTACACCATCACGATGCCGAGCCCGATCAGCGCGATCGTCGCCCACAGGAGCGAATAGTCGTAGTCGAGCATCCGCGAGCGCGCGGGGCGCACCCCGTTCACTGCGCTCGCGAGACCGCTGCCGCGCGCGACCGCCGCCGCCCCCCCGCTGCCGTTTTCGCGCGACACGCCGCGCACACCGAAACGTTCCGACCAGCTCATATCATCGTCCCCCGTTCGGCGGCGATCTCTTCGACGACGTCGTGAAAGACCGCTGCGCGATGCGCGTAATTCTTGAACATGTCGAAGCTCGCGCAAGCCGGTGACAGCAGCACGACATCGCCCGGCTGCGCGAGCGCGGTGGCCGCGCGCGTCGCCGTTTCGAGCGTCGGCTGGTCGTCGAGCGCGATGCCCGTCGATTCGAGCACCGCGCGGATGGCCGGCGCGTCGCGCCCGATCAGCATCACCGCGCGACACCACCGCGCGACCGGCGCGGCGAGCGGTTCGAAGTCCTGACCCTTGCCGTCGCCGCCGGCGATCAGCACCGCGCGTTGCGCGAGGCCGTCGAGCGCGGCGACCGTCGCGCCGACGTTCGTGCCCTTGCTGTCGTCGACGTAATCGATGCCTTCGATCGACGCGATCAGTTCGACACGATGCGGCTCGCCGCGATATTCGCGCAGCGCGTGCAGCAGCGGGGCGGCCGGCAGATCGATCGCGCGGGCGAGTGCAAACGCGGCCAGCGCGTTCGCCGCGTTGTGCAGCCCGCGAATGCGCAGCGCGTCGGCCGGCATCAGGCGCTTCATCCCGAGATTCACCGGCGCGGCGGCTTCCTGCTTGCGGCGACGCGCCGGCGCCGGCTCGTCGGTCGCGTCGCGATCGTGCGCCTCGACGAGCCACAGCATGCCGGCCTCGCGCAACAGCCCAAAGTCGCCGTCGCGCTGCGGCTCGTCGACGCCGAACGTGATCGTGCGCGCGCCGTCCGCCGGCGCAGCCGACGCGACGTTCATCACGCGCGCGTCGTCGCGGTTCAGCACGCGCGTGGTGCGCGCACCGAAGATGCGGCCCTTCGCGGCCGCATACGCGTCGAGTCCGCCGTGCCAGTCGAGGTGGTCCTGCGTGATGTTCAGAATCGCGGCCGCATCCGGCGCAAACGTGTGCGCTGTTTCCAGCTGGAAGCTCGACAGTTCGAGCACCCACACGTCCGGCAAAGCGGTGTTGTCGATCGCGTCGGCGAGCTTGTCGAGCATCGCCGGGCTGATGTTGCCCGCGACCGCGACGCGCTTGCCCGCGCGCTCGCACAAAAGGCCGGTGAGGCTTGTCGTCGTGGTCTTGCCGTTCGTGCCGGTGATCGCGAGCACCTTCGGCGCATAGCCGCTTTCGCCCAAAGTCGCGAGCGCCTGCGCGAACAGTTCCAGTTCGCCCCACACCTCGATGCCTCGCGCGCGCGCTTCGGTGATCAGCGGCAACAGGTCCGCCGCGAGCGGCGACAGCCCCGGGCTGATCGCGACGAGTTCGACGCCTTCGAGCAGCGCGGTCGAAAACGCGCCGCCGACGAAATCCGCATCGACGCCGTGCACCGCGAGCTGCGACAGGTTCGGCGGCACTTCGCGCGTGTCGGCGACGCGCAGGCGGCAACCATGCCGCGCGCACCAGCGCGCCATCGCGAGGCCCGATTCGCCGAGCCCCAGCACGAGCACCATCGGCCTTGGCCGATCCCGAAACTTCTCGCCAAACATCGCTTGCAATTCCTTTAACGGAGCTTGAGGGTGGACAGCCCGAACAGACACAGCATCAGCGTGATGATCCAGAAGCGCACGACGACCTGCGTTTCCTTCCAGCCGGACAACTCGAAATGGTGATGCAGCGGCGCCATCTTGAAGATGCGCCGTCCTTCGCCGTAGCGTTTTTTCGTGTACTTGAACCAGGTGACCTGCAGCATCACCGAGAACGTCTCGGCCACGAAGATGCCGCCCATGATGAACAGCACGATTTCCTGGCGCACGATGACCGCGACGGTGCCGAGCGCGCCGCCGAGCGCGAGCGCGCCGACGTCGCCCATGAACACCTGCGCCGGGTGCGTGTTGAACCACAGGAACGCGAGGCCCGCGCCGCCGATCGCCGAGCAGAAGATCAGCAGTTCGCCCGCGCCGGGAATGTGCGGAAACAGCAGGTAGCGCGAATAGACCGAGCTGCCCATCACGTACGCGAACACGCCGAGCGACGAGCCGACGAGCACGACCGGCATGATCACGAGGCCGTCGAGGCCGTCGGTGAGATTCACCGCATTGCTTGCGCCGACGATCACGAAATAGGTGAGCGCGATGAAGCCCCAGACGCCGAGCGGATAGCTGATCGACTTGAAGAACGGCAGCATCAGGCCGGCCTGCGCGGGCAGGCCCATCGACAGGCCGCTGCGCACCCACGCCATGAAGAGATCGAACACCCGCACGTTGCTCGCTTCCGACACGCTGAACGCGAGATACACCGCCGCGAAAAGACCGATCACCGACTGCCAGAAATACTTCTCGCGCGAGGACATCCCGCGCGGATCCTTGTGCACGACCTTGCGATAGTCGTCGACCCAGCCGATCACGCCAAAGCCGAACGTAACGAGCATCACGATCCAGATGAAGCGGTTCGTCAGGTCGCCCCACAGCAGCGTCGACACCGCGATCGCGAGCAGGATCAGCACGCCGCCCATCGTCGGGGTGCCGGACTTGACGAGGTGCGTCTGCGGGCCGTCCTTGCGCACAGCCTGACCGACCTTCATCTGCGTGAGCTTGCGAATCACCCACGGGCCGCAGACGAGCCCGATCAACATCGCGGTGATGGTGGCCATCAACGCGCGAAACGTCAGATAACTGAACACGCGCAAGAAGCTTGCGTCATTCTGCAGCCATTGCGCCAGCGCCAGTAGCATGCTTGAGGTCCTTCCAGTATTTCAATGTGCGCCGGACTTCGTGTCCGGCGTCGGGTTTTGTGGGCTCGTGAGCGCGACGACCACGCGTTCCATCTGCATGAATCGCGAGCCCTTCACGAGAATCGTTGCCGCCGCGCCGAAACCGGCGCGAGCGAGTTCGCCGACGAGCGCGTTCACGTCCGCTGCGTGATGTGCGCTCGCACCGTACGCGGCAGCCATGTCGCGCGACGCGTCGCCGAGCGTGAACAGCGCGTCGATGCCGCGCTCCTTCGCATACGCGCCTACTTCGCGATGAAACGCCGGGCCGTCGTCGCCGACTTCGCCCATGTCGCCCATCACGAGCACCCGCGGCGACGGCTGCGACGCGAGCACGTCGACCGCCGCTCGCGCGGAATCGGGATTCGCGTTGTACGTGTCGTCGATCACCGTCGCGCCCGCGAGCGCGCCGAGCACCGCACGCTTCACCTGCAGGCGGCCCTTCACCGGCTCGAACGCTTCGAGCCCGCGGCGGATCGCATCCGGCGACACGCCCGCCGCGAGCGCCGCCGCGGTGGCCGCGAGCGCGTTGTGCGCGTTGTGCGCGCCGAGCACTTGCAGCGCGACGTCGATGCGGCCTTGCGGCGTATCGATCGCGAGCCGGTTGCCGGCGAACGTGCCTGTGACCGCGGCGTCGACTGCGCGTTCCGCGGTGTGCAGCGAAAAATCCATCACCTGCGAGCCGGTCGCCGCGACGCGCCAGATGCCCGCATACGCGTCGGCGGCGGGAAACACCGCGACGCCCTCCGGCTTCAGCGCATGAATCACGCTCGCGTGTTCGAGCGCGACCGCCTCGACGGTCGCCATGAATTCCTGATGCTCGCGCTGCGCGTTGTTCACGACCGCGATCGTCGGCTCGGCGATTTGCGCGAGCAGTTGCGTCTCGCCCGGATGATTCATCCCGAGTTCGACGACCGCGAGCCGATGCGCGCCGTGAAGCCGCATCAGCGTAAGCGGCAGGCCGATGTCGTTGTTGAAGTTGCCGGCCGTCGCGAGACGCGCTTCTTCGCCGACAGCGGCCGCGAAGATCGACGCGATCATCTCCTTCACGGTGGTCTTGCCGTTGCTGCCCGTCACCGCGGCGAGCGGCATCGAAAACCGCCGCCGCCAGCCGCGCGCGAGCGCGCCGAGCGCCGTGCGCGTGTCGTCGACGCGCAGCGCCGGAATGCGCCAGTCGCCGGGACTGCGCGACACCAGCACCGCGTTCACGTGACGGTTCGCGACCTCCGGCAGGAAGTCGTGCGCGTCGAAGCGGTCGCCCTTCAGCGCGACGAACAGGTCGCCCGGCCCCGCGGTGCGGCTGTCGGTCGACACGCGATCGAACGTCGCCGTCTCGTCTCCGAGGACGCTCGCGCCCGGAATCAGCGCCGCCGCTTCGCGCAGGGAAAACATCGTCATGGCGTGTCTCCGCGCCCGTGCGTCGCGCGGGCGGCGAGTGCGAGGCGCGCGTGGTCCTGATCGGAGAACGCGCGCTTTTTACCCTTGATTTCCTGAGTGGCCTCGTGGCCCTTGCCCGCCAGCACGATCACGTCTTCGCGCGCGGCGTCGCGCACCGCGTGCAGGATCGCGCTCGCGCGGTCGTCGATGCGCTCCGCGCGTGCGCCATCGCGCATGCCGCCGACGACCTGGTCGATGATCGCCGCCGGCTCCTCGCTGCGCGGGTTGTCGCTCGTCACGACGACGCGGTCGGCGAGCCGCTCGGCGATCGCGCCCATCAGCGGACGCTTGGTCGCGTCGCGATCGCCTCCGCAGCCGAACATGCAGACGAGCCGTCCGCCGCGCGCCGTCGCGATCGGGCGCAATGCTTCGAGCGTCTTTTCGAGCGCGTCCGGCGTGTGCGCGTAATCGATCACGACGAGCGGCTCGTCATGATCGAGACGCCCGCCAAGACGTTCCATCCGGCCGCTCACCGGCTGCAGCTTCGCGAGCTCGTTCAGCGCGGCGAACAGCGGCGCGCCGCTTGCGAGCAGCGCGCCGAGCACGCCGAGCAGGTTGCTCACGTTGAAGAGGCCGAGCGTCTGCACGTCGACTTCCGCGTCGCCCCAGTCGGACGTCTGCAGATGGAACGCGGTGCCGTTCGCGGTCGCGCGCACGTTCGACGCGCGCAGCCATGCATCGGCGGCCGGCGTGTCGGCAGCCGGCGTGTCGACGCCGTAGGCGATCGTGCGCATGCGGTTGCGCGTCGACGCGAGCAGGCGCCGGCCGGCCGCATCGTCGACGTTGATCACGGCCGCGGCGAGCCCCGGCCATGCGAAAAGACGCGCCTTCGCCGCCTCGTATGCGTCGAACGTGCGGTGATAGTCGAGATGGTCCTGGGTCAGATTCGTGAAGATCGCGATGTCGAACGCGGTGCCGTTCACGCGCCCCTGATGCAGCGCGTGCGACGACACTTCCATCGCGACCGCCTGCGCGCCGGCCGTGCGCAACTGCATCAGGCTGCGCTGCAGCTGCGGCGCGTCCGGCGTCGTGAAGCCCGTGTGCACGAGCTGGCCCGGCATCCCGGTGCCGAGCGTGCCGATGATCGCGCAGCGCTTGCCGAGTCCCGTCAGCGCGGCGGCGACCCACTGGCTGCACGACGTCTTGCCGTTCGTGCCGGTCACGCCGACGACGAGCATCGTGTCGCTCGCATCGCCGTACCAGCCGCTCGCGATGTCGCCGGCGAGCACGTCGAGCGACGGCACGCCGAGCGCGATCGCCGGATCCACCTGGCCCGCGAAACCCTCCGGTTGATACAGCACCGCAGCCGCGCCACGCTCGATCGCGCTCGCGACATGCGGACGGCTGTCCGCACCTTCGACCGCGTACGCGACGAACACGTCGCCGGGTTGAACCGCGCGCGAATCGCCGTGCAGGTCGGCCTGCGGACTCACGCGCGCGCGCAGCCACGCGAGCACGTCGGCGATCTGCGCGTGCGCCGGGTGTTGGGTGCGCAACGCGCTCATCGCACGACTCCAGGGCGAATTCTGGCGTTGTCGGAAACGTTCATGCGGCGCGCACGCACCGTGTCGCGAGCGGCGACGGCCGGCTTCGCCGGCGCGGGCTGCTTCGCCGGTGCCGCTGCGGCGGGCGCGGCGGGCGCATCGCCGGGCGCGGCCTGCGCGGTATCGTCCGATACGACGAGCTGCTTGACCGGCATGTCCGGCGGCACGTTCAGCGAGCGCAGCGTGTCGCCGACGATCGCCGAGAACACCGGCCCCGACACCTGGCCGCCGAAGTGGCTGCCGGCGGTCGGCTCGTCGACGGATACCGCGACGACGATCCGCGGATTCGGCATCGGCGCCATGCCGACGAACGACGCGCGGTACTTCGAGCGGTCATAGCCGCGGGCCACGTGCTTGTACGCGGTGCCGCTCTTGCCGCCGACGCGGTAGCCCGGCACCTGCGCGTCCGGCGACGTGCCGGCCGGCGACACGACCATCTCCAGCATCTGGCGCACTTCGCGGGCGGTGGTCGGCGAGAACACCTGCGGGCCGGTCGCCGGCTGGTTGTCCGGCGTCTTGAAGATCGATACGGGCACCAGTTCGCCGTCGTGCGCGATCGCGGTGTACGCACGGCCGAGCTGGAACAGCGACGCAGAGAGGCCATAGCCGTACGACATCGTCGCCTGCTCGATGCGGCGCCAGCTCTTCCACGGACGCAGCCGCCCCGTCGCCGCGCCGGGAAACCCGACCTTCGGCGCCTGACCGAGCCCGATGCTGGTGTACATGTCCCACATTTCCTGCGGCTTGAGCGTCATCGCGATCTTCGTCGCGCCGATGTTGCTCGACTTCTGGATCACGCCGCCGACCGTCAGGACACCGAATGCACTGTCGTCGGTGATGGTCGCGCCGTCGAGCGTGAAGTGGCCGTTACCGGTATCCACCAGTGTAGTCGGCGACACGCGGTGCAGATCGAGCGCGAGCGAGATCGTGAACGGCTTCATGATCGAGCCGGGTTCGAACACGTCGGTCAGGACCCGGTTGCGCAGCTGCTCGCCCGTCAGGCGCGAGCGGTCGTTCGGGTTGTATGTCGGGTAGTTGACGAGCGCGAGCACGTTGCCGGTCCGCACGTCGATCACCATTGCGGCGCCGGCCTTCGCCTTGAACTTCTGCACCGCGGCTTTCAGGTTGGTATACGCGATGTACTGGATCTTGCTGTCGATCGACAGGTCCACGTCGCGGCCGTCGTGCGGCACGACCTGCTCGTCGACGTCCTCGACGATGTGGCCCACCCGGTCCTTGATCACATGACGGATGCCCGGCACGCCCGCGAGTATCTTCTGGTCGGCGAGTTCGACGCCTTCCTGTCCCTCGTCTTCGACATTCGTGAAGCCGACGAGGTGCGCCGTGATTTCGCCTTCCGGGTAATAGCGCCGATATTCGTTGCGCTGATAAATGCCGGGGATGTCGAGCGCGGCCACTTTCGCTGCGATGTCGAGCGGCACCTGACGCTTCACGTAGACGAACGTCTTGTCCTCCGACAGCTTCGCGCGCAGCTCCTTCGTCGTCATCCCGAGCAGCTGGCCGAGCTGCTCGAGCTTGTCCGCGCCGAGGTCGTCCGGCACCGATTCGGGGATCGCCCAGATCGCGCGCACCGGCAGGCTCGTGGCGAGCACGAGGCCGTTGCGGTCGAGGATCTTGCCGCGCGTCGCCGGCAATTCGATCGTGCGCTGATAGCGGCTCTCGCCCTGCTTCTGATAGAACGCGTTGCCCGGACCCTGAATCCAGAACGCGCGCGCGGCGAGAGCGAAGAACGCGGTGAACAGCAGGAACACGACGAGCTTCGAGCGCCACATCGGCAGGCGCACGGAGAGGATCGGGTTCGCGGAAAACGCGACGCTCTTGCGGTTGGCGCCCTTTTTCATCGCGCGCCTCCGCGACGGCCGGACGGCGCCGAGGCCGCGTCGGCGGCCGGCACCGGCGCATCTTCGGCGCGCGCGGCGCCGGGCGCGAGAGTCAGATATTGCGTGCGTCCGGTCGTCACGGGCTGCATCTTCAGCGAGTCGGTGGCGAGCTGTTCGATGCGCGACGTCTTCGACAACGCGCTCTGCTGATATTGAAGTTGCGCATAGTCCTGCTGCAGTTGCCGCTCCTGCGCCTGCGCGTGCTGCAACTGGAAGAAGATCTGCCGCTGCTGGTTCGTCGCGTTCACGACGGACAACGCGCAGCCGAGAACGACGATCAGCAGGAAGATGTTGAGGCGGTTCATGGCGTGACGCGCTCCGCGATGCGCATCACGGCCGAGCGCGCGCGCGGGTTTTCCGCGACTTCGGCCTCGCTCGGGAAAACACGGCCGAGCAGCTTGAGCGGCGGGCTCGGCAGATCGACCGCGCGGATCGGCAGACGACGATCGACCGCAGGCGCACTCGCGTGCGCCTGCATGAATCGTTTGACGATCCGGTCCTCGAGCGAATGAAAGCTGATGACCACCAGCCTGCCTCCCTGCTCCAGCTGCGCGAGCGCAGCTTCTAGTACGACCTGCAGCTCCGCAAGCTCTTGATTGACGTGAATCCGTATAGCCTGAAAGGTGCGGGTTGCCGGGTCCTTACCCTTCTCACGGGTTTTGACGACGTTAGCCACGATTTGGGCAAGCTCGCCCGTGCTCCTGAGAGGCCCGAGACGGTCGGACTCTGCCCGGCGAGCAGCAAGCGCCTTTGCAATCTGAAAAGCAAACCGTTCTTCCCCATAATCCCGTATCACCTCCGTCAGTTCCTGCACAGTGGCCCGCGCGAGCCAGTCAGACGCGGACTCGCCGCGCGTCGGGTCCATCCGCATGTCGAGCGGACCATCCGCGCGGAAACTGAAACCGCGCTGCGGGTCGTCGAACTGCGGCGACGACACGCCAAGGTCCAGCAACACGCCCGACACACGCCCTACCCCGCGCGACTGAAGCTCGTCGCGCAGCGATGCAAAACTTTGATGCACGATCGCAAAGCGCGGATCGGCGATCTCGCCGGCCGTCGCGATCGCCTGCGGATCCTTGTCGAACGCGATCAGCCGCCCGGTCTCGCCGAGCCGGCCGAGAATCGCGCGGCTGTGCCCGCCGCGGCCGAACGTGCCGTCCACATAGACGCCGTCCGTGCGCGTGACGAGCGCATCGACCGCCTCGCCGAGCAGCACCGTGCGATGCTGCGTTCCCTGTCCCATCGCAGATGCCATAGCGCTAAACCGCGATCAGAACGTGAAGTTCTTCAGGGCGTCCGGCATACCCTGCGCCATCGCCGCCTGTTCCTTGGCGGCGTACGTCTGTGCATCCCACAACTCAAAATGACTACCCATGCCGAGCAGCATCACTTCCTTTTCCATTCCAGCCGCGAGACGCAGCTCGGGCGACACCAGCACGCGCCCGGCGCTGTCCAGTTCGACGTCCGACGCATTACCGAGAAAAATGCGGCGCCACCAGTGGGCGTCCATCGGCAGCGCGGCGACCTTGGCGCGGAACACTTCCCATTCGGGGCGCGGAAACAGCAACAGGCAGCCGTCCGGGTGCTTGGTGATCGTCACCCGGCCTTCTGCCTGTCCTTGCAGCGCTTCCCGATAGCGCGACGGAATCGACATCCGCCCCTTCGCATCGAGCGTCAGCGCCGACGCCCCTTGGAACAATTCCTTCCCCTCACCCGGCGACCGCCGCCGCACGCCATATCAAAAAAATCTACCCGAATCCGCGACCGAAATCACACAAAAATACACTTTCTCACACTGTCTCCCACTTTAGAGGAAGGGCTTTGCAGGGTCAAGGGAGAGACGGCCTTTTTTGGCGAAAATTACTCGCTAGAACAAGGACTTAGCGAAACATCCTCAAGTGGGAACGCGATTTCCGAAAAGTGCTTATGAAATAATGGGCTAGTGCAGGTTGTGAAGGTAATACATGAGCAGTGCGGGGAAAGCCTGCGGCGGACGCAAACGTTTTACATCGCCAGAAGGCCGGTGGTGCGGGCGGGATGAAGGTGCAGGCAAAGGCGGACGACCGGATCGCCGTCCGCCCGTATGACCACTAGATATAGTAAGCGGTTCGAGTCATCACTTTCGATGCGGCGCGCATCAACGATCGGACCGGCAACGGCAGTTCGACGCCGCCCGCGTCCATCGCGGCTTTCGCATGGGCGGCTTCGTCGATGCGCATCTGCTCGACGACCGCCCGCGACTCGCGATCGCCAGCCGGCAGCGTGTCGAGATGCGACTCGAGATGCCGTTCGACCTGACGCTCGGTTTCCGCCATGAAGCCGAGACTCACCTTGTCCCCAAGACGGCCTGCCGCAAAACCGATCGCGAGCGCTCCGGCATACCACAGCGGATTGAGCAGGCTCGGTCGCGAGTCGAGCGCGTGCAGGCGGCGCGCGGTCCACGCGAGGTGGTCCTCCTCTTCGAGCGCCGCGTGCTCGAATGCGTCTTTCAGCGTCGGCGAACGAGCCGCGATCTTCTGGGCCTGATACAACGCCTGCGCGCAGACTTCGCCGACATGGTTGACCCGCATGAGCCCAGCTGCATGCGCGCGCTCGGCCGGCGTCAACTGCACTGCCTCGGCGTCACTCGTGGCCGCTTCGGCCGCCGGCGGCTGCGGCATCGGCCGCGCCATCCGCGAGATGCCGGTAACTGAACGCAACCCGCGATCGAATTCGGTGATCAAGTCGTCGAGTGTCATTCAATCCCTCCTTTGTAAAGAATCGCCGTCCGGCGACGGCGAGCGCGTGGCGGCGAACGGACACGTGGCATCGCCGTCAATCCGGGGCAGATCCGGATAGCTAACCGCACATTCTAGACCATGTTGCGTAAACGAAACAACGAACCACTGGGACGCGACTTTTTGTGACGGCACGCCCGGTTCGTTTGCTAAATTACGCAAAACCGATGCGACGCGGATCAACAAGCTCCCGCGATCGAGCACGGCCGGTGCCTCTGCAAGACGGCACCGGCGACGAACAAGAAGCCGTAACAACGACAAGCAGCATCCTCAAGGCGCCTTCGGGCGCCTTTTTTCTTGCCGGCTCGCGTTACACGCTCGTTCGCCCGGAGGCGCGGCGTGCATGAAAAAAGCCGGCTCGCGCAAAGGCGTGCCGGCTTTGGACATTGCTTCCCGGGTGATTTCGCGCGCTACGCGTGACCGTCGCGCAGCTCGCGCCGCAGGATCTTGCCGACGTTGCTCTTCGGCAGGTCGGTGCGGAACTCGATCTGTTTCGGACGCTTGTAACCGGTCAACTGCGTCTTGCAGTAAGCGAGCACTTCTTCGCCGGTGAGCGCCGGGTCCTTCTTCACGATGTACAGCTTCACCGCTTCGCCGGAATGCGGATCGGGCACGCCAACCGCCGCGACTTCGTATACGCCCGGCAGTTTCGCGACGACGTCCTCGACCTCGTTCGGATACACGTTGAAACCCGACACGAGGATCATGTCCTTCTTGCGATCGACCAGCTTTACGTAGCCGTGCTCGTCCATCACGCCGATGTCGCCGGATTTGAAGAAGCCGTCCGCCGTCATGACCTTCGCGGTTTCGTCCGGACGCTGCCAGTAGCCGGCCATCACCTGCGGCCCGCGAATGCAGATCTCCCCTGCCTCGCCGATCGCCACTTCGCGGCCATCGTCGTCGCGGATGGAGACTTCCGTCGACGGCAGCGGCAGGCCGATCGTCCCGTTGTACTCGGTGGCGGTCGTCGGATTGCACGTCACGCACGGTGAGGTTTCCGAAAGACCATAGCCTTCGACGATCGGCGTATGCGTCTTCTCGTACCAACGCTTCGCGACGGCTTCCTGCACCGCCATCCCGCCCGCGTTGGCGACCATCAGCTTCGACAGATCGAGCCGGCCGAGATCCGGGTGATTCAGCAGTGCGTTGTACAGCGTGTTCACGGCCGGGAACGTCGTGATCGCGTAACGCTGCAGTTCCTTGATCATACCGGCGATGTCGCGGGGGTTCGGGATCAGCACGGCGAGACCGCCGCTGCGAATCGACAGCAAGCCGCACACGGTCAGCGCGAACACATGATAAAGCGGCAGCACCGCTGCGGTGACGCACGGACCGGCGTCCGGCCGGCCCACACGCACAGCGTCGAGCCACACCTGCGACTGCAGCACGTTCGCGATCAGATTGCGATGCAGGAGCGTCGCGCCTTTCGCGACGCCGGTGGTGCCGCCGGTGTATTGGAGGAACGCGACGTCGTCCAGATGCTGGTCGACCGGGTGAAACGACTGCCGCGCGCCGTCGGCGAGCGCATCGTTAAAACGCACGTGGCCGGGCAGGCTCCACGCGGGCACCATCTTCTTCACGCGCCGCACGACGAAATTGACGATGCACCCCTTCGCGCCGAGCAGGTCGCCCATCGACGCGACCACGACGTGCCGCACGGTCGTCTGCGCGATTACCGCCTGCAGTGTTTTCGCGAAGTTCTCGAGAATGACGATCGCTTCGGCACCGCTGTCCTTCAGCTGATGTTCGAGTTCGCGCGGCGTATAGAGCGGGTTCACGTTCACGACCACGTAGCCCGCGCGCAGGATCGCCGCAAGCGCGATCGGGTATTGCAGTACGTTCGGCATCATCACCGCGATGCGCGCGCCCGGCGCGATCCCGCGCGACTGGAACCACGCCGCGAGCCGGCGAGAGTTTTCGTCGAGTTCCCCGTAGCTGATCGCCTGGCCCATGCATGCGAATGCGGGCTTCGTCCGGTGGGCCGTGAAGCTCTCGTCGAGCAGCGCGGTGATCGACGCGTAACGCGACACGTCGACTTCGGCCGGAACGCCTGGCGGATACGATTTCAGCCAAACCTTCTCCATGCGGCGTCTTCTCCTGTCTTTTTCGAATGATCGTGCTAAACGCGGATCGTAGCACGCGGACTCCGCCGCACACGGGCGGCAAGCGCGAGTTAGAAAGCGCGCTCGACTTCGACGAGACAATCGTAGAACGTCGCCGAACCGCCGAGGTCGGTCAACGCCTGACTCGTGAGTTCGTTCGCATTGCGGCCGTCGGGCGCGAGTTTCTTCCACCAGATCGACAGGCCGACGACGAGCCCCGTCCTCGCCCGGTCGGTGACGCGCGCCCGGGCCCGCATCGATCCGCGATCGTTGAACACGCGGACTTCGTCGCCGTCGGCGATCCCGCGCGCGGCGGCGTCCGACGGATGGAGATCGACGTGCGGCTCGCCCTCGGTCGCACGCAGGCTCTCGACGTTCACGAAGCTGCTGTTCAGGAAGTTGCGCGCGGGGGGCGAGATCATCGCGAGCGGATAGCGTGCGGCCAGTTCCGGCGCGTGGTCAGCGGACTCGTGCGGCGGCAGGTAATCCGGCAGCGGATCGAGGCCGGCGCGCGCGAGCGCGTCGCTGTAGAACTCGCACTTGCCGGTCGCGGTCGGGAAGCCGCCGCTCGCGAACGGTGCGTCGGCGATTTTCAGCTTCGCCCAGCCGGCCTCTTTGAGCGTCGACCAGTCGGTGCCTTCCAGCGCCGCATCGTTCCAGCGGAACGCATGCGCCGCCACTTCATCATCGGATTCGAACAGCGCGGGCTCGGTGAGCCCCATTCGACGGGCGATCTCGCGGAAGATCGCCGTGTTCGGCCGCGCGTCGCCGACCGGCGCGATCGCCGGCAGGTTTGCCATCACATAGGTGTGGCCGTAGGACTTGTGGACGTCGAGGTGTTCGAGCTGCGTGGTCGCGGGGAGCAACAGATCCGCGTAGTCGGCCGTGTCGGTCTGGAACTGCTCGAGCACGACGGTGAACAAATCCTCGCGCGCGAACCCCGCTGCAACCTTGGCGGAGTCCGGCGCGACGGCCACCGGATTCGAGTTGTACACAACGATCGCTTCGATCTTCGGGCCGAAGGACGCGTCTCCCTGGTGGGTCAGCGCATCGCCGATCTGGTTCATGTTGATGACGCGCGGCAGCTTCGACGGCCAGCCCGGCATCAGATCGGGACGCTGCAGCGCATTCACGTCGACCGGCGACCAGCCGGACGACGACAGCAAGAGTCCGCCCGCACGCTCGCGCCATGCGCCGGTCAGCGCCGGCAGACACGCGATCGCGCGGACTGCGTTACCGCCTCCGCGCACGCGCTGCAGCCCGTAATTCATCCGGATCGCGGACTTGCGCGTCGACGCATAGAGCCGGGCCAGCTCGACGACCGTCTGTTCGTCGATCCCGCAAATTGCCGCCGCCCGTGCCGGCGGGTATGCAAGCGCGCGCGCCTTCAATGCGTCGAAACCATGCGTATGGTCGGCGATATACGCATGATCGAGCCGGTCCTCGGTGATCAGCACGTTCATCATGCCGAGCGCGAGCGCCGCATCGGTGCCCGGCTTCAGCGCGACGTGCCGATCGCACTTCTCGGCAGTGAGCGACCGGTACGGATCGATCGCGACCAGCGTCGCCCCTTTGCGTCGCGCTTCCTGCACGCGCGTCCACAGATGCAGATTCGATGCGATCGGATTGCCGCCCCAGATCAGGATCACGTCGCTTTCGGCGAAATGTTCGAGGTGCATACCGACGCTCGCGCCGTACGTATGGCGCAAGCCGATCATCCCCGCTGCCGAGCAGATCGCGCGATCGAGCCGCGACGCACCAAGCTGGTGAAAGAAGCGCTGCGCGATGCTCTCGCCCTGCACGAGGCCCATCGTGCCCGCATAGCTGTATGGAACGATCGCCTCGGGTGCGCGCTGCGCAATCTCACGAAGCCGCGTTGCCGCGATCCCGGATGCTTCGTCCCAGCTGATCGGCTCGAACCGGCCTTCGCCTTTGCGCCCGACGCGTTTCATCGGCTGCGTCAGCCGATCCCGGTGATGCACGCGTTCCGCGTAGCGGCTGACCTTCGTGCACAGCACGCCCTGCGTCGGCGGATGGTCGGGATCGCCGGTCACTTTCACGGCCTTGCCATCCTCGACGACCACGCGCAACGCGCAGGTATCGGGGCAGTCGTGCGGACAGACTGCGCGAGCGAATTCGGTGGGAGCGTTCATTTGGGAGTCCATCACAGGGGCATAGCCCGAATATCCCGATTTTATTACTGCGCGGCGTCAGGCCTCGGGTACGCCCCGGGGGGGTTCGCGAGAAAAAAAACCTTCGGCGTAGAATGATTCCTCCCAGACCCGGACAGATCCCGGGTGTCAACTTGCATACAGCACAGTCCACCATGAAACTGATCCCGGAAATTCAGGCCGCGCACGGCGAGATTCAGACACTCCGACGAACGATCCACGCCCACCCCGAATTGCGCTACGAAGAGACCCAAACCGCTGAGCTGGTCGCGACGAAGCTCGCCGAATGGGGACTCGAAGTGCATCGGGGATTAGGCAAAACGGGCGTCGTCGGCGTGCTGCGGCGCGGTAGCGGCACTCGGTCGATCGGCCTGCGCGCCGACATGGATGCGCTGCCGATTCACGAGCTGAACACCTTCGATCACCGCTCGCGCAACGAAGGCCGGATGCACGCGTGCGGCCACGACGGTCACACCGCGATGCTGCTCGGCGCGGCGCGGCATCTGGCCAGACACGGCGAGTTCGACGGCACGATCGTGTTTATCTTCCAGCCGGCGGAGGAAGGCGGCGCGGGCGCGAAAGCGATGATCGCGGACGGTCTGTTCGAACGCTTTCCCGTCGACGCCGTATTCGGCATTCACAACTGGCCCGGTATGCCGGCGGGCTCCTTTGGCGTGACCGAAGGGCCGATTATGGCGTCGAGCAACGAATTCAGGATCGACATCAAGGGCGTGGGCTCGCATGCGGCGCTGCCGCACAATGGGCGCGACCCGGTCTTCACGGCCGTGCAGATCGTGAACGGGCTGCAGGGCATCATTACGCGCAGCAAGAAACCGATTGACACCGCGGTGCTGTCGATTACGCAGATTCACGCGGGCGACGCGGTGAACGTGGTGCCGAACGATGCGTGGATCGGCGGCACCGTGCGGACGTTCACGACTGAAACGCTGGATCTGATCGAGACGCGGATGCGCAAGATCGCCGAGAGTACGGCTGAAGCCTACGATTGCACGGTCGACGTGAGCTTCGTGCGCAACTATCCGCCGACCGTCAACAGCACCGCGGAGACACAGTTCGCCGCCGAAGTGATGAAGGAAATCGTGGGGGCGGAACGTGTCAATACCAACATCGAGCCGACGATGGGCGCGGAGGATTTCTCGTTCATGCTGCTGGAAACGCCCGGCTGCTACGCTTTCCTCGGCAACGGAGACGGCGGCCACCGCGAGAAGGGGCATGGCGCCGGTCCTTGCATGTTGCATAACGCCAGTTATGACTTCAACGATCAGCTGCTGCCGGTGGGATCGACCTACTGGGTTCAACTTGCGACGAAGTACCTGACGCGATAGTTGGCGCAAGGCACGGGACGCTGCCTTGGCGTCCCATTACGTTTTAGCAGCGCTCTTTGCCGCACGTAAACGCCAGAACCCCGGTTCTCTTTTGTGAGAAGCCGGGGTTCTGGACATACAGCATAAGGAGCCTGACGATTACCTACTTTCACACG
>DATJJN010000045.1:0-2263 GCA_035492135.1 Paraburkholderia sp. | reverse complement strand
TGGTCGGCGTACCCCTGCTGTTCGCGATTCCGGCCCTGTACCCGTGGTTCGACGCGGCGAACCCGGCGCATGGCTACCTCAACACGCCGTTCTTCATCGCACGATGGGTTGTCTACTGGATGGTCTGGATCGGCATCGAGGTATCGCTCCGCCGTGCGCGCGGTATCGAACAATCCGGCAACGTCGAAGAAGCGAGCCGACGCTTTCGGCGCGTCGCGAGTGCAGGGCTTCCATTGCTCGCGGTGACGATGACCTTCGCGGCGTTCGATTGGATGATGTCGCTGACGCCGGATTGGCAATCCAGTATCTACGGCGTCTACTGGTTTGCCGGCGGAATGGTCGCCGCCTTCGCTCTCCTGGCGGTTCTCGTGCGGCTGATCGGCGCGCCGCTTCCCGAGCCGAGTCCCGATGACGTGCACGCGCTTGGCAAGCTGATGCTGACGTTCATTCTCTTCTGGGTCTACATCGGCTTTTCGCAATACATCGTGATATGGAGCGGCGACCTGCCGCGCGAAGTCGCGTGGTACGCTCGTCGAGGATCCGGCGGCTGGGCTCTCGTGGCAGGCCTTCTCATTTTCGGCAGCTTCGTCTTTCCGTTTCTTCTGCTGCTCATCCGAAGCGTCAAACGAAGTGCTTCGATGCTCGCGCTGATCGGCGCCGCGCTCCTCGCGTTGCACTGCATAGACAGCTTCTGGATCGTGATGCCGGGACTCGTTCCAGTGCGCTGGTGGACGGTGGTCGTCACCGCAGCAAGCTTGGGCCTGCTATCGGTCGCTGCCGTCGCGCCGATGCGCCTGCGCCGTCGAGCCCTGCCGGCGCGAACATTGCCCCCCAATCATCTGCGGGGTCAGCCCGGCTGAGACGGCGAAGCAATCGTCGCCAGCATCCTATCTCGCGGAGGACGCATCGATGAACGCACTAACAACGCAGCGTGCCCGCGCGCATCCGCTAACGGCCGTCGGAACGACATTCACCGTCGAGTTCGTGGCCGGTCGCGCCGGCCGCTAGTTCTCGACGCATGCTGCGCGCCCGGCACCTCGTCGGATCGTCGCATGCGCCGGAGTGGCCGGTCGAGCCGTCACCGACCGACGCGCGCACGTCGGCGCGATGGACCACCGGAAACAAGGACGGCGTGGGGACCACGCCTGGCGCAAAGAGCCGCGTTTGGTTCACCCTGGCGCGCGGCGTGGTGACCGAAGTGTTCTACCCGGCCGTCGACAGTCCCAACATACGGCGACTGAGCGTCATCGTCGTGGCAGGCGACCGCATCTTCATCGACGGCACCAGTCACCAGTACGCAGTACGGTCGCTGCGGCGATGGGCGCCCGGATACGAGGTGACGTCCGTCGTTCCATTCGATGGCCTGCAGCTGCAGAAGACGATCATTACCGACACCGGTCGCGCTGTTCTGCTTCAGCGCACACGCCTCCTGGGCGGCGACTCGATCCCCAGAAGCGCCCGACTGTTCGTCGTGCTCGAGCCGCATCTCGACAACAGCGGAGACGCGAACGACGCCTGGGCCGGTGAATACAAAGGTACTCATGCCCTGCTGGCACGCGGCGCGCGCACCGCGCTCGCCGTGCTCTGCTCGCGTCCACTCGCGATGGGCACGAGCGCGTTCGTCGGCGCTGACGATGCGGTTGCCGATATTCGCGCGCATGGCGAGCTGACGTGCCGCCGCGGGTCCGCCGTGCGCGGGAACGTGCAGCTTGCCGCTGAAGTGATCCTGGACGACGCGCGCGAGCTCGTGCTCGCCCTCGGGTTCGGAGCCTCGGCTGATCACGCTGCCCAGCAGGCGCGTGCCTCGCTGCACGGTACGTTCGAGGCCGCACGCCGGCGATATGTCAGCGGCTGGCGGCGCAACCGTGTGCATGCCGGCCAGCTGGCGAACGACCATTCGCGTCGCGTCGACAGGGTCTTCGAGGCGAGTGTCGTGGCGATTCGAGCGCATCGGGACAAGGAGAGTACCGGCGCCGTCATCGCCAGCATGGCAATTCCATGGGGCGACGCGCACGGTCACCATCGGGCCGGCGGTTATCACCTGGTGTGGCCGCGCGATCTGGTCGAATCCGCGGGAGCGCTGCTGAGCGTCGGACGCGACGCCGAGGCGCGACGCACGCTCCTCTACCTCATGAGCACGCAGGAGGCCGACGGCGGCTGGCCGCAGAACATGTGGCTCGATGGGACCGCCTCTTCGCGCGGCGTTCAGCTCGACGAGGTGTCGCTGCCGATCCTGCTCGCACGCATGCTGCAGCGACACGGC
>DATJJN010000044.1:0-159570 GCA_035492135.1 Paraburkholderia sp. | reverse complement strand
GCATAAAGTCTGTTGCGGTCGGAAGCGCGTGGCAGCGTCAAAGGAAAAGGACGGACAAGTATAACTTCTAGACGCCGGTACGGCCCGCGAGGACGGGTGACCGGCGTTCGACAAGCTCAGGAGGCCGAGGTTCTTAGGATCTGCGGCACGCCCACAAAGAAATGTACGGTAACCGACGCCGCCCTGCGGATCGTCTGCGGAAAACCCGTAGACGCCCGCCGGGCGCGGCGCGGCGGAGGGTCCGTGCGGCGGGATCAGCCGGCCTTGCCCTGTTTCGCAACCGCGGCCTGGGCGGCGGCGATCGCCTCCGGGTCGCCCAGATAATAGTGTTTGAGCGGCTTCAGATTTTCGTCGAGCTCATAGACGAGCGGCACGCCGTTAGGAATATTCAGGCCGACGATATCGCTGTCCGAGATGTTGTCCAGATATTTGACCAGCGCGCGGATCGAGTTGCCGTGCGCGGCGATCAGCACCTTGCGGCCCGACTTGACGGCCGGCGCGATCGATTCGTTCCAGATCGGCATCACGCGCGCAACCGTATCTTTCAGACACTCGGTGAGCGGCACCTGGTCGCGCGGCACCTTTGCGTAGCGCGGGTCGTCGTACGACGCGCGCGGGTCGGTCGGCTCAAGCGCCGGCGGCGGCGTGTCGTAGCTGCGGCGCCAGACCAGCACCTGCTCGTCGCCAAACCTGGCGGCGGTTTCCGCCTTGTTCAGGCCCGACAGCGCGCCGTAATGGCGCTCGTTGAGGCGCCACGAGTGCACTACCGGCAGGTACATCAGATCCATCTGGTCCTGCACGTGCCACAGCGTGCGGATCGCGCGCTTCAACACCGACGTGTAGGCAACGTCGAACGTGTAGCCGGACTGCTTGAGCAGGTCTCCCGCTTGCTTCGCTTCGCGTGCGCCTTGTTCGGTCAGGTCGACGTCAACCCAGCCGGTGAAGCGGTTTTCCTTGTTCCACGTCGATTCGCCGTGGCGGATGAGAACGAGTTTGTGCATTGTCTAGCCGGTCGGTAGTAAGGAAGCGGTAAGAGGGCGAAGGCGCCGGCATTCCGGCGGTCGCCATCGGGACAGACGGTTATTTTATAATGGCCGGATTGCCCTTTTTATTTCTTCTGTCTCCACCCCCTTTCCGGCGGAACCTCCGTGACGTTTTTCACCGATTATTCGAACCTTGCCCTGATTGCGATTGCCCTCATCTCTGGGGCGTTGCTCCTGTGGCCGACGATCGCCCGACGCGGCCGCGGCGGCCTTTCCGCTGCCGCCGCCACGCAGCTGATCAACCGCCGCAATGCGGTGGTGATCGACCTGCGTTCCGCGGCGGAGTTCGCCGGCGGTCATCTGCCGGCGGCCAGGCATGCGGAGTTCGCAGAACTGCAGGCGAAGGTCGGCCAGCTCGCGAAGAACAAGAGCAACCCGGTGCTGCTCGTGTGCCAGAACGGTCAGCAATCGAACAAGGCCGCACGTATCGTACGGGACGCAGGCTATGCCGAAGTCCATGTGCTGGAAGGCGGAGTCAACGCCTGGCAGCAGGCCGGCATGCCGGTCGTGAAACAAGGAGCAGCTAAGTGAACAAAGTAATGATGTACAGCACGCAGGTGTGCCCGTATTGCGTGATGGCCGAACGCCTGCTGAAGCAGCGCGGCGTCGAGCATGTGGAAAAAGTGCTGATCGACAAAGACCCGGACCGCCGCCAGGAAATGATGTCGCGCACCGGGCGCAGAACCGTGCCGCAGGTTTTCATCGGCGAGACGCATGTCGGCGGCTATGATGACCTGTCGGCGCTCGATCGGGCGGGCGGCCTGATGCCGCTGCTCGAAGAAGCGGCATAAGCGCGAGCGCGCAGCTTCCGCCGACCCAGCCTGTACGCGGCCTGCCGCACCCGCTTTTGCGCGCGGTGCGGCTTTGCATCACAGGCCGTGCCGACCCGGACGAACCGCCCGAGCACCGGACAGGCGCGACCGCAGCCGTCAGGCTCGCAAGCCGCCGCTGCAGCGTCCGCCGGCGGTCCGCACCGGTGCGCATACACAAGCATCCTTATTCATACATCCGGCGGGCTTGCGCTCGCCGCAACGTTACACGAGGGAGTCATCAAACATGTCCGACGAGAATAACCAGCCGTTTTTCAATATCCAGCGCATCTACCTGAAGGACATGTCGCTCGAGCAGCCGAACTCGCCGGCCATTTTCCTCGAGCAGGAAATGCCGTCGGTCGAAGTGGAAGTCGACGTGAAGGCCGAGCGCCTCGCCGACACGGTGTTCGAAATCCTCGTGACCGGCACGGTGACGGCGAAGGTGTCGGACAAGGTGGCGTTCCTGATCGAAGCGAAGCAGGCTGGCATTTTCGACATCCGCAACATCCCGGCTGAACAGGTCGACCCGCTGGTCGGCATTGCCTGCCCGACGATCCTGTTCCCGTACCTGCGCTCGAACATTGCCGACGCGATCACGCGCGCCGGCTTCCCGCCGATCCACCTCGCCGAAATCAACTTCCAGGCGCTGTACGAGCAACGTCTCGCGCAGATCGCCGCGCAAAATGGCGGCGCGCAAAGCGGCGCGACACACTGACGCGATGCACGACGGGTGCCCGATATGAAGGTTGCAGTTCTTGGCGCCGGCGCATGGGGCACCGCGCTTGCCGGCCATCTGGCGACGCGGCACGACACGGTGCTGTGGGCGCGCGATAGCGCGCTGATCGCCGAGCTTGCCGTGACGCATCAAAACGCCCGCTATCTGGCGGGCGTTGCTTTGCCTGAAGCGCTGCGCTACGAGCCGCAATTCGGCGCGGCGCTCGACCACGCGCTGGCCGATGACGCGCTGTGCGTGGTCGCGGCGCCGGTGGCCGGCTTGCGTGGCATGTTTCGCGCGATGCACGACGCCGGCCGCGTGCCCGCGCACGTGATCTGGCTGTGCAAGGGCTTCGAAGCGGATACGCAGATGCTGCCGCATCAGGTGGTTGCGCAGGAGCTGGCGGGCCATCCGAGCAACGGTGTGCTGTCTGGACCGAGTTTCGCGCGCGAAGTCGGGCAGAACCTGCCGGTCGCGTTGACGGTAGCGAGCGCGTCGGCGGCGTGCCGTGAGCGCACGGTTGCCGCGTTCCATCACGCCGCGATGCGTATCTATACGGGCGACGACGTCGTCGGCGTCGAAGTGGCCGGCGCGGTGAAGAACGTGCTGGCGATCGCGACGGGTATCGGCGACGGGCTCGGTCTTGGGCTCAACGCGCGCGCGGCGCTGATCACGCGCGGGCTTGCTGAAATGACGCGGCTGGGTGTGATGCTCGGCGGCCGCGCTGAAACCTTCACCGGGCTCACGGGCCTCGGCGATCTGATTCTGACGGCCACTGGCGACCTGTCGCGCAACCGTACGGTGGGCATGCAACTGGCGACCGGACGTACGCTCGATGACATCCTCGGCGCGCTGGGGCATGTCGCGGAAGGCGTGCGCTGCGCGCAAGCGGTGCTCGTGATCGCGCGCGCACATGCGATCGAGATGCCTATTACCGAAGCCGTCTGCGCGGTGCTGTTCGACGGCGTCGCGCCGCGCGATGCGGTCAGCGCGCTGTTGCGCCGCGACGCGAGGGCGGAGTAGCGGCCTTACCGCCCGGGGTACGCGGCACGCGGCATGCGCGTCCCGCCGCAGCACGGCTCCACTCGCCGTTTGTCCGCCTCAGTAGCGGCGCCTCGCACCGGAGGTCTGTGATGCTCACCGTTGGTCATTGCACGCTTGAAGCACAGATCGTCGACATCACGACGCTCGACGTCGACGCGATCGTCAATGCAGCGAACACATCGCTGCTGGGTGGAGGCGGCGTGGACGGCGCCATCCATCGTGCGGCTGGCCGCGATCTGCTGCGCGAATGCGAAAAGCTCGGCGGTTGCGCGACCGGCGACGCGAAGATCACGCGCGGCTACCAGTTACCCGCGAAACATGTGATTCACGCCGTCGGACCGGTTTGGCACGGCGGCGCACGCGGCGAGGCGGAGTTGCTTGCGTCATGCTACCGGCGCGCGCTGGAGCTCGCGCAGCACGCCGATGCAAAGAGCGTCGCATTTCCCGCGATCAGTTGTGGCGTGTATCGCTATCCGGCGCAGCAGGCGGTGGAGATCGCCGTCGGCACGGTCATCGATGCATTGCCGCGGGCGCGCCGCGTCGAACGCGTGGTGTTCGCGTGCTTCGACAACGCAATGTTCCAACACTACGAAGCCGAACTCGGGCGACGTGGCCGCATGTAGGCGGACATGCCGGCGCGGCAGCGGCGCAACTACGCGCCGCCCTCGAACCCCGCCTGACGCCACGCTTCGAACACCACCACCGCCACCGTATTCGACAGATTCAGACTGCGATTGCCTGGCCGCATCGGCAGGCGCACGCGCTGCTCATTCGGGAAGCGGTTCAGCACGGCATCCGGCAGACCGCGCGTCTCAGCCCCGAATACGAACCAGTCGCCAGGCGCGAACGCATGCGAGTGAAACGGACTCGAGCCGCGCGTCGTGAACGCGAACATCCGGGCGAGGTCGGGCGCCTCGGTCGCGATGAACGCATCCCAACTGCCATGAACGTGCATTTGCGCGTACTCGTGATAGTCGAGTCCGGCGCGACGCATTTTGGTGTCGTCGAGCGGAAAGCCGAGTGGCTCGATCAGATGCAGCCGCGCCCCGGTGTTCGCGCACAGGCGGATCACATTGCCGGTATTCGGCGGAATTTCGGGCTCGACAAGGACGACGTTGAACATGGTTTGAGCAGAGGGTGACTAGTTTTTTGGCGTGCGCAGCGCGACGAAATTGGTCACGCGCCGCGCGCCGGCTGCCTTCAGCGTGCGCGCCAGTGCTTCGAGCGTGGCGCCGGTGGTCATCACGTCGTCGACTACGGCGACATGCAGGCCGTGCACCGGCCGCTCGATCTTGAACGCAGCGCCGACGTTGTGGCGGCGCGCCGCCAGATCGAGCCGCGATTGCGGCGCGGTCTCGATCGCACGGCGAATCAGCGTCGCATCGGCCGGCACGCGCAGCGCCGCTGCGAACGGACGGGCGATTTCCCACGCCTGGTTGTAACCGCGCTCGACGAGGCGCTTGCGCGCGAGCGGCACCGGCGCGACGACATCCGGCCGGTCGGCGCGGCCCCATGCATCTTGTGCGAGCGCGGCGAGACGCCTGCCGAATTCGCGGCCCAGCGCAAGGCGCGCGCGGAACTTCAGGCCAAGCGCCAGTGAGTCGAGCGGCGCGCGGTAGTCCGCCAGCGCGAAGGTGGCATCGAACGGCGGCGGTTCGGCGCAGCACGCATCGCAGCGATATTGCGCGCGCCGGGCTCGCTGCGTCGTGGCGAGCGGCACCGCACAAACCGTGCAGCGCAGCCGGGCCTCGTTCCAGTAGGCGGCATTGCATCCGTCGCAAAGCACTTCGTGCGACATATTGCCGCACAACGCGCACAGATTGGGTATCGCGAACTGCACAAGCCGCGGCCACGCTCGCCGCAGGCGGGCAGACAGCGGCGAAAACCGTTTTGCATGCGCAATCGACCGCGCGCTTCGCAGCAGCGACGCATAAAGCGAAGAAAAAGGCGTGATCGGCATGGGCAGGCTGCCTGCGAGGTCCGTTGGTGCTGAACGGATGGAAGCGAGCGAGTATACTTCGCACTCTTCGTTAGCACGACTCCCATGCCCCCGTCTGCAAGCCAAACTAGCCGTCCGGCCTATGATTCGCGGCGCCTGCGGCGGATTTTCGATCGCCGCGCCGCGACTTTCAGCGAGGTCGCCTTTCTGCCACGCGAGATCGCGCAGCGCATGCGCGAGCGGCTCGACTACATCAAGGTGACGCCCAGCCACGTGCTCGATGCAGGCTGCGGTGCCGGCGACGATCTGCCGGTGCTGCGCCAGCGTTTTCCGGAAGCACCGGTATTCGGCACGGACCTGTCCTGGCAGATGCTGGCGCGCGCGGTGCACCACGACGTCGGCGACACGAGCTGGCGGCGCTTCCTGCCTGCCGCGCTAGGCAAGGCGCTCGGCGCGCGCGGCCCGCGTTTCGCACAGGCCGACTTTTCCGCATTGCCGTTCGCCGCGGACGCATTCGATCTGATCTGGTCGAACCTCGCCTTGCACTGGCACTCGCGTCCCGATCTGGTATTCCCCGAGTGGCAGCGTGTACTGAAGGTAAACGGCCTGCTGATGTTCAGCACGCTCGGGCCCGACACCCTCAAAGAATTGCGCGGCGCATATGCGCAGGTCGAAGCGGCACATGGCGGGCCGTCCCGCGCCCATGTAATCGACTTCGTCGACATGCATGATCTCGGTGACATGCTGGTGGAAAGCGGCTTCGAGATTCCGGTGATGGACCAGGAAACGCTGACGATCACCTACAAGTCGCCGCAATCCCTGCTCGCGGACGTGCGCCGGTGGGGCGCTTACCCGTTCGAGCGGGTATCGTCGTCGAGTCCGCCTGCGCGGCGTCTGCACCATGCATTGCTGGCTGCGCTCGAAGCGCGCCGCAACGCGGACGGCACGATTCCGCTGACTTTCGAGGTGATCTACGGCCATGCGTGGAAAGCCGTGCCGCGCACCAACGCGGAAGGCCACAGCATCGTGCGCATCGAGGACATCGGCCGCGGGCCGCCGAAGAATCGTTGAAAGCGCTTCGATAAAGCAGTAAAGACGGCATCGGTTATGCCTGAGATCAGCGGCTAAAAACACCGCCGCAAGGTGCGGCAAAACGGCGCAGAGGCTTGTCGCATATGGCTTACGGGCCGATAGACGCTTGCTTGTGGATGCCATAGAACGCGCCTATAATGCGTCAGTTTGTCGCCCGGGGGTTCCCACAATCGGGGCGGCAGTGCGACGCGCGACAGTGCAATATGGCGGCGGCAACGCGGCAAGGCGGCTGAAAACGGACCGCTGCAGCCAACGGCAGCTGGCTGCGGCAATCAGCTGCGGCATCCGCCGTGGAACCGATACCTGCTGGTGGTTCGGCCGCCGGCGGTTCGCGGGAGACAGCGATGGCAGCAACCGATCTGCTGGCGGATTCGGAACCGGTGATGAAAGACTGGTTGATGAAGCGCAACTGTTCGGTGTCGCCGCGGCAGTTCGTGCTGTTTTATCTGTCGCTCGCGCTGTTTTCGCTGGTTATCGCATTTTCGCTGGTGTTGAGCGGCGCATGGCTGGTGCTGCCGTTCACCGGCGTCGAGCTGTTGGCAGTCGGCGTTGCTTTTGCGATTTACGCGCGGCATGCAGTCGATTACGAACGGGTGAGGCTTTATCCGAATCGGCTCGTGATCGAGCAGGTCAGTGCGGAGCAGGTCACGCAGTTCGAATTCAATCCGCGCTGGGTGCGGGTCGAACCGGGCGCCACGCCGCGCGATCGCATCAAGCTGGTGTCGCGTGGCGAGACGATCCTGATTGGGCAACATCTCGCGCAGTACCGGCGGGCGGAATTCGCAAACGAGCTGCGCAGGTGGCTCAGACAGTGTTGATAGGTATCGCGCGAGGCATCACGCGTTGAGCAGGCAGCTATCGGACGAACACTGAACCGCGCCATCCAGGGGGACGCGGTACAGCCTTCCAGCGGGGTCGAGGGTTTGAATGGAAATTTTGGGTAAGGAAGCTATGAAAACAATCAAGCGAGCCCTCATGGGCGTGCTGGCGTGTAGCGGGCTGCTGTTCGCCGGCGCTGCCCTTGCAGTGGGCGACAGTCCGGGCGGCCCCCGCGTCAACGAGATCAATCTCCAGCCGCCAGTGACGAAGATCGCCGAGGAGCTCTACAGCCTCCACACGTTCATGCTGATCCTCTGTACGGTGATCTTCGTCGGCGTGTTCGGTGTGATGTTCTATTCGATCTTCGCGCACCGCAAGTCGAAGGGCCACAAGGCTGCCCATTTCCACGAAAGCACCACCGTCGAAATCATCTGGACGATTGTCCCGTTCATCATCGTCGTGCTGATGGCGCTGCCTGCCACCAAGACGGTGGTCGCGATGAAAGACACGTCCAACGCCGACCTGACCGTCAAGGTCACCGGCTACCAGTGGAAGTGGGGCTACGACTACGTGAAGGGTCCGGGTGAGGGCATCAGCTTCCTGTCCACGCTGAGCACGCCGCGCGCCGAAGTCGACGGCCGCCAGCCGATCACCGATACGTACCTGCAGGAAGTCGACAATCCGCTGGTCGTGCCGGTCAACAAGAAAATCCGCATCATCACCACCGCCAACGACGTCGTGCACTCGTGGTACGTGCCCGCGTTCGGCGTCAAGCAGGATGCGATTCCGGGCTTCGTGCGCGATACGTGGTTCAAGGCCGAGAAGGTCGGCACGTACCGCGGCTTCTGTACCGAGCTGTGCGGCAAGGAACACGCGTTCATGCCGGTGGTCGTGCAGGTGCTGTCCGACGACGACTACGCAAAGTGGGTCGACGACCAGAAGAAGAAAATGGCCGCCAGCGCCGACGATCCGAACAAGACGTATACGCTCGCCGAGCTGACCGAGCGCGGCGCGAAGGTGTATGCGGCGAACTGCGCGGTGTGCCACCAGCCGACCGGCAAGGGCGCGGGCCAGTTTCCGGCGCTCGACGGCAGCAAGATCGCCAACGGCCCGATCGCGCAGCACGTCAGCATCGTGCTGAAGGGCAAGGGCGCGATGCCGTCGTGGGCGCCGACGCTGAACGACGTCGAAATCGCGTCGGTGATCACGTTCGAACGCAATTCGTGGGGCAACCACACCGGCGACGTGCTGCAGCCGAAGCAGGTGGCGGACGCGCGCAACGGCAAGCTGCCCGAAGGCGGTGACCATCTGGCCGGCGCAGCAGCGGCAGGCGGTGCGAGCGATGCGGCAGCAGCAGGCGGCGCGGCGGCAGGTGCCAGCGACGCAGCGGCAGCCAGCGGCCCGGCGGCCGGCGCGAGCGACGCGGCGGCAGCCTCGGCTGCGCCTGCGGCCTCCGGTGCGCAATGAACACGCGGCAAACGATGATCACGGGCGGCGCGCCTACGCAGGGCGCCCGTCGTGTTGGAATTCAGCCCTCCGGTCTGCCGTGCCACGGTCAGCCCGAGCAGTATTTGTTTTAGGAGATTGTCATGTCTAGCATCGGACACGATGTAGCCGGAGGGCACGATCACGTGCACGGCGATCATGAGCACGGGGCGCCGCACGGCTGGCGCCGCTGGCTCTTCGCCACCAACCACAAGGACATCGGCACGCTGTATCTGCTGTTCTCGTTCATCATGTTCCTCTCCGGGGGCGTGATGGCGTTGGGCATCCGCGCCGAGCTGTTCGAACCGGGCCTGCAGATCATGCGTCCCGAGTTCTTCAACCAGTTGACCACCATGCACGGCCTGATCATGGTGTTCGGCGCGATCATGCCGGCCTTCGTCGGCTTCGCAAACTGGATGATCCCGCTGCAGATCGGCGCGTCGGACATGGCCTTCGCGCGGATGAACAACTTCAGCTTCTGGCTGCTGCCGGCCGCCGCGGTGCTGCTGGTCGGCTCGTTCTTCGCGCCGGGCGGCGCGACGGCCGCCGGCTGGACGCTGTACGCGCCGCTGTCCACGCAGATGGGCCCGGGCATGGACTTCGCGATTTTCGCGATCCACATCATGGGCGCGTCGTCGATCATGGGCGGTATCAACATCGTCGTGACGATCCTGAACCTGCGCGCACCCGGCATGACGCTGATGAAGATGCCGATGTTCGTGTGGACCTGGCTGATCACCGCCTACCTGCTGATCGCCGTGATGCCGGTGCTCGCAGGCGCGATCACGATGGTGCTGTTCGATCGCCACTTCGGCACGTCGTTCTTCAACGCGGCGGGCGGCGGCGATCCGGTGATGTACCAGCATATCTTCTGGTTCTTCGGGCACCCCGAGGTGTACATCATGATCTTGCCGGCGTTCGGCATCGTGTCGCAAGTGATTCCGGCCTTCGCGCGCAAGCCGCTGTTCGGCTATAGCTCGATGGTGTACGCGACGGCGTCGATCGCAATCCTGTCGTTCATGGTGTGGGCGCACCACATGTTCGTGACCGGCATGGCCGTCACGTCGCAACTGTTCTTCATGTACGCGACGATGCTGATCGCGGTGCCGACCGGCGTGAAGGTGTTCAACTGGGTCGCCACGATGTGGCGCGGCTCGCTCACGTTCGAAACGCCGATGCTGTTCGCGATCGGCTTTCTGCTCGTGTTCACGTTCGGCGGGCTGTCCGGGCTGATGCTCGCGATGGCGCCGCTCGACATCCAGTATCACGGCACCTATTTCGTGGTCGCGCACTTCCACTACGTGCTCGTCGCGGGGTCGCTGTTCGCGCTGTTCTCCGGGTGGTACTACTGGTCGCCGAAGTGGACCGGCTGGATGTACAACGAGACGCGCGGAAAGATCCACTTCTGGGCGTCGCTGATCTTCTTCAATCTCGCGTTCCTGCCGATGCACTTCGTCGGCCTTGCCGGCATGCCGCGTCGCTACGCGGACTATCCGGCGCAGTTCACCGACTGGAACCAGGTGATCTCGATCGGCGCATTCGGCTTCGGACTTTCTCAGGTGTACTTCCTGTTCGCGGTCGCACTGCCTGCCTATCGCGGCGGCGGCGATCACGTGAAGGCGGCGGACAAGCCGTGGGAAGGCGCAACCGGCCTCGAATGGACCGTGCCGAGCCCGGCGCCGTTCCACACGTTCGAGAATCCGCCGACGGTCGAGTGAGCGCAGGCATCGGCTGAAGCGGCTGAAGGCCGCCGCGACGGATGCGCGGCGGCAAACCAATCGAAATGTCGGGCATGACCAGGAATTCACCAGAAAGACGTACGCCGGAGCAGATTCGCGCAGCCAGCCGGCGGCTCGGGTGGATCCTGCTGGCGATTGCCGCTGTCTTTTTCGTGAGCATCGTCGTCAGGCAATGGCTGTTCGGCGGCGGTTGACGGCAGGCGCCGGCAGTACGGGGAGGCGGGGAACGGTATGAGCGGCGAACGCGGCAACGGACCGGACGTACGCGGGGACAAGAAAACGGGCGGCTTTTTTCAGCTGGTCGGCGCGGTGCTGTGGTCGTTCTTCGGCGTGCGCAAGCGCCGCGACCTCGAAGCCGACGCGGCGCAGTTGAATCCGCTGCATCTGATCGTCGCGGGCTTGATCGGGGCCGTGCTGTTCGTCGTCGTGCTGCTCGTCATCGTGCATATGGTGGTCGGCTGACGGGCGGGCGTTCGCAACCGTCGATCACGACAGGCTGCCGGCCATCCGGCGCAACTGGACATTGGAGAATCAGGCATGAGCGGTCAAAACGAGAGCCCGTATTACTTCGTTCCGCATCCGTCGCGGCATCCGATCAGCGCGTCCATCGGGCTGCTCGTGATGCTGTCGTCGCTGGCCTCGTGGCTGAACGGCCAGTCGTGGGGGCCGATCGGTGTCCTGCTCGGTTTGCTGTGGGTGCTCTTCACGCTGTGGCACTGGTTCGGCGACGCGATCTCCGAGTCCGAGGGCGGCATGTACGGCAAGCGCGTCGACGTGTCGTACCGCTGGAGCATGAGCTGGTTCATCTTCTCCGAGGTGATGTTCTTCGGCGCGTTCTTCGGCGCGCTGTTCTATGCGCGGATGATCGCGCTGCATCAGCTCGGCAGCCTCGACTACAAGTTGATCTGGCCGGACTTCTCGGCGGTGTGGCCGAACCTCGGGCCGGCGAACATCGTGTCGCCGTTCCGCTCGATGACGCCGTGGCCGGTGCCGACGATCAACACGGCGCTGCTGCTGTCGTCCGGCGCGACGCTGACGGTCGCCCACCACGCGCTGCGCGACGACCATCGCCGCAAGGCGATCGCATGGCTCGCGGCGACGATCGTGCTCGGGCTCTGCTTCCTCTGCCTGCAGGCATTCGAGTACATCCATGCGTACAACGAACTGAACCTGACGCTCGCGTCGGGCATCTACGGGTCGACGTTCTTCCTGTTGACCGGCTTCCACGGCTTCCACGTGTTCCTCGGCGGCACGATGCTGACGGTCGTGATGATCCGGCTGATTCGCGGACACTTCACGCCGGAGCATCATTTCGCGTTCGAAGGGGCCGCGTGGTACTGGCACTTCGTCGACGTCGTGTGGCTCGGACTGTACGTCGTCGTCTACTGGCTTTGAGCGGGCTTTGATCGGCCGTTGAGCGGTTTCGCCGACGCGCGCGGCTCGCGCGGCGCGCATCGGTACGGAAGAACAACGGGCGCCGCCGCCGATGCTGTCGTCGGGCGGCGTTTGTTGTTTGGGGCGGTCAATGACCGTAGGGGATGCCCGTCGACTGGATCCAGCCCATCCAGTGGGCGAACAGGATGAACAGGAAGAGCGAGATGGACAGGCCGACGCGCGTCGCGAGCGACCACACCATGCGTTTCGTGCGGCCGCGGTCGTGCATCATGAAATACAGCGCGAAGACCATGCTCGTGATGATCAACGCGAAGGCGATGGGGACGATGATGTGCATGAAGTTCACGGGAGTCGGCCTGCGCGAAAGCGTCTATCTCATTATCGCATCGCGCGCGGCGATGCGGCCCCCGGTGCTTCGCATCGGACATACCCGATGAAGATCCGGCTCGTGCCGGCGCTGCTGATCCTGCTGGTGATCGCGGTCACCGTGCGGCTCGGGTTCTGGCAGCGCGACCGCGCGCATCAGAAGGAGGCGTTGCAGGCCGCGATCGAGCAGGCGGGGCGTGCGAGCCCGATCGCCGTCGGCGCGACGCCGCTCGCGCTGCGCGGGGTCGAATTCCATCGCGTGCGCGCCGTCGGCACATTCGTGCCGGAGCGGGTCGTCTATCTGGACAACCGGATGCACGACGAACAACCGGGCTTTTACGTCGTGATGCCGCTGAAACTCGAAGGTGGCGGCTACGTGCTGGTCAACCGGGGCTGGCTGCCGCGCAACGTCGCCGAGCGCACCGTGATCGCGCCCTATGGGACGCCCAGCGGGCCGGTCGAAGTCGACGGAATTGCGCGCGCGAATGCGTCCACGGCGTTCGAGCTCGGTGCGGGCGGTTCTGCACCGGATAACAAGATACGGCAGAATCTCGACGTCACGGCGTACGCGGCCGAAACCGGCCTGCCGTTGCAACCGTTCGTGATCCAGCAGACGGGCTTCGGAACGCCCCTCGCAGACGGTCTGGTGCGGGACTGGCCGGCCCCGACGACGGGCGTCGAACGCAATTACGGCTACATGTTCCAGTGGTGGGGAATGGCCGCCGCCGCGCTCGGATTCGGGCTGTACGCGGCCCGCCGGGCTGCGGCAAAAGAGCGCGGCGGGGACGACACTTCGGTCGCCGAAGAAGATGCGTGACGTTTCCCGTGCGCGACATATCGACGCGACACGGCCCGCGTCGCGCGCCGATGAATCCATGAAAGAAAGAGGTTCTACCTTGTCGATGCAGAGTCCCCAGTCAGCGGCCGGCGCCGATGCGCGGCGTGCCGGCGCGCACGCGTCCGACGCTGCGCGGCGGCGGGGACGCCGGATATTGCTGCTGCTGGTGCTGATCTGCGCCGCGCCGATCGCGATCTCGTACTTCATGTACTACGTCGTGAAGCCGAAGGGCGGCACGACGAGCTACGGCACGCTGATCGAGCCGCAGCGGCCGATCCCCGGCTCGCTGCAGGTGACGGGCGACGACGGCCAGACCGTGCCGCTCGCGTCGTTGCGCGGCCGCTGGTTGATGCTGTCGGCGGACGGCGGCGCGTGCGGCGACGCGTGCGTGCAGAAGCTGTACTTCATGCGTCAGGTGCGCGCGACGCAAGGGCCGGAACGCGATCGGGTGGTCACCGTCTGGCTGCGCACCGACGCTGCGCCGGTGCCGGCCGTCGTGCGCCGCGCGTATCCGGACACGCGCATGCTCCGCGCCGATCCGGCCGCACTCGCGGCGTGGCTGCCCGCGACGGGCGCGACGTCGATCGGCGACCACATCTACGTGGTGGATCCGAACGGCAACCTGATGATGCGGTTCCCGGCGCAGCCGGACCCGTCGAAGATCAAGAGCGACGTTACGAAGCTCCTCAAGTGGTCGAGCATCGGTTAAGGTCGCGCGAACCGACTTTTGAGAAAGAGAAGACCAGACAGATGTTCGTCCTGCAACTCGGGCTGATCGGCCTTTGCATTGCGTTGCTGCCGTTGTCGTGGCTGTGGGTGAAGGCCGACGACAACAAGTTTCGCAAGCTGGTCTGGCTGACCACGTTCTTCACGCTCGACCTCGTGATGTTCGGCGGTTTCACGCGCCTCACCGACTCGGGACTCGGCTGTCCGGACTGGCCGGGCTGTTATGGCACGTCGTTGCCGTTCGTCGCGCACGCGCAGATCGCAGCCGCGCATCTCGCGATGCCGACCGGTCCCGTCAGCATGACGAAGGCGTGGATCGAAATGATCCACCGCTACTTCGCGATGGCGATCGGCGTGCTGATCATCGCGCAGGTCGCGATTGCGTGGGCCGCGCGGATTCGCCGGCGGCCGTTGTCGGTGTCGCCGTGGTGGCCGACCGCGCTGCTCGGGCTCGTCGTCGTGCAGGGCATCTTCGGCGCGTGGACCGTCACGATGAAGCTGCAGCCGATCATCGTGACCACGCATCTTCTGCTCGGACTCACGCTGCTCGGCACGTCCGGCTGGCTCGCGTCGCGACTCACGCCGCTGCCCGCGTACGAGCCGGATGCGGCGCGCTGGCGGATCGCCGCGCTCGCGGGACTCGTGCTGCTCGTCGTGCAGATCGCGCTCGGCGGCTGGGTCAGCACGAATTACGCGGTGCTCGCGTGCACCGACTTTCCGACGTGCAACGGCGCATGGATTCCGCCGATGGACTTCCAGCACGGCTTCCACCTGTGGCGCGCGCTCGGCATGGACGGCAACGGCGACGTGATCACGCAGGACGCGCTCGTCGCGATCCACTGGACGCATCGCACGTTCGCGTTCGTGGTCGTTGCATATCTGCTGTGGCTCGCGGCGATGCTGCGGCGCTACGAGTCGCTCAGACGGCCCGCGAACGGCGTGCTGCTCGTCATCGTGATCCAGTTCCTGACCGGCCTGTCGAACATCGTGCTGCAGTGGCCGCTGCCGGTCGCGGTCGCACACAACGGCGGAGCGGCGATCCTGCTGCTTCTGGTAGTCATGCTAAACTTTCGAATTGCTTGTAGCCGCCCCGGTCGCGCCATGGTCCCCGCGCGCGATGCGGCGCCGGCCTGATCTCCCCCATGGAAAGCACAACCCTCTCGCGCACGCCGGGTAGCCGGATCTCCCAGTACCTCGCGCTCACCAAGCCCCGCGTCACGCAACTCGCGGTTTTCTGCGCCGTCATCGGCATGTTCCTTTCGACACCCGGCATGGTGCCGTGGAAGGTGCTCGTCGGCGGCACCGTCGGCATCTGGCTGACAGCCGGCGCCGCGTTCGCGATCAACTGCCTCGTCGAACAGAAGGTCGACGCGATGATGCGTCGGACTGCCTGGCGTCCGTCCGCTCGCGGCGAAATCACGAGCGTGCAGATCCTGCTGTTTTCCGCGGTGCTCGGCGGCGTCGGCATGTGGGTGCTCTACGCGTTCACGAATGCGCTGACGATGTGGCTCACGTTCGCGACGTTCATCGGTTACGCGATCATCTACACGTTGCTGCTGAAGCCCGCCACGCCGCAGAACATCGTGATCGGCGGGGCGGCGGGCGCGATGCCGCCGGCGCTTGGCTGGGCGGCCGCCACCGGCGCCGTGCCGGGCGACGCGTGGATTCTCGTGCTGATCATCTTCGTGTGGACGCCGCCGCATTTCTGGGCGCTCGCACTGTATCGCCGCAAGGACTACGAAAACGCCGGCCTGCCGATGCTGCCGAACACGCACGGCGAGGAATACACGCGCCTTCAGATCCTGCTCTACTCGGTGGTGCTGTTCATCGTCACGCTGATGCCGTTCATCTCCGGCATGAGCGGGGTGCTGTACCTCGCGTCGTCGGTGGCGCTCGGGGGCGTATTCCTCGGCTACGCGTGGAAAATCTATCGCGAGTACTCCGATGCACTCGCGCGCAAGAGCTTCCGCTACTCGATCGTCTATCTGTCGTTGCTGTTCGCGGCGCTGCTCGTCGATCACTACGTTCACGCATTGATCGGGGTGTAACGTCATGGCTCAATTCACGTTTGCGCGCGTCGCGCGCACCGCGCTGGTCGCCGTTGTGTGCGCGCTCGGCGCAGCCTTCGTGAGCGGCTGCGGACAGCAGGCGCCGTCGTTCTCGAATCTCGACATCACAGGCAACACGCAGTTCGGCAACAACTTCTCGCTGCCGGATGCGAGCGGCCACGTTCGCACGCTCGCCGACTACAAGGGCAAGGTCGTCGTGCTGTTCTTCGGCTATACGCACTGTCCCGACGTGTGCCCGACGACGCTCGCCGAGCTGTCGCAGGCGATGCAGCAACTCGGCCCGGACGCCGCGAAGCGCGTGCAGGTGCTGTTCGTGACCGTCGATCCGCAGCGCGACACGTCGGCGTTGATGTCGCAATACGTGTCCGCGTTCGATCCGGCGTTCGCCGCGTTGCGTCCCGCCAGCGACGCGCAATTGCAGCAGGTGGCGAAGGACTTCCGGGTGTACTACAAGAAGGTGCCCGGCACGACCGCCGACAACTACACGATGGATCACACCGCGGCCAGCTACGTGTTCGACACGACCGGCAAGCTGCGCCTTTTCGCGCGCGACGGCCAGGGCGTCACGCCGTGGGTTCACGATCTGAAGATACTGCTCGATTGAACGTTTTGTCATACCGGTATGCGATTCCGGTATTTCCGCGCATCGTCGCCGCGTGAGATTATTCGGGCCGGCCGCTGCGCCCACGATGCGCGGCGTCGCAAGAACCATCCAGCCCGCAGGAACATCCTCTCCATGCAACGCAGAAGTCTTTTCAGGGCGCTCGTCGCGACCGTCGCGGTCGCATCGCTCGCAACCTCGGTCGGCGCGCATGCCGACGACACCAGCAAGGTCATTCGCGTCGGCACCGTCGGCGGACCGGACGCGCAGGTCTGGGCCGTGGTACAGAAAATCGCGAAGCGCGAAGGCCTGAACGTGAAGGTCATCGAGTTCAACGACTACGTGCAGCCGAACGCGGCGCTCGACGCGGGCGACCTCGATGCGAACAGCTTCCAGCATCAGCCGTATCTCGACACCCAGATCAAGCAGCGCGGCTACAAGCTCGTCACGGTCGGCCGCACGTACACACGTACATCTCGCCGATGGGTGTGTACTCGAAGAAGCTGAAGTCGCTGAACGACCTGCCGCAGGGCGCGAAAATCGGCGTGCCGAATGATCCGTCGAACGAGAATCGCGCTTTGCTGCTGCTGCAGTCGAAGGGCGTGATCAAGCTGAATGCGGGCGCCGGCACGAACGGCAATAATGCGACGCCGCTCGACGTCGCGCAGAATCCGAAGAAGGCGAAGCTCGTCGAACTGGACGCGGCGCAACTGCCGCGCACGCTGTCCGACGTCGATGCGGCCGTGATCAACACGAACTACGCGCTGGCGGCCAACCTGCAGCCGACGAAGGATGCGATCGCACTTGAAGACATCCGTAGTCCGTACGCGAACATCATCGCCGTGCGTACGCAGGACAAGGGCAAGCCGTGGGTGAAGAAGCTGGTCGCGGCCTATCAGTCGGAAGACGTACGCCAGTTCATGAAGAGCGAGTTCAAGGGCGCGATGGTGCCGTCGTTCTGATCGGCGTGTAGCAGCGCTTCATCGAATAGAAACGCCGCGGTTTCTGCCGCGGCGTTTTTGCTTGTGCGCACACGCCGCGTGGCGCGGCGTGTCGTGCGTGCTTGAGCGCTAAAGCGACGGCTCGGGCGACAGTTCGCGCACCCAGTGCTCCACGATCAGATCCCGGCCGAAGTGTCTCGCGTTTTCGGCTTGCCGATAGCGAAAGCCGTGTTGCCCGGCGATGCGCTTCGCGTCGGTGAGCGTCGCGGCCAACGTCAGCTCGACCGCCTTGTAGCCGGCCTGCCGTGCGAAACGCACGCATTCGTCGAGCAATTGCGATCCGATGCCGAGCCGGCGCGCGTGCGGCTCGACGAACAACAGACGCACGCGCGCAATCGATTCGCCGACCGCCGTCACGAACGCCGAACCGACGGCCGTGCCGTCCTGCTCGGCGATCCAGCCGGTTTCGCGAGCCGGGTCCGCGGTGTCGGCGAGCGCGGCAACACTCTGCGCGAGCGATGCTTCGAAGTGGCGGTCCCAGCCCATTTCGTGCGCGAACCACTGCGCCTGCCGGTGCACGAGCCAGCCGTACTCGCCCGCACGCGGCGCGCGCAGCGCGGCAGCGCCCTTCGGATGACGCTTGCCGAGCAGCCGCTCGATGACTCGCATCGCGGCGATCATCTGCTCCTGTTCGGCCGGCGTCAGCGCATCCAGCAGCGCGCGGATCGCACCGATCATCGCGCTGTCGAACGGCGCGAAACGCGCGCGTCCGGCTTCGGTCAGCGCGAGCAGCGACTGACGCGCGTCCGTCGTCGACGGCGTCCGCGCGATCAGACCGTTTTTCTCGAAGCCGGTCAGGATCCGGCTCAGATAGCCAGTGTCGAGCGACAGTTCGCGCGCCAGTGCGGCCGCGTTCTGCGTCTGGCTCCGCGCAAGCTCGTACAGCACGCGAATTTCAGTGAGCGAGAACTCACTTCGCGGCAGACGTGCATCGAGGGCCTCCGAGTATCTGGTGTAGAAGCGGTTGAACTGACGCACCGCTTCGACGCGGCGTGTCTCGTCACTATCGGTTGGCTCCATTTTCCCCGTGGTCGTTATGTCAATGATCGGTCACCAACTATAGCGGGAACCCCGCACCAACTGGGGGCATGGTGGAGCCGGTGGGCGGCCACTGGTATGTGAGTGGTATGACATTTCTGGCTGCTTTCAATGCGAAATGGATAAAACGGCGCCGGTTCGATCCTGGCGGGCACCGCGCTTCGGGTAAGTCCTGGTGTCGGCATCTTCAAGGAAAACTCCGAAACTTCCTGGTTAAGTCATTGACTTCATTCGACATGTCCGCTTATTAGAGGCTTTCACCTGGGAATTTCGGTGGTCCTATTGTGGTTATATAATGGGCTCTGTTTTCGAGATGGCCGCGCCCTGTGCGGACCTCGAACCCCGATTGACTGCCGGAGGCCTATGGAAACCCGCTGGTCCGCCTTGATGCCCGATGCGCGCAATATCACGCCGCTCTATCTGCAGCTCGCGCGCAACCTCGCGACCGCGATCCACTGCGGCGTGTGGTCGGCCGGCGAGGCGCTGCCGTCCGAACGCGCGCTGTCCGATGCGATCGGCGTGTCGCGGATCACCGCGCGCAAGGCGATCGAACTGCTCGTCGAAGAGGGCTTGATCCGGCGCGCGCGCGGCGCGGGCAGCTTCATCACGCCCCGCGTCGAAGACCCGCTGTCGCGCCTCACCGGCTTCACGAAGAAGATGGAGCAGCGCGGCTTCACGCCCGACTCGGTGTGGCTCGAACGCACGGTTCGCCCGGCGCGCCGCGAGGAAATCGTGCAGCTCGGCTTGTCGCCGGGCGCGCCGGTGGCGAGCCTGCGTCGTCTGCGGCGCGCGGACGGCATCGTGATGGCGGTCGAGCACTCGGCGCTGCCGACCTCGATCGTGCCGGACCCGGACGCGATCGATGCATCGCTTTACGCCTATCTGGAGCGGCGCGGCGCGGCCGTGGTGCGCGCGCTGCAGCACTTTCGCGCCGTCAACGCGACGAGCGAGATCGCCGCGCTGATGGACGTCGAGCCGCGCGCCGCGCTGCTCGTGATTACGCGGGTCGGTTTTTCGGCCGATCAGCGGGCGATCGAGTTGACCGACACCTATTGCCGCGACGGCTACTACGACTTCGTCGCGGAATTGCGCCAGTAGCCGATGGCCCACGCAACTCGTGCGTGCCGGACGAAGCGTGCCGGCACGTCACCCGAACTCAACCTCGTGCATCACCGGGAAAACTCATGCTGAGCGGAAACATACTGACCCCTGACGGCTGGATTCGCGGCTCGCTGTCGTTCGAGAACGGCCGCATCACGTCGATTGCGGGCACGCCCGTCGATCCGGCCGGCAACGATGCGCCGTACATCCTGCCCGGCTTCGTCGACCTGCACGTGCACGGCGGCGGCGGCGCGGACGTGATGGAAGCGGGCAGCGCGATCGACACCATCGCGCGCACGCACGCGCGCCACGGCACGACGAGCCTGCTCGCCACCACGATGACCGCGCCGCGCGACGAACTGATGAGCGTCGTCGCGGGCCTCGGCGAGGTCGCGCGCACGCGAACGCCCGGCGGCGCGCGCGTGCTCGGCGTGCATCTGGAAGGGCCGTACATCAACCCGGGCAAGCTCGGCGCGCAGCCGGACGCGGCGGTGTCGGCGGTGCTCGACGAGGTGTTGACGTATCTGTCGATCGCGCCGATTCGCGTGGTCACCGTCGCCCCCGAAATCGCCGGCCACATCGACATCATCTCGGAGATGGCGGCGCGCGGCGTGCGCGTGCAGCTCGGCCACTCGCTCGCGACCTACGACGACGCGGTCGCCGCGCTCAAGCACGGCGCCTGCGGGTTCACGCATCTGTTCAACGCGATGTCGCCGCTGCATCACCGCAATCCCGGGCTGGTCGGCGCGGCGCTCGCGCACGCCGAATACGCGGAGATCATTCCGGACCTGCTGCACGTGCATCCGGGCGCGATACGCGCGGCGATGCGCGCGATTCCGCGCCTTTACGTGGTGACCGACAGCACGTCGGCGACCGGCATGCCGGACGGCGAGTATCGGCTCGGCAGCCAGCACGTGACGAAGTGCCTGGGCGGCGTGCGCCTCGCGGACGGCACGCTGGCCGGCAGCACGCTGACGATGGATCAGGCGTTGCGCAATCTCGTGTCGCTCGGGCTGCCGATCGCGGACGTATCGAACCGTCTTTCCCGCTACGCGGCCGACTATCTCGGCCTGGAGGATCGCGGACGCATCGCGCGCGGCGCGTGGGCGGACCTCGTCATGTTCGATCGCGAACTGGCGCTGACGACAACCTGGGTCGAAGGAGAATCGATTGTCGAATATGCTTGATGAGGCGCTGGCGTCGGCCGGCGTGGTGGCGGCGCAACTCGCGGACACGTCGCAAGTCGAGGCGCTCGCACGCCGGCTCGGCGACACGCCGCGCCACGTCGCGCTGACCGTCGCGCGCGGCAGCTCGGACCACGCGGCCAGTTACTTCGCATCGCTGACGATGACGCGCATCGGCGTGCCGGTCGCGTCGCTGCCGATGTCGATCGCCACGTTGCAGCAGGCGCCGTTGCGCGTGCGCGACCAGTTCGCACTTGCGTTTTCGCAGTCGGGCAAAAGCCCCGATCTGGTCGCGACGATGCGCGCGCTACACGATGCCGGCGCGTTGACCGCCGCTGCGGTGAACACGCCGGGTTCGCCGCTCGCCGAGGCGGCGGCCATCGAACTGCCGCTGCGGGCCGGGCCGGAATTGAGCGTCGCCGCGACGAAGAGCTACATCGCGATGCTGGCGCTGTCCGCGCAGCTGGTCGCGTTCTGGCAGCAAGACCTCGCGTTCGTCGACGCGCTGCGCGCGTTGCCCGAGGCGCTCGTGCGTGCCGGGCGGCTCGACTGGTCGACGGCCGTCGAAGAACTGCGCGGCGTGTCGCAGATGATCGTGATCGGCCGCGGCGCGGGCCTCGCCATCGCGCAGGAGGCGGCGCTCAAGCTGAAGGAGACGTCGGGCATCCAGGCCGAGGCATTTTCGAGCGCGGAGGTCCGGCACGGGCCGATGGAACTGATCGGCCGCGACTATCCGTTGCTGATCTTCGCGCCGCGCGGCCCGGAGCAGGCGGGATTGCTCGAACTCGCGCGCGACATGAAGCATCGCGGCGCGAGCGTGCTGCTTGCGGCGCCTGCCGATGTCGACGATGCGACGCTGCCGCTCGCCACGACCGCGGATCCGGCGCTCGATCCGATCGCCGCGATCCTGTCGTTCTACGTGATGGCGGCGGGACTCGCGGCGGCGCGCGGACGCAATCCCGACGAGCCGCGCTATCTGAACAAGGTCACAGAGACGCATTGACCCCGTCGCGCAGGGTCAGTACAGCGTATGGTGCTGCTCCTTCACCGAGGCCTCGGTGATCTTGCCGCGCATCACCGCGTATGCCCACGAGGTGTACGCGAGCACGATCGGCAGGAAGATGATCACCGCGATCAGCATGATTTCGAGCGTCATCCGGCTCGACGTCGAGTCCCAGACGGTCAGGCTGCTGCGCGGGTCGAGCGACGACGGCATGATGAACGGGAACATCGAGAAGCCCGCCGTCAGGATCACGCCGGCGATCAGCAGTCCGGTCGCGAGCAGTGCGGTCTTTTCGAAGCGCGAGCCGGCCAGCGCGAACGCGAGTACGCCGCCGGCGATGCCGACGATCGGCGCGAGCATCATCCACGGATAGTCGCCGTAGTTCGCGAGCCATAGGCCCGGGCCCGCCTCCGCGTCCTTCAGCAGCGGATTCGATACGGCGTCGAGCGGCGCGGGATTCGTGATGTGATAGCCGCCGATCAGCGTCGCAACGAGCGCGCCGGCGACAAGGAACAGCAACACCGCGATCGCCGCCGCGATGCGCAGCGCGGTTGCTGCGCGCTGCGCGATCACGCCGTCGGACTTCAGCTTCACGAACGCGGCGCCGTGCGCGGCCAGCATCGACAGACTGATGACGCCGCACAGCAGCGCGAACGGATTGAGCAGCTCGAAGAAGCTGCCGTGATACGTGACGCGCAGGTCGGTATCGAACGAGAACGGCACGCCTTGCAGCAGATTGCCGAACGCGACCCCGAACACGAGCGACGGCACGAATCCGCCGGCGAACAGCGCCCAGTCCCAGCCCGTGCGCCAGCGCACGTGTTCGCGCTTTCCGCGGTAGTCGAAGCCGACCGGGCGGAAGATCAGCGCGAGCAGCACGAGCAGCATCGCGAAGTAGAAGCCCGAGAACGACGCCGCATAGACAAGCGGCCACGCGGCGAACATCGCGCCGCCCGCCGTGATCAGCCACACCTGGTTGCCTTCCCACGTCGCGCCGACCGTGTTGATCACGATCCGGCGCTCGTCGTCGGTCTTCGCGATCAGCGGCAGCAGGACGGCCGCGCCCATGTCGAAACCGTCCGTCACTGCGAAGCCGATCAGCAGCACGCCGATCAGCACCCACCAGATCACCCTGAGGACCACGTAATCCATGATCGTTTCCTTGCGTTGTTGATGCCGGCCGCGCGAGGCGTCACACCACGCCGCCGCTGACCACCGTTTCCGACCCTTGCTCGTGGTGATACCGGCCGGTATGCAGCGACGACGGTCCGAGCCGCGCGTACTTGAACATCAGCATGATCTCGATGACGAAAAGCGCCGTGTAGAACACGACGAAGCCGGCAAGACTGAGCGCGACATCGCCGGGAGCGAGGCTCGACACCGCGAGCGACGTCGGCAGCACGCCCGCGATCGTCCACGGCTGGCGTCCGGTTTCGGCGACGATCCAGCCGAACTCGGCCGCGATCCACGGCAGCGGAATCGCCCACACGGCCCAGCGCAGGAACCAGCGCCGGTTCAGTTGCAGCAGCGAGCGCTGCGCGCAGAACAGGAATGCGAGCACGAACGTCGCAAGAAACAGCAGCCCGAGGCCGACCATGATCCGGAACGACCAGAACACCGGCGCGACCGGCGGAATCGAGCCGCGCGCCGCTTCCGCGATCTGCTCGGGCGTCGCGTCGACGACGTTCGGCGCGATGCGCTTGAGCAGCAGCGCGTAGCCGAGATCGGCCTTGTGCGCGTTGAAGAGGGCGCGCGTGTCGTCGTCGGCCGCGCCGTTCTTCAACTGCTGCAACGCGCCGTACGCGATCATCCCGCTGCGGATGCGCACGGCCGAATGCGCGATGATGTCCTTCAACCCGGTCACCGGTTCGTCGAGCGAGCGCGTCGCGATGATCCCGAGTGCATACGGAATCTGGATCGCGAAGTCGGTGCGCTGCTCCTGTTGGTTCGGAATGCCAAAGACGGTGAACGACGTCGGCGGCGGTTCCGTGTCCCATTCGGACTCGATTGCGGCGAGCTTCGCCTGCTGCACTTCGCCGGTACGGTAGCCGGACTCGTCGCCGAGCACGAGCACGCAGATCGCCGATGCAAGACCGAAGCCGGCCGCGACCGCGTACGAGCGCAGCGCGAAGTCGATATCGCGGCGCCTGAGCAGATACCACGACGAGATGCCGAGCACGAACATCGAAGCGGTCACGTAGCCGGCCGACACCGTATGCACGAACTTCACCTGCGCGACCGGATTGAAGATCACCGTGAAGAGGCTCGACAGCTCCATGCGCATCGTCTCGTAGTTGAACTCCGCGCCGATCGGGTATTGCATCCAGCCGTTCGCGATCAGGATCCACACCGCCGACAGGTTCGAGCCGAGCGCGACGAAGAACGTCGTCAGCAGATGCTGCCACTTCGACAGCCGGTTCCAGCCGAAGAAGAACAGCCCGACGAACGTCGACTCGAGAAAGAACGCGGCGAGCCCTTCGATCGCGAGCGGCACGCCGAAGATGTCGCCGACGTAGTGCGAGTAGTACGACCAGTTCGTGCCGAACTGAAATTCCATCGTGAGACCGGTCGCGACGCCCATCACGAAGTTGATGCCGAACAGCTTGCCCCAGAACTGCGTCATGTCCTTGTAGATGTCCTTGCCGGTCATCACGTAGACGGATTCCATGATTACGAGCATCCACGACAATCCGAGCGTGAGCGGCACGAACAGGAAGTGGTAGAGCGCGGTCGTGCCGAATTGCAGACGCGACAGTGCAACGGTTTCGCTAATGGGCATGTCGTTCCCCCTGTGCCACGCTGGGCACTTTCGGCACGTTCGCTGCCGGCACGGACAGGATCGCCTGCGCGACCTCGGCTGTCGGCATCGACATGTTCTGGGCTGGCGGGTGATTGAAGAAGGCGTACTTGAGCGCGAGCAGCAGAGAAAGTTTGATAACGAGGATCAGCGTGATGTCGCGGGCGAAGGTGGGGCCGCGAAACCAGGACAAGCGTTTCGCGTGCCGCGCGCGAGGCGGCCGGGCGGGAGAGCGGGAAGTCGAGATCATGGTCGATCGCAGACTGCTTGCGCCAAACGTCGTTTCCAAACCTGGACGATGAACGAGGCCGGGTGCCCTTACCGCTTTGTCCCGGTAACGGCATTTACTTTAGGAAAAAATCGGACGTCATGCGCTCAATCTGAGCCCGGCGCACGCACAAAGAAAAACACCCTGCAGCGGGATTCGCGTGCAGGGTGTGGGGGTCGCCTTCCGACCCGCGACGCGCCGGCGTGTGCCGGCGCTCGTGCATGGCTTGCGTTACTGGTAGTCGGCGAGCGCGGTGCGCATTTTCTTCATCGCACTGGCTTCGATCTGGCGAATCCGCTCGGCGGAAACGCCGAACTCGTCGGCCAGTTCGTGCAGCGTCGAGCCGCCCGAACCGTCGTCGTTCACGTTCAGCCAGCGCGCCTCGATGATGCGGCGGCTGCGCGCGTCGAGCGCCTCCAGCGCGCTCGCGATGCCGTCCGTTTGCAGACGATCCTGCGCGCGAGCGGCCAGCACGGCGGTCGGCTCGCTATGCGAGTCGGACAGCCACGCGATCGGCGCGAACGACTCTTCGCCGTCGTCGGTCTGGCCCTCGAGCGCGATGTCGTTGCCGGAGAGGCGCGTTTCCATCTCGACGACTTCCTCGCGCTTCACGTTCAGTTCCTGCGCGAGGCCGTCGATCTCTTCCGGCGTGAACGCCTGCAGCCCCTGCTTGTGGCTGCGCAAATTGAAGAACAGCTTGCGCTGCGCCTTGGTCGTCGCGACCTTCACCATGCGCCAGTTGCGCAGGATGTACTCGTGGATTTCCGCCTTGATCCAGTGCATCGCGTACGACACGAGGCGCACGTTCTGCTCCGGGTCGAAGCGTTTCACGGCCTTCATCAGGCCGATGTTGCCTTCCTGAATCAGGTCCGCATGCGGCAGGCCGTAGCCCAGATAATTGCGCGCAATCGACACCACGAGCCGCAGGTGCGACAGCACGAGGCGCCGCGCCGAATCGAGGTTGTTGTTGTCCCGATATTCGGTTGCGAACTGGCGCTCTTCCTGCGGCGTCAGCATCGGAATCCGGTTGACGGCCTGAATGTAGGCGTCGATGTTGCCCAACTGGCCGGGCAGCAGCGAAGCGTTCGCGAGCGCCAGTCCACCTGCCGGAGAAGCCTTGGCCGGCGACGGGCTCAAAATGCTCGGAAGGGTGATTGCGTTGGTCACGTAGCGAACTCCTCTTTATCTTGCAATAGTCAGACTTCGACTCCACGTCGGATGTTAGCACTCCGGTTTTCCGAGTGCTAATCCTTGGAGTCATCAGGGACTCCCAAGTTCCATAAATACTATCAGATTCACTGCATCGATAGTAGTTTGATGGAGCCGACACCCGAAAGTTCAGCGCGGGGTTTTCTGTGGGCGCGCGTCGGTTTCTTCCGGGTTTTTCGGTCGGCGCGCAAGGAGTTTGTGAGCCTTCCGCCGCTATTCACACTAAATACATGCGCTTCGCTGCGCAGTAACGCTTCGTCGGCTCGGTTTCAGACGGTTGTGCGACGTTATGGCGCGTTTGAAGCTGCGCGAAACTTTGCGCGGTGTCAAATCCAACATTGGACGAATGAGCTAGCGGTCACCGTCTGGCACGTATCAAAGCGTCGCAACCTGGTATAAATTGCAGCGAGCTAAGATGGCGTTTCGCGTTCGGAACAACTTCGGCGCGCCAGCGACTGCACGACTACAGCTGGCGCAAGGGGCTCAGGCGATGGCGGCAGGCAAGGTGATCGAGGCGATTCGCGGGCTGGAACGCGAGCGGTTTCGTGCGATGGTGGACGGCGACGGGCCGTCGCTCGACGCGCTGCTGTCCGACAGCGTCGTCTACGTCCACACCAACGGCAAGCGCGAAACCAAGCAGCAGTTCATCGACGCGATCACCGCCGGACGCCGCCGCTACCGCCAGATCGAAATCCAGTCGCAGGACGTGCTGCCCGTCGGGCCCGAGACCTTCGTCGTCAGCGGCCGCGCGCTGATCGAGATGGAGGCCAAGAACGGCGCGCTGCTGTTCCCGATCGCGTACACGGCAATCCAGGCGCAGGAGGACGGGCAATGGCGGCTTTTCGCGTGGCAGGCGACCCGCTGCGCAATCGAATAGCGCCCTTTTTAGCGCCTGTCGTTGCACCGCGCCGGAAGTCGGCCTTTTGAGCCTCCCGGCGACACCGCGGCGACCGGTCCGGTCGCCGTCGAGTTCTGCTCAGCTGTCGCGAAAACCGATCGCCACGCTACGCCGCCTCATGCCGCTGCGAGACGCTCCGGCCGGGGCCACATCGCGCGATTGACGCCGCTCACCACCGCATCGACGGCCGCAGCCGTCTCATCGTCCGCGATGCCGACGCCGTGCCGCACCGTCTCCCCGCCGACGCGGCAGCCGACGAACGCGACGGCGCGGCCATCGGCGGCCCGCGTGCTGTCGAACGACGTGACTTCGATTGTCTCGCCCGATGCGGCCGCAATCGCCGCGGCGACGGCCTGCGCGTGCGCTTCGGCCGTGTTAGCCGCGCCCGTGAACGCGATGTCGCGGCCTTCCCAGCGCAGCCGTCCTGCGTCGGTGCGCGCCGCCGGTCCGGCCGTTTCGAAATACTCGCGCGCGAACAACGCGCAGATCGAGTCGCCGCTCACCTCGAGCCCGGACTCGTCGGCCACTGCCTGCACCGCGTGGCTGAATTCGATCTGCACGCGGCGCGGCGGCGTGAAGCCCATCCCCCGTTCGAGCAGGTACGTGGCGCCGCCCTTGCCGGACTGGCTGTTCACGCGAATCACCGCGTCGTAGCTGCGGCCGAGATCGGCCGGATCGACCGGCAGATACGGCACTTCCCAGAGCGCATCCGGTTGCTGCGCGGCGAAACCCTTGCGGATCGCGTCCTGATGCGAGCCGGAGAACGCGGTGAACACGAGGTCGCCCGCATACGGATGACGCGGATGCACCGGCAACTGGTTGCAGCGCTCGACGACGCGGCGCACCGCGTCGATGTCCGAGAAATCGAGGCCCGGGTCGATGCCCTGCGTGTACAGATTCATCGCGAGCGTGACGAAATCGACGTTGCCGGTGCGCTCGCCGTTGCCGAACAGGCAGCCTTCGATGCGATCGGCGCCCGCGAGCAGCGCGAGCTCCGCGGCGGCGACCGCCGTGCCGCGATCGTTGTGCGGGTGCACCGACAGCACGATGCTGTCGCGATACGCGAGATTGCGGTCCATCCACTCGATCTGGTCGGCGAACACATTCGGCATCGCCGCTTCGACGGTCGCCGGCAGGTTCACGATCATCTTGTGATCGGGGGTAGGACGCCACGTCTGCGCGACGGCGTCGCACACTTCGCGAGCGAACGAAAGCTCGGTCATGCTGAACGTTTCCGGCGAGTACTGATAGGTCCAGTGCGTGTCCGGCCGGGCATCGGCATGCTGGCGGATCAGGCGCGTGCCTTCGACCGCGAGCGCCTTGACGTCGTCCTTCGACTGGCCGAACACGATCTTGCGAAACGACGGACAGATCGCGTTGTACAAATGCACGATCGCGCGCGGCACGCCTTCGAGCGCGTCGAACGTGCGCGCGATCAGATCCTCGCGCGACTGCACGAGCACTTCGATCGTCACGTCGTCGGGAATGCGGTCTTCCTCGATCAGCTTGCGCACGAAATCGAAGTCGGTCTGCGACGCCGACGGAAAGCCGACTTCGATTTCCTTGAAGCCGATCGCGACGAGCATCTCGAAGAACTCGAGCTTCTGTTCGATGCTCATCGGCTCGATCAGCGACTGATTGCCGTCGCGCAGATCGGTACTCATCCAGATCGGCGCGCGTTCGATGGTGCGCGTCGGCCATCGGCGGCCGTTCAGGGCGACGGCGGGAAAGCGGCGGTATTTATCGGCGGGATTGTGCAACATGGGAAGCCTCGTGGGTGGTGTCGCCTGCGAGGGCGGCCGGCTGCGGGCGGCTGGCCCGAAGACGGCGACGTACGCGGCCGCGCGAGCCCGCCGCGATCGGGATGACGATCGCGACGAAATCGGGCGTGACGGATGCCAATGCAACGTACATTTGACCCTCGCGTTTTCGCCCGACGGTAAACGGACGAACACGGACGACAGATTGGTAGGGACTGCGGTTTTGGGTTGAAGCGAGGTGCTTCGGAACTGCCTGGGAGGACTGCGCGACCGTGACCCGGGGGACGATGCGCAGCGCTACGTCCGGCTTACGCTAGACGTAGCGACAGGGCCGCCGGTAGGCGGCCGAGGGTAATTCGGAAGGTGTTCGGAATGGAACGCATTCGATCAATGTATGCGAGAGGGGCGCGCGGTGTCAACTGCGAGGCCCGCTCGCCGCGCGTCGCTAGCGTTTTGCGGTGATCGACAGGATGGTCTGCACCTGGCGCTCGATTGCGCCCGGCACCGGCGCGTCGCCGCGCAGGACGGCATCGATCCACGCGGCGGTCGTCGGCGCGTCGCGGCCTTCGGGCAGGTCGACTTCCGGCGCATCGGGCGACGAGCGCTCCGGCTCGACGAGCGTCTCGCAGACGCCGTCGTGCAACCAGTCCACCTGAACCTGCCTGCGCGTATCGGCGACCGCTTCGCCTTCGGTGCCGCGCGCGAGCAGCACGCCGCCGGCGGCGGCGTCCGTGTGCGCGGCGAACAGCGCGCTCAGGCTGTCCCGATACGGCGGGTGCGTGTAGTTCACGAGCCGCAGTCCCGGCTGCGCGAACGGTTGAAGCAGCTTCACGAGCGTATGCGTCGAGTTGCGCACGCCCATCCGCCGGCGCAGCGCGAGCAGCCGCGCGAGTTTCGGCGCGAGCACGTCGATCGGCGCGAACGCGACGCGCCGGCTCGCGAGCTGTGCGCCGATCACGGGATGATCGCCTGCGGCACCGAGGTTCAGCGCGTCGAAGATTTCCGCGCTCGTCACGCGGCCCGGATCGGTGCGCACGCCGTGCACGAGCACCGGCACGCCTTCGCGGGCGAGCAGCAGCGCGAGCAGCGGCACGAGGTTCGGCTGCTTGCGCGCGCCGTTGTAGCTCGGAATCGACACCGGCCGATAAGGGCCGTCGGGCGCCTCGACCGGCGCGAACGACGCATGCGCGGCCGCGAGCATCGCCGCGAGTTCGTCGGCCGTCTCGCCTTTCAGACGGTAAGCGAGCAGCACCGCGCCGAGTTCGAGTTCCGCGACGCGGCCGTCGAGCATCGCGCCATAGAGCGCAAGCGTGTCTTGCTGCGACAGCGCGCGCGCGCCGTTCGGACCTCGGCCGATCTCCTTGATGAAGCGGGCGCAGGAAAAGGTGTCGGTCGTGTCGGGTGCAGTCATCGCGGACGAAAGGAAGGCGGGCCGGCCACTCGATGCGGCGGGCGCGGACAGATTGTGGGGATTCGCCCAGTATCGCACGAGCGGCGCGCGGGGTCCGGCGCCCGGCGGGAACGCGGCGTGCCGCGTCGCGCACTGCGAGGCGGTGCGGGCCCGGGTTACACTCGGCGTTTTCCACCGCACGATGCGGGTCAATCCAACAAGGACGGAGAGCACGATGACTTACGTATTCGATCCGGCGCCGGTTGTTTCGGTGCCCGTCGCGGGCACTGGCCAGCGGTTCCCGGTGCGTCGCATCTATTGCGTCGGCCGCAACTACGAGGCGCATGCGCGCGAGATGGGTCACGACCCGGACCGCGAGCCGCCGTTCTTCTTCGCGAAGCCGGCGGATGCGGTCGTCTACGTCGCGCCGGGCGAAACGGGCCACTTTCCGTATCCGTCGCAATCGAAGAACGTGCACTTCGAGATGGAACTCGTCGCGGCGATCGGCAAGGGCGGCAAGGACATTCCGGCCGCGAGCGCGCTCGATCACGTGTACGGCTATGCGCTCGGTCTCGACATGACGCGCCGCGATTTGCAGGCCGAAGCGAAGAAGCTCGGCCGTCCGTGGGATACCGCGAAGGGCTTCGATCATTCGGCGCCGATCGGTCCGATTCATCCGGTGTCGCAAGTCGGTCACGTCGCGAAGGGCGCAATCTGGCTCACGGTGAACGGTGACGAAAAGCAGCGCTCGGACGTGTCGCAACTGATCTGGCCGATCGCGGACACGATCGAATTCCTGTCGAAGCTGTTCGAACTGCAGCCGGGCGACCTGATCTACACCGGCACGCCGGAAGGCGTCGGCGCCGTCGTGAAGGGCGATCTGATGCGCGGCGGCGTGGACGGCCTCGGCGAATTCGCGGTGCACGTCGACTGAGCGAGCAGGCACGCATCGGGATGAAGCTCTACAGCTACTTCCGCAGTTCGGCGTCGTATCGCGTGCGTATCGCGCTGAACCTGAAGAATCTGTCGTACGACTACGTGCCGGTGCATCTGATTCGCGGCGGCGGCGAGCAGTTGAAGCCCGAGTACCGGCGCGTGAATCAGGACGGCATCGTGCCGACGCTCGTCGACGACGCCGGGCACACGATCCCGCAGTCGCTTGCGATCATCGAGTATCTCGACGAAACGCATCCCGAGCCGCCGCTTTTGCCGGGCTCGGCGGCGGATCGCGCGCATGTGCGCTCGATTGCACTGCAGATCGCGTGCGAAATTCATCCGCTCGACAATCTGCGCGTGCTCAGGTATCTGAAGCACACGCTGCACGTCGACGATGCCGCGAAAGACGCGTGGTATCGCCACTGGATCGAATCGGGCTTCGCGACGCTCGAAACGCGGCTCGCGTCCGATCCGCGAACCGGCAAGCTGTGCTTCGGCGATACGCCGACGCTCGCGGACCTGTGCCTGATTCCGCAGATCTTCAACGCGAACCGCTTCGGTATCGATACGAAGTGCTATCCGACGCTGCAGCGCATTCACGCTCACGCAATGCAGATCGACGCGTTCGTGCGCGCCGCGCCGGGCGTTCAGCCGGACGCCGAATGAACGGGCACGTCGCCCGAGTCTCGCTGCGGATCAAGAAGGGCGCCTTGCGGCGCCCTTCTTGCTGCGTTCGTTGCGACGGTTGGCGCGGTGGCGGCGTTCAGGTGCCGAGCAGTGCGTCGGCGAATTCTTCGGCGACGAACGGCTGCAGATCCTCGACCTTCTCGCCGACGCCGATGAAGTACACCGGCACCGGACGCTGCCGCGCAATCGCCGCGAGAATGCCGCCCTTCGCGGTGCCGTCGAGCTTCGTGACGATGAGGCCGGTCAGCCCGAGCGCGTCGTCGAACGCCTTCACCTGCGCGAGCGCGTTCTGGCCGGTGTTCGCGTCGAGCACGAGCAGCACTTCGTGCGGCGCGCTGTCGAGCGCCTTGCCGATCACGCGCTTCACCTTGCGCAGTTCTTCCATCAGATGCAGCTGCGTCGGCAGACGGCCGGCGGTGTCGGCCATCAGCACGTCGATGCCGCGCGCGCGCGCCGCGCCCACGGCGTCGAAGATCACGGCGGCCGGGTCGCCGCCCTCCTGCGACACGACGGTCACGTTGTTGCGTTCGCCCCAGATCGCAAGTTGCTCGCGCGCGGCGGCGCGGAACGTGTCGCCGGCGGCGAGCAGCACCGACTGATCGAAGCGTTGCAGGTGCTTCGCGAGCTTGCCGATGCTCGTCGTTTTGCCCGCGCCGTTGACGCCTGCGATCATCATCACGAGCGGTTGCGCGCGGCCGAGCATCAGCGATTTTTCGAGCGGCTTCAGCAGGTCGATCAACAGCGAGCGCAACGCGTCCTTCACCTGCTGCGCGTCGGTCAGGCGCTCGGCGCGCACCTTCGCTCGCAGCGTGTCGAGCAGGTACTGCGTGGCGTCGACGCCGGCGTCGGACATCAGCAGCGCGGTTTCGAGTTCTTCATACAGGTCGTCGTCGATCTTCGCGTTGACGAAGATGCTCGTGATGTTCGAGCTCGTCTTCGACAGGCCCGACTTCAGCCGCGCGAGCCACGACTTCTTCGCGGCCGGCTCGGGTGGCGGCGGCGGGATGATTTCGACTGTTTCTGTTGCGTCGATGTCTTCGGCGGGCGCGGGCGCCGGTGCCGCGCGCGACGACGACGGCTGCGAAGGCGCTTGCTGGGCGACGGGTTCGGACGGGGCCGCAACGGGTTGCGGCGGCACGACTGTTTCTTGCGTTTGCGACGGTTCAGCGCGCGACGGCTGCGGTGCGGGTGACGGCATGCGTGCTTCCGGCACGGCAGTCGGCGCGGGCGGCGACGGCTCGGCGCGCGGCGGTTGCGGTTCGGTCGGCGCGATGCGAGCTTCGGGCGCTATGGTCTGCGCGATCGATGCTGCTGCCGGCGTCGGCGGGTGCATGTCGGGGGCCGGAACGTGCGTTTCCGGCGCGGCGGTCGCCGCGTTCGGCGCTGCTACAGGCGTAGGTTGCGGCTGGTACGCGCCGCCTTGCGCGACTTCAGGCGCAGAAATCGGTGCAGGAATCGGCGCAGGAATCGGCGCAGGAATCGGCGCAGAAATCGGCGCAGAAATCGGCGCAGAAATCGGCGCAACAGCCGCCTCGGCGGCCGGCGCGGTGTCCGCCGGCACTTCGGGCGCTTCGGTCTGCGGCGCGGACGTGGCTTCGGCCGACGCGTTGTCTGTTGACTTCGCGCCCCGGAATCGTTTGAAGAAGCTGAACATGATATGGCGTGGTGGAAGCGCGCTGCGCCCGGCCGGGGATGGCCGGCGACGCCGCGACGGCGGCTGCAACGCGCGGAAAACACGGCATTTTATCAGGCGGTCCGTTACGCGTCGTTGCGCCCCGCGACGCGGCCGCCGCGCAGCGCTGTGGTAACGTTCGCGCATCGGGCCGACCGACGGCGTCCCGCGGCATTCGCGGAAGACGGACAGCACCGTCGGCACGGCCGTCACCGTTGCAGCCAAAGAAACCGCATGTCCCGATCTCCTTCCCTGCGCTCGCGCAGCAGCCAGCCCGCGTCGTCCGGACGCGGCGGCGCCGCGCACACGATCCGCATCATCGGCGGCGACTGGAAGCGCACGCCGCTTCCGGTGCTCGACCTCGAAGGGCTACGCCCGACACCCGATCGCGTCCGCGAGACGCTGTTCAACTGGCTCGGCCAGCGGCTCGACGGCCAGCGCTGCCTCGATCTGTTCGCCGGAAGCGGCGCGCTCGGCTTCGAGGCGGCGTCGCGCGGTGCGGCGCGCGTCGTGATGGTCGAGCGCAGCCCGCGCGCCGCCGCACAACTGCGTGCGAACCAGACGCGTCTGTCTGCCCGCATGATCGAAATCGCCGAAGCGGATGCGCTGCGGCTCGCGGCCGGCCTCGCGCCTCGCTCGTTCGACGTGGTGTTCCTCGATCCGCCGTTCGGCGACGCGGACATGCTCGCGCGTTCGCTCGCGCTGGCGGCGCCGCTCGTCGCCGCGGACGGCTTCCTGTACGTGGAGTCGGGCAGCGCGCTCGACCCGTCTTCCGAGCCCGCGCTGGCGGGCTGGACGGTCCTGCGCGAGGGCAAGGCGGGCGCTGTCTTCTATCATTTGCTGCAGCGCGAAAATGAGGAATAATGCGCGTTCGATAAAACGCGCTGGGCGGCTTGACCGTCACGGCTTAGCCGGAAGGCGCCTCGGGCGCGGCCGGTTCCGGTCCATTTCCGTTGAGAGTTGAGAGGAGAAGCCTCATGGTAGTCGCCGTGTACCCGGGTACCTTCGACCCGCTGACGCGCGGTCATGAAGACCTCGTGCGACGCGCGTCGAGCATTTTCGATACGCTCGTGGTCGGCGTCGCCGACAGCCGCAACAAGAAGCCGTTCTTCTCCCTCGACGAACGCCTCGACATCGCCCATGAGGTGCTCGGTCATTATCCGAACGTGCAGGTCATGAGTTTCAAGGGACTGCTAAAGGATTTTGTGCGCACGAATAACGCGCGCGTGATCGTGCGGGGCCTGCGGGCGGTGTCCGACTTCGAGTACGAGTTCCAGATGGCCGGAATGAATCGCTATTTGCTACCCGACGTCGAGACCATGTTCATGACGCCGTCCGATCAGTATCAGTTCATCTCCGGCACGATCGTGCGCGAGATCGCGCAGCTGGGCGGCGACGTCAGCAAGTTCGTGTTTCCGTCGGTGGAAAAGCGTCTGCAGGACAAGGTGGCTGCGCTCGGCGGTCCGCTGGTGAAGTCCTGAGTGCGCTCCTGTGCGAGCTGTCCGCCGACGGACGGTTCGCGTGATTCACGCGCCCTTTGCGGCCTTTGCGAACGCCTCGGCCAGCTTGTCGAAATGTTTGAGCGCGGCCGGCGTCGGTTCAATCTGCTTGCGGCGTGTATCTTCGGTATCGCCGAGCGCGAGCCAGCCTTTTTCACGCATCGACTTCAGACGGGCATGCAGCGTGGCCGGCGAGCCCAGTTCGTTTTGGGCCATCATGTCGCGCACGGAAAGACGCTCGTTTTTCTGCGTCATGCGTGCGACAAACTCGAGGATTTTTTCTTCGAGGGTTCGCCGGCGGAATCGTCGCGACAGTGGCCCCTCATGGAACCTACCGCGTGGCGAGGGAGCACTACGGCCTGCAGTCGTCATTGACGAACCTGACGCCGCGACGGCTACTGGTGCTGGCGCTTTTATTCCGCTGCGGATACGCCGTAGTCCGAATCGAGACTGTCGATCTTGCCTTGATACGGGATGATCCCTTTCACCCACGAAGAGCCATTGGAGAAGTTGCCGTTGCCGATCCAGATCTACAACGAACTGGAACCGACAGTCTTCTCGATATCGCTGTGGGCGTCGTTTCGTAAGTCGGGTTATAGGGCGGCGAACAAAGCAATGCGCGCCGCCAAGGACATCGGCCGCCGATCCGCCACCTTTAGCGACCGGGCGTGTTTCCCGAGGCCGCGCGTGCGGCGCTAAAAGGCTACAATGTATTGTTTTCTATAGAGAAGTTGGTGGCGGCATGGCCCTGATGATTACCGACGAGTGCATCAACTGCGACGTCTGCGAGCCCGAGTGCCCGAACGACGCGATTTCGATGGGCCCGGAAATCTACGTGATCGATCCGAACAAATGCACCGAGTGCGTCGGCCATTTCGATGAGCCGCAGTGTCAACAGGTGTGTCCGGTCGAATGCATTCCGCGCGATCCGCAGCATCAGGAGTCGCCCGATCAATTGATGGTGAAGTATCACGCGCTGATGGCCGCCAAAAAGGCGTGACGCCGGCTGGCGGCGATCACATCGCTGCCGACATAAAAAAACGCGCCGATCGGCGCGTTTTTTTTATGCGATCCCTGACACGCTCACGCGCTCACGCGCGCATGCCGCCGATGATCTGCTCCAACGCGCCGACGAGCGTATCGCACTCGGCGTCCGTGCCGATCGTGATCCGCAGATGCTGGTTCACGCGCGGCGCATTGAAGTGACGCACGAAGATCTCGCGTTCGCGAAGCCGTGCGGAGATCGCCGCGGCATCGTGATCCGGATGCCGCGCGAACACGAAGTTCGCCGCCGACGGCACCACATCGAATCCGAGCGCGGCGAGCGACGCAATCAACCGCTCGCGGCTCGCGATCACGCGCTCGCGGGTCGTGCGCAGCCAGTTGCCATCCTCGTAGGCGGCCGTCGCCGCTGCCTGCGCAAGACGGTCGAGCGGATACGAATTGAAGCTGTCCTTCACGCGCGTCAGCGCATCGATCAGATCGACGTGGCCGAACGCGAAGCCCACACGCATGCCGGCGAGCGAGCGCGACTTCGACGTCGTGTGCACGACGAGCAGGTTAGGGAAACGATCGATCAGCGTGATCGCGGATTGTGCGCCGAAGTCCACATACGCCTCGTCGATCACGACAACCGACTCCGTGTTGCGCGCGAGGAGCCGTTCGATATCGGCGAGCGGCAGCGCGTGCCCCGTCGGCGCATTCGGATTCGGGAACAGCACGCCGCCGTTCGGCTGCGCGTAGTCGTCGAGGCGGATCGCGAACTTGTCGTCGAGCGGCACCATCTTGTATTGCACGTCGTAGAGCCGCGCGTAGGTCGGATAGAAACTGTACGAGATATCGGGGAACAGGATCGGCAGATCGTGTTTGAGCAGCGCCTGGAACGTATGCGCGAGCACTTCGTCCGACCCGTTGCCGACGAACACCTGTTCCGCGCGAATGCCGTGATGCGCGGCCACGGCTTCGCGCAGCCGGCGCGCAGTCGGGTCCGGATAGCGGCGCAACGATTCGCCATCCTCACCGAGTTCGCGGCGGATCGCGTCGACGACGCGCGGCGACGGCGGATACGGATTCTCGTTGGTATTCAGCTTCACCGGCCGGGCCAGTGCGGGTTGCTCGCCGGGCACGTACGGCACCAGACGGTGGACGATGTCACTCCAGTAACGACTCAAGACGTTCTCCTCGATGCGACCGCGCGTCTACACCGGCGATCGCGATAACACGTGTGTCCTTTCGCGCGGGCTTCAGTTCCGATGCAACTGCATCATCGCGCGTTCCAGCTCGCCCTTGACGACGACCGGCATCACCGCGAGCGCACGCTCGATCGACGCGTCGATCACATCCTGTTCTTCCTTGCGCGGCGGCTTCAGCACGAAGTTCGCGACGTCCGGCTTCGCGCCGGCGCGTGCGCTTTCCGGAATCAGGTCGCGCGGATGGCCGATGCCAATCCGCAGGCGCCAGTACTGCTGCGTCGACAGATGCGCCGAAATATCCTTCAGCCCGTTGTGGCCGCCACTGCCGCCGCCGAGCTTCAGCTTCACGGTGCCGGGCGGCAGATCGAGTTCGTCATGCGCGACGAGAATCTCGTTGGGCAGGATCTTGAAGAAATGCGCGAGCGCGACGACCGACTGACCCGAGCGGTTCATGTACGTCTGCGGTTCGAGCAGATGCACTTCCTCGCCGAAAAGACGCGCCTTCGCATAGTGCCCATGAAAGCGCCGCTCGTCGCGCAGCGTCGTGCCGGCTTCGCGCGCGAGTTGATCCACGAGCCAGAAGCCCGCGTTGTGGCGCGTCGCGGTGTATTCGGCGCCCGGATTTCCGAGTCCGACGATCAGCCTGATCATTGAGATCTTCCGGCCCTCGCGTGCGATGCATCGCGTGGCCCAAAAAGTCGAAAAAAAACCCGCCGGGGGTTACCGCGGCGGGTCACGTCGTCCGTCCCATTGCTGAAACGGATCGAGAGGATTCGGCCTCGAGCGCCGCTCGGCTTACTCAGCAGCCGGCGCTTCTTCGCCTTCAGCCGCCGCCACTGCACCGGCCGGCACGGTTGCCGACGCGATAACCGGGTTTTCGGCTTCGACGTGCGCGACGAGCGACACGCCGGCCGGCAGCACGATGTCCTTCGCGTGCAGCGACTGGCCCGCTTCGATCTTCGCGAGGTCGACTTCGAGGAACTCAGGCAGCGCGGCCGGCAGGCACGCGACTTCGATTTCGTTCAGAACGTGCGAGATCACAGCGCTCGACAGCTTCACGGCCGGGTTGGTTTCCTGGTTCATGAAGTGCAGCGGCACCTTCGTGTGGATCGGCTTGTTCGCGTCGACGCGCTGGAAGTCCACGTGCAGCACGAGTTGCTTGAACGGGTGATATTGCACGTCGCGCAGCAGCACTTGCTGGGACTTGCCGGCGATTTCCAGGTCGAGGATCGACGAGTGGAACACTTCCTTCTTCAGGGCATGCCACAGCGCGTTGTGATCGATTTCAATCAGTTGCGGCTCGGCGCCGACACCGTACACGATCCCCGGCGTCTTGCCGGTGTTGCGCAGGCGGCGGCTCGCACCCGTACCTTGCTGGTTACGCTCGAAAGCGATGACTTTCATGTTGTATCTCCAATGCACTGCCCGCGACCAGGCAGTAAAACGGGGCCTTTGGCGACTAGCGCGGCAGGCCCCCGACAAAACAGCGCGAACCTTCGTTCGCTCGCGCCGATTACACGCAAGGCGCGGCGGTCTTTCACCCCCGCGCCCGGCGCCAATGCTTTAACTCTCTGCGAACAGCGACATCACCGAGTCGCCGCGACGGATACGCGAGAACGTCTCCGCGAGCAGGCCGGCGCTCGTCAGCGAGCGGATCTTCGAGCATGCACGCGCTTCCGCGCCGAGCGGGATCGTATCGGTGACGACCAGTTCGTCGAGCGACGAAGCCGAGATGCGTTCCGCCGCGCCGCCCGACAGCACCGGGTGCGTCGCATACGCGAACACCTGCTTCGCGCCGCGCTCCTTCAGCACCTGAGCGGCCTTGCACAACGTGCCGGCGGTGTCGACCATGTCGTCCATGATCACGCAGGTCCGGCCTTCGACTTCACCGATGATGTTCATCACTTCGGCGACGTTCGCCTTCGGACGACGCTTGTCGATGATCGCGAGGTCGCAGCCGAGCTGCTTCGCGAGCGCACGGGCGCGAACCACGCCGCCGACGTCCGGCGACACGACCATCAGGTCTTCGTAGTTCTGGCGGCGCAGGTCGCCGAGCAGGATCGGCGTTGCGTAGATGTTGTCGACCGGGATGTCGAAGAAGCCCTGAATCTGGTCGGCGTGCAGATCCATCGTGATGATCCGCTCGACGCCGGCGATTTCCAGCATGTTGGCGACGACTTTCGCGGAGATCGCGACACGCGCCGAACGCGGACGGCGATCCTGGCGTGCATAGCCGAAGTACGGGATGGCTGCGGTGATCCGGCCGGCGGATGCGCGCTTGAGCGCATCGACCATGATCATCAGTTCCATCAGGTTGTCGTTCGTCGGTGCGCAGGTGGACTGCAGAACGAACACGTCCTTGCCGCGCACGTTTTCCTGGATCTCGACCTGGATTTCGCCGTCGGAGAAACGGCTGACCATTGCTTTACCGAGGGGGATACCGAGGATTTTGACGACTTCCTGTGCAAGCGCGGGATTTGCGTTGCCAGTAAAAACCATCAGGCCGTCATGGCTGCTCATCATGCACCTGCTTCAGGCTGGGGAACGGAGGAACGACGAGAAAGAAATTGGCAGGGGAGGAAGGACTCGAACCCTCGAATGCCGGAATCAAAATCCGGTGCCTTAACCAACTTGGCGACTCCCCTACGCTTAACTTTGAGCTTCACCGGACGGGTAGGGCCATCCGATGCTGCAAAACCTATGCCGCGAAAGCGAAGAGTGGATGCGTATCGAGGCTCGTTGCTACTGCGCTTCGCCACTCGTTGGCCAACTCGACCGGCAAGCGAGCCTGAACGGCTTTCGCTTCGGCAAGACTGGCGAACGCGGCAAAAACGCTTGCGCCCGATCCGGTCATCCGCGCCGGCGCGACGGCTTCAAACCATCGCAGCACCTGCGCAACTTCCGCGTATTTCCTTGCGACAACCGGCTGCATGTCGTTTCGGCCGAAGCTGTCTGGCCATCCCGACTTCTGCATTGCTTGCTGTGCAAGAAAGACCGACATTCTGACGGGCATTGTGTCCCTTGTCAAGCATCCGTCTGAAAAAATTTCAGCAGTAGGAACATGAACCCGCGGCGTCACGACGAGAAAATAACGCCGCGGCAATTGTACAGCCTCGAGCGCTTCTCCAACACCCTGCGCGAACGCATTTTTTCCGAACACGAAGAACGGCACATCGGCGCCGAGTTTGAGTGCGAGCGCCTGCAACTCCGCGCGCGGCAGATCGAGTTTCCAGAGGCGGTTCAGCGCGAGCAGCGTGGTCGCCGCGTCGGAGCTGCCGCCGCCGAGGCCTGCGCCCATCGGCAGACGCTTTTCGATGTCGATTTCGACGCCGTGTTGCGTGCCCGTATGTTGCTTGAGCAGCGTCGCGGCGCGCACCGTGAGGTCATGTTCGGCCGGCACGCCTGCGACGTCCGTCTTGCGCGTGATGCTGCCGTCGTCGAGACGCCTGAAATGCAGCGTATCGCCCCAGTCGAGCAGCTGAAAGACGGTTTGCAGCTCGTGATAGCCGTCCAGCCGCCGGCCCGTGATGTGCAGGAACAGATTCAGTTTCGCCGGTGCGAGGCAATCGCGCAGCGAGTCTTCGGTTTCGATCATGAGTGTGTTGCTGGCTACGCGTTACTGGTCGAGCACGAGCTTGATTTCGAGCGGCGGATCGTCGCGGGTGAGGTTCACGCGTTTCACGCCTGTCGCCGGCGCATTCGCGTACGCGAGGTAGTCGATCGTCCAGCCGTCCTGACGGATCTGCGAGAGTCGCGACGGGTCTTGCTGATCGGCGGTCGTGTGCGCGCGAGAGGTCGGCGCAATCGACGGCTGCAGCCAGTAGCGCAGCCCCTCGACCGGCAGCGCGAAGCCGAGCGATTCCTGCATCAGCGTGGACACGTTGTCGGCGGTGATCGGCTGCTTGTTCGGCAATTCGAGCGTCGCCTGAGCCGGCGACGACGTAACGACCGCGAGCGTCTGACCGAGCGGATTGAGCAATTGCAGCGTGACGGTCGTGTCGTTTTCGTGCCAGTCGAAGTTGCCGTATGCGTTGCGTTGCTGGCCCGTCTGGTCGACGTACTGAACCGCGAAGCGGCCGTGATACGCGCGGCTCGTCTGCGTGGTCAGCGACGTCGTGGCGTTCGTGGTCGAAGGCAGCCTCGGCGGCTGGCTCACGCAACCGGCGAGCGCAGCGAGCGCGACCGCACCAAGCGCGATGCGCCGCAAAGGGCGCGTCGCGCTGGCGAGTCGACGCAATTGGACGGGAGGGGCAAAGGAAGCAAGACGGAAATCGGACATCAGAGATCGTTGACCTGGAAGCGCTTGAGCGTCTTCATCAGCGTGTCGTTATCGGGTTCGAGTTTTCGCGCTTCGCGCCATGCTTCGAGCGCGCCGTTCTGGTCGCCGTTCTTCCACAGCACTTCGCCGAGATGCGCGCCGATCTCCGCGTTCGGCTGCAGCGTGAATGCCTTGCGCAGCAGGCGGATCGCATCGGTCGTGTCGCCGAGCCGGTACTTGACCCAGCCGACGCTGTCCATGATGAACGCGTCGTTCGGTGCGAGCGACGATGCCTTTTCGACCAGTTTGTCCGCTTCGTCGAGACGCAGCCCGCGATCGGCGAGCGAATAGCCGAGCGCGTTATATGCCTGCGGATTGTCCGGCTGCGTGCGGATCAGCTTGCGCAACTGCTGCTCCATCACGTCGTAGTGGCCGGTTTTCTCGGCTGACATCGCGTAGTCGTAAGCGATGTCCGGATCGTCCGGGAAATCGCTCGACGCATTCGCGAGACGCGCCTCCGCCTCCGGATAACGCTTCGCATCGAACAGCAACGATGCGTCGGTACGCGCGAGCAGCGCCTGATCGTGCGGATCGTTGCTCTGGACGCCCGCAAGCAGCTTGCGGGCGTCGTCGATCTTGCCCTGCTTGTCGAGCAGTTGCGCACGCGCGATCTGCGCGGGGACGTACTGCTGGCTGTCCGCGCCGACATGGTCGAGCCACGCGTTCGCGCCGGCGACGTCCTTGCGATCGGCCGCGATCTGCGCGAGATAGATGTAAGCCTGGCCCGGATCGGCGCCCGGCGTCTTTTCGGCCTGCTGCGCGTATTGCGTCAGATACTGCTGCGCGGCATCGAGCTTCTTCTGCTGCACGTTGATCAGCGCAAGCGCCATCAGCGGCATCAGATCGCTGCCGTTGTCCTTGTGCATGACCTCGAACTGCTTTTGCGCATCGTCGAGGCGGTCTGCCGCGAGATACGTCTGCGCGAGCGCGAGGCGTCCGTCATGCGATTTCGGGTTTTGCTGCACGTACTTTTCGAGCGCCGCGATCGCTTCCTTGCGTTCATCCGGCCCCATCTGCGCGAGCATCAGCGCGGCGGCGAGGAAGTCGGGCCTGGTCGCGAGCGCTTTCTCGAACGACTTGCGCGCGCCGGGCGTGTCGTCGGCGAGCAATTGCTGGCGGCCGATCGCGAGCTGCGCTTCGGGGCGGTCCATGTCGTTCGCGAGCAGCGCTCGCAGCACGTTCAGGCCGCCGGCGCGGTTCGGCCCGCGCGACAGCAGCAACTGCAGCGACAGGATCGCGGGACCGCGATTGTCGGCCGGCACGCGCGCGAGTTCCCGCGCAAGCAGCGGCTGCGCATCTTCGGGGCGGCCGGCGAGCACGAGCAGCGATGCATCGAGTTGCGCCGCGCGTTCCGAATCCGGCGAATACTGTTGCCACAACTGCACCGCGTTCAGCGCGTCGGACGGGCTTTGCGCGGCGAGCGCGATTTCCGTTGCCCGCTGCGCCATCCGCGGATCGTGCGTGTCGCGCGTCAGCGCCATGTAGGTCTGATACGCGGGCGCAGGCTGATCCCGCTGCAGCGCGACCTCGGCCGCGAGCACCTGAAACACGATCTGGCTCGACAGCGGCACGCCGGGCAGGTCTTTGCTCTCGTCCGCGCTGGCGGGCCCGAGCACGTCCGGCATCGACACGGAAGTGTCGTCGGTGTCGGGAGACTGGTCCTGCGCGTGCGCAACCGGACTGCAAAGCGCCCACGCCGTCACTACCGCTGCAGCGATCAGGCGGGTGCCAATACCCGGCGTGCGCGGCGCCGCCGTGCGGCGCTTCGCCAACAGCTTTACGTAAGACAGTTCCATGGAATTCCGTCGAATGTTTCGGTCGATTGTAACGCGCTCGCTACAATACGCGCACAACCGCCATGCAAGTTACACACCAGCTTACAGACCGCTCCTTAACCATGCCTGAATTGCCAGAAGTCGAGGTGACGCGCCGCGGAATCGAGCCGTGGGTCGCGGGTCGCCGGGTCGAACGCGTGGACGTGCGCACGAGCGCCTTGCGCTGGCCGGTGCCGGCGTCGCTCGCCGCGACGCTGAAGGGGCGGACCATCCGCAACGTCGGGCGACGCGGCAAGTATCTGCTGTTCGAAGTCGACGACGGGTGGTTCATTGTGCACCTTGGCATGACCGGCACGCTGCGTGTCTTGAGAAATTTGCCGAAGTTGCCGGCAGCGGCGAAGCACGATCACGTCGACTGGATCTTCGACGAGTTCATATTGCGCTATCGTGACCCGCGCCGCTTCGGTGCCGTGCTCTGGCATCCGCGCGAGGCCGGCGACGTGCTCGGGCATCCGCTGCTCGCCGATCTCGGTGTCGAACCATTCACGCCGGCGTTCTCCGGCGCGCTGCTGTTTCGCGGGACGCGGGGGCGCAAGGTATCGGTGAAGCAGGCGCTGCTCGCGGGCGATATCGTCGTCGGCGTCGGCAACATCTATGCGTCCGAGAGCCTCTTTCGCGCGGGCATCCGGCCGACCACGCCGGCGGGGCGCGTGTCGCTCGCGCGCTATGAACTGCTCGCGGATGCGGTGCGCGCCGTGCTCGCGTCGGCGATCGAGAAGGGCGGCAGCACACTGCGCGACTTCGTCGGCAGCAACGGCGAGAGCGGGTACTTCCAGCTCGAATATTTTGTCTACGATCGCGCGGGCGAGCCGTGCCGGGTGTGCGGCACCGCCATCCGGCAGATCGTCCAGGGCCAGCGGTCCACCTGGTACTGTCCGCGCTGCCAGCGCTGAATCTGCTCTTCTCATGTCTAACGAAATCTCCGTTGTCTCGCCGCTCCATGCGACGTTCGCCGCGCGGCTGATCGAGTGGCAGCGCCAGCACGGGCGTCACGATCTGCCGTGGCAGAACACACGCGATCCGTATCGCATCTGGCTCTCCGAAATCATGCTGCAACAAACGCAGGTTTCGACGGTGATCCCGTATTACGCGCGCTTTCTCGAGCGATTTCCGAGCGTAGGCGCGCTCGCGGCCGCGCCGCTCGACGACGTGATGGCGCTGTGGGCCGGCCTCGGCTACTACTCGCGGGCGCGCAATCTGCACCGTTGCGCGCAGGTCGTCGCGAGCGAGCACAACGGCGCGTTTCCCGCGTCGGTCGATGCGCTCGCGCAGTTGCCCGGCATCGGCCGCTCGACTGCGGCGGCGATCGCGTCGTTCGCGTTCGGTGCGCGCGCGACGATCCTCGACGGCAACGTGAAGCGCGTGCTCGCACGCGTGTTCGGGATCGACGGTTTTCCGGGAGAGAAGCGTGTCGAGAACGCGATGTGGGCGCTCGCCGAATCGCTCGTGCCTGGCGCCGACGCAAGCGATGCCGACGTCGGCGCCTACACGCAGGGGCTGATGGATCTCGGCGCGACGCTGTGCGTGCGCGGCAAGCCCGATTGCGTGCGCTGCCCGTTCGCGCGCGACTGCGTCGCGAACGCGACCGGGCGTCAGCGCGAGTTACCCGGCGCGCGTCCCAAGAAGACCGTGCCGACACGGCGCACATGGATGCTCGTGCTGCTCGACGGCGACACGGTGATGCTGGAGAAGCGTCCGCCGGCCGGCATCTGGGGCGGTCTGTGGAGTCTGCCCGAAGCGCCGGACGAGGCGGCGCTCGCGAGTCGCGCGCTGACTTTCGGCGCGAGCGGCGCGGTCTCGCCGCTTGCGCCTTTGACCCATACGTTCACGCATTTCCGGCTCGATATCGAGCCTCGTGTAGTTGAACTGAACAGTGACCGTGCAGTGGCGCAGGCCGAGGACGCGGAGACCGCGTGGGTCGCGCTGCGCGAGATCGACGCGTTCGGTGTGCCCGCGCCCGTGCGCAAGCTGCTGGACGGATTGCGCGGGTCGCTGCTGTAGGCGTGATGCGCGACATCGCGCATCGGCTCGTCACAGCAATTGATGCTGCTGCATGTAGTGATGGACGACGTCGATGCGCGCACCGGCATCGGTCAGCTCCATCAGCTTCTGACGCGCGCGCAGCGCGATCGGCAGCACTTCGGCGAGACGGTTCGATACCCACGAGGGGTCGTCGAAGCGGAAGGGCTCCGCGAACGGCACGCTCGCCGGATCGCGTTCGCGGATCGTCGCGATGATCCGTTCGAGCACTTCCGCGCAAGCGCCGAATCGCGCGAGGTGCTCGCCGCCTTCGAGCGGAATGTCGTCGGGCAACGGCTCGGCCATCCCCACGAGCAGCCCGTCCGGCTCGACGCGATGCGACAGCAGCCGGAACCGGCGCGTGCCGCGCGCGCGAATCAGCAGCATCCCGAATGCCTCGACGTCGCACTGCTCGATTTCGGCCAGGCAACCCACGGACTCGGGCACCGCGGGATCGTCGGGCTGCGCGACTTCGGCGCCGCTTTTCAGGAGACACACGCCGAACGGCGTTTTCTCGCGCAAGCAGACGCTCGCCATGTCCAGGTACCGCGCTTCGAAGATCTTCAGCGGCAGCAGGCCGCCGGGAAACAACACCGTATGCAGCGGGAACAGTGGCAGATCGGCAAGCACGGCAGGAGAGGAGGACATGGCGCAACGCTTTCGGTTAAAGGCCGCGCAATGCTGCGGCCGGTTAGGCGATTAGCCGGGACGATTCGCCGACATCGAGCGGCGCATCGCGATGGCGCACGATCACATTGGACTGGCCCGCGAAGCGTGTCGCGAGCGTCTGCGAGATGTACACCGAACGATGCTGGCCGCCGGTGCAGCCGATCGCGACGGTCAGATAGCTGCGGTTGTCGGCCTGGAAATGCGGCAACCACTTCGCGACGAACGCGTAGATGTCGTCAATCATCTCGTGGACGGCGGGCTGCGCGTTCAGAAAGTCGATGACGGGCTGGTCGAGCCCGGTCAACGGGCGCAGCCGGCTGTCGTAATACGGGTTCGGCAGCGTGCGGACATCGAAGACGAAGTCCGCGTCGAGCGGCACGCCGCGCTTGAATCCGAACGATTCGAACGTGAGCGCGAGCGTGCCGTGGCTTTCTTCGACGAACACCTTCACCCATGCGCGCAGCGCGTTCGCGCTGAGGTTGCTCGTGTCGATCTGATGGCCGAATTCGGCCAGGTCGGCCACGAGTTCGCGTTCGTGCTCGATCGCCTCTTCGAGCGATTTCAGCATGCCGACGTCCGCGTCGTGAGCGGTCGAACCGGACAGTGGATGGCGGCGACGCGTTTCGGAGAAGCGCTGGATCAGCGACTGCGTGCTCGCATTCAGGAACAGCACGCGAACGTCTTGCTCGCGCGACAGGTCGCGGATCATCTGCGGCATGTCGTCGAACGATGCGCTGGAGCGTGCGTCGATTGCGACCGCGAGCCGCTCGTAGCCGTCGTTGGCGAGGTATTCGGCGAGTTGCGGCAGAAAGCGCGGCGGCAGGTTGTCGACGCAGAAATAGCCGACGTCTTCGAGCGCGTTCAATGCCACGGACTTGCCGGATCCGGAGATGCCGGTGATCAGGATAATGCGCATGGGGATAGAGAGAAGACCGTTGCGATCATCATAGCATTTGCCCCCGGCGCCGGTGACGCGAGCCCGGTCTCCCGGCCTTCCGGCCTAGATCAGCTTGCCGGAGAACTGGCTGTCCGGGTCCTGCATCGCGAGGCGCTGACGGTCCATGAAGTCGCGCAGCGTATCGATCCCGCGCAGTTGCAGGATCGTATTGCGCACGGCCGCCTCGACCAGCACCGCGAGGTTGCGGCCGGCCGCGACCTGGATCGTGACTTTGCTGATCGGCAGTCCGAGCACGTCGACGGTCTGGCTTTCGAGCGGAAGACGCTGGAATTCGCCGTCCGGGCGGCGCACGAGCTGCACGATCAGCTTCAGCTTCATCTTCCGGCGCACGGCGGTCTCGCCGAAGATCGTCTTGATGTCGAGCAGACCGAGGCCGCGCACTTCGAGCAGGTTCTGCAGCAGCGGCGGGCATCGCCCTTCGACGAAGTCCGGACCGAGACGCACGAAGTCGACGGCATCGTCGGCGACGAGACCGTGGCCGCGGCTGATCAGCTCGAGCCCGAGTTCGCTCTTGCCGAGGCCCGAGTCGCCGGTCAGCAGCACGCCCATCCCGAGGATGTCGAGGAACACGCCATGCAGCGTCGCCCGCGGCGCGAGAATCCGCGACATGTAGAGGCGCAGGCTGTCGATCACCGTCGCGGCGGACATCGGCGTCGTGAAGAGCGGCGTCGACGAGCGCGTACAGCGCAGCACCAGTTCGGGCGGCGCGGTCATCCCGTCCGCGACGACGAGGAACGGCGGCTCGAGTGCGATCAGCTCGGCCATGTGGCGCGAGCGGTCTTCGTCGGTCTGGCGCTGGTAGTAGTGGATCTCGGCGTCCCCGAGCACCTGGATGCGGTTCGGGTGAATCAGGTTCAGGTGGCCGACGAGGTCGGCGCTCGCGGTCGCCGTCGCGACCGTCTCCGAGGAAAAGCCACGCTCCCAGCCTTCATGCCCGCTCAGCCAGCTCAGCTTCAGCGTGGTGGCGTTGTCGTCGAAAATGCTTTGGGCGTTGATGCTGGACGTATCCATGAGCCGATGACTCCATTAAGGCCGCTTCCCGCATGCATGCAATGCATGCGCGGCCGGACGCCCGCGAAGGTGTTGTCGGGGCGCTGTGCTTGCGTGTCAGATGACGCGCGCTTTCAAGGTTGCCACTGGGTGAGCAGGCGATGCAACGTTTCGCGGTCCTGTTCGGTGTAGAGGCGCTCACGCGTGTCACGATCGGACAACAATTGAGCGATTTCAGACAGGATTTCGAGATGCTGCTGCGTTGCCTGCTCGGGCACCAGCAGAAAGATCAGCAGCGAGACAGGGAGACCGTCGGGCGCTTCGAACGGAATCGGTTCCGCGAGTCGGACGAACGCGGCGAGCGGCTGCTTGAGGCCCTTGATGCGTCCATGCGGGATCGCGACGCCTTCGCCGAGTCCGGTGGAGCCGAGGCGTTCGCGCGCGAAAAGATTGTCTGTGACCGTGCTGCGGGCGATGCCGTTCTGGTTTTCGAAGATCAGGCCAGCTTGTTCGAAGACGCGTTTCTTGCTGGTGACCGACAGTCCGACGACGACGTTCTCGAGGGGAAGTATTTTGGCTAAACGATTCATGTTGGCAGGCGAAAACGTGGCCTGAATGCGCCTCACCCCGGCAGTCCGGGCCGTCCGGAATACGATGGAGCGTCGCTGCGGGCGGGTGCGGTCGGACGGCGGGTGCCCGCGTGCGGGACCTTGGGGCCGAAACACCCTGAAAGTGACCGGTTCATTATAGAACAAGCATGCGGGCCGATGGTGCGATGCGCTACGCAACGTTTGCAAGCATTTTTGAGCCCCGCTTCTAATGGAGGGCCGGGCAATCATGGGATTGCCGCGCGCTTCGTCGATTCGAAAAGGGGTGCTAACGAAAAAGCCGCCCGGAGGAGGCGGCTTCAGGGTGACGGCATGGGTGATCAAAGAGCCGGCTTCGATGCTCGGACCGTTGCCGGTGCAACAGGCTACGGCCTCATTGCGGCGGGATCTCGCCAGCGGGCACCGGCTGGTGCTTCAACGCGTCGTGCTGATGCCCTTGCACGCGATCCTTGTGGCGTACGACCTGGCGATCGAGTTTGTCGACGAGCAGATCGATTGCGGCGTACATGTCGCCGTTCGCACTCTCCACGAAGATGTCCTTGCCCTTCAGGTGGAGATTCACCTCTATACGCTGTCTCTTATCCTTTTCCTTATGGTTGTCGACCGAGAGGACCACATTGCCATCGATCACCTGGTCGAAGTGCCTTAGCACTCTATCCAGTTTGGTGATCACGTATTCTCGCAACGCTGGCGTTACTTCGAGATGGTGTCCACTGATCTTCAGATTCATAGTGCTTCTCCAGGCTGATAGCCGCTTGCGCGCGTAACGCACGTCAATGCCGGTCGACTGGGTCCGCTCGTGTGGCTCCCCGAAAGCCAGGCGAGGAAGGGCACCTCGGCCGGCCATCTTCGCCTGTTGGCGCCGCGGCCGGAAATCGCCCGCTCCAGAAGGACCGGATCGGGCTAAAGAGACTTGCGCAGATTGACTGCCGGGATCTTCAATGCTTCGCGGTACTTCGCAACCGTGCGGCGCGCGACCACGAAACCCTGTTCCGCCAGCAGTTCGGCGATGCGGCTGTCTGAAAGAGGAGATTTCGGATTTTCCGCTCCTATCAGTTGCTTGATCAGCGCACGGATCGCGGTGGAGGATGCCGCACCGCCCGTGTCCGTCGAAACGTGAGAACCGAAGAAGTACTTGAACTCGAGCGTCCCAAATGGGGTAAGCATGTACTTGCCGGTTGTCACACGCGAGACAGTTGATTCGTGTAGGCCCAGCGTATCAGCAATCTCCCTCAAAACCAAGGGGCGCATTGCGATTTCGCCGTGCACAAAAAAGCTCTTCTGACGCTCGACTATCGCTTGCGCAACACGCAGGATCGTATCGAAGCGCTGCTGGATGTTCTTGATCAGCCAGCGTGCTTCCTGTAGTTGCTGACGCAGCGATCCGCTGCCCGGATCGCCGCGGTTGTTGCGCAAAATGTTCGCGTACAGATGGTTGATTCGCAGCTTCGGCACCACTTCCGGATTCAGTTCCGCGTGCCACCCCTGGCCGATTCTCTTCACGATGATGTCGGGCACCACGTAGTCCGCTTCGGCCTTGCCGTATGCGGCGCCGGGGAACGGTTCCAGCGAGCGGATCAGCGCATGCGCTTCGCGCAGTTCGTCGTCGCCCGCTTTCAGTTGCTTGCGCAGCCTCGTGAAATCGCGGGCAGCAAGCAGTTCCAGGTGGTGCGCGACGATGTCGAGCGCGAGCGCGCGCGTGGGTGTCGGCTCGACGCGCAGCAGCTGCAGCCGCAGACACTCGGACGCCGAACGCGCGCCCACGCCGGCCGGGTCGAAGCTGTGCAGCAATGCGAGTGCCGCGTTCAGTTCGTCGGTGTCGACTTCCAGTTCTTCCGGAAGATCTGTCAGGATTTCGTCGAACGTCGCGCCGAGATAGCCGTCGTCATCAAGTGATTCGATCAGGAACGTGACGAGCGCACGGTCGCGCGGGCTGGCCTGCGTGACGCGCAATTGCGCCATCAGATGGTCGCGCAGCGTCGTCGTCGATTCGTGGATCTGCAGCGGGGGGAGGTCGTCGTCGTCCGACGCGTTGCCCGAGCGGCCGTAGTCGTCGAGATTCCACTGGCTCGCGTCGCCGCTGAGGCTGTTGTATTCGTCGACGCCCTGCGGCTCGCCTTCGCCGTTGCCGCTGCTGCCGTTCGTCACCGTGGCCGACTCCGCCGTGCCGGGGGGCGGCGCGTCCGTGCCGGCGGAGGCCGGCGGTTGCGCGATCAGCGAGCCGTCGGCCGCGACGCGCAACGGGCTCGCGATCCAGTCGTCGTCGTTTTCGAGCAAGGGGTTCTGGGCGATCGCCGTCGCCACTTCCTGCTGCAGTTCAAGCGTCGACAGCTGCAGAAGCCGGATCGACTGCTGCAGTTGAGGTGTCAGCGCGAGATGCTGCGAAAGGCGGAGTTGGAGGCTGGCTTTCATGGCAGTTTGTGATTCATTGTAAAGAGTTTGCCACGCCGGCGATACCTTGCGGCAGTCGCGCAAACGCATGCCCCCGAATGGTGCAGCAGGTCAATTGCCAACGCGAGGCAAGCCCGATCCGGCGCCGGGGAAGCACCGGAATGAGTCTGAAGAATGAGCGGAAGGCGGGCGCCGGCGGCCGGACGCGGCGCGGCAAGAAGGAGCGGGCGCGCCGCTTACATGCGGAAATGTTCGCCGAGATACACGCGGCGCACGCTTTCGTTCTCGATGATGTCGCCCGGCGCGCCGGACGCGAGCACGGTGCCGTCGCTGATGATGTACGCGTGATCGCAGATGCCGAGCGTCTCGCGCACGTTGTGGTCGGTAATCAGGACGCCGATGTTGCGCTGCTTCAGGAACTTCACGATCTTCTGGATTTCCAGCACCGCGATCGGATCCACGCCCGCAAACGGTTCGTCGAGCAGAATAAAACTGGGGTCGGTTGCGAGCGCGCGGGCGATTTCGACGCGCCGCCGCTCGCCGCCCGACAGCGACAGCGCCGGATTCTCGCGCAGATGCGCGATCTGCAGCTCGTCGAGCAGCGCCTCGGCGCGCTCGGTGATCGCGTCCTTCGACAGCCGCTTGCCGTCGTCGTCGTGCTGCAGTTCCAGCACCGCGCGGATATTCTCCTCGACCGTCAGCTTGCGGAACACCGACGCTTCCTGCGGCAGGTACGACAGCCCGAGCGCCGCGCGCTTGTGGATCGGCAGCAGGCTGATCGACTGGCCGTCGAGGTCGATCTCGCCGGCGTCGAGCGGCACGAGGCCGACGATCATGTAGAACGACGTCGTCTTGCCGGCGCCGTTCGGCCCGAGCAGGCCGACCACTTCGCCGCTCTTCACGTCGAGCGACACGTCCTTGACCACGGTGCGCGAGCCGTAGCGCTTCTTCAGGCTGCGCACGACGAGCGAGCTTGTGCCCGTCTTGTGCCGGCCGACGGCGTTGGCGTTGATCTGCGTGACGGTGTTCACTGTTGCGGGGCCTCCTGCAGCGTGGTCGACGGCGTGAGCGTCGTCGGCGCGCCGGTGAGCGGCTGCGGACCGCGGTTGCGCGGCGACAGCATCGCGCGCACGCGGCCGGTCGGATTGCCGGGGGCGGCGACGTCCTTGCCGGCCTTCGCCGTATAGAAGTCGTTCTGGCCGTCGTAGGTGATCACGCTGCCGTGCACTTCGTCCATCAGCGTGGACAGGCCCTGCAGGCGGCGCACGGTGGCGCGCGTGGTGAGCGTGGTCAGGTCCTGGCGGCCGTCGTAGTCGATCCGCTCCGCGGTGCCTTCGACGTACTCGTCGACGCCCTCGCGCTTCTGGCGGAAATAGGCGAGCGTGGCCGCGCCCGGCGCGACCGTGCCGGTCGCGAACTGGTAGCCCTGCGGGTCCTGGGTCACGACGACCTTGTCCGCCTTGATCAGGATCGTGCCCTTCGTCGCGACCACGTGGCCTGTGAAGATGGTCTGCTGCTTCAGGTCGTCGTAGGTCATGGCGTCCGCTTCGATGTTGAGCGGCTTGTCTTTGTCGGCGCGCTCGGCGCGCGCGGCGGGCGCGATGCCGGCGAGCGGCAGCGCCACCGCGAGCGAGGCGACGGCGGTCAGCAGCGCGCGGCGCACGTCAATAGCGCGCGGGCGGCCGGACAACGGACGGGGAAACGATTCGTTCATGCGGTCACGCGTGGAGTGGACGGCCGGCAGCTCAGGACGAGCCGCCGGAATCAGCCGGGGCGATCGCGCCACGGACGTTGCCGTGAAGCTGGATGACCCGGGTGACATTGTCGTAGTGCATGCCATCGGTGGCGGTCGCGACCGATTGGCCGCGCTGAAGTTTAACCGGCTTTTCGGTCTCGATCACATCGTCGTTCACGAGCACGCGGAAATGCTCGGAATCGGCTTGCATCGGCGGGTCGCCGTAGCCGGCCGCGCGCAGGATGCGGGCCTGTTCATACAGGTCGACGACGGACGCGTCGGCATTTACCGTGCCGCGCTTGCCGGTCGCGGTGACGATCGGCTTGCCCGGCTGGAACGCGCGCACGGCGGGGTTCGTGAGGTCGCTGTACGCGTTGTCCTCGTAGTGCTGCATGTGGTCGGCGGTCAGCCGGTACTGCGTCGCGCCGGTCTGGTCCAGTTCGGACACCGAGAAGTTGTCCGCGAAATAATCCGGCGTATGGGTCGGCGGATGCGGCGGCGCCTCGGCCTGACGCGGCAGCGTCGCCTGCAGCAGCCACCACGTGAGCCCGGCCAGCAGCGCCATCGCGACGACCGGGATCAGCGAAGTGAGACGAAATTTCTGGTTCATTGACGTTCCGGGGAGCACGCGGCCGCCAGCAGCGCGTCGTAGCGGCCCTGCGCGCGCAGCAGCAGATCGCACAGTTCACGCACCGCGCCGTGGCCGCCGACGCGCTGGCTCACCCAGTGCGCGCGTTCGAGCACGTCCGGGTGGGAATTCGCGGGCGCCGCGCCGAAGCCGCATTGCAGCAGCACCGCGAGATCCGGCCAGTCGTCGCCCATGTAGCCGCAGTCCTCGGCCGTGAGGCCCGTTTCGGCGAGCAGTTGCCTGAACGCGACGCGCTTGTCCTCGACGCCCTGGAACAGATGCGTGATCTTCAGTTCCTTCGCGCGCGCCGCGACGATTTCCGAGCGGCGGCCGGTGATGATCGCCGTGTCGATGCCCGCTTCGCGCAGCAGCTTCGCGCCGTGGCCGTCGAGCGAGTTGAAGATCTTCATCGTGTCGCCGGCGCCCGTGAACATCAGGCCGCCGTCGGTCAGCACGCCGTCCACGTCGAAAATCATCAGACGCACGCGGGCAGCGCGCTCGATTGCGTCGGAATGGGGAACGGGCATCAGATCACCTTCTTCGAAAACAGGTCGTGCATGTTGAGCGCGCCGATCAGCTTGCCCGCGGCGTCGACCACCAGCATCTGATTGATGCGGTGGCGTTCCATGAGTTCCACGGCTTCCACCGCGAGCTGGTCGGGACCGATCGTGCGCGGCGCCTTCGTCATCACCGAAGTGATCGGCAGATTGCGGAAATCGCCGTCGCGTTCGAGCACGCGACGCAGGTCGCCATCCGTGAAGATGCCGCCCACACGGGCGTCCCGGTCGACGATCGCGGTCATCCCCATGCGTTTCGCGGTGATCTGGAACAGCGCGTCGCGCACCGTTGCGTGCTCGTCGACGTGCGGCACCTGGTCGCCGGTGCGCATCACATCGCGAACGTACGTCAACAGTCGGCGACCGAGCGCGCCGCCCGGATGCGAGCGCGCGAAATCGTCGGCGCCGAAGCCGCGTGCGTCGAGCACGGCGACCGCGAGCGCGTCGCCGAGCGCGAGCGCAGCGGTCGTGCTGGCCGTCGGCGCGAGGTTCAGCGGGCACGCTTCCTTTTCGATGCCGGCGTACAGATGCACGTCCGACAGCTGCGCGAGCGTCGAACCGGGCCGGCCGGTCATCGCGACGAGCTTCGCGCCGATGCGCTTCACGAGCGGCAGGATCGACACGAGTTCTTCGGATTCGCCGGAATTCGACAGCGCAACGAACACGTCGTCCGCCGTGACCATGCCGAGGTCGCCGTGACTCGCTTCCGCGGGATGAACGAAGAACGCCGGCGTGCCGGTGGACGCGAACGTCGCCGCCAGCTTGCGGCCAATGTGGCCCGATTTGCCGATGCCGGAGACGACCACGCGTCCGCGACAACTGAGGATCAGATCTACCGCGCCGACGAAGCTGTCGTCCAGCCGGTCGCGAAGCCCGCGCACGGCGTCAGCTTCGATGTCGAGCACGTCGCGAGCGAGCGTCAGTGCCCGATCGCCATTGATTTTCGCTATCATTCGCGGAGTATAGCAAAAGGCGTTTGTTCGCCGCGCCGGCCGCAGGCTTCTGCCCGCTCCTGGCTCACTCATCCGCCACACGCGCGCCAGATGAACGCCAGACGCGTTTCAGACGCACGCCGCCGGCCACTTGATGGCCGGTCGGGCTCGACCTCGAGTTCCGCTCCTACCCTTCGTGGCGCCCCGGTTCTGATCCGGTGATACCGGTCGTTCCCGGACGTCGCGCCCCCGCTTCCGAACGAGGACGCTTCACACGATGATTTCCCCGCTGGAAATGACGCTGTTCCTGCTGCTCGCTTCGGTGGTCGGCGTCGTGCTGTTTCGCTCGCTGAATCTTCCGCCGATGCTCGGCTATCTGACCGTCGGCATCCTCGTCGGGCCGCGCGCGCTCGGCGTCGTCGGCGACCCCGTGGGGGCGCAGCACCTCGCGGAGTTCGGCGTCGTGTTCCTGATGTTCTCGATCGGGCTCGAGTTCTCGCTCGCGAAGCTGCGCGCGATGCAGCGCGCGGTGTTCGGCCTCGGCTTGCTGCAGGTGCTCGGCACGATCGCGGTGGCACTGCTCGTCGGGCTCGTGCTCGAACCGTGGGTGCACATCACGTGGCAGGCGTGCGTCGCGCTCGGCGGCGCGCTCGCGATGTCGTCGACCGCGATCGTGAGCAAGATGCTCGCCGAGCGCCTCGAGATCGAGTCCGAGCACGGCCGCAACATCTTCGGCGTGCTGCTGTTCCAGGACCTCGCGGTCGTGCCGCTGCTCATCATCATCGCGGCGTTCGGCGGCGATCCGAAGTCGCTGATGAACGCGCTCGGGCTCGCCGCGGTGAAGATCGTCTTCGCGCTCGGGCTGCTGCTGATCGTCGGACAGCGCTTCATGACGCGCTGGCTGGACGTGGTCGCGCGGCGGCGCTCGCAGGAACTGTTCGTGCTGAACGTGCTGCTGATCACGCTCGGCGCGGCGTTCATCACGGACCGCTTCGGGCTGTCGCTCGCGCTCGGCGCGTTCATCGCCGGAATGCTGATTGCGGAGACGCCGTACCGGCATCAGGTCGAGGAGGACATCAAGCCGTTTCGCGACGTGCTGCTCGGCCTCTTCTTCGTGACGACGGGGATGCTGCTCGATCCGCACGTGATCTGGCAGCACCCGCTGCTCGTGCTCGCGTTCCTGATCGGCCCGCTGCTCCTGAAGGCGGTGATGATCACGGCGCTGTCGCGCGTGTTCGGCGCGTCGCCGGGCGTCGCGATGCGTACCGGCATTGGTCTCGCGCAGGCGGGCGAGTTCGGCTTCGTGCTGCTGAACCTGATACTCGACAAGCACCTCGTCGACCCGACGCTGCTGCAGGCGATCCTCGCCGCGATGCTGCTGTCGATGCTCGCGGCGCCGTTCCTGATCCAGAACGCGGACCGGATCGTGCTGCGGCTGTCGGCCAACGAGTGGATGCAGCAGTCGCTGCAGATGACGCGGATCGCGACGCAGAGCCTCAAGCAAAGCGGTCACGTGATCATCTGCGGATATGGGCGCGCGGGGCAGAACCTCGCGCGGATGCTCGAATACGAAGGGCTGTCGTACGTCGCGCTCGACCTCGACCCGGATCGCGTGAACGCGGCGGCGGTCGCGGGCGAGTCGGTGGTGTTCGGCGACGCGGCGCGGCGCGAATCGCTCGTCGCGGCGGGCATCCATCGCGCGCGGGCCGTGGCGATCACCTATGCGAACACGCAGTCGGCGCTACGCGTGCTGCATCACATCCACGAACTGGAGCCGACGCTGCCGACGATCGTGCGCACCGTCGACGACGCGGACCTGGAAAAATTGCTCGCGGCCGGCGCGACGGAGGTGATTCCGGAGATCGTCGAGGGCAGCCTGATGCTCGCGTCGCACACGCTCGTCGTGATGGGCGTGCCGATGCGGCGCGTCGTGCGGCGGGCCGAAGAGCTGCGCGACGAGCGCTACAGCCTGCTGCGCGGCTATTTCCACGGCACCGACGATCTGGGCGACGACGGCCGCGACCAGGTGCGGCTACAATCGGTGCCCGTCGATTCCCGCGCGGACGCGGTGGGCCGCACGCTGGCGGAACTCGGCTTGCACGATCTCGGCGTCGAGGTGACGGCGATCCGCCGGCACGGCATTCGCGGCGTCGAGCCCGACCCGGCGACGAAGCTGCGCGAAGGCGACATCGTCGTGCTGCGCGGTCTGCCCGAGCAGCTTGCGGAGGCGGAGGAGCGGCTGTCGCGGCATCGCCGCGGCTCGGCCGCCAGCGCAGGAACGGCCCTTTGAAGCGCGCGACAAGCCGCGCCACGGATTCACCTCATCACCCGGAGAAATCATGTCCCATGCACCAGCGAACGCGCCCGCGGACGTCGCGGAGTTCGTCAAGAGCCACATCCGCACGGTGCCCGACTGGCCGCAGCCGGGGGTGCAGTTTCGCGATATCACGCCGCTGCTTCGCGCTCCGAAGGGAATGCGCGTGCTGATCGACCTGTTCGTGCAGCGCTATATCGACGCGAAGCTCGACTACGTGGCGGGCCTCGATGCGCGCGGCTTCATCATCGGGCCGATCGTCGCGCACGAGCTGAACGTCGGCTTCATTCCGATCCGCAAGATCGGCAAGCTGCCGTACCGGACCGTCTCCGAGACGTACAAGCTCGAATACGGCAGCGCGACCGTCGAGATCCACGAAGATGCGTGCGGCCCGGGCGACCGCGTCGTGATCGTCGACGACCTGATCGCGACCGGCGGCACGATGGCGGCCGGCAAACTGCTGCTCGAGCGCCTCGGCGCCGAAGTGGTCGAAGGCGCGGCGATCATCGACCTGCCGGACCTCGGCGGCTCGAAGCTGCTCACCGACGCGGGGCTGCGGCTCTTCACGGTCACGTCGTTCGGCGGTCACTGAAGCGCCGTTTTTCGCCTGCATCGATCGTCTCCTCGCTGCTCTCGCCCATGCCCAACTTCGCCCTTTTTCTCGCGACCTCGCTCGCGATCACGTTCGCGCCCGGACCGGACAACCTGCAGGTGCTCGCACGCGGCATCTCGCAGGGCCGCATGGCCGGCTTCGTGTCCGCGCTCGGCTTTGCAGCCGGCGTCACGTTCCATACGACGCTCGCGGCGCTCGGCATCGCGGCGCTGCTGCGCTCGTCGCCGGTCGCGTTCGAAGCGCTGAAGCTCGCGGGCGCCGCGTACCTCGTGTGGATCGGCATCAAGGCGCTGACGAGCCGCGGCCTCGCGACCGCGCACGACCGGCCGCGCCAGCCGCTCGCGACGATCTTCCGGCAGAGCGTGCTCGGCAACATGATGAATCCGAAGGTCACGCTGTTCTTCGTCGTGTTCCTGCCGCAGTTCGTCGACACGTCGGCCGGCGCGCAGCACGTGACCGTGCAGATGCTCGAACTCGGGCTGCTCTTCATGGCGCAGACGGTCGTCGTGTTCTCGCTGTTCGGCATCTGCGCGGGCACGATCGGCACGTGGCTGAAGCGCCGGCCGCGCGCGGGCGTGTGGCTCGACCGGCTCGCGGGGATGACGTTCATCGCGATCGGTATTCGCGTCGCGTTGCGCGATTAAGGCGCGATCGAAGCGCGAACTCAGGAACGGAGCCAGACGAATGACCCTGCCGTGCATCACCGCCGCGCGCCGCTTCGATCCGGCCGCGCATCTGCCGTTTGTGATCGGCGACGAACGCGTCGGCTGGGTCCGCGCGACCGACGCGCCGCTCCTCGCGCGCTGGCCCGACGTGTTCGATCTCGACGGCTCGCGCATCGTGCTGTCCGCGCGCTTCGCGGACGCGAACGCGCGCAGTCTCGCGCTCGGCATGGTGATCGGCGCGCTCGCCGCCGAAGGCCGCATTCCCGGCTGGCGCGACGAGACCTACGCGATCCGCAACGCGTTCGACGCGCCGCCGCTCGCGTACATCGAGCGCGCCGCGTCGCGCTTCTTCGGCACGATGACGTACGCGGTGCATCTGAACGGCGTCGTAGAATACGCGGATTCGGCGCCGCGAGCGCCGCAACTGTGGATCGCGCGGCGCAGCGACACCAAGGCCACCGACCCCGGCATGCTCGATAACGTCGTCGCGGGCGGCATCGGCTGGGGTTTCGGAATCGACGCGACGATCGTCAAGGAATGCTGGGAAGAGGCGGGCATCGAAGCGGACATCGCATCGCGCGCCACGTCCGGGCGCATCGCGCACGTGCTGCAGTCGCTGCCCGAGGGCACGCAGGCCGAGCAGATCTTCGTGTACGACCTCGCTCTGCCCGAGGACTTCGCGCCCCATAACCAGGACGGCGAAGTCGGCGAGCACCGGCTTGCGCGCATCGACGAAGTCGCGCGCTGGATCGAGGAAGGGCTGCTCACCGTCGATGCGAGTCTCGCGACGCTCGACTGCATGCTGCGCCGCCGCTGGATCGACGAGGACGCGTGCGAGGGCATCGACGCGTTGTTCGCGCCGCCGGCGCTGTGATGCCGGCACCCCGGTGCGCCGTTGACCCGCGCCGGGCGTCTAACAAAGGATTGAATCAGGGAGTTTTCGAGGTCATGTCGACCGACCACAGCTTTATTCTGAATCTCGCCTGCGCCGACCGGCCGGGCATCGTGCACGCGGTGTCGGGCTTTCTGTTCGAGCGCGGCAGCAATATTCTCGACTCCGCGCAGTTCGGCGACAGCCACACCGGCGCGTTCTTCATGCGCGTGCATTTCCAGCAGGTCGGCGGCGATCCGGGCCTCGACGCGCTGCGCGCGCAGTTCGCGCCGCTCGCGGAGCAGTTCGGGATGAAATGGCAGTTGCACGATGCGGACGTGAAGCCGCGCGTCGTGATCATGGTGTCGAAGATCGGCCACTGCCTGAACGACCTGCTGTTCCGCTATCGCACCGGCCAGCTGCCGATCGAGATTCCGGCGATCATCTCGAATCACAAGGATTTCTATCAGCTCGCCGCGAGCTACAACATCCCGTTCCATCACTTCCCGCTGATGAACGCGACGCCGGAATCGAAGGCGGCGCAGGAAGCGCGCGTGCTCGAAGTGATCGACGGCCACGACGCGGATCTCGTCGTGCTCGCGCGCTACATGCAGATCTTGTCGCCGCAGCTGTGCGAGCGCCTCGCCGGGCGCGCGATCAACATCCATCACTCGTTCCTGCCGAGCTTCAAGGGCGCGAAGCCGTATTACCAGGCGTTCGACCGCGGCGTGAAGCTGATCGGCGCGACCGCGCACTATGTGACGACCGATCTCGACGAAGGCCCGATCATCGAGCAGGAAGTGGAGCGCGTCGATCACAGCATGACGCCGGACCAGCTGACCGCGATCGGCCGCGACGTCGAGTGCGTGACGCTCGCGCGCGCGGTGAAGTGGCACGTCGAGCACCGGATTCTCGTGAACGGCAGCAAGACCGTCGTGTTCCGGTAAATCGTCGGAGGAAAGAAGCAGGGCGGCGCGCAACGCGCCCGCCCGCCGCGCGGCTACACGAGCCGCAGATAGATCAGCTCGCGCTTGATGTACGCATAGAAGATCGGCGCGGCGATCACCCCCTGGATGCCGAACGCGGCTTCCATCACGAGCATCGCGATCAGCAGCTCCCACGAGCGCGCCTCGATCTGTCCGCCGATGATTCGCGCGTTCAGGAAGTATTCGAGCTTTTGGATCAGGATCAGGAACGCGAGCGACATGATCGCGGCCGGCAGGCTCACCGTCAGCGCGATCGCGACGATCAGCGTGTTCGAGATCAGATTGCCGATCACCGGCAACAGCCCGACCACGAACGTGACGACGACCAGCGCCTTCGCGAGCGGCAGCGGCGCGTGAATGGCCGGCAGGATCAGCAGCAGATAGATGCTCGTGAACACCGTGTTGATCGCCGAAATCTTCACCTGCGCGAACACGATGCGGCGGAACGCGTCCGCGAAGCGCGACACGCGCGTGACGAACGCGGTCGACAGCGGCAGCCGCTGCGTGTTCTTCTGCGCGCCGATCGCGATGATCGCGCCGATGATCATCCCGATCACGATATGTCCGAAGATACGCGCCGCGTTCTTGCCGCTTTGCTGCAGCGTGTTCGCGTGCTCGTGCATCAACGCGACCGCGCGCGCTTTCATCTGATCGACGTTCAGCGGCAGATACTCCGCGACGACATCGGGAATGCGGCTGCGCGCCTGGTCGACGAACGTCATCATCTGCGCCATCGCCGACTGCACGCCCGGCACCTCGCTCTCGAAGTGCTCGATCACGCCGACCGTGAGGCCCGTCAGCAGGCCGACGATCACGAACGACAGCAGCACGACCGACGCCCAGCGCGCGCGCTGGCTCGACATGCGCCGCTCGATCACCGGCGAGATCGTGTGCACGAGCTGGTACACGAGCAGCCCGGCGAGCACCGCGCCGAGCAGGTTCAGATGCAGCACGGCCCACATGCCGATGAGCGCGACGATGTAACTGCCGATCTCGACGGCCGACAGTTTCGGCAGACTCATGTCGCTCGTCAGCCTGACCGGCCGCGGGCGCAGATCGCGCACATCATTGTCGTCGGACGCTTCGTTGCGCTTCGCCATAGATCTTTGTGTTCCGTTTCCAAACCTCGGGCTCGCTTAAGGACTTGCTCGCCCGTTCGTCTCTATTTTTAGTGTCATTCGCCTGCCGGCGCGTCGGCGGGTGCCGCCGCCGCCGCGCGCCTGAGCAGCGGCGCGAGGTAGCGGCCGGTGAAGCTCGCCTTCGACTTCGCGATCTGCTCGGGCGTGCCCTGCGCGACGATCTGCCCGCCGCCCGCGCCGCCTTCGGGGCCCAGGTCGATTACCCAGTCCGCCGTTTTGATGACATCGAGATTATGCTCGATGATCACGACGGTATTGCCCTGATCGCGTAGCCGGTGAATCACTTCGAGCAGCAGCGCGATGTCGTGGAAGTGCAAACCGGTGGTCGGCTCGTCGAGGATATACAGCGTGCGGCCCGTATCGCGCTTCGACAGTTCGAGCGACAGCTTCACGCGCTGCGCTTCGCCGCCGGACAGCGTGGTCGCCGACTGCCCGAGCCGGATGTAGCCGAGGCCGACGTCGAGCAGCGTCTTCAGCTTGCGCGCGACGACCGGCACCGCCCTGAAGAACTCGTGCGCCTGCTCGACGGTCATGTCGAGCACGTCGCTGATGTTCTTGCCCTTGTACTGGATCTCCAGCGTCTCGCGGTTGTAGCGCTTGCCGTGGCACACGTCGCACGGCACGTACACGTCCGGCAGGAAGTGCATCTCGACCTTCAGCACGCCGTCGCCCTGGCACGTTTCGCAGCGGCCGCCCTTCACGTTGAACGAAAAGCGCCCCGATTCGTAGCCGCGTTCCTTCGCGGCCGGCACGCCTGCGAACAGCTCGCGGATCGGCGTGAAGAGGCCGGTGTAGGTGGCCGGATTCGAGCGCGGCGTGCGGCCGATCGGCGACTGGTCGACGTTGATCACCTTGTCGAAGTGGTCGAGTCCCTCGATCGCCTCGAACGGCGCGGGCTCCGCGGACGAGCCGTACAGATGCTGCGCGACCGCGTGATACAGCGTGTCGTTGATCAGCGTGGACTTGCCCGAGCCGGACACGCCGGTCACGCACGTGAGGAGCCCGACCGGCAGATCGAGCGTCACGCGCTTCAGGTTGTTGCCGTACGCCTCGACGATGCGCAGACGCCGCTCGTCCGGCTCCTTGCGCTCTTCCGGATACTCGATGCGGCGCGCGCCCGCGAGATACTGGCCGGTCATCGACGCGGGGTCGCGTTCGATCTCGACCGGCGTTCCCTGCGCGATCACCATGCCGCCGTGCACGCCGGCGCCCGGCCCCATGTCGACGACATAGTCCGCCATCCGGATCATGTCCTCGTCGTGCTCGACGACGATCACCGAGTTGCCGAGGTCGCGCAGATGCTTGAGCGTCGAGATCAGCCGGTCGTTGTCGCGCTGATGCAGGCCGATCGACGGCTCGTCGAGCACGTACATCACGCCGGTCAGGCCCGAGCCGATCTGCGACGCGAGCCGGATGCGCTGCGCCTCGCCGCCGGACAGCGTCTCGGCGCTGCGCTCCAGCGACAGATAGTCGAGCCCGACGTTATTCAGGAACATCAGCCGCGCGACGATCTCCTTCACGACCTTGTCGGCGATCTCGCGCTTCGAGCCTTCGAGGTGCAGCGTCTGGAAATAGCCGAGCGTGTCGCGCAGCGGCCAGCCGCTTACTTCGTAGATCGCGCGGGCGTTGTCCTGCGAGCCGATCCGCACGAAGCGCGCTTCGCGGCGCAGACGCGAGCCGTCGCACGCCGGGCACGCCTGGCTGTTCTGGTATTTCGACAGTTCCTCGCGCACCGCGGACGAATCGGTCTCGCGATAGCGGCGTTCGAGATTCGGGATGATCCCTTCGAATACGTGCTCGCGCACCGACGTGCGGCCGCGCTCGTTGATGTACGAGAACGGCACCTGCTGCTTGCCCGAGCCGTACAGCAGGATCTTGCGCGCCTTCTCCGGCAGGTCTTCGAACGGCGTGTCGATGTCGAACTCGTAGAACGCCGCGAGGCTCTGCAGCATCTGGAAGTAGAACTGGTTGCGCCGGTCCCAGCCCTTCACCGCGCCCGCCGCGAGCGACAGCGACGGATGCGCGACCACCCGCTTCGGATCGAAGAACGTGATCTGGCCGAGGCCGTCGCACTCCGGGCACGCGCCCATCGGGTTGTTGAACGAGAAGAGGCGCGGCTCCAGTTCCGGCAGCGAGTACGAGCAGATCGGGCACGCGAACTTCGAGCTGAACAGATGCTCGCGGTCGGTGTCCATTTCGAGCGCGATCGCGCGGCCGTCGGCGAGACGCAGCGCGGTCTCGAACGATTCGGCGAGGCGCTGCTTCACGTCGGCGCGCACCTTCAGCCGGTCGATCACCACGTCGATCGTGTGCCGTTCGCTCTTCTTCAGCTTCGGCAGCGTGTCGACATCGTAGATTTTCGCGGTGCCTTCGTTCGCGGTGCCGCCGCCCGAGCGCACGCGAAACCGCACGAAGCCCTGCGCCTGCATTTCGTCGAAGAGTTCCGCGTGCTCGCCCTTGCGATCGGACACGACCGGCGCGAGGATCATCAGCCGCGTTTCCTCCGGCAGCGCGAGCGCCGCGTCGACCATCTGCGACACGCTTTGCGCTTCGAGCGGAATCTCGTGATCCGGGCAGTACGGCGTGCCCACGCGCGCGTACAGCAGACGCAGATAGTCGTGAATCTCGGTGACGGTGCCGACGGTCGAGCGCGGATTGTGCGACGTCGCCTTCTGCTCGATCGAAATCGCGGGCGACAGGCCCTCGATCAAATCGACGTCCGGCTTCTCCATCAACTGCAGAAACTGGCGCGCGTACGCGGACAGGCTTTCGACGTAGCGGCGCTGTCCCTCGGCATAAAGCGTGTCGAATGCGAGCGACGACTTGCCGGAACCCGACAGCCCCGTGATCACGACCAGCTTGTGCCGCGGCAGGTCCAGATTGACGTCTTTCAGGTTGTGGGTTCGGGCCCCACGGATACGGATTTGTTCCATGAACCAGGTGGGAGGAGGGAAGGCTAAACCTGCTACTATAACGACTTTTCCCGACCGCCGTTACAGCTTGCTGACGGTCCCCGAAAGCGCCTGAAGCTGGGGGGCACGCGCGTTGCGTGCAACGGTCTTGTACAGTCTCCGACGACGCGCCAGTCAACGCGCCATTCGAAACCCCACCCAGCCGATCCCAGCTCGCGTGCGCATCTGTCCCGAATCGGTGTGCCCACTTGCGCGAGGCGTGCGCGGCTCACTCGAACAACCGTCCTGATGTCCAATCCGTCCGCTACCTCCTCACGCATGAGCGCGCCCGAGTTGCGCTCGACCGTGTCGCTCGCCGCGATCTTCGCGCTGCGCATGCTGGGTCTGTTCATGATCATGCCGGTGTTTTCGGTGTACGCGAAGACGATCCCGGGCGGCGACAACGTGCTGCTCGTCGGCATCGCGCTCGGCGCGTACGGCGTCACGCAGTCGCTGCTGTACATCTTCTACGGCTGGATTTCCGACAGGATCGGCCGCAAGCCGGTGATCGCAACCGGTCTCCTGATCTTCGCGCTCGGCAGCTTCGTCGCCGCGTTCGCGCACGACATCACGTGGATCATCGTCGGCCGCGTGGTGCAGGGGATGGGCGCGGTGTCGTCGGCGGTGCTCGCGTCCATCGCGGACCTGACGACCGAGCAGAACCGGACCAAGGCGATGGCGATGGTCGGCGGATCGATCGGCGTTTCGTTCGCGATTGCGATCGTCGGCGCGCCGATCGTGTTCCACTGGGTCGGGATGAGCGGGCTCTTTGCGATCGTCGGCGTGCTGTCGGTGCTCGCGGTCGGCGTCGTGCTGTGGGTGGTGCCCGACGCGCCGAAGCCGGTGCACGTGCGCGCGCCGTTCGCCGAGGTGCTGCACAACGTCGAACTGCTGCGGCTGAACTTCGGCGTGCTGGTGCTGCACGCGACGCAGACGGCGCTCTTTCTCGTCGTGCCGCGGCTGCTGGTGGACGCCGGCCTGCCGGTGCGCTCGCACTGGATGATCTACCTGCCGGTGATGGGGCTGTCGTTCGTGCTGATGGTGCCGGCGATCATCGCCGCGGAAAAGCGCGGAAAGATGAAGGCGGTGCTCGTGTCGGCGGTCGCGCTTATCCTGACCGGCCAACTGGCGCTCGGCGCTGCGCCGCATACCATACTGTTTGTGGCGTCGATCCTGCTCGTGTACTTCCTCGGCTTCAATATTCTCGAGGCGTCGCAGCCGTCGCTCGTGTCGAAGCTCGCGCCGGGCAATCGCAAGGGCGCGGCCACCGGCGTGTACAACACGACGCAATCGATCGGGCTCGCGCTCGGCGGCGTGGTAGGCGGCTGGCTGCTGAAGTCCGGCGGCCCGAGCGCGGTGTTTTACACGTGCTCAGTGCTGGTGTTCTGCTGGCTTATAATCGCCGCGTATATGAAGGCTCCGCCGCGCCGCGCGTGAGCCGTCGCAACGGAATCAACTGGAGAAACTCATGGCATCCGTGAACAAGGTCATTCTCGTCGGTAATCTGGGCGCTGATCCGGAGGTCCGCTATTTGCCGAGCGGCGACGCGGTGGCGAACATCCGGCTTGCCACGACTGACCGTTACAAGGACAAGGCGTCCGGCGACTTCAAGGAAATGACCGAATGGCACCGCGTCGCGTTCTTCGGACGCCTCGCGGAAATCGTGTCGGAGTACCTGAAGAAGGGCTCGTCGGTGTACATCGAAGGCCGCATCCGCACGCGCAAGTGGCAGGCGCAGGACGGCACCGACCGCTATTCGACGGAAATCGTCGCGGACCAGATGCAGATGCTCGGCGGCCGCAGCGGCGGCGCGTCGATGGGCGGCGACGACGGCAGCTACAGCCGCGAGCCGGCTGAACAGCCGCGCGGCGGTGGCCGCGGCGCGGCATCGGGTGGCGGTGGTGCGCGCAGCGCGGGCGGCGGCGGTGGCGGACGCTCGAATGCGCCGGCCGGCGGCGGGTTCGATGAGATGGACGACGATATTCCGTTCTAGGCTATATCCAGATAACTTTGTAAACAAAACCCCGGCTAAGCCTTGTGCTTGCCGGGGTTTTTCATTGCCTGCGCTTCTTCGATTTTGCACCGATGGCAGGTGTCACCGAAGTGCGAGGATGAAGATCGGCAACGACTCAGTCGTCGACCACCGAACCGTCGACATGCGGGCGCATCGCAATGTTCATGCTGCGCCGCGGGAATTTGTCTGCGGCGTCGTCAGGCAGGTTTATGCCGAGGCCAGGGCCGTTGGGAATAGCGATGAAACCTTGTTCGGGGGCAGCCAGTCCGGGGACGATCTTGCTGCCACGCAGGCCTTCCGAGCCTTCGATTTCCTCGTTGTCGAACGGATATTCCTGGATCGCGAAGTTGGGTATGCAGGCATCCAGCTGCAGGCACGCGGCCAGATTGATAGGTGACAGCGGGTTGTGAAAGACGATTTGCGTGTCGTATGCCTCGGCCAATGCGGCGATTTTTTTCCCCGCAGTGATGCCGCCGCAGACCGATATGCACGGACGCAAGTATTCCACGCCGCGTCGCGCGAGCAGCGTCTGAAACTGGTGCAGGTTGATGAAGCGCTCGCCGGTCGCGACCGGAACCGGCACATGTTCTGCCACCCACGCCATCGCATCGGGGCTATACGGTCGAACAGGATCTTCGATGAACATCGGAAAGTACTGCTCGATCGCCCGGCCGAAGGTGCGGGCCTCGGCAGGCGTCATGCGATTATGGAGTTCGACACACAAATCGACCTTGGGGCCCACCGCCTCCCTGACGCGCCGCACGTTTTCGACGGCGTCCTGTACCTTGCTCGACACCGACTTGAACCAGGGTTCCTTAAGGCCCTCTTCAAGCAGAGGATTCATACAACCAAGCGCCGTAAAGCCTTCTTCACCGCTCATCCGCTTTGCGCGAGCGACGAGTTTGTCTGCGGTACGACCCTTGCAGTGACTGTAGAGCCGCGCCTTGGTGCGCATCGCTCCGCCGAGCAGTTCGTACACGGGGGTGTCGTATATCTTGCCTTTGATGTCCCAGAGCGCGACGTCGATGGCAGAGATCGCCCCGTTGATGGCGGCGCCGCCAAACTGCTGAAAGCGATGCATCACATTCCAGTGATGCTCGATGGGACGGGGGTCTTTGCCAACCAGATATTCGGAAAATTTTCGGACGGCCTCTGCGCTGGCCTCGAGATGCCCCCATGCGCCCGATTCGCCGAATCCGACGTAGCCTTGTTCGGTCTCGACTCGAACAAAGAGAAATCGGTCAATGAATAAAGGCTCGACTTTTACGATTTTCATATGCTTTCTGTGTTGCTAATGGCTGGTTTAAACAAACGAGTGCCCAAATCTGTTTGATATGCCCGTCAGGCTGCGCTGGTTCGGCTGGAGCGCGAAAGCAGGAACAAGACGATGATTGCAGCGACCGAGAGAGCGACGAACGGCTGAATCGCAATCTGATAACTGCCCGTTCGTGTCTTGATCAGCCCCAGAAGATATGTCGCACCGAAACCCGTCAGATTGCTCAGTGCGTTGATTTGAGCGATAGCTGCGGCGGCATTTGCGGTCGGCAGCCAATCGCTGACGAGCGCCCAGAACGGACCCTTGATTGAATAGATGCCGACAAGCGCCGCCGTCAGGAGCACGAGCGTCGGCACCAGAGAATTGGTCAACATAACGAGCAGCAAACTCGCGCTAGTCAGAAACAGCGGAATAAGCGTCTTCCACAGTCGCTCTGAAGACTTATCCGACGACCTGCCCCACCAGAGCATGGCGACCGATGCGGCTCCGAAGGGCACCATATTGAGGAAGCCCGTCGCCATGTTGGAAAGCCCGAAGGATTTCAGAATCTGCGGAAGCCAGAGGCCCAGCCCGACCGTTGCTCCAGCGGTGCCTGAATAAACCAGCGCGAGTCCCAATACGTGGCGGTCGGCAAGTACCCGCCACGTCGATGTCGCCGCTACCGGTCTCTTCTGCTGCGAGTCGACGGCAAGCTCGTTCGCCAGCCATTGCCGCTGCTGTGGAGTGAGCCATGACGCCTGCTGCGGGGTGTCGACCATGACGATGTAGAAGAAAAGTCCGAACAGAATTGCAGGGATGCTTTCGAGCACCAACAGACACTGCCAGCCCTTAAGTCCAAACAGTCCATTCAACTCGAGCAGCGCGGCGGAAATCGGAGACCCGATAAACACGGAAAGAGGCACCGATACGCCGAATAGCGCAAGCATCCGGGCGCGATAGCGCGATGGGAACCACATGGTCATGTAAAGGATGGCGCCCGGATAGAAGCCGGCTTCAGCGGCGCCCAACAGGAACCGCACGAGATAAAGCGAGCGCGGGCCCATCACGAAGGCCATACCGATTCCGACTAGTCCCCATGAAATCATGATTCGGGCAAGCCATCGTCTCGCTCCGAAGCGTCGCATCGCCAGATTGCTTGGCACTTCGAGCAAACAGTACGAGACAAAGAAAACGCCCGCTGCGAAGCCATACTCGGCGGGGCCGATGCCGAGGTCGCGGTTCATTTGCAGTGCAGCGAACCCGATGTTGACGCGGTCGATGTAGGAGATGAAATAGCCGAGCGTGACGAGCGGCATGATGCGCCACATGACCCGGCGCATTGTCGCCCTTTCAATATCGTCTGGTATGGCCCCCAGCGTTGTCCGCGTAGCCGACAAGTTATCACTCATGTGCTGTTGGCCCTGTGTGTTTGTCATGGTCGGTGGTGTTCTCGTGGAAAACTGGTCAAGCACAAACGAGAGCGCTTTCTGCTGAAAACCGGAGTAACCGTCGACGTTGAATGATTCTAGGCAGCCAATTCTGCGGTTGTACAATTCGAAAACCGTATGCGCTATACGTTTTGCGCATGCGATCGGCTCGGGGTTGATTTTTTATTTTTGACAATGCGCGCGCTTCGCCTTTGCGTGGGATTCGGACCGCGAGATGTTCGAGGCAGACAAGGGGTAGAAGATGGAACTGGCTTGGCTCGAAGACTTTCTGGCGCTCAGTTCGACGCTCAATTTCTCGCGGGCGGCGGAGATTCGGAATGTGACGCAGCCGACATTCAGTCGCCGCATCCAGAACCTGGAGTTATGGGTCGGGGCGCCTCTCATCGACCGCAGCACATTTCCGGCAGTGCTCACCGAGCAGGGGCGCAGGTTCCGGAAGGTTGCCGACGAGATGGTTCAAGGCCTTTATCGTGAACGCGACCTCTGCAAGGGCGTCGATAGACCACGTCGCGCGCTTCTATCACTTGCCATGGTTCAGACCCTTGCGATCAGTTTCTATCCGGATTGGCTGCGTGAGGTTGAACGTGAGATTGGTTCGCTCAGGACACGCGTTTCGTGTACGAACCTGCATGACTGTGTGCAGACGCTGGCCAGTTCGACGTGCGACGTCATGCTCTGTTACGCATGGCCTTCAGGTCCCTCATTGCTGGACCCGACACAGTACCCGTCTTTATGCGTCGCGAGGGAGCTGCTCCTGCCCGTATCGGCACCGACGAGCACCGGGCAGCCTGTTCACGGGCTGGACTTCGCAGGCGGGCACCCGATTCCGTGCCTCGCGTACTCGAACTATGCATCGCTTGCGACGATGGTCGACAGTATCGTTCTGTCACAGACGGACGCGCCGACATTCGATGTGGTGTACGAAAGCGCGCTTGCCGCCGCTCTGAAAGCGATGGCGGTTGCCGGTCACGGCGTTGCATGGATGCCGTACCTCATGGTCCGGCAAGAGCTGGAACGGGGCGAGCTGGTTCAGGCTGGTTCGAATCGCTGGATCGGGGAGATCGAGATTCGCGCTTACCGGACTCGTACGACTGAGAGTCAGGAAATCGAACGGCTATGGGCGTTCCTCTCCGGGAAGGAACCCGCTGAGAGCGGTTTCACGAACAGGATGGGCGACGTCATGCCGGTGCCGGCGCACGATCCGGCGGCTCATGCTGCCCGTCCAGTGAAGCCTTTCCGCCCGACTTCGCATGGCCGCAGGTCGCGTGCGAAAGCGGGCTCGTCAAACTGAAATGCGCGTGGATCGGGCGCGTACAGTCCGTGACTTTGGCACCCGGCGTGCGCGTTGCGATGACCGCACGACTGATGTTGAAGGACCCACGACCGGGGTTCAGGTCTTCGCGCGGCCAGGTTATTTCCCGTGCCTGAGCGGCGCATCGCCGACATTCCACTTCCACCAGTTCCAGTTCTTGTCCGGATCGAAGTTGGCATAGTCGGCCACGTTCTTCGGATCCCTTATCGCCGATAGTTTCGCGACCCGCTTCGGGTCGCCGTCCCATGCGTACATGTATTGGGAGTAAAACGGCTTGGCACTGCCCTTGTTGTAGTAATCGAGCGTGAATCCCTGCCAGATCCGGTCATACCCATACGAACTGGCCAGCGCGTAACCCGGGCCCGCAGCCACCGCGGCGCCCGCGATCGCGCCCGCCGGGCCTCCGGCCATGAACCCGGACAGACCGCCGACCGCCGTGGTCGTCGCGACCGTCAGGAATCGCCCGAACTTCAATCCGTCGCTGTCGGCCAGCATCGGTTCGTGCGCGCTGACAACCACCTTGCTTCCGTCGGGAAAACCGAACGCCCGCGCGTGCGCGTTGCCGTTGACCGGTTGTCCGTAGCGGAAGAACCGGCCCTGCGTCGCCCAGCTCGCCCTGCTCGCGGCGCTCGCATTCTGAAATCCGGTCGGCGCTCCCGCTGGCGCGCTGTCCGCAAACAAGCCGAACAGTTCGGGCAGCTCGATCTGATCGAGTTCGGAGGGAAATTCTCCGAGCGAATGTTCAGCCCCTGTCCCGTTCGGACTGGCGCTCCCGGGCTCGTGGAGGACCCCGCTCACCGGACCAGGCCGGCTCAGCGCGTCGAGCCGCTCGAAGAACTCGTGTTCGGGACCCGGGTGTCGCTGCGCCGCGTCGATCAGCGCCGCACGGTTCGCCTCTTCGATGTTCGCTCTGCGGGTCAGGTCTCCGTATCCTCTGGAGTCCGGAATGGACCAGCCCATCTCGGCCGCGACGCGGCGCGACAGGATCTCGGTCGGCCCGTGCACGTTTTCCGCCGATCCATGCGGATCGCCGGCGCCGGTGACGTGGTGCATGATCTCGTGCGTCAGCATCTGCCGCCATGGGTCCATGTACGGTGAATTCGCATTCGTCGCGGGCGTGATGCTGACATGCGCGGGCCTGCTCTCGTCGTAATCCTCGCTTCTGCCCGCTTCGTTGACCGGTACGATCGGCATGTGAGCGGCATCCCCCCGTTGCAACGCGTCGACCGTCAGCGAACGGATATCGACGGGGGTCCGCGGGTCGAAGGTCTCCAGGTTCGGCTCGTAGCGGTTTCGATAAGTGAGGTCGTCGAGGTCTTCGACGTGATTGCGCATGCCGAACGCAACGGCGGCGCGAAACGTAGGCGAGCGGTCGAGCGCGTCCGTCAAGGTGCTGCGAATCGCGTCGGCGGTTTGCCGGTCGACGAGATCGCCCTGGCTGCGCTCGACGGCGTGGACGACCCCCTGCCGCACGTCGGCCAGCTGGCTCGCGGAGAGCGGCGATCGCGCGGCCGTATTCACCACATGGTCCGCGTAGGCGTCCGAGTGCGCGTTCGGCGCTGCGGTTGCCGGGCGTTGTGTGGCAGGGGCCTCCGTTCGCGGTTTTTTTGCCGGAGGGCCGGCGGCGCTGCCGCTATCGCTGCTGCTGTCACTGTCGCTACGCTTCTTGCGTCCATCGACGGCCATTGCGTGGGTCGATGTCGCGGCGGGTGCCGGCGTGCTCGTGCTGGTCGACGGGGCATCGTCGCGGCGGTGAGTGGGATAGATAGAACTGAACGCAAGCCGGGAAACTTCCATATCGCCGCTCCTCGCTCGGTTGAACGGAAGCGACAGGTTATGTTGGTGGATCACGGCCCGGGCAATATCCGGTCAGGAGCCCTGCGAATCATCGCGCGGCTCCTGAAAGCGGAACAGGAGAAGGACGGCGGAGGACTCCCGTTGCACCACGATCACGCCCGCGCGAACCGCGCCGATTCGGCGAACTGCCACGCGACGAGTCCCGGCACGAACACGAGCAGATCGCGAACTCGCCGGGCGCCGGCGAGCGCGACGCACGTAGCCGGGTCGAGGCCGAGCGCGCCGCCGATCACCAGGAACCCGCCTTCCTGCACGCCGAGCGCCCCCGGCACGAAGAAGGCCGCGCTGCTGAGCGCCTGAATCAGCGAGTCGATCGCCACGGCCTCGATCAAGCTCACCGGCGCGCCGAGAAAACGCAGCGCGACCCAGATTTCGAGCGACGTCAGCAGGCAATTGAGCGGTTGCCAGATGAACAGGTACGCGAGCACCACGCGCCGTCTGCGCCAGATCGCCTTGATCAATTGATCGATCTGCGCCGACTCCCCAATCCGGTCTTCGAATATGCCGCGCGTCATCCGGTTCAGCACGCGCATCAGGCGCTCGAACGGGCTCGCATACTGGATCACCGCGAACAGCAGCAGCAGGGGCGCGAGGGCCGCGACACCCCACGCGAGGTCTCCGGCAATGCGCAACGAGCCGGACTGCGCATGCGAGAAAAGAAAGCCGATCCCAATCAGCGTGAACAGCAGCTCACTGATCAGCGTGAGTTGCATGTCGACGACCAGGCTCGCGACGGAAGTCGACGGCGGCAGCCCCTGTTTGCGCATCAGCCGGAACCCGACGATCTCCCCGCCGACCCGCGCGACCGGCAGCATGCTGTTCACCGATTCGCGAATCCACACGATCATCAACATCGCGCCGGCGCGGGGCCGCCGCGCGCCGACGATCACCGTCAGCCACGCCGCGGTGTTGACCACCATATGCGGCACGTGGATCAGCGCGGCGAACACGAGGCCGACGCCCGCCGCGCGCATCAGTTCGAACACCGCGAGCGGATGGCTCGCCGCGACGAGCCACAGCGCGACGATCAGGCCGGCCAGCGCGGCCACGCGGCCGAGGTGCCGGGCCACGGCGTCACGCCCTGCCGGACGGATCGGCGTGTGCGCGGGGCCGCGCGGTGCGAAGGAGCATCCGCCGCGGCAGCGCATCGACCGCGAGCGCCCACAGCGAGTACGCGACGCCCTGCTGGAACAGCGTGCTCACCGCATCCGCGAAGTGCCGGTCGCCCAGCGCGCGAGCGGCATCGGTCACGCAGATCGCACCGTGCATCAGCACGCTCGCGTGCCGGTAGCACGACATCATGCACGCGTTGCACGGCTCGCGCCGGTCCGGAATCGAATCGAGGTCGAACACGGACCCCATCGGCTCGTGCCAGGCCTCGCAGCGCCAGATGTCGAGATTCCAGTCGACATAGAAATACTTGAAGCCGCCGATGCACGGCACCCGTTGCGCTTCGCCGCGCACGAACCGTTCGACCTCGGCGAGCGCCGCGCCCGGATCGAGCACGCGAAAGCGCTTTTTCATCGACGCGATCTGATGCAACGCGTCGATCAGTTCGTCCTGCGACAGATCGATCAGCGACGAATCCTCGTCATAGACGAGCGACGTCGAGCCGAACGGCGCGCGTCGCGGATACGAAAACGACACGCAGTCGAAGCCGAGCGCCGCAAGCGCGTCGGGTAGCGCGTCGTAGCGCACGAGGCGGCTCACCGTGACCGACGCGCACACGGGAACGCCCAATGCGCGCGCCGCCGCGACGCCGTCGCGAATGCGCGCGCCGAGACCGCTCAGTCCGCGATTCAGTTCGTGAGCGGCCATCTCGGCGCTGTCGATCGATATCAGCAGACGGCTCAGGCCCGCTTTCGCCAACGGCTCGACATAGCGTCCGAGGAACCAGCCATTGGTGATCAGGCCGCACTGCATGCCCGCTTGCGTGGCCGACGCGACCAGCGACACGATCTGCGGATGCACGAGCGGCTCGCCGCCCTGGAAGGTCAGATAGCGGATGCGGCGCCGACGCATCACCGGCAGCGCGCGCCGGAACGCTTCGAGCTCCAGATAGCGGCGCGGGCCGGCAAGCTTGCGATCGCGCGAGAACCCGCAGAAGTCACAGGCCGCGTTGCAGACGTTCGTCACCGAGACGTCGCACACGGCGGGCACCGCAGTGCGCGACGCGTGGCCGTTTGCTGCGTCGTACCCGGCATCGAGCATGTCGTCGATCTGCACGCGTGCATCCATCGAATCCTCGCGACGGTAGGGCGCCGGCCTGCCGGTAGCACGCTGACATGGGCCTGGCAGGCGCAGCGGCGGTGCTGGCGATAGCTGAGATCTTATGCTCCGTCGCGGCCGCGCGTCCGCAGGCGGCGCGTTTCATTTCTTTGAATTAAGCGTCAACTTACTCCAACTCGCGCGATTTTCTGCACGCAAACGCTAAAGTATCCGGCTCATTCGTCCGTTAATGCGGCGCATAACCTATAAGTATCGATGGAGCGCCCCGTGAAGTTGACGTTTAGCCAGAAGCTGTGGCTCCCGCTGATCCTGAGCCTCGTGCTTGTCTTCTCCCTGTCGGTCGTCGACGCGTTCCAGATGCGGAAGATCCGCTACGAGGAACGCAAGAACGACCTCGTTCATGCGACGCAACTCGGGATCGCGACGGTCAAGTCCTACGCGGACCAGGCGGCGGCCGGCACGATCACGCTCGACGAAGCGAAGAAGCGCGCGCTCGACGCGATCCGGCAGACGCGTTACGCGGACGGCGGCACCGGCTACTTCACCGTGATGAGCCACGATCCGGTGATCCTGATGCATCCGTTCCATCCGGAGATGGTCGGCAAGAACGTCGACGGCTACAAGGATCCGAACGGCGTCGCGCTGTACCACGACACGGTCGCGGTCGTCGTGCGCGACGGCGGCGGCTTCGTCAGCTATTCGTTCTCGAAGCCGGGTCTGCCGGGCGTCTACCCGAAGGTGTCGTACGCGGCGGACTTCGCGCCGTGGGGCTGGATCCTGCAGACGGGCGCGTATATCGACGACATCGACGCGGCGTTTCGCGAGTCGCTGTACCGCAGTTTCGCGATCCTGCTGGTCGCGGCGGTCGCGCTCGCATCCATCGTGATCTCGATTAATCGCGGCATCCTGCGCCTGCTCGGCGGCGACCCGGCGTACGCGCGCGACATCGCGAGCCGCATCGCGGACCACGACCTGACGATGACGGTCGTCACCGCGCGCAACGACACCAGCAGCCTGCTGCATTCGATGAAGCGCATGCAGCAGCAATTGAGCACCATGATTCACGAGATCCACGGATCGAGCGAGTCGATCGTGTCCGGCGTGTCGCAGATCGCCGCCGGCAACGAGGATCTGTCGCAGCGCACCGAGGAGCAGGCGGCGTCGCTGCAGCAGACGGCGTCGAGCATGGAAGAGCTGACGTCGACCGTCACGCACAACGCGGACAACGCGCGCCAGGCGAGCCACATCGCGAAGGTCGCGATGGAAACCGCGCAGCGCGGCGGCACCGTCGTGCAGCAGGTGGTCGACACGATGAGCGGCATCACGGCCAGCTCGGACCGGATCGCCGACATCGTCGGCACGATCGAAAGCATCGCATTCCAGACCAATATCCTCGCGCTGAACGCGGCGGTCGAGGCCGCGCGCGCCGGCGAGCAGGGGCGCGGATTCGCGGTCGTCGCGTCCGAGGTCCGGTCGCTCGCGCAGCGCACCGCGTCGGCGTCGAAGGAAGTGAAGGACCTGATCCAGGAATCGGTGGACCACGTGAAGTCGGGCGCGGAATTCGTCGGCTCGGCGGGCTCGACGATGGACGAGATCATGCAGTCCGTGCGTCACGTGACCGACATCGTCAACGAGATCGCGGCGGCGTCGGCCGAGCAGAGCAAGGGCATCGGCCAAATCAACGATGCGGTGTCGCAGATGGACACCGTCACGCAGCAGAACGCGGCGCTCGTCGAGCAGGTGTCGGCCGCGGCCTTCTCGATGAAGACCCAGGCCGACGATCTGCGCGCGAAAATCTCGCGATTCAGGCTCGCGTAACGGCGCTCGCGGCCTATTCGTGCGCGAGCGCGTCGAGGTCGCGCAACGCGTCGTCCGGCAGGTCGAGCGCGGCGGAAGCGACGTTCTCCTTCAGATGCGCGACGGACGACGTGCCCGGAATCACCAGCACGTTCGGCGAGCGGCGCAGCAGCCACGCGAGCGCGACCTGCATCGGCGTGGCGCCGAGCCGCGCGGCGACCGACGACAGCGTCGAAGACTGCAAAGGCGTGAACCCGCCGAGCGGAAAGTACGGCACGTACGCGATGCCGTCGCGGTGAAGCGTGTCGATCAGCGCGTCGTCGTCGCGGTGCGCGATGTTGTAGTGGTTCTGCACGCAGACGATCTCGCCGATCCGGCGCCCCTCGTCGATCTGCGCGCGCGTCACATTCGACAGGCCGATGTGGCGCACGAGTCCCTGACGCTGCAGCTCGGCGAGCGCCGTGAGCGGCGCCTCGATCGACCCCTCCGCCGGCGCATGCACGTCGAACATGATCCGCAGGTTCACCACGTCGAGCACGTCGAGCCCGAGGTTGCGCAGATTGTCGTGCACGGCGCGCGTCAGCTCGTCGGCGGAAAACGCGGGCAGCCACGAACCGTCGTCGCCGCGTCGCGCGCCGATCTTGGTGACGATCACGAGATCGTCGCGATACGGATGGAGCGCCTCGCGGATCAACTGGTTCGTCAAATGCGGGCCGTAGAAATCGGACGTGTCGATGTGATCGACGCCCAGTTCGATCGCCGCGCGCAACACCGCGAGCGCCGCCGCGCGATCCTTCGGCGGACCGAACACGCCGGGTCCGGCGAGCTGCATCGCGCCATAGCCGAGACGGTGGACGGTGCGCGCGCCGAGCGCGAAGGTACCGGACGAATGAACAGCGGACATGGTCGTTCTCCTTGCGATGGAAGTCCGCAGCATAGAGCTTGTGACCCTGCCCGATAAGCCGTCATAATCGGCACGGGCTGTACGGGAATTCGCACAATGCAAGTCGACTTGTCGGATCTGAACGCGTTCGTGGCGGTGGTGAGGGCGAAGGGGTTTCGCGACGCGGGCCGCCTGACGGGCGTCAGCGCGTCCGGGCTCAGCGAGGCGGTGCGCCGGCTCGAAGGGCGGCTCGGCGTGAGGCTTCTGAACCGGACCACGCGCAGCGTCGTGCCGACCGAAGCGGGCCAGCGGCTGATGGAGCGGATCGCGCCGGCGCTCACCGAGGTCGAGGCCGCGCTCGACGTCGTCAACGCGTTTCGCGACAAGCCGGCGGGCACGCTGAAGCTGAACGTGCCGGTGAGCGCGGTGCGGCTGATCCTGCCGTCGATCGTGTCGCCGTTTCTCGCCGCGTATCCGCAGATACGGCTCGAAGTGATCGCCGAGGAAAGCTTCGTCGACGTGCTCGCGGCCGGATGCGACGCCGGCATCCGCTATGACGACCGGCTGGAGCAGGACATGGTCGCGGTGCCGATCGGTCCGCGCGTCCAGCGTTTTGCGACGGCGGCGTCTCCCGCTTATCTCGCCCGTCACGGGCGTCCCGTGCATCCGCGCGATCTGCTCGCGCACGCGTGCCTGCTCGGGCGCTTCGCGAGCGGCGCGATGCCGCCGTGGGAGTACGAGCGCGACGGCGAAGTGGTGCGCGTCGAGCCTTCGGGGCCGCTCGTCGTGCAGATCGGCGGCGCGACGGATCTTCTCGTCGATGCCGCAATCGGCGGGACCGGCATCGTGTATCTGTACGAAGACTGGCTGCGCCCGCACTTTGCGAGCGGCGCGCTCGAACCGGTGCTCGAAGCGTGGCGGCGGCCCTTTTCGGGGCCGTTTCTCTACTATCCGGGGCGGCGGCTCGTGCCGGCGCCGCTGCGCGCGTTCATCGACTTCATCCGGGCGATGTGACGGGAGCGGCTTCGGCGTGCATCACGGCGCGTCCGCGCGTCCGGTTCACGAGTGCTCGTGATCGCTGTCGTGATGGAACGCATGCTTGACCGCCTGATAGCCGTGGCGCGCGGTGTTCGCAATCCCGTGGCCGACTTTGCGCGCCGCATTCGCCGTCGCATGACCGGCTTCCTTCGCGGCATGGCCGGTTTTGTGAGCGGCGCTTTTCGTCGTGGTCTTGATGTCGTGGCCGACTTCGGCGAGATCCGCGTGGGCCGCCTGGCTCAGCGCGGCGAGCACCGTCGCGGCCAGCAGCAGTTTTCGACTCTTCATGGATGGGGTCCTCGAATGGTCCGGTGGGAAAACGGGCGCTTCACGATTCGGCGTCGAGCAGGACGGCCGCGCGGCCCGTCAGCAGCACGCGCTCGCCGCAGCCGATCGTGAAGCGATAAAGAAGGTGGTTGCCGTCGCCGCTCATGCGTTCGGCGTCGATGGTCAGCGGGCCGTCGACGTCGTCGAGCCGTTCGACGCGTGCGTCCACGTTGCGCACGCTCGCGAGAAAGCCGACGCGCGGGCGCGAGCGCGCGGCGCCGAGCACCGCGCCGTGAACCGCCATCGCCTGCGCCGCGTATTCGATGCCGTTCACCGCCGCTAGCCGTCCGTTCGCGCGCAGCGGATTGCGCGGATCGCGGTGGCTCGTCGCGATGCAGCGAATCCGTTCGTCATCCCAGGCGACGACTTCGTCGAGCAGACACATCGCGCCGGCGTGCGGAATGTGCGCGGCGATCCACTCGCGCGGCAGCGGCGTCGCAGGCAGGGCGGGCGACGTCATCGCGCGGGCTCGCCGCCTTCGCCGGACATCGCCGGCGACGGCACGACATCTACCGCCAGCCGCGCGTCCGGCAGATAGTCGAGCACGACGCTCGCGGCGCGCCGCGCGGCCAGCGCGTCGAGCATCGGCAGCGCGCGCGCGGCCGGAATCTCGCGCCGCAACGCTTCGAGTGCGGGCGCGGCGAGCCGGGTCGCCGGCGCATCGGTGATCCGCACGTCGATGCGCGCGAGCGTGCGCGCGCCGGGCTCGGGCGTCAGCACGAGCGCGACGCCGAACGCGTCGGGAATCGGCCGCACTTCGCGCATCGGCGACGGATAGTCGGTGTCGAACGCGACGAGCAGCGTCGGCGTCCGGTCGACCGAGACCTGGCACAGGCTCTCGATCAGGCCCGCCGCGAAGCTGCCGTCGTGCGCGCACAGCACGTTCGACGGCGCCATCGCACGCGTCGCGATGCTCCAGTAGCCGGCCGGCGCGTTGTGCACGGAGTTGTGAAAGCGGGTCGGCGACAGTTGCCGGTCGTCGCCGGCGAGCGTCTCGCAGATCACGTGGCAGTTGTGTCCGTCGCCGCCCGACGACGTGAACACGGCCGCGAGCGTCGCGGCGTCGCGCGAACTCGCGGCCACCGCCTGCTGGCCGACCGCGAGCGCGACGCGCACGGCCGGCCCGGTGCGCCGCCGTTCGGCGGGCGGCAGGCTCGCGGGCGGCGGCAATTCGGTGCGCGCGCTCGCGTAGGTCGCGGGATCGGCAAGTACGCGCGCGGCCTGCGGCCAGTCGGCGAGACCGGGCCCGATGAGGCCGATGCTTTCGATATAGGCGCTGACGCGGGTCATGGCGATGGGCTCACAGTCGGGCGCGATCGGCGCGGCCGAGCACGAGGCTGCAATTCGAGCCGCCGAAACCGAACGAATTGCTGAGCACGGTGCGCACGCGCGCGCGTCGGCTCTTGAGCAGGTAGTCGAGCGGCAGCGCCGGATCGACTTCTGTCGTGTTGACGCCGGCCGGCAGCAGTTGATCGCGCAACGCGAGCGCGGCGATCACCGCTTCGATCGCGCCGGCCGCGCCGAGCGTGTGCCCGGTCGCTCCCTTGGTGGAACTGCACGGCGTGCCGTCGAACAGCGCCGATACCGCGCGGCTTTCTGCCGTGTCGTTGCTCGGCGTGGCCGTGCCGTGCAGATTGATGTAGTCGATGTCGCCCGCGTCGAGGCCGGCGCCCGCGAGCGCCTGTTCGATCGCGATCCGCGCGCCGAGCCCTTCCGGATGCGGCGACGACATGTGATGCGCGTCGCTCGATTCGCCGATGCCGAGCAGCATCACAGCGCTCTCGTCGCTCGCGTCGGGCGTGCGTTCGAGCAGCGCGAACGCCGCCGCCTCGCCGATCGAAATGCCGTCGCGCGCGATGTCGAACGGCCGGCACGGCTGCCGCGACAGCAATTCGAGCGAGTTGAAGCCGTACAGCGTGGTCAGGCACAGCGAATCGACGCCGCCGACGACCGCCGCGTCGATCAGCCGGGCTTCGAGCATCCGGCGCGCCGATGCGAACCCCTTCGCGCCGGACGAGCACGCGGTCGAAATCGCCATCGCCGGCCCGCGCAGCCCGCAATACGCGCGGACGAACGCGGCCACCGAGTACGGATTGTGCGTCTCTGCGTAACGGAAGCCGGCCGGCAGCGCGCCGCTTTGCGGGTCGCGCCGCTGGTAGGCGAGTTCCGTTTCCAGAATCCCGGCCGTGCTCGTGCCGATGAACACGCCGACGCGCTCGGCGCCATATCGCGCGACCGCCTGCTCGACGCGGCCGGCGAAATCGTCCTGCGTGAGGCCGATTTGCGCGAGGCGGTTGTTGCGGCACTCGAAGTCGGCCAGATCGGCGCGCACCGGCTGCGCGTCCACGCCGTCCACCGCGCCGACCCACGTGTCGAGGTTCGCGCGTTCGAAGTCGCAGCGCGCGAGGCCGCCGCGCGCGTCGCGCAGCGCGGCGAGCGTGGCGTCGAGGCCGCGCCCGAGACAACTGGTGGCGGTGAAGTGCGTCAGCGTGAGAGGTTTCAACGGCTTCGGTTCCAGTGGGATGCTTCGGTGTTCCGTCCATGATTCGTTCGGACACCGATATCTCGAAATTTTATCAAACGGCCGTCGGCCAACGCGGCTTCTGCCGGTCGTCGTCGGGTGGCGCTTCGCGGCTACCGGCTGCGATGGCGGCGCGCAGCGTCGTGAAGCGCAGGCCCGCATCGGCGGCCGCGCGCAGCACGGCGGGCAGCGCGTCGAGCACGATGGGTTCGCCGCGCATGTCGCGTGCCGCGTGGCCGTCGTGAACGAGCAGGATGTCGCGCGCCGCGAGCCCGCGCACGAGACGCCGGGTGACGACGGCCGCATCGCGCGTGCGGGTGTCGAAGCCGCGCCGCGTCCAGCTCGCGAGCGTCAGGCCGAGCGCGCACAGCACCGGTTCGAGAAACGGATTGCGCAGCCCGGCCGGCGCGCGAAAGAAGAGCGGTGTGGTCCCACTGATGTCGGATAGCGTCTGCTGCGCGGCCTCGATCTCGCGCCGCAGCGCGCGTGGGCCGAGCAGCGAGAAGGTGTGCCGGTGCCGCTGGCTGTGGTTCTCGACCGCATGGCCGCGCGCGACGATCGCCTCGACCACGTACGGATGACGGCGCGCTTCGTCGCCGATGCAAAAGAACGTCGCGCGCGCGCCGTGCCGGTCGAGCACGTCGAGCACGCGGGGCGTCACGTCGGGGTGGGGGCCGTCGTCGACGGTGAGCGCGATCTGGTCGGTCGCGCGTGGCGGCAGCGTGGTCCAGTTCGGCCCGAGCAGCGAGCTGCGCGGCCACAGGCCGGCCGCCGTCAGTGCGAGATGCGAGGCGATCACGCCGCCGGCCGCCCACGGCCACACGGCCGGCGCCGCCGCGACCGCGGCCGCCGCGCCGACGTGCAGCGTCGCCGCGCCGGTGATCAGCGGCGTCGGTTTCCAGCGTCGTGCTTCAAGTCCGTTCATGCGTGGCCTCGCGGGTGAGCGGCCGCGACGGCGCCGCCAGCGGCGGCGGCCGTCGCGGTCGCCGTCGCCGTCGGCGCGAGGATCGCGGAGAACAGCAGCGCGAGGATCGCGCCGGGGCCGACGGTGAGCCCGAACGTCGCGAGCAGCGGCACGTGCGACAGCGACAGCAGCCCGAAGCCGGCCACCGTCGCGAGGTTCGCGACCAGCAGCGACACGAGCGTCTGCGGCGCGATGGCGGCCGCGTCGTCGCTTGCCGAAGCGTCGGCGCGTTTGTTGAAGAACAGCGCGTAGTTCGAACCGACCGCGACGATCAACAGCATGCCGATCAGGTGCAGGATCGTCAGCGCGACGCCTGCGAGCGCGAAGCCGGCGCTCACCACGAGCACCGCCGCGACGAGCGGCGCGAGCGTGCGCGCGACGCGCGCCGGCGAGCGCAGCGCGATCAGCAGCAGCACCGCGATCGCGACGAAGCCCGCGAGCGCGAGATGCCGGTCCTCCCGCACGTAGTTCACGTAGAGCCGGTTCGCCTCGGTCTTCAGGTCGACGAACACGGCGCCCGGCACCTGCGCGCGCTCGACGGCTGCGCGGATGCGGGCGGCGTCGAGGCTCGGTTGTTCGGCTGCGGTTGCGCTCGCGGCCGCGGTCGGGCTGGCGTTAGCGGTCGGGCTGGCGTTAGCGTTCGGCCTGACGTTAGCGTTCGGGCTCGCGTCCGCGTTAGAGTTCGCGTCCGCGCTCGCGCCGGCGTTGACGCTCGCGTTCGAACTCGCGTCCGCTTCGGTTGGCGTCGGCGTCGGCGCGCGCAACGACAGCATTGCGTTCCACTGTCCGTCGCGCCGGGTCAGCAGCCCGTCGACGGCGAGCGCCATCGACGTCCCTTGCAGATCCGCGCGACGCAGCAGCGGCTGCTGTCGAGCGCGTTCGACATCGTCGATGAACGGCGCGAACACCTGCGGCTTCACGCTGATCGTCTGATTCGCGAGCGCTTCGCGCAGCCGCGCGGCGAGCACGTCGGCGGGCGGCAGGCTCGCGAGCCGCGCGCGCTGCGTCGCGTCGCTCGGCAGGAACCGCGCGGGACTCTCGTAGCCGCCGAGCACGCCTGCATCCACGAGCGGCTGCAACTGCGCCGACACTTTCTCCGCACCTTCGAGCGCCGCCTGCTCGGTTGCGGCCGGGATCACGACCAGATAGCGGACGTCGGGCGCGCCGACGTCCGCGCGCAGGCTCGCATCGAGCGCGAGGCGCTGCGCGGAAACCGGGCTCAGCGCGGCGAGATCGTGGCTCCACAGGCTGCCGCGATGCAGCGCGAGCGTCGCGATCGCCGCGACCAGCACCGCGGCGAGCGGCCAGCGCAACGCCGGCGCGAACCGCGCTGCCTTCGCGAGCGCCGCGCCGGGCCGCGACAGGTCGCGGATCGCACCGTGCCCGCTGCCCAGCGCCGGCAGCACGAAGCGCGTGACGACGGCGGCCGCCGCGAGCCCCGCGATCGAATAGAGCCCGAGTTGCACGAGACCGGGAAAGCCCGAGAACAGCATCGACGCGAAACCGCAGATCGACGTCAGCACGCCGAGCCGGATCGTCGGCCAGTAGCGCGCGACCCAGTCGCGCATCGGCGCCGCGCCGGCCGTGGGCGTCGGCGCGGACTGCACGAACAGATAGATCGAGTAATCGACGGCTTCGCCGATCAGCGTCGTGCCGAAGCCGAGCGTGACGCCGTGCACGGTGCCGAACGCGACGCTCACCGACGCGAGCCCCGCCGCGATGCCGGAGAACACCGGCAGCAGCCCGAGCGCGAGCGTGCGCGGCGACCGGTAGACGGTGAACAGCAGCGCGACGATCAACACGACGCTCAGCGACGACAGGCGCTCGACGTCGTGGCGGATCGCGTCGCGCGTTTCCACGGAGAACACGCCGGGGCCGGTCATCCGCAGCTCATAGGCGTTCACGTTCGCCGTTGCGTTCGATACCGCATGCGTGGCCGCGTCGAACGCGCGCCGCACGGTGTCGATCGCGCGGGCCTGCGCGTCGGTGTCAGATCCGGCGGCGGCCGTCTGCACGACGAGCACCGCGCGGCTCCCGTCGCGCGACACCCACACGCCATGGCTCGACGAAGGCGCCGCGCCGCTGTCGAGCTGGCTCACGAGCGCGGTCACTTCGCCGGTCGGATCGTGCGGCAACAGCGCCTTGGCGACGAGTCCCGCCGACGAAGCGAGCATGTCGAGGCTGTCGGCGAGCGCATCGTGCAGTCCGGCGACGGAAAAGCGCGCGGGGTTCACCGCCGGACTCAGCAGATAGCGATGCGCGAAGACGAACTGCTGATCGCGCGCATCGCCGGTCGCCTCGCCATTGTTGACCGACGCGAATTGCGGATCGGCGCGCAGCGTGGCCGCGAGATGCCGCGACAGCGTCGCGCGCGTGGCCGCGTCGCCGCCGTCGATCGCGACGAGGATCAACCGCGACGGCAGCCCGTCGCGCAACTGGTCGACGAGCACGCGTTGTTGCGCGTCCGGCGAGCGCGGCAGGAACGCGGACAGATCGGCGGTGAAGCTCGCGCGCGCGATCGCGACGCCGCAGACCACGAGAAACGCGAGCCACAGCAGCACCGCGCGTCGCGCGGATGCACTGCGCGCGGGACGTTCGCGCGTCATCCGTTCGCCGACGCGTCGAGAAGACGCATCACCGAATGATCGCCGTCGGCCTGCCGGATCGTGACGGTGCGCAGTTCGCCGCGCGTGCCGTCGAGCGTGATCGTGCTGATCGCTTTCAGCATGCGCGCGTCGAGCGGCGTGAGCGTGAGCGTCCAGTCATCGCCGTGGCCCGCGATCGCGACGCGGTACAGCTGCTCCAGCGCATAGCGATTGCCGGCAAGCGTCGCGCGGAGGCTTTCGATGAACCCCGCCACCTCCGGATACTGTTCGAGCGCGAGCGTGTAGCGACGGCCGTTGCGCTCGACGCTCACGCGGTCGCCGTCGACGACGAGGTTTTCCGGCGCCGGCGCGAGCGTGCGCTTTTCCAGATGATCGGGCGCGACGAACGTCAGTTCACCCGACGATCGAACCGGATGCGACGCGATCGCGAGGTACTTCGTCTCGACGAAGTTCGCGTGTCCCGAGCGGTGTTGCGCGAGCGTCGACATCAGCCGGTCGAGCGTCCAGTCGGACGCGAAAGCGCGGGCCGGCATCGCCGACCCGACGAAAGTCGCGCACACCAGCGCGGCGGCAGCGAATGCGCGAGACGCGCGCGAGAGGGCAAAGGCAAAGCGTGGCACGAGCGTCATGCGTCGGAAGTCTCGCGTGGCAGGCCGCGTGCGTGCGCGGGTGAACCCGCATCGCGCAACGCGTCGGCGTCCTGCCAGAAATCGAAAAAGTTGAACCAGTTGTACGGCGCGGCGAGGCAGTGCCGCTCCACCATCGCGACGTAGCGCGCGAGCGCCGCGTGCACTTCGCGCGAGCGCGCGTCGCGCGCCACGTCGGTGAAGTCGGCGAGCGGCTCGAAATGGATGTCGTAGCGATTGCCGTCCCGATAGAGCGCCGTCATGAAGATCGCCGGCCGCCGCAGCATCGCCGCCATGTGCAGCGGGCCGAGCGGGAACGCGGCGCGCGCGCCGAGAAACGTGACCGGCTGCGTCGACGAGCCGCCGTCGGGCAGCAGCGTGCGGTCCGCGAGGATGCCGACCATCGTGTTGCGGTCGAGCGATTCGCGCACTTTCAGCATCGCGTCCACGCGTCCGAGGGCGATCACTTCCGGCTTCGCGGCGGGGTTCACGGCGGCGAGGATTGCGTTGATATTGCGTGCGTTGTCCTCGAACATCGTGACGGCCACGCGCAGATCCGGCTGCGTGCGGCCGAGCGCGCGGATCGCCTCGAAGCTGCCGAGATGCGCGCCGATCAGGAACGCACCGCGACCGCCGGCGAGCGCGTCGTCGACGAGCGTTTCGCCGTGCACGCGGATGTCGAACAGATCGAAGCGGTCGTTCAGCAGATACAGGCGGTCGTGCACCGTCGACGCGAACGCGAGCATGTGCCGGTACACGTCGGCGAGCGTCGCCGGACGGCCGAGCGCGCGGCGCAGATACGCACGCGATGCGCGGCGCGCGCCCGGCGAGAACACGACGAAATACGCGGCCGCCGCGCGCAGCACGACGCGGCCCGCCGGCCGCCCGAAGCGCAGCGACAGCCAGGCCATCGCGCGCAGCAGCGTGCGATTGCTGCGCTCCTTTCGTTGCGCCCAGTCGTTCAGCGTCATGGGTAGGCCATTTCCTTCGCCGCGCTTTTCACCGGCTCGGCCTTCGGCGCGGCCAGCACGCCGCTCGCGACTTCGCGCTCGCCCGCGCGCACCGTGAAGCGGATCGCGCCGCTCGCCGCGATATCGAACGCGACGTCGAGGCGCTCGCCGGGTGCGACGGGGCTCAGGAACTTCGCGGAACTGAGGCTGCACGCGTCGAACGAGCGGTTCAACGCGGCGCCGATTGCGGTGAGCGCGCGATCGAGCAGCACGACGCCGGGCACGATCGGCCGTCCGGGGAAGTGGCCGGGCAGCGCGGGGTGGTCGGCTTCGATCGTGAACGTGAGCGGCGCGCCGATCGCGGGCGTCGCTTCACGGGCGGCGTCGGAATCGGCATCGGCACCGCATGGCTGCGGCGCGGCCGACGCCCGGTGCGGACGCCGCGCGACGAGCGCCGCGAGCACGTCGCGCGGCAGTTTGCCGGTCGCGTTGCGCGGCAGCGATTCGACGAAGCGCAGCGGGCGCGGCAGGAACGCCGGGTCGATGCGCTCGCGCAGCGCGCGCACAAGCGCGGCGGCCGTCAGTTGCGGCGCGACTACGAGCGCCGCGAGGCGCGTGACAGGCTGGCAGCCGGTGTCGTGCGCCGTCGAGCCGCGGTGCGTCGCCGATGCGTCGTCGTCCGGCATGTAGAACACGCCGTCCTCGACGCCCGGTATTGCGTTCAACTGATGGTTCAGATAGCCGAGCGACGTCCGCTTGCCGGCGATGTTCACGAGATCGGCCTTGCGTCCGTGCAGCAGGAAGTGCGTGTCGTCGATCAGTTCGAGCGCGTCGCCCATCGGCACGGGCGCCTCGACGTGTCCGCCCGACGCCCAGAACGACGGCCCGCTGTCGTCGTCGCGCGCGGTGGGGTGCGCGTCGAGGCGCACGCCCGGCAGCAGATGCCACGCGTCGCTCCGTGCGGTCCTGCGCGTCGCGATCTGGCCGCTTTCGGTGCTGCCGTAGATCTCGATCAGCGGCGCCGCGAGCCGCGCCTCGGCCGCGCTCGCGAGCTTCTGCGCGAGCGGCGCGGTCGCGGACAGCACGAGCGACGCGTCAGGCAACGCCTGATCGGACGCGACGAGCGCGCGCAGGTGAACCGGCGTCGTCACGAGCACGCGCGGCTGCGGGACGGCGGCCAGTTCCGCGCGCACGTCGGCGGGATAGAACGGCTGGCGGTTGCTGAACGCGAGACCGCCGATCAGCGCGAGCAGCACTGTCGATTCGAAGCCGTACATGTGCTGCGCGGGCACCGTGCCGATCAGCGTGGCCGTGCCGTGGCCCGCGGCGGACAACCCCAGCCGATGCGCGGCCGCGCGCACGTTGCGCACGAGAAAGCCCCACGTCTTGCGATGCGGCACCGGCGTGCCGACCGAGCCCGACGTGAACACATACGCCATCACTCGCGCCGCGTCGATCTGCGGCACGCGGGTGTGGACGTCGCGCGATCCACGGAAGCCGGATGCGTCCGGATACCGGAACTGCGGCAGATCGATCGTGCAGTCGGCGCAGTCGTGCAGGCAGAACGCATCGGGCGCGAACGACGCGAGCTGGCGCACCATCTCCGGCGTATGCGTGGAAGGCAGCAGGCTGATCCTGCCCGCGACGAGCGTCGCACACAGGCTGACCGCGAAGCGATAGCGGTCGGTGCAGACGTTGAACACGTGGCCGCCGGCGGGCAGCGCGGCGGCGACGCGCGCGACGTCGGCGAGAAACGCGCCGACGGACACCGGCGCGCCGTCGCGCCAGGCGATCGTCCGGTCGGAAAAGGAGTGGAACAGCAGCGGATAACTCGACATAACGTCTGTCTGCAAGGTGGTTTCGTTCGGCGTGGCGGCGGACATGGCGCTCACGGTGCCCGGCTCGCGCGCCACGCCATCGACTGCCGGTACGCGCGCACGGCAGCGAGCATGTCCGGCCGCTCGATGTCGGGCAGCGCGATGCGGCGCCACGCGTGCTCGCCGACGAACATCGCGCCGACGAGCGGCAGCGCGAGATAGTTCGCGAACGTCGACCACGCGACGATCGACGACGTCGCGAACAGGAGCGTCGAGATCGCGGCGATCGCGACGAAGAACATCGTCCACGCGACGGTGATCTGCCGCGTATAGCGCGCGACGCGCGGCGTGACGGACCCGTCGATCAGCGCAGCAAATTGCGTGCACAACGGTTCGCGGCCGGGTAGCAGCGTGGTGCCGAACAGCAGCGCCATCGCGAGGTTGAAGCTCAGATGCTCCAGATACAGCCCCCAGCCGAAATGCTGAGCGAGCGGCTCGCGGACGATCCACAACACGGCGCAAGCGAGCGCCCAAAGCGGCAGCGGCCAGACGCGCCGCGCCGAACGCACGGCCGCGGACAGCGCGATCGCCAGCACCGGCGTGAGCACGAGCGCAAGACCGAAGCCGTGCTCGCCGGGCGTCGCCACCGCGTGGTGCGCGCCGATCTCGTAGATCGCGAGCGCACCGATCGCCGCGCCGGCACGCGCGATGCGCGTCAGCCGTTGCACCGCGCCTCCGCGGGGTGCCGGCGCTGCGCCGTCGAGCGCGCCGCGAAATGCCGGGCGCGTATAAAAAGGGGGAAATCGTGCTGCATGTCCGAAATATCGAGGCCCGCGCGTGAGCGTTGCAACGCGACGGACCAGGTTAGTGATACGAAAGGAAGCGCATCCGGCGGACCTGCGGGGCCGGGCGCGTCAGCGGCCACATTTTAGAGCGCTCGCCGGGCCCCAGTGCACCGCCCGATTGCAGGTTTTGTAACCGTTTGTATGGGATTGCGGCGCGCCTGCAGCGGGCCGCCTCGCGAGGGAGACGCTGTCGCCGACGTCGGCTCGGGCGTTGTGCGCGCGCACCCGGCGAAATGGGGCGCGGAGCCGGGCCGAACTGTCTGTAACCTTTCGCGCTATACGACGTGTACCCCTTCGACTAGAATTCGCCTGAATTTTCGCGGTCCCCAATTACACGAGCGACACGAGCGGCAGGGCGCCGGCCGGCGAGGCCCGGGCCACACGCGCTGCCCGCGTGCAGAGCATGATGAACGAACTGGAAAAAGAGCTTGCCGCGCTGATGATCGGCGAGCTGAACCTCGAAGAGGTGAAACTCGAAGCGGTGTCCGCGGGCACGCCGTTGTACGGCGAAGGCTTCGGACTCGACTCGATCGACATTCTCGAAATCGCGCTGCTGATTTCGAAGAAGTACGGATTCGAGCTGCGCTCGGACAATCCAGACAACGAAAAGATCTTCGCGACGCTCGGCGCACTGAGCGCCTACGTCGCCGCGCACCGTACGCGCTGATGCGCGCGGCGCGTCGGGAACGGGGGACGTCAATGGCAATGGAGGCTCGATGCGGGCGCTCGTGACGGGCGGCAGCGGCGCGCTGGGGCAGGCGATCTGCGAAGCGCTCGCGAAGGCCGGACATGACGTGTGGGTGCACGCGAACCGCCACGTCGCGGCGGCCGAGGCAGTGGCCGCGCGCATCGTCGCGTCGGGCGGCGCCGCGCACGCGATCGCGTTCGACGTGACCGACGCCGACGCGACCCAGTCCGCGCTCGCACAGCTGATCGACGACGCGCCCGTGCAAATCCTGATCAACAACGCGGGCATCCACGACGACGCGCCGATGGCCGGCATGACGCAGCAGCAATGGCGCCGCGTGATCGACGTGTCGCTCAACGGGTTTTTCAACGTCACGCAGCCGCTGTTGCTGCCGATGATCCGCACGCGCTGGGGGCGCATCGTCAACGTCGCGTCGGTGGCGGGCGTCGTCGGCAATCGCGGACAGACCAACTATGCGGCCGCGAAGGCGGGGCTGATCGGCGCGACGAAGTCGCTCGCGCAGGAGGTCGCGTCGCGCGGGATCACGGTGAATGCGGTCGCGCCGGGCATCGTCGCGTCGCCGATGGCCGAGCACGCGTTTCCTCCCGAGCGCATCAGGCAGCTCGTGCCGTCGCAGCGCGCGGGCCGGCCGGACGAAGTCGCCGGCCTGGTCGCGTACCTCGTGTCCGACGCCGCCGCCTACGTGACCGGACAGGTTCTGCAGATCAACGGCGGGCTCGCGTAACGCGCGGCCCGGCGTGCTTCATTCATCGGCTGTCTCCATGCGTAACCCGAGCCCTTCGTCCACTCACCTCGTCCTGATTCCGAGCTACAACCCCGGCCTCAAAGTCGACGAGACCGTCCGCGCCGCGCGCGAGCAGTGGAACCCGGTGTGGGTCGTCGTCGACGGCAGCACGGACGGCAGCGCCGCGCGTCTCGCGGCCGAAGCCGAACGCGACCCCGGACTGCACGTGATCGTGCTCCCCGAGAACCGGGGCAAGGGCGCCGCGGTGCTCGCCGGACTCGAAGCCGCCGCCGCGCGCGGCTACACGCACGTGCTGACGATGGACTCCGACGGCCAGCATCCGGCCGACCTGATTCCCGCGTTCATGGCGGCGTCGCGGGCCGCGCCCGACACGATGGTGCTCGGCAAGCCGAAGTTCGATGCGAGTGCGCCGTGGATTCGCGTGCAGGGGCGGCGTCTGTCGAATCTTTGGGCGGATGTCGAGACGCTGTGGGCCGGCATCGGCGATTCGCTGTACGGCTTTCGCGTATATCCGATCGCGCCGCTCGCGGCGATCATGCGCCGGCATACCTGGATGCGCCGTTTCGACTTCGACCCGGAGGCGGCCGTGCGCCTCGCGTGGGACGGCGTGCGGCCGGTGAACGTCGAAGCACCGGTGCGCTATTACCGCGCGGACGAAGGCGGCGTATCGCATTTCCGTTACGTGCGCGACAACTTGCTGCTGTCGTGGATGCACGCGCGGCTCTTCTGCGGCTTTCTCGTGCGCCTGCCGTCGCTGCTCGCCCGCAAGCTCACGCGCGGCTGACCCCCGGCCGGCCGGACCCTCGATTCACGTTATGCTGCGACAATTGCGCACGCCGTTCGGCGCCGCCGGTCTGCGTCGCGCGCTTTCTCGTTGATCTCCCAAGCCCCTGTCCGGATTCCGACTTATGAGCACAAGCAACCTGCCGATTTCCTTCGATGACGTCGTGGCCGCGCACGAGCGCATTCGCGGCGTCGCCCACCGCACGCCCGTGCTGACGTCCACCACGGCTAACGAGTTGACCGGCGCGCAGATGTTCTTCAAGTGCGAAAACTTCCAGCGGATGGGTGCGTTCAAGTTTCGCGGCGCGTACAACGCGATTGCGCAGTTCACGCCGGAGCAGAAGGCCGGCGGCGTGATCACGTTCTCGTCGGGCAACCACGCACAGGCGATCGCGCTGTCGGCGCGCCTGCTCGGCGTGAAGGCGGTGATCGTGATGCCGAACGACGCGCCAACGATCAAGGTCGACGCGACCCGCGGCTACGGCGGCGAGGTGGTGTTCTACGACCGCTACAGCGAGGATCGCGAGGCGCTCGGCCGGCGTCTTGCGGCCGAGCGCGGCCTCACGTTGATCCCGCCTTACGACCATCCGCATGTAATGGCGGGCCAGGGCACCGCCGCGAAGGAACTGATCGAAGATGCCGGTGAGCTTGACGTGCTGCTCGTCTGCCTCGGCGGCGGCGGTTTGCTGTCGGGCTGCGCGACCGCGGCGCGCGCGCTGAATCCGGCGTGCCGCGTGATCGGCGTCGAGCCCGAGGCGGGCAACGACGGTCAGCGCAGCCTGCGGACGGGATCGATCGTGCACATCGACACGCCGAAGACCATCGCCGACGGGGCGCAGACGCAGCATCTCGGCGAATACACGTTCGCGGTGATCCGCGAGCTGGTCGACGACATCGTGACGGTCAGCGACGCCGAGCTCGTCGACACGATGAAGTTCTTCGCGAGCCGGATGAAGGCGGTCGTCGAGCCGACCGGTTGCCTCGCGGCGGCCGCCGCGTTCGCGCAGAAGGTCGACGTGCGCGGCAAGCGGGTCGGCGTGATCGTGTCGGGCGGCAACGTCGATCTCTCGCGCTTGGCTGAGCTGGTCAGCAACGCGGGGTGATCGCACCGTTCCCGCGCGCGCGGGGGCATTGATTCGTCGGGGGCCGTGCTGTGTGGCTCCCCGGGTGTCCATGATTATGAGGATGACAGAGTAATTTGGGATGTATCCGATTCATGACCGCATGTGGGGATGATGTGATTGACGTTTCGCGTGCATCGGCGGTGAGGCGAGCCGACGCGAACTGACGCGAGCCATCCATCACCTACCCGGTCAGGAATCCGTGCCACCGACTACGGGCTTCCGATCAAGAGAGAAACCCCTGTGCTATTAGGTATCCTGAATTCTGGCGATGAGTTTTGGCGACACGGCCTTCGCTGCGCGAGTGCTGCGACCGTTGCGGTCATCGCGGGCGATGCCGCTGCTTCGAGGCTTGTGCTGCGATGAACGGCGCCCCGCACCCCGTCCATGAGACCGACGTGGCCGACGTGGCCGATCAGCCGGCCACGCCTTCGCTGGAAGCGGTCACGCCGCTCGCGCCGGCGCCCTCGAACGTGGATCCGGCCCTGTCGGCGCCGGCTGTGTCCGACGCCGCGCCGATGCTGCCGACGCGCATCGTCATCGCGGACGATCATCCGGTCGTGCTGTTCGCGCTCGAAAGTCTGATCAGCCGCTTTCCCTACCTGACGGTCGTCGGTCGCGCGCACACGTTCCCCGAACTGTTCAACGAAGCCGCGCAGCTCGACTTCGACGTCGCGATCGTCGATCTGCACATGCCCTGCGTGGACGATCTGGACGCGCGCGAAACGCTCGGCGAGTTCCGGCAGCGGTTCCCCGGTGCTTCGCTCGTCGTGCTGACGACGGAGGCCGACCCCGCCGCGTTGCGCCGCGTGCTCGACGTGAAAATCGACGGCATCCTGAGCAAGAAAGACCCCATCGACCTGATTCCTGTCGCGATCGTGTCCGCGATGGCGCACGAGCGGTACGTGGGGCCGGTCGTGCGCGATCTGCTCGCGCACCGGCTGCATGCGCCCGCCGGCGCGCCGGCCAGGGCGTACCAGCTGCTGTCCAGGCGCGAGCGGGAGGTGCTCGCGCTTTACGCGTCCGGCATGAGCGTGACCGAGATCGCCGGTCAGATCGGACGCAGCATCAAGACGATCAGCGCGCAGAAGTGCTCGGCCATGAAGAAGCTGTCGCTCGCGAACGATATCGAGCTGTATCGGTTCGCCGCCGACTGCGGATTCGGGGCGGGTGCGCTGTCATGACGGCGCACGGCCTTGCTTCGGGCCGTCGCCAGTAACTTCGGTCGATTCGCGCGTTCTGCCGCAGTCCTTTTAGGAGTCGTCCTATACGGCATCCTTGGCGCCCTGTTGAGAATTTAAGGATAGGCGCCTACTGTCGGACATTTCCTCGGACTCCTTCCATTGCTCTCGTAGCAGAGGTTGCAGGGCGGCACCGGTGAGCGTCGCTGACTGACCAAACACGGGAGACAAAGGATGAGACTGGGAACGCGGCTGATGGTCGAATGCGCGGGCACCGGCTGGCTCGTATTCGCCGGCTGTGCGGGTGCCGCGCTCAACACGGGCGCTCCTTCGCCGGACTGGTGCCTGCTCGGCACGCCGCTCGCGTTCGGCCTCGCCCTCGCGGTCGCCGCCATGGCCGCGGCCCGCCCCGGCAGCGCGCATTTCAACCCCGCGGTCACGATCGGCTACGCCGTCGCGAGGCGCTTTCCGGTGCGCGACATCGTGCCGTATCTGGTCGCGCAGACGCTCGGCGCGATCGTCGGCGCGGCGCTCCTCGCATGGATCGCGAGCGGCCGGCCGGGATTCTCGCTGCCCATCTCCGAATTCGGTGTCAACGGCTACGGCATTCATTCGCCGTCGGACTATGCGTTGACGTCGGCGTTCGTCATCGAACTGGTGATGTCGTTCGCGTTCGTTTCCACCCACCTCGTGATGTCGTGCACGCCCGGTCGTCGCAGGGTCGCGGCGCTCGCTACCGCGGCCGCTTTCGCGGCGGTCTATCTGATCACGATGCCGGTGACGGGCGGCGCGATCAATCCGGCGCGCTCGACGGGGCCCGCGCTGCTCGTCGGCGGCTCGGCGCTCGATCAGCTGTGGCTCTTCTGGGCCGCGCCGATGCTCGGCGGCCTCGGCGCGGGCGCGTGCCATGCCGGTCTCGCGGCGCGCGCCGGCCGGCGGCGCGCCGTCGTCGCCGAAACGGGCGGCCCGGCGTGAGCCGCGCGTGCGCGGGTCGTCGGCGATGATCGCCCGCCTGCTGGCGTTGGGGTGGCGCTCGCTGCTCGCGTTCTGCGCGGCGGCGATGGTCGTCGCGATCGCGTTCGGGCACGCGGCCGGGAAGGCATCGCCGAGCGCCGCAGCGGCGTCGCATGACGGTGCGTCGGGGCCGGCGTCGCGCCAGTCGGACCTGCCGAGGTCCACGCGCAGATTCGTAGTCGGCGTGCTGGCCGATGGCTGGGCACCGCTCGAAGTGCTCGACGGCGACCGGCTGACCGGGTTCAGCGCGTCGTATTTGCGGCTCCTCGTCGGTCCGCACGCCGACCTGGTGCCGAAGCGTTTCGCCGACATGCAGCAGCTTCTGGCGGCGGCCTGCGCGGGCGACGTCGACATCGTGATGAGCGTCGCCCGCACGCCCGAGCGCGAGCGCTGCCTCGCGTTCACGACGCCTTATCTGAGCGGCACGGCCGCATTCGTCACCCGCAGCGGCGACATCGACGCGCTCACGTCCGGCGCGCAGTCCGGCCGCTCGCGGATCGCGACCGAGCGGGGCTTCGTGCTCGAATCGCTGCTGCGTCTGCGGTTTCCCGCCGCGCCGATCGCGTACTTCCCGACGACGTCCGATGCGCTGCGCGCCGTCCAGACGGGCGCCGCCGACATCTACGCGGGCTTTGCGCCGGTCGTGCGCTATCAGCTCGCGACGCGCGAGTTCCGCGGCCTTCGCATCGCGTACGAGGAGCGCATGCAGGTGCGCGATCTGCGCTTCGCGGTGCCGCTCGCGAGCGCCGCGCTGCGCGACCGGCTCAACGCGGCGCTCGCCGGCGTGAAGCCGGCCGTCGACGCGGGCCTGCGCGAGCGCTGGTTGAGCAGCGAGCCGCAGCTGTCGCAATTCGTGCTGTCCGATGAGGAGCGCGCGTGGCTGAGCGCGCTGCCGCCGCTTTCGGTCGGATTCGACGACGACTGGCCGCCATTCAGCTTCATCGGACCGTCGGGGCGGCCGGCTGGCATCGCGAACGACTATCTCGACTATCTGGAGCGCTCGCTCGGCGTGCGTTTTGCGCGCGTGCGCTCGTCGAACTGGCCCGAGACGGTCGCCGGATTCGAGCGCGGCGGGCTCGCGCTGCTCGCGACGTCGCCTTACGACGACGTGCGCTTTGCGGGCACGCAGCTCACACAGCCGTACGAGCACTATCCGTTCGTGCTCGTCGCGCGCAGCGACGAGTGGCTCGCGCGCGATCTGATGGATTTCGCCGGCCGCAGGGTCGCGCTCGCGCCGCATGCGCCGTCGGTCGGGCAGTTTTCCGCGGACCTGCAGGGCACGCATATCGTGCGCGTGTCGAACGTCGTCGCCGGGCTGAGCATGGTCGACGCCCGCCGCGCCGACGTGCTCGTGGTCGACGCGGCCGCCGTCACCGGCTTGCTCGACCAGTATCCGGGGCTGCGCATCGTCGGCCCCGCCGGCCATGACGACAAACTGAGCTTCGCGGTGCGCGACGACCTCGCGCCGCTCGTCGGGCTGATCGACCGCGCACTCGCGGCGATGCCGGCGGCCGAGTCGCAGCGCATCCGCGACCGCTGGGTCACGTCCCACTCGGGCACGCATCGGCGCTGGAGCGTGAGCGCGCTGCGTCTGCTGCCGGTGCTGATCGTGTTCGGCATCGTGCTGCTCGTCACGCTGCGCGCGTATTCGCTGCTGCAGCGCGAGGTCGCGCGGCGGCGGCGCGCCGAGCGCGTGCTCGCGCGCCAGGTCGAACTCCAGACCACGATGATGGAGATGATTCCGTACCCGTTCGCGGCGCGCGACCTGCAGGGCCGCTATCTCGCGGTGAACGAGGCGTTCGAGCAGGCGACCGGGCTTTCGCGCGTCGACGTGCTCGGCCGCGCGGGCGTCAGCCTCTCGCCGTGGGGCGACGAGAACAGTCGCCGCGTCGACGACATGTACTGGCACGCGATGGCCGGTCGCGGCGCTCAACGCTCCGAGCTGGAACTGGACGGCCGGGGCGGCGAGCGGCGGCATGGCATCTTCTGGACGCAGCTGTGCCGCGACAGCCGCAACGAACCGTTCTGCGGACTCGGCACGATGATCGACATCACCGAGATCCGGCGCGCGGAGTTGCGCGCGCGCGAAACGGAGCGGCTGCTGTCGGACGTCACGCGCTGGCTGCCGGCGATCGTCTTCCAGCTGCGGCGCGCGCCGGATGCGCGCTACACGTTCCCGTACATCGGCGGCGATTTGAAGCGTCTGCTCGGCGACGACGCCGACGCATTGAAGCGCATCGACGCGCCCGGCCGGCTGCGCGTCGATCGCCGCGATCGCCGGCGGCTGATCGCGGCGCTCGAACGTTCGGCGCGGCAGCTCTCGCCGCTGCACATCGAGTTTCGCTATCTCGCGCCGGCCGGGCCGATCTGGGTGCGCGCCGAGTTCGTCCCGCGCCGCGAGGACGATCGCACCGTGCTCTGGAGCGGCTGCGCGTTCGACGTGAGCGTCGAGCACGCGCGCGCCGACGAGCTGGCGCGCGCCCGCGACATGGCGCAGGCGGCGTCGCGCGCGAAGGACCGGTTCCTCGCGATGATGAGCCACGAAATCCGCACGCCGATGAACGGCGTGCTGGGTCTCGTCGAAGTGCTCGAACGCACGCCGCTGAATGCCGAGCAGTCGGGCATGGTGGACATGGTGCAGGAGTCGGCCGGCGCGCTGCTGCAGATCCTCGACGACCTGCTCGACTTCGCGAAGATCGAGGCGGGGCGGCTCGTCATCGAATCGGAGCCGTTCGACGTGCGCGAGCTGGTCGATCGCGCGGTGGGGCTGCTCGCCGGGACCGCTCACGAGAAGGGGCTGAAGGTGTCGGTCGACGTGCAGCCGAACGTCGCCGCCGTGCTGCGCGGCGACACCGTGCGGCTGCGCCAGATCCTGTTCAATCTGCTCGGCAACGCGATCAAGTTCACGCAGCGCGGAGAGGTGCGCGTGAGCGTGAGCGCGACCGACGTCGACGGTCCGGATGCGCGGCAGCGTCTGTCGCTCGACGTCGAGGACACCGGCATCGGCATCGCGCCGGACGTGCAGGCGCAACTGTTCGAGCCGTTCGTGCAGGCGGAGTCGTCGACGACGCGGCGATTCGGCGGCACGGGCCTGGGCCTTGCGATCTGCCGCAGGCTCGCCGAATTGATGGGTGGCCGGATGACGTTGCGCAGTGCGCTCGGGCGCGGCACCTGCATGACGCTGTCGATCGAACTCGGCGTGCATGCGTATTCGGGCGTGCTCGACGCGGTGGTCGGCAAGCATGCGCTCGTCGTTTGCGACGACGAACGCACGGCCGCCGCGCTGATGCACTTCGGCGATGCGCTCGGCATGGAGATGACGCGGATCGCGTCGTCCGCTCGCGGCGACGGCGGCGTCGTGTCGCCCGCTCGAGTGGATCTGATGTTCGTTGGCGCCGGGTCGGAGGCGACCACGTCGCCTGTCGATGCGCCGCGCATTCGGCTGATCGCGAATCCGAAGCCGGCCGGATGTCGCGTGTCGAATGGCGGCGTGTGGCTCGCCACGAATCCGGTTTCGTGGTGCGGGATGGGCGCGGCGTGCGTGGCGGCGCTCGCCGGGCGAGAGGCCGCGGCGGCGCCGACGGACCGACCGGCCGCCGTCGCGCCGGCGCTGTCCGCGGCGCCCGACCGCGAGCGGGCGCGCGCGGCGGGCCAGCTGATTCTCGTCGCCGAGGATCATCCGGTGAATCAGGAGTTGATCCGGCATCAACTCGCGTTGCTCGGCTTCGCGTGCGACGTGGTGAGCGACGGCCGCGAGGCGCAGGCCGCGCTCGAGCACACGCAGTACGGCGGCCTCATCACCGACTGCAACATGCCGAACCTGTCCGGCTACGGCCTCGTGGAATGGCTGCGCGAGCGCGAGCACGGTGGTCGACGGCTGCCCGTGGTCGGCGTGACGGCGAGCACGTCGACCGACGATCGGCGGCATTGCCTCGAAGCGGGCATGGACGACTGCCTCGTGAAGCCGACGCGACTCGCGACGTTGCGCGAGCATCTCGCGCGCTGGTTCGGCATCGCGGACGGTCCGCCTCGTCCGCAGCCCGACGCGAACCCGACGACGACCGCCACGACGAACCCGGCCGCCTCCGACGCGTCATTCGAACCGTTGAACGTCGATCGCATGATCCACCTCTGGGGCAGCGAGGCGACGGTCAAGGCGCTGTTGAGTTCGTTCGTGTCGGCGGTGCGCGACGACCTGCTTGCGCTCGCGCCGCTGCTCGACGCGTGCGATGTCGCGCGTCTGCGCGAGTGGCATCACCGGCTCGCGGGCGCGGTCGGCGTGTTGCAGTATCCGGCGCTGCTCGCGTTGCTCGAAAAGTATCGAGGCAACATGGACCGGCAGGATGCCGCGTCGTTGCGCGAAGAAGGGCGAGCGCTCATCCGCACTTGCAGCGCAATGCTCGACGATATCGAGCAGCAGGCGGCGGCGCTCGCGTAAGCGCGACAAAGGCCGGGAACCGTTCGACCAGACAGACGAAAAAAAACGCGGCCGAAGCCGCGTTCAAGTTTGGAGACCCTTCGATGAAGAGTCACTTCTCGCAGAACGAATAGTAGTCGGTGAGCCGTTCGCGATCGACCGTCAATCGCTCAATGAACTGTTAACGGATATGCGCGTAATCGAGATAACAGGGAAAAGTGACATTCGCTTGTCGATCTCGTTGCCGATCGCTTTCGACAGTCGCTTTTGAACGCATACGGCGGGGGTCGAAAAACCCTCGTCGGGCGTCCGGGCCCGATTTGCACTAGCATGTGATGCGTCGCGTCCGAATCGTCTGGCGCGGCGCTTTACAACAATGGAGAACGCTCATGAATGTGCTTCGCCCACTGCGCGTCGCCGTGGCGCTTTGCGTGCTTGCGTCCGGTGCCGCGTTTGCCGATACCGTCGCACTGAAAGCCGACCTGCAACCGTCGAGCGAGGTGCCGCCCAAAGTCAGCCACGGTCACGGCATGGTGAACGCGACGTTCGACACGTCGACGCGCACGCTCAACTGGAACATCACTTACGAAGGGCTGTCGAGCGCGGTGACGGCCGCGCACTTCCACGGCCCCGCGCCGGTCGGCCAGAACGCGAAGCCGCAAGTGCCGATCGCGAAGTCGGATCTCGCGAGCCCGATCAAGGGGTCCGCCACGCTGACCGAACAGCAGGCGACCGAACTGATGGGCGGTCAGTGGTACTTCAACGTGCATACCGCGCAGAATCCGTCCGGCGAAATTCGCGGACAGGTGCTGCCGGCAAACTGATCGCGATACGGCAACGCATCGCGAACCACGGCCGCGGCGGGTCGATCCGATGAGCTGGCAAGGCGCGGTGATCCGCTGGTCGCTGCGCAGAACCTTCCGGCCCGCGACGGAAAAGCCGATCGACGTGCGACAGGTTCGCCTGCGCACGTCGAAGCGGCTGTGGACGCCGCGGGCGCCGGCGGGGTGGCATCTGCGCGAGCAGTACGCCGTCACGGATGCACCGCTGCGCGGCGAATGGCTCGAACGCGAGCGCGCGGCGCAAGCCCACGCTGCGCCGCGCGCGCGTACGATTCTTTACCTGCATGGCGGCGGCTATTACTTCTGCTCGCCGCGCACGCATCGTGCGATCACATTCGGTCTTGCACCGCGCGCCGATGCGAACGTCTTTTCGCTCGACTACCGTTTAGCTCCCGAAAACCCGTTTCCCGCCGCGCTCGACGATGCGCTCGCCGCGTGGCGCGCGCTGCTCGCGGCCGGCCTGCGCGCGAGCGACGCGGTGATCGCGGGCGATTCGGCGGGCGGCGGTCTCGCGCTCGCGACGCTCGTCGCGCTGCGCGATGCGGGCGAGCCGCTGCCGGCCGGCGCGGTGCTGTTCTCGCCGTGGACGGATCTCGCGACCACCGGGGCGTCGATCGTCGAGAACGACGGCCGCGATCCGATGTTTCGCGGCGCGGTGTTCGGGCGTGTCGCGACGATGTATCTGCGCGACACGCCCGCGACCCATCCGCTCGTGTCGCCGGTCTATGCGCCGCTGCGTGGGCTGCCGCCGCTCTTTCTGCGCGTGGGCAGCACCGAAGTGCTGCTCGACGATACGCGGCGGCTCGCGGCGCGGGCGCGCGATGCGGGCGTCGAAACCGACTGCGCGGTCTGGCCGGACATGCCGCATATCTGGCCGATCTACGCGCCGTTCATGCCGGAGGCGCGGCGCGTGCTCGACGAGGCCGGGCAGTTCGTGCGCCGCGTGACCGAGGGCGGCAAAGAAGGCGGCAAAGAGAGCGGCAACGTGCAGAACGCCGGTTCGCGCGACGGCCGCACGCCGGAACCGCCCGGTCAGTCGAGCGAAACGTCGATCGTCTGCCAGGCGGCCCTCACCGCCGCTTCTCCGTAACGCCTTTCCAGCCGCCGCACCGCGAAGTGACCGTGCGCGACCTGCTGGAAGTGGTGGATGAACACCGTGTTCACCATCGCGCCGAGCGCCGCGCCGATCGCCGGAATCGACTTCGCGGCCACTTGTTCGCTGACCTGCACCGAAAAGCGCGCGGCGACGTTCTGCATCAGCCGCAACAGCGCGGTCGATCCATGCGCGGCGAAGCCCTTCGTCGCGAGTTCCGATGACGCCTTCGTCACCGCCTGCGCGAGCGCGCCGCGCACGATGAAGTAGCCGTATTCGGCTTCGTCGTCGGCGCGGGAGTGGCCGCCCATCGCGAACACCGTCAGGCATTGCAGCTGCGCCTCCGGCGACGCGAGGTCTTCGCCTTCGCTGCGCGCGATATCGCAGATCGAGCGGAACATCAGCGTCGTCGTGACCGGCAGTTCGACCGGCAGCGCGAACACGCCGAACGCGCCGCCGGCCGCGCCGGTCGTCGCGACAGCCAGCTTGTGCAGCAGATTGCCGGGTTTGTCGCGTTGATCGCGTTGATCGGGCGCCGCGCCGGCCGCGCGCGCCGCGTTGCCGACCGGCTTGCCGAGCGTCTTCAGCGCGATCCGCAGACATTGGCGCAGCGCAGCCTGGGTCGCATCGGTCACGCGATCGCTCGCCATCGCGGGCAGCCGGTTGATCAGCTTTTCGATCGGCGCGCCGATCAGCGCCGCGAGCTTGATCCCGAGCGGCGGCGATTCGAGCTGCTGCTTCGCGTGCCGCAGCGCGTCGAGATCGGCGCCGGACAGCGCCTCGCAGCCGGGCGAAACGGTGTTTTCTGTCCCCAATTGATCTCCCGTTTGGGTGGGTTCGGGGTGTCTGCATAGTCTACGCGGGCGTGCTACTATCGGTTTCCGTTGACAAGTCAATCGTTGCTGGATCAAAAAATGGCCGTTCATACCGCCGCCCACCACTCAAGCGGACAGGTCCTGCCGTTCCGGGAATCGCTGCTCGCGATGCTGGGCGTTTCTTTCGTGACGATGCTGGTCGCACTCGACCAGACGGTCGTCGGCACCGCGCTGCCGACCATCGTCTCCGAACTGAGAGGCTTCGAGCTTTACGCGTGGGTCGCGACGTCATACCTGCTCACGTCCGTGATCACGGTGCCGATTTTCGGGCGGCTCGGCGACCACTACGGCCGCAAGCCGTTCGTGATCGCGTCGATCCTCGTGTTCACCGCGGCGTCGGTGCTGTGCGGGATGGCGAACAGCATGCCGTTCCTCGTGTTCGCGCGCGGGTTGCAGGGCATCGGCGGCGGGATGCTGGTCGGCACCGCGTTCGCGTGCATACCCGACCTCTTTCCCGATTCGGTCGTCCGGCTGCGCTGGCAGGTGCTGATGAGTTCGGCGTTCGGCATCGCGAACGCGATCGGCCCGTCGCTCGGCGGCTTTCTCACGCAGTACTACGGCTGGCGCTCGGTGTTCTATGTGAATCTGCCGGTCGGGCTGTTGTCGCTGTTTTTCGTGTTCCGCTACCTGCCGCATCTGCGGCACACGGCGAGCACCGAACGCATGCGCCTCGACTGGCCCGGCGCGCTGTTGATCGCGGTGGCGCTCGGCTGTCTGCAGCTGTTCGTCGAGATGGTGCCGAAGCATGGGCTCACGTCGACGACGGCCATGCTGATCGTCGCGAGCATCGCGGCCGCGTGGGCGCTGTGGCGCTGGGAAAAGCGCTCGCCGCACGCGATCTTGCCGCTCGACATGTTCCGCAACCCGGGCCTGAACGCGCTCTTTACGCTGTCCGTGCTCGGCGGCTTCGCGATGTTCTCGTTGCTGTTCTACGCGCCGCTGCTGTTCCAGGGCGGCTTCGGCATGTCGCCGAAGGAAGCGGGCCTCGTGATCACGCCGCTCGTCGTGTTCATCACGATCGGCAGCATCGCGAACAGCAAGATCGTCGCGCGCCTGCGCAATCCGAACATGATGCTGTTCATCGGCTTCGCGCTCGTGACGATCGCGTGCCTCGCGATTGCGATCGCGACGCGCTCGATGCCGCGCGCGCTGATGATGGCGATGATGATCGCGGGCGGCCTCGGCCTCGGTCTCGTGCTGCCGAACCTGACGGTGTTCGCGCAGCAGATCGCCGGGCGCGAGCACCTCGGCATCGCGACCGCGCTGTTGCAGTCGCTGCGGATGATCGGCGGGATGTTCGGCACCGCGCTGACGGGCACGCTCGTCACGCATCTGTACGCGAGCGGCGTGAGGAGCGCGCTGAATGCCGAAAACGCGGCGCACTGGTTCGGCCAGCTCGCCGACCCGCAGATCCTGATCAACCGCGACGCGCAGGCGTCGCTGATCGCGGACCTCGCGCATGCGGGGCACAACGGCGCGGCGCTGCTGGAGTCGGCGCGCGAGTCGCTGGTCGGCGCGATTCACGTCGGCATCGTGATGGCGGCGGTGATCGCCGCGGTCGCGTTCTGGCAGAGCCGGCGCGTGCCGCCGATCCGGCTGCGTCGCAAGATCGAGCCGGTGGTGCACGCCGACTAGGGCGGCGATCTTTCTTTCACGGCTACACGGGCTCACATGGAATTTCAGGACCGCATCGCGATCGTTCAGCAGTTCGGCCGCACGTACCGCGCGTTTCTCGGTGCGTTCGAGTCGCAGGTCGGCCACCCGATGCCGCGCTGGCGCGTGCTGCTCGCGCTGTACGAGCAGGACGGCGAGTCGTCGCAGAAGCGGCTCGTCGAGCGCCTGAAGGTGGACCCCGGCGCGCTGACGCGCCAATTGAAGGCGCTCGAATCGTCCGGCTGGATCGAGCGCAGCGTCGACGAGCGCGACAACCGCATCACGAACGTGAAGCTCACCGCCGCCGGTCGCGCGGTCATCGAAGAAAGCCTGCCGCGCCGCAACGCGTTTCTGAACAACACGATGTCGCTGCCCGACGACCTGCTGACGGCGCTGTCCGACGCGTTGCGGCAAGTCGAGGCGCGCATCGGCGAGGCGACCGCGGCAACGACCGCCGCGACGGCGCCGGACGACGACGCGTAGCGCGCGCCGCCGTCCGCGTTCGTCAGAAGTACGTGTCGATCACTTCCGTCACGCGATAGGACGGATCGACCATCAGCACCTGACGCCACTTGTCGAACGTCAGGCACGGATGCGAGATGTCGAACGCGATCATGTCGCCCACTTTCAGATCCGCGCCGGCCGGAATCTGCAGGTACGCGTGCTGGTCCATCATCATGAACACTTCCCAGCCTTCGTCGGGCTTCACGTCGCGCGGCGGCGTGCCGGCGGCGCGATCGCGCGACGGCCGGAAGTGACGCGACGGCTCCGGATAGCCGGCGTCGAACGCCGCATCGCGCTTGCCGAAACCGATGATCGCGCGGCCCGGCTCGGGAATCGACTGCACATACGCCCATAGCTGCAGCGCGGGCAGCAGCGCGACGCCCATTTCCTTCGCGATCCGGTTGCGCGCGAGAATGTCGTTCTGCGCCTTGCGATACACGCCGACGTCGTGCGTCACATAGCACCCCGGACGCAGCACCACGTCGATGCGTCCCGCGCGCGCGGCGGCCGCGAATTCCTCCGCGACGACGTCGTACCACGCGGACCCGGCGCCCGACAGCAGCGCGGGCGTGCGCGACACGCGGCCTGCGGCGACGAGTTCCTCGGCCACATTGAGCGCGTCGCGCAGGAACGTGCGCACTTCGCTTTCCTCTTTCAGTATTCCTTCGTACATTTCGACGCCGGCGAGCAGCAGCGTGTCCGGGTAGCGCGCGAGCGCGTCGAGCACCGCGCGGCGCGTGGCGGCGTCGCGCACGCCGGTGCGCCCGCGCGGCACGCCGATTTCGAGCAGCACCTGCAGCTTGCGCCCCGCCGTGCGGAAGAATTCGCCGAGCTGCACGACGCCGTCGACCGAATCGACGAGACAGAAGAACTCGAAGTCCGGATCGCTCAGCAGTTCCGCGATGATCGCCATGTTGTGCCGGCCGACGAGCTGGTTCGCCATCAGCACGCGCGTGATGCCGCCGTGATACGCGGCGCGCGTCTGATGCGCGGTCGCGAGCGTGATGCCCCACGCGCCGGTGTCGAGCTGGCGTCGAAAGAGCTGCGGCGCCATCGTCGTCTTGCCGTGCGGCGCGAGCTTCACGCCGTAGCGGGTGACGAATTCCTGCATCCATTTCAGGTTGTGCTCGACGCGCTCCGAATACAGGACCGCGGCCGGCAGGCTCACGTCCTCGTCGAGCAGATTCCACTCAAGGCGCGCTGCGTCCGCGAGCGGCACCGAGCGGCCCGGCACCGTGCCGAGCCCCTTGCCGTACGGATCGATCGTTGCGCGTTGGTAGTTTGTAACTTTCATCTCCGAATACTCCGTTGTGCCGCCACGTGGGAATCGAGGTTGACCCTCGGATGGTACACAAGGTACCATCGCCGTGTGAAATGTTATTTACTAACAAAGGCGTTCGACATTCGTCGATGAGCACCGTGGCCCATCCCGCCCGAGTCGATATCGTGGCACGCATCGCAGAATGCGCGCCTGGGTTGCGGCCGGCCGAACGCCAGGTCGCCGCGCTGATTCTCGACGATCTCGCGAGCGCCGCCGACGCGCCGATCGGCGAGCTTGCGCTGCGCGCGGGCGTCAGCGTCGCGACGGTCACGCGGTTCGCGAAGACCGTCGGCTGTCGCGACGTGCGCGAGCTGAAGCTGCGTCTCGCGCAGGCGGCAGCGGTCGGCCAGCGGTTTTTGCGCGGCGGCGCGTCGTCTGCGAAAGAGGGCGCGCCCGAGCCGCTCGCGACGCGCGTGTTCGACGAAGCGCAGGCCGCGCTCGCCCGCGCTCACGCGCTGCTGTGCGACGCGCCGCTCGGCGACGCGGTGGCCGCATTGCGCGATGCGCGGATGATCTACGCGTTCGGAATGGGCGGCGGCTCGACCGCGCTCGCCGACGAGCTGCGCTATCGGCTCGTGCGGCTCGGCCGGCCCGTCGCGTCGTACCAGGATAGTCTGTTGCTGCGGATGGTCGCGAGCACGGTGTCGCGCGATTGCGTGATCGTCGCGCTGTCGGTGAGCGGGCTCGTGCCCGAACTGCTCGACGCGTGCCGGATCGCGCGCGACTATGGCGCGACGGTGATCGCGATTACCGCGCCCGCGTCGCCGCTTGCCGCGCTGGCGGACCACCTCGTGCCGCTCGTCGCGAGCGAGACGGACTTCATCTACAAGCCGTCGTCGTCGCGCTACGCGATGATGATGGCACTCGACGTGCTCGTCACCGAACTCGCGGCGAGCGAGCCCGACGAAAGCCGCGAACTGCTGCGCCGCGTGAAGCATACGCTCGACGCGCATCGCGGCGGCGGAGAACATCAGCCGCTCGGGGATTGAGCAAGCCTTGCGCGCGGCCCCTCTGGGTCCTTTTGGCCCCTCTGGCGGCCGGCGCAAGCCCGTAATCCGCAGGAACAGGCTCTCACCATGCACTCGCATCCGGAAGTCGCCGATACGCTGATCGTCGGCGCACAGCTTTACGACGGCACCGGCGCGCCGCCGCTCGCACGCGACGTCGCGCTGCGCAATGGGCGCATCGCCGCGATCGGCAATCTGTCGAACTGGCTCGCCGAAGACGTGATCGAAGCGAACGGCCGCGCGCTCGCGCCCGGCTTCATCGACGTGCACACGCACGACGACACGCACGTGATCCGCGCGCCGCAGATGCTGCCGAAGATCAGCCAGGGCGTGACGACGGTGATCGTCGGCAACTGCGGGATCAGCGCGTCGCCGGTCACGCTCGCGGGCGATCCGCCCGATCCGATGAACCTGCTCGGCGAGCGCGAAGCGTTTGGTTATCCGACCTTTGCCGCGTATGTCGACGCGGTGAACGCGGCGCGGCCGGCCGTCAACGTCGGCGCGCTCGTCGGTCATACCGCGTTGCGCAGCAATCATCTGGACTCGCTCGCACGCGCCGCGACCGCCGACGAAATCGCCGCGATGCGCGCGCAACTCGAAGAAGCGCTCGCGAACGGCGCGCTCGGCTTGAGCACCGGGCTTGCGTACGCGTCCGCTTACGCCGCGCCGACCGAAGAAGTGATGGCGCTCGCCGAGCCGCTCGCCGCGGCGGGCGCGCTGTACACGACGCACATGCGCACGGAGTTCGACGCGATTCTCGACGCGATGGACGAGGCGTATCGCGTCGGCCGCCACGCGCGCGTGCCGGTCGTGATCTCGCATCTGAAATGCGCGGGGCCGTCGAACTGGGGGCGCAGCGCCGAAGTGCTCGGGTCGCTCGAACGCGCGCGGCGGCTGCAGCCGGTCGGCTGCGACTGCTATCCGTACAGCCGCAGCTCGTCGACGCTCGCGTTGAAACAGGTGAACGGCGACATCGACATCACGATCACGTGGTCGACGCCGCATCCGGAGCAGGCCGGCAAGCTGCTGAGCGCGATCGCCGCCGAGTGGGGCGTGACCGAACAGGAGGCCGGGCGGCGGCTGCAGCCGGCCGGGGCGATCTATCACAACATGTCCGAGGACGACGTGCGGCGCATCCTGTCCCATCCGGCGACGATGATCGGCTCGGACGGGCTGCCGAACGATCCGCTGCCGCATCCGCGTCTGTGGGGCGCGTTTCCGCGCGTGCTCGGCCACTATGCGCGCGACGCCGCGTTGATTCCGCTCGAAGAGGCGATCCGCAAGATGACGAGCCTGTCTGCGCGGCGCTTCGGCATCGCGCAGCGCGGCGAGGTGCACGTCGGCTGGCATGCGGATCTCGTGCTGTTCGACCCGGCGAGCGTGCGCGACACCGCGACGTTCGACGAGCCGCAGCAGGTCGCGGACGGCATCGACGCAGTGTGGGTCAACGGTGTGCTGTCGTATCGCGACCGCGCATCGACCGGCGAGCGCGCGGGCCGCTTCTTGCCGCGCGGCGCGCGCTCCGACGGCGACGCGGCGGCGTTCTAGCCGTGCGCGAACGAAGGAAGTACCGAACGAATTCTTGAAGGAGAGCCAGACGATGAAGCGATATGGTGTGGAAGGCGGGAAAGGTCAGGGCGGACAGCATATGCCGTTCGCGCGGGCGGTCGAGGCGGACGGCTGGCTGTACGTCTCCGGACAGACGCCGATGGAAGGCGGCGAGGTGATCGACGGCGGGATCGTCGCGCAATCGCACAAGGCCATCCAGAATCTGTTCGCGATCCTGAAGGAAGCCGGCTACGGCGCGGAGCACGTGGTGCGCTGCGGCGTGTGGCTCGACGATGCGCGCGATTTCGCGTCGTTCAACAAGGTGTTCCGCGAGTATTTCGGCGATCATCCGCCCGCGCGCGCCTGCGTGCAGTCGAGCATGGTGGTCGATTGCAAGGTCGAGATCGACTGCGTCGCGTATAAGGCGCCGGGTGGGAAGTGACGCTCTCGTCGACGCGCGTGAGCGCCGCCTTCGGGCGGCGTTTTTGTTTTATCGGTCGAATCCCAATATGTGAACGAGCCATTCACATATTGGTGGTCGAAAAAAACCGCCCTACAATCGTGACCAACGAGCCGCGGCGGCCGCGCATGACACCCGTCGCAGGCGCACACACCAGAACGACCACCAGCCGTCTTGTCCGCAACCACGGAAGACGAGCCGGCGGCGAACCGGAGACAACCGTCATGTTCGAGCTTGCGAAGCGGGCGCCGCATCACCGGCCGCCGGCCATTCATTTGCGGGCGATGCCGACGCCGCGCCGCGCCGGCCCTCCCTGCCGCCACCGCCGCCATCGCGCACGCGTGCTTTGAGCGGCGCGCCCTCGTCACCCCAACGCTCGACGCCATGACTAAAGCGATGCCTCAGCACGCCGGTCCTTCCCGGTCGCTCGCGACCGCGTCCGCGCAGAACAGCGCGATCGCCAGCGCGAATCCGCCCGACGAGAAGCGCTCGCTCGCGGCCGACGACGCCGCCCGCGCGAGCACGCTGCTCGACGGCTCCCAGCAACAGGCCGGCACGCAGACGCTGCTGCGCGGCCTCGCGATCCTCGAAGCCGCGGCGGCCGGCGTGCGCGATCTGCGCTCGTTCGGCGCGGTGCTCGGCACGACCCGCAGCACGACGCACCGGCTCGTCAGCAGCCTCGTGCAGGCGCGCTATCTGCGTCAGGTGCAGGGCGGCTATCTGCTCGGTCCGAAGCTGATCGAACTCGGCACGATCGCGCTCGAACAGATGCCGCTCACCGCGGTCGCGCGCACGCATCTGCAGGCGCTCGCCGCGCACACGCTCGACACGATCCACCTCGGCGTGCGCGACGGCGACGACGTGCTCTACATCGACAAGATCCCCGGCCAGCGCGGCCTCGAGATGCGTTCGCGCATCGGGCACCGGATGCCGCTCGCGTCGACGGGGATCGGCAAGGCGATGATGCTCGACCTGTCGCCGGACGCATGGCGCAAGCTGTACGACGCGTCGCGCCGCGCGCTCGCGGGCGCGAGCTTTCGTCCGCAGAACGAGCCGGACCCCGACGCGTTCATGGCGCGGATGACCACCTACGCGGCGGGCGGCTATACGTTCGATCTCGAGGAAAACGAAATATCGATTCGCTGCGTCGCGGCGCCGGTGCGCGACGCGTCGGGCGCGATCGTCGCGGCGCTGTCGGTTGCAAGCACGATTCCGTATATGCCGCTCGAACGCATGGACGAACTGATTCCGGTCGTGCAGAACGAAGCGCGCGCGATCTCGCAGGAACTCGGCTGGCGCGCGCCGCAGCCGGTCGCCAGAAGGATTCGCCGATGAAGCCGGGTGACGCGTCGCCGTCGGCGGCGGACGGCGCAGCCCATGCCGCCGGTCCTGCCGATGTCGCCACGCGCGCGGCGCTGATCGCGCTCGACTGGGGAACCACGTCGCTGCGCGCGTATTTGTTCAGTGCGTCGGGCGACGTGCTCGCGACCCGCACGTCGGCGGCCGGCATCATGAATTTGCCGAGCGCGCCGGAGAACGGCGGCTTCGACGCCGCGTTCGACGATGCCTGCGGCGCGTGGCTCGCCGCCGCCCCGACACTGCCGGTGATCGCGTCCGGTATGGTCGGCAGCGCGCAGGGCTGGGTGCAGGCGCCGTACGTCGAGACGCCGGCGAGCGCGGAGGCGCTCGCGGCGGGCGTCGTGCGCGTGAAGAGCGCTCGCGGATCGACGATCGCGGTCGTCCCCGGCGTGCTGGAGCCGGGTGCGCTGCCGAACGTGATGCGCGGCGAGGAAACGCAGATCGTCGGCGCGCTGCAGCCCGGCGACGGCGATGCGGCAGCCGCGCCCGCCCGCGAGCCGGCGCAGCAGTCGGCGCTGATCTGCCTGCCCGGCACGCACGCGAAGTGGGTCGAGGTCGAGAACGGACGCATCGACCGCTTCCATACGTTCATGACCGGCGAGGTCTACGCGGCGCTGACCGGCCACACGATCCTCGGCCGCACGATGAAGCAGCCCGCCACGCCGAACCTGTCGGCCTTCGTTCGCGGCGTGACGGTCGCGCGCGAACACGGCGCGGCCGGACTGCTCGCGACGGCATTCAGCTCGCGCACGCTTGCGCTGACCGGCAAGCTCGCTGCCGACGAACAGCCGGACTACCTGTCCGGACTGCTGATCGGCCACGAGCTCGTCGGACTGGAAGCCGTGCTCGCCGCGCGCCACGTCGCGCTGCGCGCGAGCGCGCCGCGCCTGATCGGCGCCGATGCGCTGTGCGAGCGCTACCGGATCGCGCTCGCGCAGTTCGGCTGCACCGACGCGCAGACGGTGCGTCACGCGACCGAGCGCGGGCTGTGGCGCATCGCGACGCAGGCGGCGCTCGTCAAGCCGGCCTGAGCGCGCCCGATTAACGGATACGGAGGACACCTCATGCAGGACGAACTGAATCTGCCCGGCCCTTACACGCCGCACGCGGGACTGATGAAGGCCTTCGAAGCGTGCCGGCTGATCGCGATCCTGCGCGGCGTGACGCCGGCGGACGTCGTCGATCACGGCCGCGCGCTCGTCGACGCGGGCTTCAAGATCATCGAGGTGCCGCTGAACTCGCCGCAGCCGCTCGACAGCATCGCGGCGCTGCGCGCGGCGCTGCCCGCCGACGTGCTGGTCGGCGCGGGCACGGTGCTGAGCCCGGTGCGCGTGCGCAACGTGAAGCGCGCGGGCGGCGACCTGATCGTGATGCCGCACGCGGACACCGAAGTGATCCGTACCGCGAAGGAAGAGGGGCTCGCGTGCGTGCCGGGCGTCGCGACGCCGACCGAGGCGTTCGCCGCGCTGCTGCACGGCGCAGACGCGCTGAAGATGTTCCCCGCCGAATCGCTCGGCCCGGCGATCGTCAAGGCCTGGCGCGGCGTGATTCCGCGCGAGGTGCCGCTGTTGCCGGTCGGCGGCATCCAGCCGGACAACATGGGGCCGTTCCTCGCGGCGGGCGCGAGCGGGTTCGGCCTCGGCTCCGCGCTGTACAAGCCGGGGCAGGCGGCGAGCGTCACGCGCTCGCACGCGGACGCATTCCGGAACGGCTGGCGCATCGCGATGAGCGGAGTCACGCGGTGAATCGCCTCGCCGGCAAGGTCGCGCTCGTCACCGGTGCCGGACGGGGCATCGGCGCGGCGATCGCGCATGCGTTCGCCGGCGAGGGCGCGTCGGTCGTGCTCGCGGAACTCGACGGCGACACGGCCCGCGCGACGGCGCGCGACATCGAATCCGCGCACGGACTGAACGCGCAGGTGCTCGCCGTCGAGACCGACGTCACGCGTCCGGACTCGGTGCGCGCGGCGGTCGCCGAGGCCGAGCGCGCGTTCGGCACGGTCGACGTGCTGGTGAACAATGCGGGCATCAACGTGTTCTGCGATCCGCTGACGATGACCGACGACGACTGGCGCCGCTGCTTCGCGGTCGATCTCGACGGCGTGTGGAACGGCTGCCGCGCGGTGCTGCCGCGCATGGTCGAGCGCGGCGCGGGCTGCATCGTGAACATCGCGTCGACGCACGCGTTCCAGATCATTCCGGGCTGTTTTCCGTATCCGGTCGCGAAGCACGGCGTGCTCGGCCTCACGCGCGCGCTCGGCATCGAGTACGCGCCGCGCAACGTGCGCGTGAACGCGATCGCGCCGGGCTACATCGAAACGCAACTGACGCGCGACTGGTGGGCGAGCCAGCCGGACTCGGCCGCCGCGCGCGCAGAAACGCTCGCGCTGCAGCCGATGAAGCGGATCGGCCGGCCCGACGAAGTCGCGATGACGGCGGTGTTTCTCGCGTCGGACGAGGCGCCGTTCATCAACGCGACGTGCATCACGATCGACGGTGGGCGCACCGCGCTGTATCACGCGTGACGAGACAAGAAAAGCAGCACCCCGGTGGCGCGCCGGCCGCGCGCGCCACCGGTCAAACAAGAACAGGCGGCCAGCATCTACCCCAAATCGAAGTGACAGGAGACTGCACCATGCAACGTAGAATTTTCCTCACACTGGCCGCCACCGCGGCAGCCGTGCTGTGTCACGCAACGGTCGCGACGGCTGCCGATCCGGTGAAGATCGGCTTTCTCGTCAAGCAGCCGGAGGAGCCGTGGTTCCAGGACGAGTGGAAATTCGCGGAGATGGCCGCGAAGGACAAAGGCTTTACGCTCGTGAAAATCGGCGCGCCGTCCGGCGAGAAGGTGATGAGCGCGATCGACAACCTCGCCGCGCAGAAGGCGCAGGGCTTCATCATCTGCACGCCTGACGTGAAGCTCGGGCCGGGCATCGTCGCGAAGGCGAAGGCCGACAAGCTGAAGCTGATGACGGTGGACGACCGCCTCGTCGACGGCGCCGGCAAGCCGATCGAGTCGGTGCCGCACATGGGCATCTCCGCGTACAACATCGGCAAGCAGGTCGGCGACGGCATCGCCGCCGAAATCAAGAAGCGCGGCTGGGACATGAAGGACGTCGGCGCGATCGACGTGACTTACGAGCAGTTGCCGACCGCGCACGACCGCACGACCGGCGCGACCGACGCGCTCGTCGCCGCGGGCTTTCCGAAGGCGAACGTGATCGCCGCGCCGCAGGCGAAGACCGACACCGAGAACGCGTTCAACGCGGCGAACATCGCGCTCACGAAGAACCCGCAGTTCAAGCACTGGGTCGCGTACGGCCTGAACGACGAGGCGGTGCTCGGCGCGGTGCGCGCGGCCGAGGGGCGCGGCTTCAAGGCCGACAACATGATCGGCATCGGCATCGGCGGTTCGGACTCCGCGCTGAACGAGTTCAAGAAGCCCGAGCCGACCGGCTTCTTCGGCACCGTGATCATCAGCCCGAAGCGCCACGGCGAGGAGACGTCCACGCTGATGTACACGTGGATCACGCAGGGCAAGGCCCCGCCGGCGCTCACGCTGACGACCGGCATGCTCGCCACGCGTGACAACGTGAGCCAGGTCCGCGAGCAGATGGGCCTCGCGTCGAAGTAAGCAGGTTGCCGCACGCGCGGGCGCGTCCCGCGCGTGCCGCCATGCATCGAAAGAGAGGAAACCGAAGTGTCAGCGACGCTGCGTTTTGACAATATCGGCAAGGTGTTCCCCGGCGTTCGCGCGCTGGAAGGCGTGTCGTTCGACGTGAACGCGGGCGAGGTGCACGGGCTGATGGGCGAGAACGGCGCGGGCAAGTCCACGCTGCTGAAGATTCTCGGCGGCGAATATCAGCCGGATTCGGGCCGCATGCTGATCGACGGCAACGAGGTGCGCTTTCCGGACGCCGCCGCGTCGATCGGCGCGGGCATCGCGGTGATTCACCAGGAGCTGCAGTACGTGCCCGATCTGACCGTTGCCGAGAACCTGCTGCTCGGCGCGCTGCCGAACGCGTTCGGCTGGGTGCGCCGCGGCGAGGCGCGGCGTTTCGTGCGCGAGCGGCTCGCGGCGATGGGCGTCGACCTCGATCCGGCGGCGAAGCTGCGCAAGCTGTCGATCGCGCAGCGGCAGATGGTCGAAATCTGCAAGGCGCTGCTGCGCAACGCGCGCGTGATCGCGCTCGACGAGCCGACGAGTTCGCTGTCGCACCGCGAAACCGAAGTGCTGTTCAAGCTCGTGCGCGAGCTGCGCGCGGACCATCGCGCGCTGATCTACATCTCGCACCGGATGGACGAGATCTACGAGCTGTGCGATGCGTGCACGATCTTCCGCGACGGCCGCAAGGTCGCGTCGCACGACACGCTCGACGGCGTGAAGCGCGAGACGCTCGTCGCCGAGATGGTGGGCCGCGAGATCAGCGACATCTACAGCTATGCGCCGCGCGAGCACGGCGACGTGCGGTTTTCGGCGCGCAACGTGGAAGGGCGTCCGCTCGCGGAACCGGCGAGCTTCGACGTGCGCGCGGGCGAGATCGTCGGGTTTTTCGGGCTCGTCGGCGCGGGGCGCAGCGAGCTGATGCAGCTGATCTACGGCGCGCGCAAGCGCCACGCGGGCGAGATCCTGCTCGACGGCAAGCCGGTACGCGTGAAAAGCGCGAGCGACGCGATTCGCCACGGCATCGTGCTGTGCCCGGAGGACCGCAAGGAGCAGGGCATCGTCGCGATGGCGTCGGTGTCGGAGAACATCAACATCAGTTGCAGGCGGCACTTCCTGCGCGCGGGGATGTTCCTCGATCGCCGCAAGGAAGCACAGACGGCCGACCGCTTCATCAAGCTGCTGAAAATCCGCACGCCGAGTCGTCGGCAGAAAATCCGCTTCCTGTCGGGCGGCAACCAGCAGAAGGCGATCCTGTCGCGCTGGCTCGCGGAGCCGGACCTGAAAGTCGTGATTCTCGACGAGCCGACACGCGGCATCGACGTCGGCGCGAAGCACGAAATCTATAACGTGATCTATCAACTGGCGGCGCGCGGCTGCGCGATCGTGATGGTGTCGTCGGAGCTGCCGGAGGTGCTCGGCGTGTCGGACCGCATCGTCGTGATGCGCGAAGGCCGCATTTCCGGCGAACTGCCGCGCAGTGCGGCGAGCGAGCATGCGGTGCTCGATCTCGCGCTGCCGCAGCGCTCGCGCGAAAAAGCGGCGTAGCCGAACTCACGCAGGAAGCCAGCAAGGAAGTCAGAGGAGCAACGAGACATGCAAGCAAGGGAAAACCTCGCGGCCGAGGCGGCGAAGAGCGTCGCGCACAACGCGGCCGACGCGCTGATACCGAAGACGAGCGACCGCCAGAAGTGGTGGCAGCAGATCACCGAATACAGCCTGATCGTGATCTTCATCGTGATGTTCATCACGATGTCGCTGACGGTCGATCATTTCTTCTCGATCGAGAACATGCTCGGCCTCGCGCTGTCGATCTCGCAGATCGGCATGGTCGCGTGCACGATGATGTTCTGCCTCGCGTCGCGCGACTTCGACCTGTCGGTGGGCTCGACGGTCGCGTTCGCGGGCGTGCTGTGCGCGATGGTGCTGAACGCGACCGACAACACGTTCATCGCGATCGTCGCGGCCGTCGCGGCGGGCGCCGCGATCGGCTTCGTGAACGGCGCGGTGATCGCGTATTTGCGGATCAACGCGCTGATCACGACGCTCGCGACGATGGAGATCGTGCGCGGCCTCGGCTTCATCGTGTCGCACGGGCAGGCGGTCGGCGTGTCGTCGGACACGTTCATCGCGCTCGGCGTCACGTCGTTCTTCGGCGTGTCGCTGCCGATCTGGGTCACGCTCGTGTGCTTCATCGTGTTCGGCGTGATGCTCAATCACACCGTCTACGGACGCAACACGCTCGCGATCGGCGGCAATCCGGAAGCGTCGCGCCTCGCGGGCATCAAGGTCGAGCGCACGCGCGTGTGGATCTTCCTGATCCAGGGCGCGGTGACGGCGCTCGCCGGAGTGATCCTCGCGTCGCGGATCACGTCGGGCCAGCCGAACGCGGCCGAAGGCTTCGAGCTGAACGTGATTTCCGCGTGCGTGCTGGGCGGCGTGTCGCTGCTCGGCGGGCGCGCGACGATTTCCGGCGTCGTGATCGGCGTGCTGATCATGGGCACCGTCGAAAACGTGATGAACCTGCTGAACATCGATGCGTTCTATCAGTACCTCGTGCGCGGCGCGATCCTGCTCGCGGCGGTGCTGCTCGACCAGCTGAAAAACCGCGGTGCGCGAGACTAATAAAGGGAGAAATACACCATGTCGTCTGAAGAAAACCTGAAACGCGACGCCGAACACAAGCCGTATGCGCGTTATCCGAGCCTCGTCGATCGCGTCGTGTTCATCACCGGCGGCGCGACCGGCATCGGCGCGTCGTTCGTCGAGCACTTCGCGGTGCAGGGCGCGCGCGTCGCGTTCATCGACATCGACGCGAGCGGGGGCACCGCGCTCGCCGACGCGCTGGGCGATGAGCGGCACGCGCCGCTCTTCGTGCCGTGCGACGTGACGGATATCGACGCGCTGCGCGCGGCCGTCGCCGACGTGAAGGCCGCGCTCGGCCCGATCGAAGTGCTCGTGAACAACGCGGCGAACGACCGCCGCCACGCGCTCGAAGACGTGACGCCCGAATCGTTCGATCACGGGATCGCGGTGAACGTGCGCCACCAGTTGTTCGCCGCGCAGGCGGTCGCAGCCGACATGAAGGCCGCGGGTGCCGGCTCGATCATCAACCTCGGCTCGATCAGCTGGATGCTCAAGAACACCGGCTATCCGGTGTACGTGATGAGCAAGTCCGCCGTGCAGGGGCTCACGCGCGGTCTCGCGCGCGAACTCGGCGCTTACGGCGTGCGCGTGAACACGCTGGTGCCGGGCTGGGTGATGACGGACAAGCAGCGGCGTCTGTGGCTCGACGAGGCCGGGAAGCGCTCGATCAAGGAAGGACAGCTGATCGATGCGGAACTGCTGCCGTCCGACCTCGCGCGGATGGCGCTCTTCCTCGCGGCCGACGACAGCCGGATGATCACCGCGCAGGACATCGTCGTCGACGGGGGCTGGGCGTGACGAGCGCGAGCGCCGGCATCGAGGCGTCGCTGGTACTCGACGCGCGCTGCACGCTCGGCGAGAGCGCGACGTGGTGCTCGCGCACCGGCCGTCTGTACTGGGTGGACATCACGGGCGCGCGGCTGTGGCGCTACGACCCGTCGGACGGCTCGCACGAAATCTGGCCGATGCCCGAGCGGCTCGCGACGTTCGCGCTGTGCGACGACGCGCGGCATCTGTTGCTCGGATTCGCGTCGAAGCTCGCGTTCATCGACCTCGAAACCGGCCTCGTCGAGCCGGTCGTCGACGTCGAGCCGGATCTCGACACGCGCGTGAACGACGGCCGTTGCGACCGCCAGGGGCGCTTCGTGTTCGGCACGAAGGACGAAGGTTTTCCGCGCCGGGCCGTGGGCGGCTTCTACCGATTGAATCGCGACCTGTCGCTGGAGCGCCTGCCGCTGCCGGCGCCGGCGATCTCGAACAGCATCGCGTTCAGCCCGGACGGCACGACGATGTACTACTGCGATTCGCCGACTCGTCAGATTCGCGCGTGCGATTACGGCGCGGACGGCCGCATCGCGAACGACCGCCCGTTCGTCGCGCTCGCGGACACCGACGGCGTGCCGGACGGCTCGACGGTCGACGCCGACGGCGGGCTGTGGAACGCGCAATGGGGCGGTGCGTGCGTCGTGCGCTACGACGCGTCGGGCCGCGAGACCGAACGTGTAACGGTTCCCACAGCGCAGCCTAGCTGCGTTACGCTCGGCGGTGCGCAACTGACGACGCTCTACATCACGAGCGCGTACGAGGAGTTGACGCCCGACGCGCACGCCGCCGACCCGCACGCGGGTGGCGTGTTCGCGGCGCCAGTCGGGCGGCGCGGGCTGCCGGAGCCGCGCTTCGGCGGCGTGCCGCGCGGTTTCGGCGCGACGCGCGGCGCGCAAGGATACAGCGTGGATTGACCGCGACGCGACGATCCGGCGACGGGGCGACACGGCATCGATGCGCTCGCCCCCGCCGCTTTCGCACGCAGCAGACCGGATCGTTATTGCAGCACCGCAACAGACGCAGTCCGTATCGCCAGGTACCACTAAAAAAATGGGCGGCCGTCCGCGCGGCAATCGTCGCGCGAGATGCGGCCGCCAGCCGGGCCGCCCACGACGGCGGCGACCATCCCTGCCTCTCACAGGAGCACGATATGAGCGTCGCCCATCCCGCAGTGCTTCGTTCCACCCGTTCCGCGGGCTCGCCCGCCGCCGCACGACGCGCGCGGCTCGAAGCCGCGCAGCAGCCGGTGCTCGCTGGACCGAGCACGTCGGCGGTCGCGATCGGCGGCGTCGATGCCGGCGACGTCGCGTGCGTGACGCTCGCGAATGCGTATCTGCGGATCGATGTTGCGCCGCAGCTCGGCGGCGGCCTCACGCGTTTCGACTGGCGCAGCGGCGGCGTGCTGGAGCCGGTGTTTCGCCGCTGCGAGGCGGTGAGTGCGCACACCGATCCGAACGATCTCGCGTGCTATCCGCTGCTGCCGTACTCGAACCGGATCGGCGGCGGGCACTTCGTGTTCGGCGGGCGCGAGGTGGACGTGCCGCGCAACCGCACGTCCGAAGCGCTGCCGATCCACGGCGACGGCTGGCTCGCGCACTGGCAGGTCGAGCGTTCGGAGCGCGAGCGCGTGCGGCTCGTGCTCGATCGCAGCAAGGGCGTGCCGTACGCGTATCGCGCCGCGCTCACCTATGCGCTCGACCGGACGACGCTGTCGGTGACGCTCGAAATCGAGAACGCGGGGCGCGACGCGATGCCGTTCGGCCTCGGGCTGCACCCGTTTCTCGCGCGCGACGAGGCGACCGAACTGAGCGCGCCGGCGAGCGGGCTATGGCTGTCCGGCGACGACTGGCTGCCGGTGCGCCACGTGCCGGCGCCGCCCGCGTGGCAGTTCGGCGTCGCGTATCCGCTGCCGGACGCGCTCGTGAATCACGCGTTCAGCGGCTGGAGCGGGCGCGCGACGGTGTCGTGGGCGCGTCGGCGGCTGTCGCTCGCGATCCGCGCGGACAGCGACTACTACGTGCTGTACACGCCGCCGCACGAAGGCTTCTTCTGCTTCGAGCCGGTCGATCATCCGATCAATGCGGTGAACCTCGCGGGCGGCGGCGACGCGAACGGCATGACCGTGCTCGCACGCGGCGAGCGGCTCGTGCGGCGCTTCGATTTCACCGTCGAGCAGATGGACGCGCGCGCGGCCGCGAGCGTGCATCGGCGGGGGCGGGCGCGGGGCGGCGCGGCCCGGCCTGCGCGGCGCGGTTAAAATACCCGCCCGTTTCCGTCACAGGCTCGTCGCGAGTTCTCACCATGTCCTCTTTCAAACAGACCCTCGACGCCGCATGGCAGCGCACCGGCTCGCTGTTGTGCGTCGGCCTCGACCCCGAGCCCGCGAAGTTCCCCGGCGCGCTCGCCGGCCGCGCGGACGCGATCTTCGCGTTCTGCCGCGACATCGTCGATGCGACCGCGCCGTATGCGTGCGCATTCAAGCCGCAGATCGCGTACTTCGCCGCGCACCGCGCCGAGGATCAACTGGAACAGCTGATCGCGCACATCCACGAGCGTCATCCGGGCCTGCCGGTGATCCTCGACGCGAAGCGCGGCGACATCGGCAGCACCGCCGGGCAATATGCGCGCGAGGCGTTCGAGCGCTATCGCGCGGACGCGGTCACCGTCAATCCGTACATGGGCTTCGATTCGATCGAGCCGTATCTGGAGCACGCGGGCAAGGGCGTGATCGTGCTGTGCCGCACGTCGAACCCGGGCGGCTCCGATCTGCAGTTTCTCGATGCGGGCGGCAAGCCGCTCTATCAGGTGGTCGCGCAGTTGGTCGCGCAGAAGTGGAATGCGAGCGGCGAACTCGGGCTCGTGGTCGGCGCGACGTTCCCGAAGGAGATCGAGACGGTGCGCGGGATCGTCGGCGACATGCCGCTGTTGATTCCCGGCATCGGCGCGCAGGGCGGCGACGTCGAGGCGACCGTGCGCGCGGGCCGCACCGCCGCGGGCACCGGGATGCTGATCAACTCGTCGCGCGCGATCATCTACGCGGGCAAGGGCGACGACTTCGCGCAGGCCGCCGCGCGCGCCGCGCAACAGACGCGCGACGGGATCAACGCGTTTCGCTGATGCCTACGCCTTCCCCAGCTGCTCGATCACAGCCCGGTGCCGCGGATAACGCGCGGCGAGGGCGGCCGTTTCCCCGATCTCGAACTCGCTGAACTCGAAGCCGGGCGCGACCGTGCAGCCGACGAACGCATACGTCGACGGATCGCAGCAGCGCGCGGCGAACCAGCGGCCCGCCGGCACGACCGCCTGGAACACCGCATCGACGTGTTCGAGCGGATTGCCGAGCCGCACCGTGGAGAGTGCGCCGGCGTCGTCGATCGACAGCACTTCCAGCGGCGCGCCCGCGTAGAAGTGCCAGACCTCGTCGGAGCGTATCCGGTGCCACGTCGAATACGCGCCGTCGCACAGCAGGTAGTAGATCGCGGTCGACGCAGCGCGGGTGCGGTCGGCGTCAGGCGCGCCGTCGCGCGATAGAGGCAACCCGGGCGACACGCGCTGCACGCGCATCGCCGCGCGATACGTCTCGCTGTAAAAACCGCCTTCCGGATGCGGCAGCAGCCCGAAGCGGCGGATCAGTTCGTCGACGTCCGCGCGCATGTCGTTCATCGGAATCTCCGGCGCGGGCTCAGCGTTCCTGCTCGTCGAGCAGCGCGAGCAGCCCGCGCAGCGCGTGCGCGGCGGCCTGCACGCGCACCTGCTCGCGATCGCCCTTGAACACGAGCGTCTCGGCGCTCGTATGCAGCCGGTTGCTCCACGCGAACGACACCATGCCGACCGGCTTGTCCGGCGTGCCGCCGCCCGGGCCCGCGACGCCGGTGATCGCGAGCGACACCTGCGCGCGGCTGTTGCGCAGCGCGCCTTCGGCCATCGCGCGGGCGACCGGCTCGCTGACGGCGCCGTGCCGTTCGATCAGATCCGCCGGCACGCCGATCATCTCGGTCTTCGCCTGATTCGAATACGTGACGAAGCCGCGCTCGAACCATCCGCTGCTGCCGGAGATGTCGGTGATCGCGGTCGCGACCATCCCGCCGGTGCACGATTCGGCGGTCGCGAGCATCAGGCGGTTGTCGCGCAGGCGATTGCCGGCGCGGATCGCCAACTGGTGGACGACGGTGTCGGTAGCCATCGTGTGAAGTCCGTCAAAAAGGTGAAGGAGGCGGCCGGCTCAGACCGACATCCGCCACAGCGCGATCACGAGCAGCGTGCAGAACGCGGCGACGAGATCGTCGAACATGATGCCGAAACCTCCTTTCAGTCGCCGGTCGAAGTAGCGGATCGGCGGCGGCTTCACCATGTCGAAGAAGCGGAACAGCACGAACGCCCACAGCCGGCCGGTGAAGCTCACCGGCGTGACCATCAGCAGCACGAGCCAGAACGCGACGATCTCGTCCCACACGACGGCGGACGGATCGTCGGTGCGCATCTTCTTCGCGGTGAAATCGGTGATCCAGATGCCCGCGAAAAAGCCGACGACGATCAGCAGGCCCCAGTCGAGCACGCTCAGGTAGCGGTAGAGCGCCTCGAACACCGCCCACGCGAACAGCGTGCCCGCCGTGCCCGGCGCGATGCGCGACAGCCCGCTGCCGAAGCCGAGCGAAATGATGTGCCACGGGTGCGTGAGCATGAAGCGCGCATCGGCGACGCGCGGACCGGTTTTGGCCGCGGCGGCGGGCGGTTCGTCCGCCGCGCGCGGCGTCGGCTCGCCGTCCGGGCGCGGCGCGCCCGGATACGGCTCTGCGGGCGCCGGGGCGGGCGTGGGGTCAGTCGGCATGAAAGTGATCGAAGCCTTGCAACGTCAGATTGAGCGGCGCGCCCGACGCGTCGCGCCACGAGATCGAAGGCGCCGCCCGCGTGGGATCGGCCGGGTCGAGGGATGTCATTGTACCGATGCGCGTGACCTGCACGCCCGACCGTTGTCCGGCGGCCTCGACCGCCGCGCGCCGTTCGGGGGGCGCGCTGAAGCACAGTTCGTAGTCGTCGCCGCCCGCGAGCGCGCAGCGGCGCTGCACGTCGAGCGGCAGTTTCGCGAGCGCGGCCGACTTCGGCGGCGCGTCGGCGTCGATCACCGCGCGGAGATTCGAGCGCTCCAGAATGTGCATCAGGTCGCCGGCGAGTCCGTCCGACACGTCGAGCGCCGCATGCGCGACGCCGCGCAGCGCGAGGCCGAGCGCGACGCGCGGCTCGGGCCGCTCGAGCGCGCGGCGCAGCACGGCGGCGTCGGCGTCGTCCACCGTCCACTCGCCGCGCAGGAGGCCGAGTCCCGCTCGCGCGTCGCCGGGCGTGCCCGACACCCAGACGTCGTCGCCGGGCTTCGCGCCGTCGCGGCGCAGCGCGTCGCGCGCCGGCACCGAGCCGAACACGGTGAGGCACAGGTTGAGCGGTCCGGCCGTCGTATCGCCGCCGATCAGCTCGCAGTCGTAGCGGTCCGCGAGTTCGAGCAGGCCCGTGCTGAACGCGTCGAGCCAGTCCTCGCGCGGCGAGCCCAGCGAGAACGCGAGCGTGAAGCCGAGCGGTGCGGCGCCCATCGCCGCGAGGTCCGACAGGTTCACCGCGAGCGCCTTGTGGCCGAGCGCGCGCGGATCGACGTCCGGCAGGAAATGGCGCCCTTCGACCAGCATGTCCGTCGAAACGGCGAGCATTTCGCCCGGCGCGGGCGCGATCAGCGCGCAATCGTCGCCGATCCCGAGCGCCGCGCGGCGGGTGCGTGCGCGGGCGCGCCGCGTGAAAAAACGGTCGATCAGCGTGAATTCCGAAAGCATGAAAGGCGGTCTCGCGAAGGCCGGCGCGGGGGCGCGAAGACGGGCGCGCGCGCCGCCGGGGAAGGCGCTTTGCGTGTCCCGGTCGCGGCAGCTGCGCCCGAACTGTAAGCAATCGTGGCGGGGAATGGCGCTACAATGCGTCTCGATTTGCCATTCTAATCTGCACTCCAACCTGCCCCTCATGTCGACTCCTTCCACCGCCAAATTGCGCGAAGCCGCCCTCGATTACCACGAATTCCCGACCCCCGGGAAGATTGCGATCGCGGCGACCAAGCAGATGATCAACCAGCGCGACCTGTCGCTCGCGTACTCGCCGGGCGTTGCGTTCGCGTGCGAGGCGATCGTCGAGAACCCGCTGAACGCCGCGCGTTTCACCGCGCGCAGCAACCTCGTCGGCGTGGTGACGAACGGCACGGCGGTGCTCGGCCTCGGCAACATCGGGCCGCTCGCGTCGAAGCCGGTGATGGAAGGCAAGGCCGTGCTGTTCAAGAAGTTCGCCGGCATCGACGTGTTCGACATCGAAATCAACGAGACGGACCCGAACAAGCTCGTCGACGTGATCGCTGCACTCGAACCGACGTTCGGCGGCATCAACCTCGAAGACATCAAGGCGCCGGACTGCTTCACCGTCGAGCGCGAGTGCCGCAAGCGGATGAAGATCCCGGTCTTCCACGACGACCAGCACGGCACCGCGATCGTCGTCGCGGCCGCGATCACCAATGGTCTGAAGGTGGTCGGCAAGGACATCTCCGAGGTGAAGCTCGTGTCGTCGGGCGCGGGCGCCGCGGCGCTCGCGTGTCTGGAGCTGCTCGTCGACGTCGGCCTGCCGCGCGAGAACATCACCGTGACCGACCTCGCGGGCGTCGTCTACAAGGGCCGCACCGAGCTGATGGACCCGGACAAGGAGCGCTTCGCGCGCGAAACGACCGCGCGCACGCTCGCCGAGGTGATCGAGGGCGCGGACGTGTTCCTCGGCCTGTCGGCCGGCGGCGTGCTGAAGCCGGAGATGGTCAGGCAGATGGCCGCGAAGCCGCTGATTCTCGCGCTCGCGAACCCGACGCCGGAAATCCTGCCGGAACTCGCGCTCGAAGTGCGCCCGGACGCGGTGCTCGCGACCGGCCGCACCGACTATCCGAACCAGGTGAACAACGTGCTGGTGTTCCCGTTCCTGTTCCGCGGCGCGCTCGACGTCGGCGCGACGACGGTGACGAAGGAAATGGAAATCGCCGCGGTCACCGCGCTCGCGGAGCTGGCGCGCCAGGAGCAGAGCGACGTCGTCGCGACCGCGTACGGCATCCAGGACCTGTCGTTCGGGCCTGAATACCTGATTCCGAAGCCGTTCGATCCGCGCCTCATCGTGAAGATCGCGCCGGCCGTCGCGAAGGCCGCGATGGACTCGGGCGTCGCGACCCGTCCGATCGAGGACATGGACGCGTACGAACAGCATCTGCAGCACTTCGTCTACCACAGCGGCACGACGATGAAGCCGATCTTCCAGCTCGCCCGCGCGGCGGAGCCGCAGAAGAAGCGCATCGTGTTCGCGGAAGGCGAGGAAGAGCGCGTGCTGCGCGCGGTGCAGATCGTCGTCGACGAAAAGCTCGCGACGCCGATCCTGATCGGCCGTCCGGCGGTGATCGAGCAGCGCATCGCGCGCTTCGGGCTGCGTCTCGTCGCGGGCCAGGACTACACGATCGTCAACACCGATCACGACGAGCGCTACCGCGACTTCTGGCAGACGTACGCGAAGCTCATGGCGCGCAAGGGCATCAGCCCGCAGATGGCGAAGCTCGAAATGCGCCGCCGCACGACGCTGATCGGCTCGATGCTGGTGAAGAAGGGCGACGCCGACGGCATGATCTGCGGCACGGTCAGCACGACGCACCGTCATCTGCACTTCATCGACCAGGTGATCGGCAAGAAGGCGGGCGCGAGCGTCTACGCGGCGATGAACGCGCTGGTGCTGCCGGGCCGCCAGATTTTCATCGTCGACACGCACGTGAACGTCGATCCGACGCCGGAGCAGCTCGCCGAGATCACGATCATGGCGGCCGAGGAAGTGCGCCGCTTCGGCATCGAGCCGAAGGTCGCGCTGGTGTCGCATTCGAACTTCGGTTCGAGCAACGCGCCGTCCGCGCAGAAGATGCGCGACCTGCTCGCGATCCTGAAGGAGCGCGCGCCGCAGCTGCAAGTGGACGGCGAGATGCACGGCGACGCCGCGCTCGACGCGAAGCTGCGCGCGGAGATCCTGCCGGATTCGACGCTGGAAGGCGAGGCGAACCTGCTCGTGATGCCGAACATCGACGCCGCGAACATCTCGTACAACCTGCTGAAGACGGCGGCGGGCAACAACATCGCGATCGGACCGATCCTGCTCGGCGCCGCGCAGCCGGTGCACGTGCTGACGGCGTCGGCGACGGTGCGCCGGATCGTCAACATGGCCGCGCTCCTCGTCGCGGACGTGAACGCAACGCGTTAAGCCGACGTTCAACGGCGGGCCGCCGCGCAATGCGCCGGCCCGCCGCGAAGTGGCGCGCCTGCAACGGGCGCGTCGTTGCCGGTGGCGGGGCAGTGGCCGCCGCCGCCATGCGCCGCGGGTAGACTGCGGACGCGCTGCCGGATCGCCGGAACACCCGTTCCGGCAGCGTTTCCGGCGATCCACCCCCCCGTTGAAAAAATTACCTGCGGTTGACCTGTTCGAGCCCCGCCACGATCCGGCGACGTCGGATCAACGTTGATTTGAAAGGCTTTTAGCGATACCCTTACATCTTTCATGGTCGTCAGACTCGTGGTCGAGAACCGGTAGATGACACGCAAGACGGCACGCGGGCCGGAACACAACGGGCTCTACGACGGAAGCTGCGGCAACGAGAACGGCGCAAGCCCCGCTCGTCGGCGCGCCGGTTGCGGTTCGAGCGGTCGCACGGCTCGCAGCAAGGGAGGTGGCGGCGCGCTGCGTCGCAAGGCGACAGCGCTGATCGTCGCGGTCGCGGCGGTTGCCGGGCTGGGGAGCGGGGGCGTCGAGGCCCGCTCACACCATCGGCATGCGGACGCGGCGAGCGCTGTCACGGCCACGATTGCCGTGTCGGCGCTGCCGGCGCAGGCAGTCGACACGTTGCATCTGATCGCGGCGGGCGGCCCGTTTCCGTACGAGAAAGACGGGGTGGTGTTCGGCAATTTCGAGCGCATCCTTCCGCAGCAACGGCGTGGCTACTATCACGAATACACCGTGCCGACGCCGGATGCCCACAATCGGGGCGCGAAGCGCATCGTCTGCGGTGGCCCGCCAAAGCAGATCGACCACTGTTATTACTCCGACGACCACTACGCCAGTTTTAAGCGAATTGTTGAATGAACCGGGAAGAGCGGTATGAGCGATGACATCTACGCGCATGACTCCAGGGTCGCGAGGGATCTTTTCGCGACCGGCGAGGGCAACCTGTTTCAGCGCGTCATGCAGATGAAGAACGCCGGGCAGCCGGGCGAAGGTACTCACGGCGAGGCCGGCGACGCGCTTTCACCGAACGAGGGGCCCATGAGCCTGTTCAGCACGGTCCGGCCGAATATCGTGCAGTCGATCCGCGCGTTTCGTGTGCAGGAACTCGCCGACGAGGCCGAGCGTCTGCGCCAGCATTTCCTGTATGCGTACTGCGCGAACGCGCAGACGAAACAGGAGGTGCTCGAAACGATCGCGACGTCGTTCCTGTTCCCGAAGCATTTCGGCAAGAACTACGACGCGCTGCACGACTGCCTGACCGACCTCGTGCAGAAGGCCGGCGAGCAGCCGGGCTTCGTGATCGTGCTCGAAGGGCTGCCGATCGCGCAGAAGTTCGACAAGGAAGGGCGCGAGACGCTGCTCGACGTGTTCCGCGAATCGGCCGAGTTCTGGGCCGAGCGCAAAGTGCCGTTCCGCGTGTTTTACTCGTTCGCCTGAACGGTCGCGGTGCGCCTCGCGCCGCTGCTGTTGCCGGCTCAGGAATTCAGGACCCGCCGCTGGCGGGTTCTGTCGTTCTGGGCGGCGGCTTTCCGTGGTTCGTGTGGTTCATCTCGCTCACGTCGCGTCACCAGCCGCCCCAACGCCCCGCCAGCGCCGCCAGCACGGCGATGCCCGCCGTCTCCGTGCGCAGCACGCGCGGACCGAGCCCGACGGCGGTAAAGCCGCATGCCCGTGCGGCGTCCTCTTCCTGCGGCGACAGTCCGCCTTCGGGGCCGATCAGCAGCGTGATGTCGCCGCGAGGCGCCGCGTCGGGCAGCGCGGCAAACGGCATGCTTGCGCGCGGCGACAGCAGCACGCGCAACTCGCCGTCGGCCGGCGCTGCCGCCAGTGCATCGAGCCACGCGCCGAATTCGCGCGACGGCGCGACCTCCGGCAGCCGGTTGCGGCCGCACTGCTCGCACGCCGACTGCACGATGCGCTGCCAGTGCGCGTGACGCCGCTGCGCGCGCTCGCCCGACAGCCGCACGACGCCGCGCGCGGTCTGCAGCGGCACGAAGCGGCTCGCGCCGAGTTCGACCGCCTTCTCGATCAGCCAGTCCATCTTGTCGCTGCCGGCGATGCCCTGCGCGAGCGTCAGCCGGTACGGCGGCTCGGCCTCGATGTCGCGCCGCTCGCCGACGCGCACCGTCGCCGCGCGCTTTTCCACGCTGACGATCTGCGCGGCGAATTCGCCGCCGTCGCCGTTGAACAGCGCGACCGGGTCGCCCGGCGCGAGCCGCAGCACCTGGACGTGACGGGTGACTTCATCGGGGAGGAGGACGACGGCGTCGGTGCGAAGCGCAATGCCGACGAAGAAGCGGGGTACGGAAGCGGTGCTCATCGATCCTCAAGGTGGTGGGCGAGCGCCCAGCGATAGCCGTCGAGATCCTCGACCTGCGCAAAGCGGTCGCCCCAGAACTGGTCCTGCGGCTCCGACAGCGACTTCGCACCGGCTGCGATCGCGCGGGCATAGACCTCGTCGACGTTGTCGACGTACAGATAAAACGACTGCGGCGCGATCGCCTGCGCGCTGCGCGGCGTGCGGGCGGTCGAGCCGAATGCGCCCTCCGGCGCGAACATCAGGATCAACTGGCCGTGATACGCCATTTCCACGTGCATGACCGCGCCGTCGTCGTGAACGCAGTCGCGCATCGAGAAGCCGAACGCCGCCTCGTAGAACGCAATCGCCGCGCGCGCATCGCGCACCGTCAGGTAGGGCGTGAGCCACGGCACTTCGGCGGGGCGTGGGGCAGTCATCAGCAGGCTCTCCAGATTCGAGGTTCGACAACGGGCGCGTTCGATGCGCGGATTCGGCGCCGCGTGCGCGTCAGCGCGCGCCGGGCTGCGGGCCTAGTTTATCCCGGGCGGTCAGCGGCACCGCGAACAGCGCGGCGTGCACGCGTGGGTCGTAGCAGCGCAGACCGTCGATGCCGCGTTCGGCGACGCGTTGCGCGAGCGTCGCGGCGTCGGGCGCGAGCGGATCGAGCCGGTCGCTCGCGACCGCCATCAGCCACAGCGAGCCGTACAGCGGCACGTACGCGCCGAGCGCGCGCACCGTCGCGAACGACGCGCGCAGGCCGGCGAGCAGCGCGTCGACCCGCCCCGCGTGCTGATACGGCGAGCCGAGATGCAGCGACACGAGCGCGTCGGCCGTCATCACCCCCTTCAGCGCCGCGTAGAACGCGGGCGTGTACAGACCGGCGGCCGGCGAATCGGGCGGCGTCAGGTCGAACACGACGAGATCGAAGCGCTCGCGGGTGGTCGCGACGAATTGCGCGGCATCGCCGATCACGAGTTCGACGCGCGGATCGTCGAACGCGCCGCCGCGCACGTCCGGCAGATAGTCGCCGGTGAGCCGCACGACTTCCGGGTCCAGCTCGGCGACGACGATCCGCGCGATCTGCGGATGCCGGAGCAACTGCCGGGCCGCGCCGCCGTCGCCGCCGCCGAGCACGAGCGCCGCGCGCGGCGACGGATGCGTGAGCGCGGCCGGATGCACCATGCATTCGTGGTAGATGAATTCGTCGCCGGCGGACGTCATCGGCCGGCCGTCGAGCGCGAACAGGCAGCCGAGCTGCGGCGTGTCCCAGATTTCGATGTGCTGAAAGGCCGAATCGACCGCGTCGAGCCGGCGCGCGCCGGGAAAGCCATACAGGGCGTCGGCGGCGGGGCGAAAGAGGAGCGGATCGTGCACGGCGATGAAGGCGCGCCGAGGGCGGCGCAGTCGAAAGATACAGGGATCGGGAAATTATACGGGGCGCTGGCGGAGGGCAGCCCAGGAAGGCAGCCCCGGAAGGCAGCCCCGGAAGGCAGCCCCGGAAGGCAGTCCCGGAAGGCAGTCCCGGAAGGCAGCCCGCGATGGAAGGCCCCCGAAGCAACCCGCGAGGTAACCCGCGAAGCCCCCTGAAGCCCCCGCAAACACCCCGGCGAACCAGCCGAACCGCCGCCGCGAGCCATCCGCGTCGAACCCGCAACGACTGTGCGCCAGCCCTCGCAGGCCGCCCGAAAAACCGCCCGGGAACGCCGCCCGACGCGCCTTCGCAGCGGGGAAGCTCGGACGATTCTGCTAGAATAATGCCCTTTGCAGCTCTGCCCGCTTCGCGTCTTCCGGCGCCGCATCGCGCGTCGAGAGGGGCGGCCCGCCGGGCTTGCCGGAGTCGCGCCGCTCGTCGCGCGCGCCACGCGGTACTTCGCGCACGTCGCTTTTTGCACTCGTTCCCGGACTCGACATGACGACCCCGTCTTCCTCCTCCACCCAGCTGATGGCCAACGCGATTCGCGCGCTGTCCATGGACGCCGTTCAACAGGCCAACTCGGGCCACCCCGGCATGCCGATGGGCATGGCCGAAATCGCCGTCGCGCTGTGGTCGCGCCATCTGCGCCACAACCCGGCGAACCCGCACTGGAATGACCGCGACCGCTTCGTGCTGTCGAACGGCCACGGCTCGATGCTGCTGTACTCGCTGCTGCACCTGACCGGCTACGACCTGCCGGTCGCGGAGCTGCGCAACTTCCGCCAGCTGCATTCGAAGACCCCGGGCCACCCCGAATACGGGATCACGCCGGGCGTCGAGACGACGACCGGCCCGCTCGGCCAGGGCGTCGCGAACGCGGTCGGCATGGCGCTCGCCGAGGCGCTGCTCGCCGAGGAATTCAACAAGCCGGACGCGAAGATCGTCGACCACCACACGTACGTGTTCCTCGGCGACGGCTGCATGATGGAAGGCATCTCGCACGAGGCCTGCTCGCTCGCCGGCACGCTGAAGCTGAACAAGCTGATCGCGCTGTACGACGACAACGGCATCTCGATCGACGGCGACGTCGTGAACTGGTTCCACGACGACACGCCGAAGCGCTTCGAAGCGTACGGCTGGAACGTGATCCCGCACGTCGACGGCCATGACGTCGACGCGGTCGACGCGGCCATCCAGAAGGCGAAGGCGTCCGACAAGCCGACGCTGATCTGCTGCAAGACGGTGATCGGCAAGGGTGCGCCGACGAAGCAGGGCGGCCACGACGTGCACGGCGCGGCGCTCGGCGCGGACGAAATCGCGAAGTGGCGCGCGGCGTCCGGCTGGAGCTGGGAGCCGTTCGTCGTGCCGCAAGAGGCGTACGACGACTGGAACGCGAAGGAAGCCGGCGCGAAGCGCGAAGCCGCGTGGAACGAAGCGTTCGCGCAGTACAAGGCGAAGTATCCGCAAGAGGCGGTCGAGTTCCATCGCCGGATGGCGAAGCGTCTGCCGGACGACTGGGCGCAGAAGGCACAGGCAATCATCGCGGCCGCCGAAGCGAAGAAGGAAACGGTCGCGACGCGCAAGGCGTCGCAGCAGACGCTCGACGGGCTCGCGGCGGCGCTGCCGGAACTGCTCGGCGGCTCGGCCGACCTGACCGGCTCGAATCTGACCAACTGGAAGGCGTCGAAGCCGGTGCGCGCGAAGCAGGACGGCGCGGGCGTCCAGTGGGGCAACCACATCAACTACGGCGTGCGCGAGTTCGGCATGAGCGCGGCGATCAACGGCCTCGCGCTGCACGGCGGCTACAAGCCGTTCGGCGGCACGTTCCTGACGTTCTCCGACTACAGCCGCAACGCGCTGCGCGTCGCCGCGCTGATGAAGGCGCCGTCGATCTACGTGTTCACGCACGACTCGATCGGCCTCGGCGAGGACGGTCCGACGCACCAGTCGGTCGAGCAGCTCGCGAGCCTGCGTCTGATTCCGCACATGACGCTGTGGCGTCCGGCCGATACGGTCGAAACGGCCGTCGCATGGACCCAGGCGATCGAGCATCACGGCCCGTCGTGCCTCGTGTTCAGCCGCCAGAACCTCGCGTACTCGGAACGCACCGACGCGCAGATCGCGAACATCGCGAAGGGCGGCTACGTGCTGCGCGACTGGAACGACGACATCCCCGCGCGCAAGATCATCCTGATCGCGACCGGCTCCGAGGTCGAGCTTGCGCTGAAGGCGATCGAGCCGCTGCAGCGCGAAGGGATCGGCGCGCGCGTCGTGTCGATGCCGTCGACGAACGTGTTCGACCGGCAGGACGCCGAGTATCGCGAGCGCGTGCTGCCGAAGGGCGTGCGCCGCGTCGCGGTCGAAGCGGGCGTGACCGACTTCTGGCGCAAGTACGTGGGCCTCGAAGGCGGCGTGGTGGGTATCGACTCGTTCGGCGAATCGGCGCCGGCGGGTGTGCTGTTCAAGCATTTCGGCTTCACGGTCGAGCACATCGTCGCTGCAGCGAAGGCGGCACTCGGCTAAAGCGTGAATTCGCGCCGCGTCGGGTAGAAGCTGCCCGGCGCGGCGGGCAGGTTTCTTACCATCGGGAGATGAACCATGACGATTCGCGTCGCAATCAACGGTTATGGCCGCATCGGCCGCAATACGCTGCGCGCCTTCTATGAAAACGGCAAGAAGCACGACATCGAGATCGTTGCGATCAACGACCTCGGTGACGCGAAGACCAACGCGCACCTGACGCAGTACGACACCGCGCACGGCAAGTTCCCCGGCGAGATCTCGGTGGACGGCGACTACCTCGTCGTGAACGGCGACCGCATCCGCGTGCTCGCGCACCGCAATCCGGCCGAACTGCCGTGGGGCGAACTCAACGTCGATGTCGTGATGGAATGCACCGGCTTCTTCACGACGAAGGAAAAGGCGAGCGCGCACATCAAGGGTGGCGCGAAGAAGGTGATCATCTCGGCGCCGGGCGGCAAGGACGTCGACGCGACGATCGTCTACGGCGTGAACCACAACGTGCTGAAGGCATCGGACACGGTGATCTCGAACGCGTCGTGCACGACGAACTGCCTCGCGCCGCTCGTCAAGCCGCTCAACGACAAGATCGGCCTCGAAACCGGCCTGATGACGACGATCCACGCGTACACGAACGACCAGGTGCTGACCGACGTGTATCACGAGGACCTGCGCCGCGCCCGCTCGGCCACGCACAGCCAGATCCCGACGAAGACCGGCGCCGCGGCGGCGGTCGGCCTCGTGCTGCCGGAACTGAACGGCAAGCTCGACGGCTACGCGATCCGCGTCCCGACGATCAATGTGTCGATCGTCGATCTGTCGTTCATCGCGAAGCGCGACACGACGGTCGACGAAGTGAACGCGATCATGAAGGAAGCGTCGGAAGGCGCGCTGAAGGGCATCCTCGGCTACAACTCGGCGCCGCTCGTGTCGATCGACTTCAACCACAATCCGGCATCGTCGACGTTCGACGCGACGCTCACCAAGGTGTCGGGCCGCCTCGTGAAGGTGTCGAGCTGGTACGACAACGAGTGGGGCTTCTCGAACCGCATGCTGGATACGGCCGTCGCGCTCGCTAACGCGAAGTAACGCGCGAAGTAACGCGCGAAGCAACCCGTCGGCGGTCGACGAAAAAACACCAGGGCAGCGATGCCCTGGTGTTTTTTTTGCGGCGGAAATTCGCGCGCGTCAGTCAGTGCTTGCGATGCGGGCAGTTGTCCTTCGTGCACGCGCCGTACAGCGCAAGCGCATGCTCCTGCAGCCTGAAGCCGCGTTCGGTTGCAATCAGCTGCTGGCGCTTTTCGATTTCCGGGTCGAAGAATTCCTCGACGCGGCCGCAGTCGATGCACACGAGGTGATCGTGGTGCGTGCCTTCGTTCAGTTCGAACACGGCCTTGCCGGATTCGAAGTTGCTGCGCGTGAGCAGACCCGCCTGCTCGAACTGCGTGAGCACCCGATAGACCGTCGCGAGGCCGATGTCGAGTTCCTCGTTCAGCAGGTTGCGATAGACGTCTTCGGCCGTCAGATGGCGAACGGGGCTGTGCTGAAAGATCTCCAGGATTTTGAGGCGCGGTAGCGTCGCTTTTAGCCCGATATTTTTCAGATCGGCTGGATTGGTCATGACTAGAAGTCCCTGGAGTACAATGCTGGACTCTAAATGGTAATGCGTTTTTGCCGTTCCGGTCATCTTCGACAGTTCTTCGACAGAAATACGCGCGGCTCGCGACTTTGCAACTGAAACTGCGACGCGAGCCCGCTCGGTGAGGGAAATGATTCCAGAATCCAAAACGATCGGCCAGGGAGGCCGCCGTGGGCAAAACCTCGGGCGCACCCTGACGGGGACGCTGCTGGCCGCGACGGTATTCGCGGTCATCGCGGGCTGCTCGACGTACAACAGCGTGACGCAGCGCTTCGCGCAAAAGATCACGCCGTATCGGATCACGATCGTGCAGGGCAACTTCGTGTCGCAGGAAATGGCCGAGCAGATGCACGTCGGCATGTCCCGCGACGAGGTAAAGAAGGTGCTCGGCACCCCGCTGCTCACCGACATGTTCCATGCAGACCGCTGGGACTACGTGTTCTATTTCAAGCGCGGCTCGACGGCGGTCGTGCAGCAGCGCGACTTCGTCGTGCACTTCGACGGCGACCGTGTCGCGAGCTGGACCGGCGGCGAAGACCTGCCGTCCAACCTCGAACTGCTCGCCGAAATCGACGGCGATCGCGGCGGCCGCAAGGCGCGCGCGAAGGCGGCTGCGCAGGCTTCCGCCGCGGCTGCTACGGCGGCTGCTACGGCGGCCAGCGCGCCGGCTGCAGCCTCTGCCGCCGAGGCCGCCGCAGCGCCGGTGTCGGCGAGCGAGCCGAACCCGAATACCCAGGCCGCCGACGCCGCGAATCGCGCGACCGATGCGGTGCAGACGCCGGCGGGCCTCACGCCTTCGGTGCGCGCGAACACGCCGCCTTCGGCGGGCATGCCGCCGAACGGCGGGACGATGCCGCAACAGTTTCAGCTGCGTCGCCAGCCGCCGCCGGCGCCGAGCGGTCCGCCGCCGAATCCGGTCGGTCCGACGGCCGGCAGCCAGGGCACCGGAGAGCCGACGGCCGCGCCCGCGCAGAATCCGGCGCTTGCCGCACCGCCGCCCGTGCCGGCTTCGGGAACGGGCGACTGACCCGGTTCAGCGCGACATTCGGCGCGACATTCGGCGCGCGACAGCGTGAATTCAGCGGCAGCCGGTCTGCCGCTTCTTCGCTGCATCAGGAACACACATGAAAATCGCAATTGCGGGCGCATCCGGCCGTATGGGCCGGATGCTGATCGAAACCGTGCTCGACGATCCGGCGCTGACGCTCTCCGGCGCGCTCGACCGCAACGGGTCCGACGCGCTCGGCCAGGACGCGGGCGCGTTCCTCGGCAAGGCGACCGGCGTCACGCTCACCGACGACATCGACCGGGTGTTCGCGCAGTCCGACTGCCTGATCGACTTCACGCGTCCGGCCGGCACGCTTGCGCATGTCGAGGCCGCGCTGCGCCACGGCACGAAGCTCGTGATCGGCACGACCGGCTTCGAGGCCGCGCAGAAAGAAACGCTGAAGGCCGCCGCCGCGAAGATCGGCATCGTGTTTGCGGCGAACATGAGCGTCGGCGTGAACGTGACGCTGAAGCTGCTCGAGTACGCGGCGCGCCACTTCGATACCGGCTACGACATCGAGATCATCGAGGCGCATCACCGGCACAAGGTCGATGCGCCGTCGGGCACGGCGCTCGCGATGGGCGAGGTGATCGCCGCTGCGCTCGGCCGCAGTCTCGAAGACTGCGCGGTGTACGGCCGCCACGGCGTGACCGGCGAGCGCGATCCGTCGACGATCGGTTTCTCCGCGATCCGCGGCGGCGACATCGTCGGCGACCATACGGTGCTGTTCGCCGGCATCGGCGAGCGCATCGAGATCACGCACAAGTCGGCGAGCCGGCTGTCGTATGCACAAGGCGCGCTGCGCGCAGCGCGCTTTCTCCAGGGCCGCGAAAAGGGCCTGTACGATATGCAGGACGTGCTCGGCCTGCGCTGAGCACTTTTTCCGGCGGACGTCGCCCGCGCGAACTGCGTGGGGGCTGCCGGCAGCGAGGGTCGATGGCAGCGAGTACCGGCGTCATTCACTATCTGCAGTCGGGCGATGCGGTCACGCACGCCGTTGCATGGGTGCTGCTCGCGATGTCGATCGCGAGCTGGTGCTTCGTGTTCGTCAAGAGCTGGATGATCGTGCGCGCGAAGCATCAAGGGCCGCGCGCGCTCGCGCAATTCTGGCAGACGCACACGCTCGCCGACGGCGTCGCGTCGCTGCGGCAGACGGATCGAGAGCGCGTGTTCCTGCCGCTCGCCGAAGCGGCGCTCGCGTCCGCCGAAGCGGACGCGCCCGGCGTGCTGGCGTCGCGCGTCGAGCGTAGCGAACGCGTGCTGCGCGCGCTGCGCGGCGCGCTCGTCAGGTCGCAGCGGCGGCTGGAGTTCGGGCAGGTGCTGCTCGCGTCGATCGGCAGCACCGCGCCGTTCGTCGGGCTGCTCGGCACCGTCTGGGGGATCTATCACGCGCTCGGCAGCATCGCGGCCAGCGGCCAGGCGCAGATCGAAAACGTCGCCGGACCGGTCGGCGAGGCGCTGATCATGACCGCGTTCGGCCTTGTCGTCGCGATTCCGGCAGTGCTCGCATACAACATCCTCGGGCGCGCCGCGCGGCAGCTGTCCGACGACCTCGACGCTTTCGCGCACGATCTGCACGCGTACGTCTGCGCGCCGGTGGGCGAGCGCCGGCACGGCGAGCCGGTGGAATCCGGCGCGCGTTAAAACGCGCGCCCCGCGCCGACTCGCGCCGGCGACCCTGCGCCACCCCATGGAGGAGCATCCGATGGCATTCGGCGGACTCGAACAGAAGCGCGACACCGCGCCGATGGCGGACATCAACATGACGCCGCTGATCGACGTGATGCTCGTGCTGCTCGTCATCTTCATCATTACCGCGCCGCTCTTCTCGCACGCGATCCGGCTCGACCTGCCGAAGGTCGCCGCCGAGGCGGCGCGCCAGACGCCGCAGACCGTGACGCTGTCGATCGACGGCGCGGGCCGCATCTTCTGGAACGGGCAGCCGGTATCGGTCGACGAGATGCGCGAGCGCTTTGCCGCCGCCGCGAAATCGCCGGCGCAGCCGGACCTGCAACTGCGCGCGGAGCGCACGACGCGCTACGAAGTGATCGCGCAGGTGATGGGCGCCGCGCAGCAGGCGGGGCTCGAACGGATCGGCTTCGTGACGGAGCCGCCGCCGGCGGGACCGGCGCAATCCGCGCCGCAGCACTGAGCACGCGGGCGCATTGCTCGCCGCCGCGAAAAACCCGCGCCGCAACGCGCCCCCCCGCGCGGAAAACCCCGCCCGGTCAACGGTATAATCGTCGTTTCCCTGCGAAGCAGGGTCCCGTAGAGCCAGCAACCAGCCGGACAAAGCGAGTCCGGGCCGGTGAGTTCGACCCCGAACCCGGCAACGAACCCGGCAACGAATCCAGGCATCACCCATCCACACCATGCACGATAAATACGTTCCCTCCGACGTCGAATCCGCCGCGCAGGCGCAATGGCGCGAGTCCGACGCGTACCGGACGGCGGAAGTCGCCGACAAGCCCAAGTTCTATTGCGTGTCGATGCTGCCGTATCCGTCGGGCAAGCTCCACATGGGCCACGTGCGGAACTACACGATCAACGACGTGATGTACCGCTACTTGCGGATGAACGGCTACAACGTGCTGATGCCGATGGGCTGGGACGCATTCGGGATGCCGGCCGAAAACGCCGCGATGGCGAACGGCGTGCCGCCTGCGAAGTGGACCTACGAGAACATCGCGTACATGAAAGGCCAGATGCAGTCGATGGGCCTCGCGATCGACTGGTCGCGCGAAGTCGCGACCTGCAAGCCGGACTACTACAAGTGGAACCAGTGGCTGTTCCTGAAGATGCTCGAAAAGGGCATCGCATACAAGAAGACCGGCACGGTGAACTGGGACCCGGTCGACCAGACCGTGCTCGCGAACGAGCAGGTGATCGACGGCCGCGGCTGGCGCTCGGGCGCGCTCGTCGAGAAGCGCGAAATCCCGATGTACTACATGCGGATCACGCAGTACGCGGATGAACTGCTGAACGACCTCGACGGCCTCGGCTGGCCCGAGCGCGTGAAGGTGATGCAGCAGAACTGGATCGGCAAGAGCTACGGCGTGAACTTCGGCTTCCCGTACGAACTCGACGGCGAACAGAAGCTGCTGCGCGTGTTCACCACGCGTGCCGACACGATCATGGGCGTCACGTTCTGCGCGATCGCGGCAGAGCATCCGCTCGCGACGCGTCTCGCCGAGGGCAAGCCGGACCTGCAGGCGTTCATCGAAGAATGCAAGCGCGGCGGCGTGGCCGAAGCCGACGTCGCGACGATGGAAAAGAAGGGCGTCGCCACGGGCTTCTACGTCACGCATCCGCTGACCCGCGAGCAGGTCGAAGTGTGGATCGGCAACTACGTGCTGATGAGCTATGGCGAAGGCGCGGTGATGGGCGTGCCGGCGCACGACGAGCGCGACTTCGCGTTCGCGAAGAAGTACGGTCTGCCGATCAAGCCGGTGATCGCCGTCGAAGGCGAGACGTATTCGACCGACGCATGGCAGGAGTGGTACGCCGACAAGGAGCGCGGCGTCTGCATCAATAGCGGCAAGTACGACGGCATGGGATATCAGGCGGCGGTCGATGCGATCGCGGCCGACCTGAAAGCGGGCGGCTACGGCGACAAGCAGGTCACGTGGCGTCTGCGCGACTGGGGGATTTCGCGTCAGCGCTACTGGGGCACGCCGATCCCGATCATTCATTGCCCGAGCTGCGGCGACGTGCCGGTGCCGGAAGAAGACCTGCCGGTCGTGCTGCCGGAAGACCTCGTGCCGGACGGCACGGGCAACCCGCTCGCGAAATCCGAGGCATTCCTGAACTGCACGTGTCCGAAGTGCGGCGGCGCGGCGAAGCGCGAAACCGACACGATGGACACGTTCGTCGACTCGTCGTGGTACTTCTACCGTTACGCGGCGCCCGATGCGAAGACGATGGTCGACGCGCGCACCGACTACTGGATGCCGATGGACCAGTACATCGGCGGCATCGAGCACGCGATCCTGCACCTGCTGTATTCGCGCTTCTGGGCGAAGGTGTCGCGCGATCTCGGCATCGTGAAGTTCGGCGAGCCCGCGAAGAACCTGCTCACGCAGGGGATGGTGCTGAACGAAACGTACTATCGCGAGAACGACGCCGGTAAAAGGACCTGGTACAACCCGGCCGACGTGACCGTCACGCACGACGACAAGGGCCGCCCCGTCGGCGCGACGCTGAACGCCGACGGCCAGCCGGTCGTGCTGGGCGGCGTCGAGAAGATGTCGAAGTCGAAGAACAACGGCGTCGATCCCCAGGTGCTGATCGACCAGTACGGCGCCGACACCGCGCGTCTCTTCACGATGTTCGCGGCGCCGCCCGAGCAGCAGCTCGAATGGTCGGGCGCGGGCGTCGAGGGCGCGAGCCGCTTCCTGCGTCGCGTGTGGGCGTTCGGGCAGGCGCACGAAGCCGCGCTGAAAACGCGCGAGGCATTCGACGCCGCGACGCTCGCCGAAACCGAAAAGACGCTGCGCCGCGAGATTCACGGCGTGCTGAAGCAGGCCGACTTCGACTATCAGCGTCTGCAGTACAACACGGTCGTGTCGGCCGCGATGAAGATGCTGAACGCGCTCGAAAGCGCGAAGGATGCGCGCGGCGCGGTGCTGCGCGAGACCTTCGGCGTGCTGCTGCGCGTGCTGTATCCCGTCGTGCCGCACGTCACGTTCCAGCTGTGGCAGGAGCTCGGCTACGCAGACGAATCCGGCACGCTGCTCGACGCGCCGTGGCCGAAGGTCGACGAGGCCGCGCTCGAACAGGCGGAGATCGAACTCGTGCTGCAGGTGAACGGCAAGGTGCGCGGCGCGCTGACGGTCGCGAAGGACGCGCCGCGCGAGACGATCGAAGCCGCCGCGCTCGCGCACGAGATGGTCGCGAAATTCGGCGAAGGCAAGCCGCCGAAGAAGATCGTCGTCGTGCCGGGGCGGCTCGTGAACGTCGTCGTCTGACCAGGACGGGCGCACTCTCCCGCGAGCGCGCGCCCGTATCCGCCGAAAGCAAACCAGTCGCGAACCCGGGAGCCCATGTGATTCGCAGATCGTTTCTGATGCTGGCCTGCGCCACGCTCGCGCTGTCCGCCTGCGGCTTCCAGCTGCGCGGCCAGCAGGACTTTCCGTTCAAGCGCCTCGCGATCGTCGGCGCGGCGCCGCCGGTCGAGGCGCGAATCACGCGGCTCGTCGAGGGCGGCAGCGATACGGTCGTCGTCAGCTCGCCTTCGAACGCCGACGCGGTGCTGCACATCGGCGAAGGGCGCGGCGTGTCGACGCTGACGCTGAATTCGCTCGGCGTCGTGGAGGAGTACCAGGTCAATCTCACGCTGACGTACACGCTCGTCGGCGCGGACGGCCGCGTGCTGCTGCAGCCGAGCCAGATCGCGCTGAACCGCGCGATGACCTACAGCGACCAGTTCTCGCAGGCGAAGGTCGCCGAGGCGGATCTGCTGTGGGCCGACATGCAGCGCGACGCGGTCGATCAGCTGCTGCGCCGCCTCGCGGTCGTGCACACGCTGACGCCGGCGCCGGGCCAGGAAGTGCCGGGCATCGCGCCGGGCGCGCCGCTGCCGCCGCCGCCGCTCTGAGCGCCGCGGCGTTCCGCGACATTTTTTCGTAACCCGAACGATCTGGTCATGCAACTGCGACTCGACGCACTCGAACCGCATCTCGCGAAGGGGCTCGCTGGCCTGTACGTGGTGTACGGCGACGAGCATCTGCTCGCGCAGGAGGCGTGCGACCGCATCCGCTTCGCGGCGCGCGCGGCGGGCTTCACCGACCGGTCGGTGTTCACCGTCGAGCGCGGTTTCGACTGGAGCACGCTGCTCGGCGCGAGCCAGTCGATGTCGCTGTTCGGCGACCGCCAGCTGGTCGAATTGCGGATTCCGACGGGCAAGCCCGGCAAGGAAGGGGCGGACGCGCTGAAGTCGCTCGCGCTCTCGTCGAATCCGGACGTGCTCATGCTGATCACGCTGCCGCGTCTCGACGCGGCGACGCAGAAGTCCGCCTGGTTCACCGCGCTTGCCGACAGCGGCGTCGCGCTGAAGGTCGATCCCGTCGAACGCGCGCAACTGCCGAACTGGATCGGCCAGCGGCTCGCGCAGCAGGGCCAGCGCGTGGCGCCGGGCGACGACGGCCGGCGCGCGCTGCAGTTCGTCGCGGAGCGCGTCGAAGGCAATCTGCTCGCCGCGCATCAGGAAATCCAGAAGCTCGGGCTCTTGTATCCGCAAGGCGTGCTGACGTTCGAGCAGATCCAGGACGCGGTGCTGAACGTCGCGCGCTACGACGTGTTCAAGCTGAACGAGGCGATGCTGGCCGGCGACGTCGGCCGGCTGTCGCGGATGCTCGACGGCCTGCGCGGCGAGGGCGAGGCGACGGTGCTCGTGCTGTGGGCGCTCGTCGAGGAAGTGCGCACGCTGCTGCGTGTGAAGCGCGGCGTCGCGGCCGGCAAGCCGCTCGCGATGCTGCTGCGCGAGAACCGCGTGTGGGGCCCGCGCGAGCGGCTGATCGGGCCCGCGCTGTCGCGCGTGACCGAAGGCGCGCTGGAAGCGGCGCTCGCGATCGCCGCGCGGCTCGATCGGCAGGTGAAAGGCCTGACGGGCCACGCGCGCGGCGATTGGCGCAACGCGTTGCCGCCCGACGCGTGGGACGGTCTTTTCGAACTCGCGATGACGGTGGCCGCGCCGCGCGGCGCACTCGCATCGGCCGCCGCGCCGGGCCGACCGCCACGCGGCGCGGCGCCGGCGGGGCCATCCGGCCGGGCGGCCGGATCGGGCGTTGCGCCGCAAAGCGCCGCGCCATCAGCAGCACGCCGGTCCTGACTTTACAATCGACATCATCAGCGGGTTCCTCGCGGCCGACGCCGATCGACCCGACAGACGCCGCCCCGACGCATTCACACCGAACACCATGAATATCGACCAGTACATGACCGATCTCGGCCGCCGCGCCCGTCAGGCTTCGCGCGCGATGGCCCGGGCGTCCACCGCCGCGAAGAACGCAGCGCTCGAAGCCGTCGCGCAGGCGATCGAGCGCGATGTCGCGAAGCTGAAGGAAGCGAACGCACGCGACCTCGCCCGCGCGAAGGAGAAGGGCCACGACGCGGCGTTCATCGACCGTCTGACGCTCTCCGACAAGGCGCTGAAGACGATGGTCGAAGGGCTGCGCCAGGTTGCGGCGCTGCCGGACCCGATCGGCGAGATCAGCAACCTGAAGTACCGGCCGAGCGGCATCCAGGTCGGGCAGATGCGCGTGCCGCTCGGCGTGATCGGCATCATCTACGAATCGCGCCCGAACGTGACGATCGACGCGGCCGCGCTGTGCCTGAAGTCCGGCAACGCGACGATCCTGCGCGGCGGCTCGGAGGCGCTCGAATGCAACACGGCGCTCGCGCAGTCGATCGGCGAGGGTCTCGCGGCGGCGGGTCTGCCGCAGGATGCGGTGCAGGTGGTCGCGACGTCGGACCGTGCGGCGGTCGGCAAGCTGATCACGATGACCGAGTACGTCGACGTGATCGTGCCGCGCGGCGGCAAGAGCCTGATCGAGCGCCTGATGGCCGAGGCGCGCGTGCCGATGATCAAGCACCTCGACGGCATCTGCCACGTGTACGTCGACGACCGCGCCGACATCGGGAAGGCGCTGACCGTGTGCGACAACGCGAAGACGCATCGCTACGGCACCTGCAACACGATGGAAACGCTGCTCGTCGCGCGCGGGATCACGGCCGACGTGCTGCCGCCGCTCGGCAAGCTGTACCGCGGCAAGGACGTCGAGCTGCGCGTCGATCCGGCCGCGCGGGCGATTCTGGCAGATGCGGGCGTCGGCCCGCTCGTCGACGCGACCGAAGCAGACTGGCGCACCGAGTACCTCGCGCCGGTGCTCGCGATCAAGGTCGTCGACACGCTCGACGACGCGATCGAGCACATCAACACCTACGGCTCCGCGCACACGGACGCGATCGTCACCGAAGACCACGACCGCGCGATGCGTTTTTTGCGCGAGGTCGATTCGGCGAGCGTGATGGTGAACGCGTCGACGCGCTTCGCCGACGGCTTCGAATTCGGCCTCGGCGCGGAGATCGGCATCTCGAACGACAAGCTGCACGCGCGCGGGCCGGTCGGGCTCGAAGGGCTCACGTCGCTGAAGTACATCGTGCTCGGCCATGGCGAAGGCCGGCAGTGAGCGTTCGCCGCGCTTTCGCGACTTTCGTGAATGGGGTGAATCTGTGAACAAGAACCGACCCGCCGAGGAACCCCGATGCTTTGGGTAAAGACGTTTCACATCGTTCTGATCGCGTCCTGGTTCGCCGGGCTGTTCTACCTGCCGCGCATTTTCGTGAACCTGGCGATGGAGACGAAGCCGGCGGCGGTCGACCGGCTCCTCGTGATGGCGCGCAAGCTGTACCGCTTCATGACGCTGATCGCGGTGCCCGCGCTGCTGTGCGGGATCTGGTTGTGGCTCGTCGTCGGCATCGGGCGCGGGCAGGGCTGGCTGCATGCGAAGCTCGGCGTGGTGCTGCTGCTCGTGGCCTATCACGCGTATTGCGGCCGTCTGCTCGCGACGTTCGAGCGCGGCGAGAACCGTCGCTCGGACAAGTGGTACCGGATGTTCAACGAACTGCCGGTGCTCGGGATGCTCGCCGCCGTCGCGCTCGTCGTGCTCAAGCCGTTCTGATTTGTCCGGCGCGGGCGGCGCCCGCGGCGATTGTCCCGACGATTGCCGCTTGTCGTCACGAACGTCGCCGATCACCACCGCCCACCGTCGATCGACCGCCGCCTGAGCGCCACCTGAGCGCCGCCTGAGCGCCACCCGTCACGCCGGCGAATCGATCCGCCTTCGCGCGATCAGCTCCTTCGCTCCCGCGAGTTTTTCCGCCAGTTCCGGGCCGCGCTTGAGCGCGACGCCCACCGCCAGAATGTCGCCGATCGCCAGATGCGACGTGCGCGATGTCATCGGCGAGAACACGTCGGTATCTTCGTCGACGTTGGCGTGCAGCCCGACCGTCGCGAGCCGCGCGAGCGGCGACGTGCCGTGCGTGATCGCGATCACCTTCGCGCCGCCGGCGAGCGCCGCGCGGGCCGCGTCGACGATGTCGCGCGTGCGCCCGGTGTTCGAGATCGCGACGACGACGTCGCCCGGCCCGAGCAGCGCGGCCGACATCAGGAACGTGTGCGGGTCCGAATAGGCGACGCTCGGCATCCCGAGCCGGAAGAACTTGTGCTGCATGTCCTGCGCGGCGATGCCCGAGCCGCCCGCGCCGTAGAACTCGATGCGCGACGCGTTCGCGAGCAGGTCGATCGCCGCGCCCACCGCGTCGTTCGACAGGTTGTTGCGCACCTGCAGCAGCGCGCCGATGGTCCGGTCGAGCACCTTCTCGGCGACGCCCGGCACCGGCTCGTCCGGGCGCACGTCGCGGTAGACGGCCGGCAGGTCGGCCGCGACCGCCTGCGCGAGCCGGATCTTGAATTCCCTGAACCCCGAGAAGCCGAGCGCATGGCAGAAGCGCGCAATCGTCGGCTGGCTCACGCCCGCGCGCGCGGCGACCTCCGTCATCGACAGGTCCAGCACCTCGCGCGGCGCGTCGATCACGTAGTCGGCGAGCTTGCGCTCGGACGGGCGCAACTGCTCGCGCATGGTCTTTACCTGGGACAGCAGCATCAACGAACTCGCACTATGCTGAAAGATCCGTGGACTATAGCGGATTGAACGAAATGTACAAAAACTACAGACTATTCTCGGAGCTTTGTCACGTAGGTGTTGTTATGGATTGCGGCTATGTAGTTTTTCTACTAACATCGCGCAGACACTGAAACGGCACGGTCATGCGCTTTTCGGCGCCGGGCCCGACAAAAACGCAAGGAGATTTCATGGCCTCCCCCCATTCCCAGCTGACGGCGGTCACGCGACGCGTGATCGAGCGCAGCAAGCCGACCCGTGATGCCTATCTCGCGCGCGTCGCCGCTGCCCAGGACCGCTTCCCGGCGCGCGGCGCGCTGTCCTGCGCGAACCTCGCGCACGGCTTCGCCGGCCTCGAAGGTCAGGACAAGATCGCGATCAAGGCGATCCGCGAGCCGAACATCGGCATCGTGTCCGCGTACAACGAGATGCTGTCCGCGCACGCGCCGTACAAGGATTTCCCCGACATCATCAAGCGCGCGGCCCGCGAAAACGGCGGCGTCGCGCAGTTCGCGGGCGGCGTGCCGGCGATGTGCGACGGCGTCACCCAGGGCAACGCGGGCATGGAGCTGTCGCTGTTCTCGCGCGAAGTGATCGCGATGAGCACCGCGGTCGCGCTCACGCACAACATGTTCGACGCCGCGCTGTGCCTCGGCATCTGCGACAAGATCGTGCCGGGCCTGTTGATCGGCGCGCTGCAGTTCGGGCATCTGCCGACGATCTTCGTGCCGGCCGGCCCGATGACGAGCGGCCTGTCGAACGACTCGAAGGCGAAGGTGCGCCAGCAGTTCGCGACCGGCGAGTGCGGGCGCGACGCGCTGCTCGAAGCGGAGGCGCAGGCGTACCACGGGCACGGCACCTGCACGTTCTACGGCACCGCGAACAGCAACCAGATGCTGATGGAAGTGATGGGCCTGCATCTGCCCGGCTCGGCGTTCATCCATCCGCACACGCCGCTGCGCGACGCGCTGACGGCCGCCGCCGCGCACCGCGTGCTCGACCTGACGGTCGAGCGCGGCAACTACACGCCGATCGGCCATGTGGTCGACGAGAAGGCGATCGTGAACGGCATCGTCGCGCTGCTCGCGACCGGCGGCTCGACCAATCACACGCTGCACCTCGTCGCGATCGCGCGCGCGGCCGGCATCCTGATCGACTGGGACGACTTCGACGCGCTGTCGCAGGCGGTGCCGCTGCTCGCGCGCGTGTATCCGAACGGCAAGGCCGACGTGAATCACTTCCACGCGGCGGGCGGCGTCGCGTTCCTCGTGCGCAACCTGCTCGACGGCGGCCTGCTGCACGAAGACGTAAAGACGGTCGCGGGCGAGGGCTTGCGTCGCTACACCGAGGAGCCGAAGCTGCTCGACGGCAAGCTCGCCTGGGTGCCGGGCGTCGAAGCGAGCCAGGATGCGGCCGTGCTGCGTCCGCTCGCGGAGCCGTTCCAGCCGGACGGCGGCCTGCGGCTGATGCAGGGACGCCTCGGGCGCGGCGTGATCAAGGTGTCGGCGGTCGCGCCGGAGCGCCGCCAGGTGCGCGCGCCTGCCATCGTGTTCGACTCGCAGGAAGCGGTGCAGGAAGCGTTCGATCGCGGCGAGCTCAAGCGCGACTTCGTCGCCGTCGTGCGCTTCCAGGGCGCGCGCGCGAACGGGATGCCGGAGCTGCACCGCCTCACGCCGCTGCTCGGCGTGCTGCAGGACCAGGGCTTTCACGTCGCGCTCGTCACCGACGGGCGGATGTCGGGCGCATCGGGCAAGGTGCCCGCGGTGATCCACGTGTCGCCCGAGACGCTGCTGCAGGGTCCGCTCGGCAAGGTCCGCGACGGCGACATCGTCGTGATCGACGCGGTGGCCGGCGTGCTCGACGTCGAAGTCGACGACGACGAATGGGCCGCACGCCCGGTCGCGCAGCCCGCGCATCAGGCGAGCAACGAAGTCGGGTTCGGGCGCGAACTGTTCGGCGTGTTCCGCGCGGCCGCCGCGCCCGCGGAGATGGGCGCGTCGGTGTTCGGACCGCTCGTCGGCGAAGTGCCGCAGACGGCCGCCGCCGCGTCGCAACACGCGCCGCAATACACGTCGTAGCCCTAACGAAACGCAACATCAAGGAGCAAGAACATGACCACCACTTCGACGGCCGGCGGCAGGACTGTCGCCGACATCGTCCGCCTCGGCCCGGTGATTCCGGTGCTCGCATTCGAATCGGCCGAGCAGGGCGAGAACGTGTCGCGTGCGCTGCACGCGGGCGGCGTGAAGGTGCTCGAAATCACGCTGCGCACCGAAGCCGGTCTCGAAGCGATCGAGCGCGCAACGAAGATCGCGCCGGACATCGTCGTCGGCGTCGGCACGATCACGCGGCCCGAGCAGTGCGCGCTCGCGAAGAAGGCGGGTGCGCAGTTCGGCGTGTCGCCGGGCCTCACGAAGGAGATGCACGCGGCGGCCGTCGAAGCGGGCCTGCCGCTGCTGCCGGGCGTGATGACGCCGACCGACATCATCAACGCGCTCGAATTCGGCTACGAGATCGTGAAGTTCTTCCCCGCGCAGCCGGCGGGCGGCGTGCCGATGCTGAACGCGTTCCACGGCCCGTTTCCGACGCTGAAGTTCTGCCCGACGGGCGGCATCACGGCCGAATCGGCGTCGACGTTCCTCGCGCTGCCGAACGTGGTCTGCGTCGGCGGTTCGTGGCTCACGCCGAAGGCGGCGCTCGCGTCGCAGAACTGGGCCGAGGTCACGCGCCTCGCGCGCGCGGCGAGCGAGCTGTCGCGGCCGGCGCGCCAATAACGGCTTGGCCGGCGCGCTCGCGTACCGCGCCGGCTGCGTGCGATGCCTGCCGACGCGTGACGCGGGCGCTGCGGCGCCCGCTTTTCATTGCGCGCCGTGCCCTTCGCGGGCATGCAGCGCGGCGCGCCGATCCTGATCGCGAGAGCAACGGCGCACGCCGCGCGGATTTCGGCTATAACCGGGAAACCCTGGCGCCGCCGCGTGGCGCTCGGGCCGCGTGCCCGTACTCGCACGAGCACATCCGGCCGTCACCCGAATAACACAATACCGTAGAGGAGAGGGACTCCATGGGCGCTGTCCACGGCAGCACGCTGCTGATTTTCGCGGTCGTCGCGATCGCCGCGCTGATCCTGCTGATCACGCGTTACAAGGTCTATCCGTTTCTGGTCCTGATCGTCGTTTCGCTGCTGCTCGGCCTCGCCGTCGGCATGCCGATGGATCAGATCGTGAAGTCGTTCGAAGCCGGCAACGGCAACACGCTCGGCCACATTGCGATCGTCGTCGGCCTCGGCACGATGCTCGGCAAGATGATGGCGGAGTCGGGCGGCGCGGAGCGCGTCGCGACCACGCTGATCGACTGGTTCGGCGAGAAGAACATTCACTGGGCGATGATGTTCGTCGCGGTGATCGTCGGCCTGCCGGTGTTCTTCGAGGTCGGCTTCGTGCTGCTGATTCCGATCGCGTTCAACGTCGCGCGGCGCACCGGCAAGTCGCTGTTGCTCGTCGGCCTGCCGATGGTCGCGGGGCTGTCCGTCGTGCACGGGCTGATTCCGCCGCACCCGGCCGCGCTGCTCGCCGTGCAGGCGTATCACGCGGACATCGGCAAGACGATCGCGTACGGTCTCATCGTCGGCGTGCCGACGGCGATCGTCGCCGGTCCGCTGTTCGCGCTGCTGGTCCACCGGCGCATCAAGCTGCCGGAGACGAATCCGCTCGCCGATCAGTTCGTCGCCGGCGACCGCGACAAGAACGGCACCGGCGCGGCCGGCAAGCGCGAGCTGCCCGGCTTCGGCATCACGCTGCTGACGATCCTGCTGCCGGTGATCCTGATGCTGGTCGGCAGCTGGGCCGACCTCGTGTTCGCGCCGAAGTCGCTGCCGAGCAACCTGCTGCACTTCGTCGGCACGTCGGACGTCGCGCTGCTGATCGCCGTGTTCTTCAGCTTCTGGACGTTCGGCTATCGGCGCGGCTTCAATCGCGAGCAGATCCAGAAGTTCTGCGGCGACTGTCTCGCGCCGATCGCCGGCATCACGCTGATCGTCGGCGCGGGCGGCGGCTTCGGCCGCGTGCTGATGGACAGCGGGATCTCACAGCAGATCGTCGGCGTCGCGCAGTCCGAGCACATGTCGCCGCTGTTGCTCGGCTGGCTCGTCGCGGCGATGATCCGGCTCGCGACGGGCTCCGCGACGGTCGCGATGACGACCGCCTGCGGGATCGTCGCGCCGATCGCCGCCGCGGGCGGCGCGGCGGTGAAGCCGGAGCTGCTCGTGCTCGCGACGGGCTCGGGCTCGCTGATCTTCTCGCACGTGAACGACGGCGGCTTCTGGCTGATCAAGGAGTACTTCGGAATGACCGTCGGTCAGACGTTCAAGACGTGGTCGCTGTGCGAGACCATTATTTCGCTGCTGGGCCTGGGGTTGACCTTTGCGCTCGCGGCTGTGCTGTAAGGAGCAGTAGATGATACTGATTGCGATGGGCGTGTCGGGCGCGGGCAAGACGCGCATCGGCGAGTTGCTGGCGGAACGCCTCGGGTGCACGTTCACCGACGGCGACGCGTTTCACAGCGAGGCCAACAAGGAAAAGATGCACCGCGGCATTCCGCTGACCGACGACGACCGCTGGCCGTGGTTGCGGACGATCCGCGCGGCGATCGAGGAAAAGCAGCGCAACCGCGAGACGGCGGTGTTCACGTGCTCGTCGCTGAAACGCTCGTATCGCGACGTGCTGCGCGGCAACGATCGCGACGTGTGCTTCGTGTATCTGAAGGGGACGTTGGAGGTGCTGCACGAGCGGCTCGCGTCGCGCACCGGCCACTTCTTCGATCCGTCGCTGCTGCAAAGCCAGCTCGATACGCTCGAAGAGCCGGGCCCGGACGAGGCGATCACGGTGAGCATCGAGCTTACGCCCGAGCAGATCGTCGACGACGCACTGCGGCAACTGAAGGCGCGGCACGCGATGTGATCCGCGCGCGCCCGCGGCCAGCACGGCGGTAAACGCAAAAGGCGCTCCGCGATGGAGCGCCTTCTTTGCATCAGCGGTGCTTCGTCAGACGATCCGCTTCGCCAGATCGACCGCGAGGCCGACGTACGACGCCGGCGTCATTGCGAGCAGGCGTTGCTTCGCGTCGTCCGGAATCGCGAGGCCGGAGATGAACGTCTGCAGCGCTTCGCGCGTGATGCCCTTGCCGCGCGTGAGTTCCTTCAACTGTTCGTACGGGTTCTCGATGCCGTAGCGGCGCATCACCGTCTGCACCGGCTCCGCGAGCACTTCCCACGTCGCGTCGAGGTCTTCGTTCAGGCGCTGCGGGTTCACTTCGAGCTTGTCGAGGCCGCGGATCAGCGCGTCGTACGCGAGCAGCGAGTAGCCGAACGCGACGCCGATGTTGCGCAGCACCGTCGAGTCCGTCAGGTCGCGCTGCCAGCGCGAGACCGGCAGCTTGTCGGCGAGGTGGCGCAGCGTCGCGTTCGCGAGCCCGAGGTTGCCCTCCGAGTTCTCGAAGTCGATCGGGTTGACCTTGTGCGGCATCGTCGACGAGCCGATTTCGCCGGCCTTCGTCCTCTGCTTGAAGTAGCCGAGCGAGATGTAGCCCCACACGTCGCGGTCGAGGTCGAGCAGGATCGTGTTCGCGCGCGAGATCGCGTCGAACAGCTCGGCCATGTAGTCGTGCGGCTCGATCTGGATCGTGTAAGGGTTGAACGTGAGCTTCAGACGCTCCTCGACGACCTTGCGCGAGAACGCCTCCCAGTCGAACTCGGGATACGCGGACAGATGCGCGTTGAAGTTGCCGACCGCGCCGTTCATCTTGCCGAGCAGTTCGACCTTCTCGATGCGCGTGATCGCGCGCGCGAGACGCGCGGCGACGTTCGCGATTTCCTTGCCGAGCGTCGTCGGGCTCGCGGGCTGGCCGTGCGTGCGCGACAGCATCGGCTGCGCGGCCTGCGCGTGCGCGAGCGCGACAAGGCGCTGGTGCACGGAGCGCAGCGCCGGCAGGATCACGTGCTCGCGCGCGCCGGCGAGCATCAGCCCGTGCGACGTGTTGTTGATGTCTTCCGACGTGCACGCGAAGTGGATGAATTCGCTCGCGCGTTCCAGCTCCGGCTGACCCTTCACCGACTCTTTCAGCCAGTACTCGACCGCCTTCACGTCGTGATTCGTCACGCGCTCGATTTCCTTGATGCGCGCGGCGTCGTGCGCGGTGAAGTTCTCGGCGAGCTTCAGCAGGAACTGTTCGGAGGCCGGCGAGAAGCGCGGCACTTCGGCGAAACCGGCCTGCGACAGCGCGATCAGCCAGTGGATTTCGACCGTCACGCGATGGCGCATGAACGCCGCTTCGGACAGCCAGTCGCGCAGGGCTTCGGTTTTCGACGCATAGCGGCCGTCGAGCGGGGAGAGCGCGGTCAGCGCAAAGAGGGTTTCGGGACGGGTGTCGGACATGATGGGGACGTAACGTGCAAGGTTACGGTCAGTCGATGGGGATACGGCGGGAACCCGGCATTTTATCACTACGTCCCGCGCCGGCCGCCCGCACCTCGTCCGCCGCCTCGCTTTGTCCCGCCGGCCCTAGAATGCGGACTTCACGTCAAACGGGCAGGCAGGCGCATGGAACTCAAATGGCTGGAAGATTTCGTTTCGCTGGCGGAAACCCACAGCTTCAGCCGCTCCGCCGAATTGCGGCACGTCACGCAGCCGGCGTTCTCGCGCCGCATCCAGGCGCTCGAATCGTGGCTCGGCACCGAACTGATCGACCGCTCGGTGTATCCGACGCGGCTCACGTCGGCGGGCCAGGTGTTCTACGAGCAGGCGCTGGCGATGCTTTCGCAGTTTCACGAGGCGCGCACGCTGTTGCGCGGCCATACGGCGACGCCCGCGGCGACGATCGAATTCGCGCTGCCGCATACGCTGTCGCTCACGTACTTCCCGGGCTGGCTGCAGCAGCTGGAAGGGAAGCTCGGCCGCATTCCGGCGCGGCTGCGCGCGCTGAACGTGCACGACGCGGTGCTGATGCTGGTGGAGGGCGGCTGCGACCTCGTGATGGGCTATCACCATCCGAGCCAGCCGGTCACGCTCGATCCCGCGCGCTACGACACGCTGACGCTCGGGATCGAATCGATCAGCCCGTATTCGGCCGCCGCGCGCGCCGGGCGTCCGCGCTACACGCTGCCGGGCACGCCCGACGCGCCGACGCCGTATCTGTCGTACACGCCGAACGCGTATCTCGGCCGGATGACCGAGGTGATCGTCGCGAACGCGCCGGTTCGTCTGTGGCTCGATCGCGTGTATGAAACCGACATGGCAGAAGGGTTGAAGGCGATGGCGCTCGCCGGCCACGGCATCGCGTTCCTGCCGCACAGCGCGGTGGAGGACGCGGTCGCCGACGGCAGCCTGATTCGACTCGATCGCGCGACACGCGGCGCGCGCGAAGGCCAGTTTTCGCTCGACATGGAAATCCGACTCTATCGCGACAAGCTCGCTGCGCAGGGCGACGATCCGCGCCACGCGCGCGTGAACGCGGTGTGGGATGCGGCCGCCGACGCCGCCCGCGAGTACGGCAAACGCGCAGGCCGTCTTACGAAGCGCTAACCTGAAATCGACGTCTACATGGCCGGCGATGCGACATCCGCAGTGAAAGCGTAAGGAAACATGTTCCGCGCACGAGGCGCGTGGTTTGCTGCATCGGGATCGGGGTCCGCTACGCGTTTTTCCGGCTGCGCGAGCGTTATGCAAGAAACGCATGACCGGATGACCAAACGGCATTGGATCCCGCGCGGGCGTTTCTCTGACAATTGCACCATCCTGTTTACGCCGGAGCGTACATGTCAACTCAACCGAAATCGGAAACGTCGTCGCAGTCCATTCCCTCGTATCTGGATGCCGACAATCTGGGCCCGTGGGGCAACTATCTTCGTCAGGTCGATCGCGTCGCGCCGTATCTCGGCCCGCTGTCGCGCTGGCTCGAAACGCTGAAGCGGCCCAAGCGCATCCTGATCGTCGACGTGCCGATCGAGCTCGACAACGGCACCGTCGCGCACTTCGAAGGCTATCGCGTGCAGCACAACGTGTCGCGCGGACCCGGCAAGGGCGGCGTGCGCTACCACCAGGACGTTACGCTATCCGAAGTGATGGCGTTGTCCGCGTGGATGTCGGTGAAGAACGCCGCGGTGAACGTGCCGTACGGCGGCGCGAAAGGGGGCATCCGCGTCGATCCGCGCACGCTGTCGCGAGGCGAACTGGAGCGCGTGACGCGCCGCTACACGAGCGAGATCGGCATCATCATCGGGCCGAACACCGACATTCCCGCGCCGGACGTGAACACGAACGAGCAGATCATGGCGTGGATGATGGACACGTATTCGATGAACCAGGGGCAGACGGCCACCGGCGTCGTGACCGGCAAGCCGATCACGCTCGGCGGCTCGCTGGGCCGCCGCGAGGCGACCGGCCGCGGCGTGTTCGTCGTCGGCTGCGAGGCGGCGCGGCGCACGGGGCTCGACATCGAAGGCGCGCGCATCGCGGTGCAGGGTTTCGGCAACGTCGGCGGGATCGCCGCGCGGCTCTTCCAGGAAGCGGGCGCGCGCGTGGTCGCGGTGCAGGACCATACCGGGTCGATCCACCGCGCGAGCGGCATCAACACGCAGGCGCTGCTCGACCACGTGGCGAAGACGGGCGGCGTCGCCGGCTTCAGCGGCGCCGATGCGATGGCGAACGAAGAATTCTGGACGACCGAGAGCGACATCCTGATTCCGGCCGCGCTCGAAAACCAGATCACCGAGAAGAACGCCGGCAAGATCAAGACGAAGATCATCGTCGAAGGTGCGAACGGCCCGACGACGACCGCAGCCGACGACATCCTGCACGACAAGGGCGTGCTCGTGATTCCGGACGTCGTCGCGAATGCCGGCGGCGTGACCGTGTCGTACTTCGAATGGGTGCAGGACTTCTCGAGCTTCTTCTGGACCGAGAACGAGATCAACGAGCGCCTCGAGCGCGTGATGCGCGAGGCGTTCACGGCGGTCTGGCAGGTCGCGAGCGAGCAGAAGGTGTCGATGCGCACGGCGGCGTTCATCGTCGCGTGCAAGCGCATTCTGATGGCGCGTGAAATGCGCGGCCTGTATCCGTGATTCGGGACTGAATCCGCGAGGCTGGAAACCGCTAAACGGACGGCGCGCGAGCGCCGTCCGTTTTCTTACATTCTGGCGGCGCGGCGTCGGTTCACGACGACAAAGGGCTATCACATATTCTTTCAGAAAAATTACTGTGATACGCTTGCGGCGGTTTGTGAAATCAGGAGATCCACGATGAAAATGAAAAAGACCGCGCTCGTTTTTGCAGCACTCGGCATGTTTGCAGCGGGCGTCCACGCTCAGGAGTCGGGCACCCTCAAAAAGATCAAGGACACGGGCGTGATCACGCTCGGCCATCGCGAATCGTCGATCCCGTTCTCGTACTACGACGACAAGCAGAACGTCGTCGGCTACTCGCAGGACTACGCGCTGAAGATCGTCGACGCGGTGAAGCAGAAGCTGAACATGCCGAACCTGAAGGTCAAGCTCGTGCCGATCACGTCGCAGAACCGCATCCCGCTCGTGCAGAACGGCACGATCGACATCGAATGCGGCTCGACCACGAACAATCTCGAACGTCAGCAGCAGGCGGCGTTCTCGAACACGATCTTCATCATCGGCACGCGTCTGATGGCGAAGAAGGGCTCCGGCATTCATGACTTCGCGGACCTGAAGGGCAAGACCGTCGTGACGACGGCGGGCACCACGTCCGAGCGCATCCTGCGCAAGATGAACCAGGACAAGAACATGGGGATGAGCATCATCAGCGCGAAGGATCACGGCGAGTCGTTCATGACGCTGTCGACCGGCCGCGCGGTGGCGTTCATGATGGACGACGCGCTGCTCGCAGGCGAGCGTGCGAAGTCGTCGAATCCGGGCGACTTCGAGATCGTCGGCACGCCGCAGTCGCGCGAGGCGTACGGCTGCATGATGCGCAAGGACGACGCCGACTTCAAGAAGGTCGCGGACGAAGCGATCGCGAAGGTGCAGAAGTCGAGCGAAGGCGAGGCGATCTACAAGAAGTGGTTCGAATCGCCGATTCCGCCGAAGGGGCTGAACCTGAACTTCCCGATGAGCGACGACATGCGCGCGCTCTTCAAGAATCCGAACGACAAGGCGATCGACTGAGCGGCGGCGCGCGCCGCATTGCAGTCTTCCTGTTGAACGGAACGGAACGGAAGAAGCGTCGCTTCTTCCGTTCTTTTATGGAGTTTCTGTCATGTCCTACCACTGGAACTGGGGCATTCTGCTCTCTCCGGTATCGACCGGCGAGCCCACGACTTACCTCGGCTGGCTGGTGTCCGGCCTGTGGGTGACGGTGACGGTATCGCTGTCCGCCTGGGTGCTCGCGCTGATCGTCGGGTCGCTCTTCGGCGTGCTGCGCACAGTGCCGAACAAATGGCTCGCCGGAGCGGGCACCGTCTACGTCGCGATCTTCCGCAACATCCCGCTGATCGTGCAGTTCTTCATCTGGTACCTCGTGATTCCCGAACTGCTGCCGGTGTCGATCGGCACGTGGTTCAAGCAGTTGCCGCCGAACGTGCAGTTCTTTTCGGCGTCGATCGTCTGCCTCGGGCTCTTTACCGCTGCGCGCGTGTGCGAGCAGGTGCGCTCGGGCATCAACGCGCTGCCGCGCGGCCAGCGCGCGGCGGGGCTCGCCGTCGGCTTCACGCAGTGGCAGACCTATCGCTATGTGCTGTTGCCGGTCGCGTACCGGATCATCGTGCCGCCGCTCACGTCCGAGTTTCTGAACATCTTCAAGAACTCGGCGGTCGCGTCGACGATCGGCCTGCTCGAACTGTCCGCGCAGGCGCGCCAGCTCGTCGACTACACCGCGCAGGCGTATGAGTCGTTCATCGCGGTGACGCTCGCTTACGTGCTGATCAACCTCGTCGTGATGGGGCTGATGCGGTGGGTCGAGGCGAAGACCCGTCTGCCCGGCTATATCGGAGGCAAGTGATGCATCATTTCGACTGGAGCGGCATTCCGGGCGCGCTGCCGACGCTATGGAGCGGCGCGATCGTCACGTTCGAGATCACGCTGATCGCCATCGTGGTCGGCATCCTGTGGGGCACGGTGCTCGCGCTGTTGCGTCTGTCGGGCATCAAGCCGCTCGAATGGTTCGCTAAAGCGTATGTGACGGTGTTCCGCTCGATTCCGCTCGTGATGGTGCTGCTGTGGTTCTTCCTGATCGTGCCGCAGGTGCTGCAAAACGTGCTGAATCTGCCGCCCGACATCGACATCCGCCTCGCGTCCGCGATGGTCGCGTTTTCGCTGTTCGAGGCCGCGTACTATTCGGAGATCATCCGCGCGGGCATTCAGGCGGTGCCGCGCGGACAGGTGAACGCATCGTTCGCGCTCGGCATGCGTTATGGTCAGGCGATGCGCCACGTGGTGCTGCCGCAGGCGTTTCGCGCGATGGTGCCGTTGCTGCTCACGCAGGCGATCGTGCTGTTTCAGGACACGTCGCTCGTGTACGTGATCGGCCTCGCGGATTTCTTTCGCACCGCGACGAACATCGGCGACCGCGACGGCACGACCGTCGAGATGGTGCTGTTCGCGGGCGCGTGTTATTTCGTGATCTGCGTGATCGCGTCGAGCCTCGTCAAGGGTCTTCAGAAAAAGGTCGCAAGATGATTTCGATAAAGAACGTTTCGAAGTGGTACGGTCAATTCCGGGTGCTGACCGACTGCACGACGGAAGTGAAGAAAGGGGAAGTGGTCGTCGTCTGCGGGCCGTCCGGCTCGGGCAAGTCCACGCTGATCAAGACCGTCAACGGCCTCGAGCCGTTCCAGCAGGGCGAGATCCTCGTGAACGGCCAGTCGCTCGGCGACAAGAAGACGAACCTGTCGAAGCTGCGCGCGAAGGTCGGCATGGTGTTTCAGCACTTCGAACTGTTCCCTCACCTGTCGATCACCGAGAACCTGACGCTCGCGCAGATCAAGGTGCTCGGCCGCTCGAAGGACGAGGCCACCGCGAAGGGGCTGAAGCTGCTCGATCGCGTCGGCCTGCGCGCGCACGCGGACAAGTTTCCGGGGCAATTGTCGGGCGGTCAGCAGCAGCGCGTAGCGATCGCGCGCGCGCTGTCGATGGACCCGATCGCGATGCTGTTCGACGAGCCGACGTCGGCGCTCGATCCTGAGATGATCAACGAGGTGCTCGACGTGATGGTCGAACTCGCTCAGGAAGGGATGACGATGATGTGCGTGACGCACGAAATGGGCTTCGCGAAGAAGGTCGCGCATCGCGTGATCTTCATGGACCAGGGGGCGATCGTCGAGGACGACCAGAAAGAGGCGTTCTTCGCGAATCCGAAGTCGGACCGCGCGAAGGACTTTCTCGCGAAGATCCTGCACTGAGCGGGGCGGGGGCGCTGTATTTCGCCCCGCGCTTCGTTGTTCGAAGCGCTATTCGAAGCGCTATTCGCCCCAGGTCTGAAGCTCGGTGCCTTCGGCGTTCTCGAAGCCGGGTACGCCGGAAGGCGCCGGCCGCGGGCCGGCGCTCAACGACGCCGACGGGTCCGTCGCCGGGTTGCGCAGCTTGTCGAGCACCTTTTGCGGCACGGGCACGTTGGTCTGCGCGATCACCTCGCCGTGCTGGAACAGCATCAGGTCGCCGGGCGCGAAACGCGTCCACACTTCGTTGTCGGTCAGCGGCTGCGTCGCGATGATCGCGACGCGGTCTTCCGGCGTCGTGTACTTCGCGAAATCGACCGACAAATCCTCGTCGACCAGATGCGCGGTCGAGAACGGCCAGCGGCGCACCAGATAGTGCAGATGCGTCGAGCAGTGCGCGAACAGCGCCTGGCCATTCGACATCAGGAAATTGAACACGCCGGATTCCGTGACCTCGCGCGTGAGCGCCGCGAGCGCGGCGAACAGCTCGTCGAGCGGCGGCTGCTCGCCGGGGAACGCATCGCGCAGCCCTTGCAGCAGCATGCAGAACGCGCGCTCGCTGTCGGTCGTGCCGACCGGCCGATACACCCCCGACATGTCCGGATCGAAGTCCTGCAGATCGCCGTTGTGCGCGAAGATCCAGTGGCGGCCCCACAGCTCGCGCTGAAACGGATGGCAGTTTTCGAGCAGGATGTGCCCCTGCGTGGCCTTGCGGATGTGCGCGATCGTGTTGCGCGACTTGATCGGATAGCGCTTGACCATTTCCGCGAGCGGCGAGCGCGACGACGGCTGATGGTCGATGAACAGGCGACACGCCTTGTCCTCGAAGAAAGCGATGCCCCAGCCGTCCGCGTGATGGTCGGTGACGCCGCCGCGCGCGGCGAAGCCGGTGAAGGAGAACGTGACGTCCGTCGGCGCCGCGCAGTTCATTCCGAGGAGCTGGCACATGGTGTTGCTTGAGGGCGAGGCGGGCCGGCGAGCCGGTACAATGGTGATTTCCTAGGATATCACCGCACCTCGTGCGGCCAATATCAAATTTGCCGGAAGGTTTCCATCCGGCGTTCTGTAGTGCCGGTCAGTGCGTGCCGCGAGGCATGGCCGCTGACGCACGATCACCGTCTTTCTCGCGCGAATCGCGCTTTTCGTCATGAACGCTTCCTCTGCGACGACCCTCACGCTGACCCGCCCCGACGACTGGCATCTGCACGTGCGCGACGGCGCAATGCTGGCCGCCGTCCTGCCGCACACCGCGCGCCAGTTTGCCCGCGCAATCATCATGCCGAACCTGAAACCGCCGGTCACGACGACCGCGCAGGCCGCCGCGTACCGCGAGCGGATTCTCGCCGCGCTGCCGGCCGGCGTGAAGTTCGAGCCGCTGATGACGCTGTACCTGACCGACAACACGCCGGCCGACGAGATCCGCCGCGCGAAGGCGAGCGGTTTCGTACATGGCGTGAAGCTGTATCCGGCCGGCGCGACGACGAACTCCGACGCGGGCGTGACCGATCTGCAGAAGTGCGCGAAGACGCTCGAAGCGATGCAGGAAGCCGGGATGCCGCTGCTCGTGCACGGCGAGGTGACGAATGCGGACATCGACCTGTTCGATCGCGAGAAGGTGTTCATCGACCGCGTGATGACGCCGCTGCGCCGTGATTTTCCCGCGCTGAAGGTCGTGTTCGAGCACATCACGACGAAAGACGCGGCCGACTACGTGCGCACCGACACGGCCGCGCCGGGGCTCCTCGGCGCGACGATCACCGCGCATCACCTGCTGTACAACCGCAACGCGATCTTCCAGGGCGGAATTCGTCCGCACTACTACTGTCTGCCGGTGTTGAAGCGCGAGACGCATCGCGTCGCGCTCGTCGAGGCGGCGACGTCCGGCGATCCGCGTTTCTTCCTCGGCACCGACAGCGCGCCGCATCCGAAGGGGCTGAAGGAGCACGCGTGCGGCTGCGCGGGCTGCTACACCGCGCTGCACGCGCTCGAACTGTACGCGGAGGCATTCGACAACGCGGGTGCGCTCGACAGGCTGGAAGCGTTCGCGAGCTTCTTCGGCGCGGATTTCTACGGCCTGCCGCGCAACACCGGCCAGGTGACGCTGCGACGCGAACCATGGACGCTGCCCGCCGAAATCGCGGCCGGCGAGACGCCGGTCGTGCCGCTGCGCGGCGGCGAGTCGATCGGCTGGCGCCTCGTCTGACGCGCGATGGCCGGCGCGCGGCTCGTGGCAGCGGAGTCGGCGCGAGGTGACGCCGTCGCCGCGCGCTCCGGCTTCGCGGCGATCGACTGGACCCGCCCGTGGTTTGCGCCGTTCGCGCCGCGCGGCCGCCGCTGGCAGCAGGCAGCTATGGCGAGCTACACGCGCTACCTGGAAGAACTGAACGTCGATGCGCGCGCGTGCGGGCAACGCACCGGGCGCGGTGCGCCGCTCTCGTTCATCGCGCAGCACGATCTGCCGGCCGGCGCCGCGTACGAGGCGCACATCGCGGCGACCGGGTGCGTGCCGACCCGGCACAACCTGCACGACTTCTTCAATGCGCTGATGTGGTTCTCGTATCCGCGCATCAAGGCGACGCTGAACGCGCGGCAGTCCGGCGCGATCGACGCGCTCGGCGTCGGCCCGACGCGCGGCGGCGTGCGGGACGCGCTGACGCTGTTCGACGAAAACGCGGTGCTGTTCGCGTGCGCGGATCCGCTCGTCGCGGCCGCGTTGCACGGCTTCGACTGGCGCACGCTGTTCGTCGCGCGGCGCGACGCGTGGGGCACGTGCTGCGAGGTGCGTCCGTTCGGGCATGCGCTGCTCGAAAAGCTGATTGCGCCATATCCGGCGTGCACCGCGCACGCGTGGATCGTCGACGTGCCGCCCGACTATTTCTCGTGGACGGCTGCTGTGCGCGACGCATGGCTCGACCGCTCGATCGCCGATGTGCTCGCCGGTGACACGACCCTCACGCCGCGCAGTTTCGCGCCGCTGCCGGTGCTCGGCATTCCGGGCTGGTGGGCGGACAACGAAGCGGCGTCGTTCTACGACGATGCATCGGTGTTCCGGCCCGGCCGACGCGCGTCGGCGCGCGATGCCCGCGCGTGCTAACATCGCCGTTCGCAAAGCAGGCCAGGCAGTCGCGGCCCCGGGGTTTCGGCCTTCGGGGGCGAGGAAAGTCCGGACTCCACAGGGCAGGGTGATGGCTAACGGCCATCCGTGGCGACACGCGGAACAGGGCAACAGAAAGCAAACCGCCGATGGCCCGGCGCAAGCCGGGATCAGGTAAGGGTGAAACGGTGCGGTAAGAGCGCACCGCGGCTGCGGCGACGCAGACCGGCACGGTAACCTCCACCCGGAGCAATTCCAAGTAGGCAGGCGCGCATCTTCGCGATGCAGGACGGGGCCCCCGTCTCGTCTGCGGGTAGGAAGCTTGAGCGCGTCAGCAATGGCGCGCCTAGAGGAATGGCTG
>DATJJN010000043.1:0-32485 GCA_035492135.1 Paraburkholderia sp. | reverse complement strand
AATAATGCAACTCAATCCCTCTGAGATCAGCGAGCTGATCAAGAGCCGGATCCAGGGCCTTGAAGCGAGCGCAGACGTTCGCAACCAGGGCACCGTGATCTCCGTGACCGACGGTATCGTGCGTATTCACGGCCTGTCGGACGTGATGCAGGGCGAAATGCTCGAATTCCCGGGTAACACGTTCGGCCTCGCGCTGAACCTCGAGCGCGACTCCGTCGGCGCCGTGATTCTCGGCGAGTACGAGCACATCTCGGAAGGCGACATCGTCAAGACGACGGGCCGCATTCTCGAAGTTCCGGTCGGCCCGGAACTGATCGGCCGTGTGGTCGACCCGCTCGGCAACCCGATCGACGGCAAGGGCCCGGTCAACGCAAAGCTGACCGACGCGATCGAAAAGATCGCCCCGGGCGTGATCTGGCGTGAAGGCGTGTCGCAGCCGGTGCAAACCGGTCTGAAGTCGATCGACTCGATGGTGCCGATCGGCCGCGGCCAGCGCGAGCTGATCATCGGCGACCGTCAGTGCGGCAAGACCGCCGTCGCCGTCGACGCGATCATCAACCAGAAGGGCAAGAACCTCATCTGTATCTACGTCGCGATCGGCCAGAAGGCTTCGTCGATCCAGAACGTGGTGCGCAAGCTCGAAGAAACCGGCGCGATGGCGTACACGATCGTCGTCGCGGCTTCGGCTTCGGAATCGGCTGCGCTGCAGTATCTCGCGCCGTACGCCGGCTGCTCGATGGGCGAATACTTCCGCGATCGCGGCCAGGACGCGCTGATCATTTATGACGACTTGACCAAGCAGGCGTGGGCGTATCGCCAGATCTCGCTGCTGCTGCGTCGTCCGCCGGGCCGCGAAGCGTATCCGGGTGACGTGTTCTATCTGCACTCGCGTCTGCTCGAGCGTGCGGCTCGCGTGTCGGCCGAGTACGTCGAGAAGTTCACGAACGGCGAAGTGAAGGGGAAGACCGGATCGCTGACCGCACTGCCGGTCATCGAAACGCAGGCGGGCGACGTCACGGCATTCGTTCCGACGAACGTGATCTCGATTACCGACGGCCAGATCTTCCTCGAAACCGACCTGTTCAACGCGGGTATCCGTCCGGCAATCAACGCGGGCGTGTCGGTGTCGCGCGTCGGCGGCGCCGCGCAGACGAAGATCATCAAGAAGCTGTCGGGCGGTATCCGTACCGACCTCGCACAGTACCGTGAGCTGGCCGCATTCGCGCAGTTCGCATCGGACCTCGACGAAGCAACCCGCAAGCAGCTCGAGCGCGGCCGCCGCGTGACGGAACTGCTCAAGCAGCCGCAGTACCAGCCGCTGCAGGTGTGGGAACTGGCCGTGGCGCTCTTCTCCGCGAACAACGGTTACCTCGACGACCTCGATGTGAAGGACGTGCTTCCGTTCGAAAAGGGCCTGCGCGAATACCTGAAGTCGAGCCACGCCGACCTCGTGAACCGCATCGAGGACACGAAGGACCTGTCGAAGGACGACGAGAACGCGCTGCACGCGGCTCTGAAGGACTTCAAGAAGTCCGGCGCTTACTGATCCGTCCGGGAATCACCGACGATAAACGGACTGGGACCCGGGTAAGCGCTTCGGCGCCTGCCCGGGTCGACAAAGGAGCAAGCAATGGCTGGAATGAAGGAAATTCGCGGCAAGATCAAGAGCGTGCAGAACACGCGCAAGATCACCAAGGCGATGGAGATGGTCGCTGCGTCGAAGATGCGCCGTGCGCAGGAACGTATGCGCGCTGCTCGTCCGTATGCCGACAAGGTGCGCGAAATCGCCGCGCACATGAGCCGTGCGAATCCGGAGTATCGCCATCCGTTCATGACGGAGAACGGCGACGCGAAGGCGGCCGGCGTGATCCTCGTCACGACCGACAAGGGTCTGTGCGGCGGCATGAACACGAACGTGATGCGCGCGACGCTGCAGAAGCTCAAGGAACTCGAAGCGGCCGGCAAGTCGATCGAGGCCACCGCGATCGGCAGCAAGGGTCTCGGCTTCCTGAACCGCCTGCGGGCGAAGGTCGTGTCGAACGTCGTGCAGCTTGGCGACACGCCGCACCTCGAAAGGCTGATCGGCGCGGTGAAGGTGCAACTCGACCAGTACTCGGAAGGCAAGCTGTCGGCCGTGTACCTCGGCTATACGCGCTTCGTCAACACGATGAAGCAGGAGCCGGTGCTCGAGCAGCTGCTGCCGTTGTCCGCCGAGCATTTCAGCGGCGAGGAAGGCGACGGCGTGACGCCGAAGTCGGCGTGGGACTACATCTACGAGCCGGATGCGCAGACCGTCATCGACGAGCTGCTGGTTCGCTATGTCGAAGCGCTGGTCTATCAGGCCGTCGCGGAGAACATGGCGTCGGAGCAGTCGGCACGGATGGTCGCGATGAAGGCGGCGTCGGACAACGCGAAGACGGTCATCAACGAACTGCAGCTCTCGTACAACAAGAGCCGCCAGGCCGCGATCACGAAGGAACTGTCCGAGATCGTCGGCGGCGCCGCGGCGGTTTGACCGCAGGTTCGGCAAAGCCGCGCCCAAGCGCTGAGTGCGAGTGAAGAATTCAGGTATCTAAAGGAAAAGCGATGAGTACAACTGCTTTGGTAGAAGGCAAGATCGTACAGTGCATCGGCGCGGTGATCGACGTGGAATTCCCGCGTGAGCACATGCCGAAGATCTACGACGCGCTGATTCTCGAAGGGTCCGAGCTGACCCTCGAAGTGCAGCAACAGCTCGGCGACGGCGTCGTGCGCACCATCTGTCTCGGTGCGTCGGACGGCCTGCGCCGCGGCACCACCGTGAAGAACACGGGCAACCCGATCAGCGTGCCGGTCGGCAAGCCGACGCTCGGCCGCATCATGGACGTGCTCGGCCGTCCGATCGACGAAGCCGGCCCGATCGAGAGCGAACACAAGCGCGCGATTCACCAGAAGGCGCCGGCGTTCGACGAACTGTCGCCTTCGGCTGAGCTGCTCGAAACCGGCATCAAGGTCATCGACCTCATCTGCCCGTTCGCGAAAGGCGGCAAGGTCGGTCTGTTCGGCGGTGCCGGCGTCGGCAAGACCGTCAACATGATGGAGCTGATCAACAACATCGCGAAGGAGCACGGCGGTTTCTCCGTGTTCGCGGGCGTGGGCGAGCGTACCCGTGAGGGCAACGACTTCTACCACGAAATGAAGGACTCCAACGTTCTCGACAAGGTCGCACTCGTGTACGGCCAGATGAACGAACCGCCGGGCAACCGTCTGCGCGTCGCGCTGACCGGCCTCACGATGGCCGAGCACTTCCGTGACGAAGGCCTCGACGTGCTGTTCTTCGTCGACAACATCTACCGTTTCACGCTGGCCGGCACTGAAGTGTCGGCACTGCTCGGCCGTATGCCGTCGGCGGTGGGCTATCAGCCGACGCTCGCCGAAGAAATGGGCAAGCTGCAGGAGCGCATCACGTCGACGAAGAAGGGCTCGATTACGTCGGTTCAGGCCGTGTACGTTCCGGCGGACGACCTGACCGACCCGTCGCCGGCGACGACCTTCGGCCACCTCGACGCAACGGTCGTGCTGTCGCGTGACATCGCTTCGCTCGGTATCTACCCCGCGGTGGACCCGCTCGACTCGACGTCGCGCCAGATCGACCCGAACGTGATCGGCGAAGAGCACTACACGATCACGCGTCGCGTGCAGCAGACGCTGCAGCGCTACAAGGAACTGCGCGACATCATCGCGATTCTCGGCATGGACGAACTGTCGCCGGAAGACAAGCTGTCGGTCGCCCGCGCACGGAAGATCCAGCGTTTCCTGTCGCAGCCGTTCCACGTCGCCGAAGTGTTCACGGGCTCGCCGGGCAAGTACGTGCCGCTGAAGGAGACGATCCGTGGCTTCAAGATGATCGTCGAAGGCGAGTGCGATCACCTGCCGGAGCAGGCGTTCTACATGGTCGGCACGATCGACGAAGCCTTCGAAAAGGCCAAGAAGATCCAGTAACGGCTCAGGTCGTGGCATCGGGGCGGGCGCACGCATCGCGCGCCCGCCGCACGCTCAACCGACAGCTGTGCATGGGATCGGAGTAGACATATATGGCAACCATCAAGGTAGACGTCGTCAGCGCCGAAGAGAGCATCTTCGACGGCGAGGCGAAGTTCGTCGCGCTTCCGGGCGAGGCGGGCGAACTGGGCATTCTGCCCGGCCACACGCCGCTGATCACGCGGATCCGTCCGGGTGCGGTGCGCATCGTCGCGGATAGCGGCGAAGAAGAGTTCGTGTTCGTTGCCGGCGGGATTCTCGAAGTGCAGCCGGGCGCCGTGACGGTGCTCGCCGACACCGCGATCCGCGGCAAGGATCTCGACGAGGCGAAGGCCGCCGAAGCGCGCAAGCGCGCGGAAGAGGCGCTGCAGAACGCCGGCTCGAACCTCGAATACGCAACCGCTCAGGCCGAACTGGCATACGCGGTCGCGCAACTCGCGGCAATCCAGCGCCTGCGCAAGATGAATCAGCATTGATGCGACGGGCCGCGCGCGTTTAGCGCGTGACCCTTAGCGTTGAAAAAAACGGGCTTCCGGGTCAAACCGGAAGCCCGTTTTTTTATGCCCTTTGCGGTGCGGGTAACACTTGATGCCGCTCCCGAAGCGCGAAGCGCACAATCAGCCAAAACGCGGTATTGAGCATCCGTTCAGTCGGGGGCGCCGGCTCCCGGGGAGACGCCTGATCATGACCTTCGACGCAGCGGGCGCCGAGCCGACGCGCGACGCGATCATCGCACCGCGGGATGGGCTGTCTTACGTGCGCGGTAGCACCGATATTCCGCTCTCCGACGCGACGCTCAGCGCGTTCCTGCTCGATACCGCGCGACGGTTTCCGGATCGTCCTGCGGTCGTGTTTCGCGAGCAGGACATCCGCTGGACGTGGAGCGAATTCGCGCAGGAGATCGACGTGCTCGCGGCGGGGTTCGTCGCGCTCGGCATTCGTGCGGGGGAGCGCGTCGGGATCTGGTCGCCGAACCGCGTCGAATGGCTGCTCACGCAGTTCGCGACGGCGCGTATCGGCGCGACCCTCGTCAACATCAATCCCGCGTACCGGCTCGCGGAACTGGAGTACGCGCTGAACAAGGTCGGCTGCTCGGCGATTGTGACCGCGTTCAGCTTCAAGACGTCGATGTACGTCGAGATGCTGCAGACGCTCGCGCCGGAACTCGCGACGGCCACGCCGGGCGATCTGCACGCGGCGCGGCTGCCCGCGCTGCGCCGCGTGATCCGCCTGTGCGATACGTCGACGCCCGGCATGCTGACGTTCTCCGACGTGATCGAGATGGGGCGCGGGTGGCTCGAAGCGCACGGCACGCAAGCGCTCGATGCGATCGGCGCGACGCTCGCCGCTGACGACGCGATCAACATCCAGTTCACGAGCGGCACGACCGGCAATCCGAAGGGCGCGACGCTCACGCATCGCAACGTGCTGAACAACGGCCGGTTCATCGCGATGGCGATGCGTCTCGCCGAGAACGACTCGCTGTGCATCCCGGTGCCGCTGTATCACTGCTTCGGGATGGTGCTCGCGGTGCTCGCGTGCGTGTCAGTGGGCGCGACGATGGTGTTTCCCGGCGAGGCGTTCGACCCGCGCGCGACGCTCGCGGCCGTCGCCGAAGAACAGTGCACCGCGCTGCACGGCGTGCCGACGATGTTCATCGCGGAGCTGGATCATCCGGATTTCGCGGATTTCGATCTGTCGCGGCTGCGCACGGGCATCATGGCCGGCTCGCCGTGTCCGATCGAGACGATGAAGCGCGTCGTGTCGCAAATGCACCTCGCGCAGATCACGATCGCGTACGGGATGACGGAAACGAGCCCGGTGTCGTTCCAGAGTTCGACGACCGATCCGCTCGACAAGCGCACGACGACGGTGGGCCGCATCCAGCCGCATCTCGAAGTGAAGATCGTCGACGCGCTCGGCAACATCGTGCCCGTCGGCGAAACCGGCGAGCTGTGCACGAAGGGCTATTCGGTGATGCGCGGCTACTGGGACGACGACGCGAAGACGGCCGAGTCTATCGTCGACGGCTGGATGCACACCGGCGATCTCGCGACGATCGACGCGGACGGCTATTGCAACATCGTCGGCCGGCTGAAGTACATGCTGATACGCGGCGGCGAGAACATCTATCCGCGCGAGATCGAGGAGTTTTTATTTCGGCATCCGAAGATTCAGAGCGTGCAGGTGTTCGGCGTGCCCGATCCGAAATACGGCGAAGAGGTCTGTGCGTGGATCGTGCTGCGTCCCGGCGAAACGGCGACTGCGGACGAAATCCAGGCGTTCTGCGAAGGCCAGATCGCGCACTACAAGGTGCCGAAGCACATCCGCTTCGTCGACGAACTGCCGATGACGGTGACCGGCAAGGCGCAGAAATTCGTGATGCGCGCGACGATGATCGACGAACTGCGCGTAGGGGAGGAGAAGATGGCGTAACCGTGCGTCACGCAAACCGACGGACGAAAAAAAAGCGGGCCTGGAGCCCGCTAAAAACCACACGCTACGGGGTTAGCGCGAGGAGACCAAAGGAGGAGCCCGGTATAGCAATTCCACGTGCCGGTCACGGCTCCAGCAAGGATGCCCCTGCGAAGGGCTCCGGCAATTAACGTTGCCGACCGGCCGGTGTTTTGTGTCCGCTCACACTCGATACCGACCACATCCGTGTTGAAACCGTTGAACGCATTGTGGGCGAATTAAGACAGGTTCGCGGTAACAAAGTGTTTCAGGTTGTAACGCCCGCCAGACAAGGCTCTGCGGGACTTTTTGCCATGCTGGCCATTAAATGAAAGTCACTTTTACCTTATTCATTCGACAATTCACCCTATTAAAGCGGGTGTAATAATCCGTATTGCATCGAATTGATTCGGTGTATGGGCATTAAGCCGAAAACGCTTGTAATCGGACGACGCCGGGCGCGCGCGATGCTACGACCGATGCAGCCCCGTCACGCGACCGCACCTTGCATGGCGTGCAACATGAACGGATACATCCTCGTGGTGTCGCAGCCCCGAGTCGCTATTTGAGCCACTTGTCGGCGATCGCCCGGTACTCGCCGCTCGCGCGCGCCAGATGCAGCCACTGGTCCACATACTGCTGGAACACGACGTCGCCGCGCGGCACCATCCATGCCTTCTCGCCATACTCGAACGGCGTTTCCGGATGCACCGAGCAGAGCCCCGGGTTCAGCTTCTGTTGCAGCAGCGTCTCCGACGCATCGGTGACCATCACGTCCGCATTGCCGGCGAGGATCTGCTTGAACACCGCCACGTTGTCCGGATACACGGTGAGTGTCGCGTGCGGGAAGTGCGCGCGCGCAAAGCGCTCGTTCGTGCCGCCGGGGTTCACGATCACGCGCGTCGCCGGCTGGTCGATCTGCGCGATCGTCTGATACTTGCCGACGTCCGCGCAGCGCACGATCGGCGTCTTGCCGTCGACCTGGTACGCGGTCGTGAAGAACGCGTGCTTCTGCCGTTCGAGCGTCGTCGATACGCCGCCCACTGCGACGTCGCACTTCGCGATGAAGTCGGACAGCAGAGTCGGCCACGTCGTCTTGACGAACTCCGCTTTCACCCCGAGGGACTTCGCGAGCGACTCCGTCATGTCGATGTCGATGCCTTCGAAGCGTCCGTCGTCCTGCCGATAGTACGAGTACGGCTTGTAGTCGCCGGTCGTGCACGCGCGCAGCGTGCCGCGCGCAAGCACGTCGTCGAGCCGCGAAGGCGTCGCGCGTTCGAGCGCGCCGGCCGTCTGCGCCGATGCGTCGCCCGCGTCGAGCAGCGCGCCGTTCACGGCGACGGCCAGCACGGCGACGACAGTGGCAGCCTTCTTCATCGATCTCCCCCATCATGTTCGATGTCTAGTGATTCGATTCGGCAAGGCCGTCGATGATAGCCCGCGCGCTGGCGTATCGCATCCCGGCGGCGGGTGGTGCTAACGCGGATCGGCAGCCACGCGTCCGGTAAAATGCCGCTTTGTCCTGACGCGCATTCGCGAACCGACTCGTGGCCCATACCCTCCTGAACGACACCTTCCTGCGCGCGCTGCTGCGTGAGCCGACCGACTACACGCCCGTGTGGCTGATGCGTCAGGCGGGGCGCTATCTGCCCGAGTACAACGCGACCCGCGGACGGGCCGGCAGTTTTCTCGGCCTCGCGAAGAATCCGGACTACGCGACCGAAGTCACGCTGCAGCCGCTCGATCGCTTTCCGCTCGACGCGGCGATCCTGTTCTCCGACATCCTGACGGTGCCTGACGCGATGGGGCTCGGTCTCGACTTTCAGGTCGGCGAAGGGCCGAAATTCGCGCGACCGGTGCGCACCGAAGACGACGTCGCGCGCCTCGCGGTGCCCGACATCGACGCGACGCTGCGCTACGTGACCGACGCGGTGCGCCAGATCCGCCGCGCGCTGACCGATGCGCAGGGGCGTCAGCGCGTGCCGCTGATCGGCTTTTCCGGTAGTCCGTGGACGCTCGCGTGCTACATGGTCGAAGGCGGCGGCTCCGACGACTACCGCACGGTGAAGTCGATGGCCTATGCGCGGCCCGATCTGATGGAGCGCATTCTCGACGTGAACGCGCAGGCGGTCGCCGCGTACCTGAACGCGCAGATCGAAGCCGGCGCGCAGGCCGTGATGATCTTCGACACGTGGGGCGGGGCGCTCGCGGACCGGGCATATCAGCGGTTCTCGCTGCGCTACATCGCGCAGGTGGTCGCCGCGCTCAAGCGCGAGCACGACGGCGCGCGCGTGCCGGTCATCACGTACACGAAGGGCGGCGGGCTGTGGCTCGACGAGATTGCGGCGACGGGCGTCGACGCGGTCGGCGTCGACTGGGCGGTCAACCTCGCGAAGGCGCGCAAGCTGGTCGGCGACCGCGTCGCGCTGCAGGGCAATCTGGACCCGACCGTGCTGTTCGCGTCGCCAGATGCGATTCGCCGCGAGGCGCGTGCGGTGCTCGACAGCTTCGGTCCGCATCCGGGCCACGTGTTCAATCTCGGCCACGGCATTTCGCAGTACACGCCGCCCGAGCACGTGGCGGTGCTCGTCGACGAAGTGCACCGCCACAGCCGGGCCATGCGGGCTAGCGCACGATGAAATGCATTGTTGCAGTGCGGCGAACTGGGCTCTGCCGGTCAGGGTCCGCAACCGCCGCGAAGGCCATCTGAGCGAGTTCGTCTCCTGGGCGAGCGCGACTTATGCACACCGGTCTCGCTGCGGCGCGCAACGGCTTTTCTTGCTCCAAACCTGCCGTCGCGCTTGACTTCTGATTAACGAGACCCTTGACAGATAAGGCTCCGGCCGCTCCACCGCGAAATGTGGGCTATCCCACAGAATGGCGTCGCGACGCCGTTTGCGGGGTGCGCGACGCGAGTTCTTAACAAAGTTATCCACAGGGGGACAGGTTGGTCGACGGATTGTTCTGCGGAATCCAGCGCTTAGCGACGAAAGTAAAGTTTTACTTTAAGTGTGCCGAAGTGCGCGGTGCCGCACGGACGCAGCGGCCACGCGGCTAATGACAAACCTCAATCCCGATTCCGGCCTGTTTGTGTCCCCAGCGCCCGCCGCGCCATTCGTGCGGGTGGCGCTCGACCATCCGCTGCCGGCGCTGTACGACTATCGCTACCCGGCCGATGCCGCGCCGCCGGTGCCGGGGACGCTCGTGCGCGTGCCGTTCGGCAAACGCGACGTGGTCGGGCTCATCTGCGAAGTGATCGCTCACAGCGAAGTGCCGGCCGAACGTCTAAAGGCGGTGCACGACGTGTGCAGCGCGTGCCCGCCGCTGTCGGCCGAGTGGCTCGAACTGGCGTCGTTCGCGGCGGATTACTATCAGCGCGGCCTCGGCGAAGTCGCGCTGCCTGCGCTGCCGCAGGCGCTGCGCGATGCGTCGCGCTGGACGCGCCTTCTCGCGCCCGACGAGCGCTACCGGCTGCTGCCCGCCGGCCGCGCCGCGTTGCCCGACGCGCTGCCGGCGCGCGCGCAGGCGCTGCGGCGCCTCGCGGCGGCGCTGGCCGACGCGGGCGAACTCGATCTCGCACAGGCTCGCGCGTTGCATCCGAAGGCGGCCGCGACGCTCGATGCGTGGCGCGAGGCCGGGTGGATCGAGCATCGGGTGATCCGGGCGGCGGATGTGGGTGTGGAGCGGCGTCGCGATGCCGGCAGCGATATTGACACCGCCACCGCCACCGCCACCGCCACCGCCGCCGCCGCCGCCACGGCACCTCCCCACGATCCCGTCGCGGCGATACCCGACGCGACGCCCGCCCCCGCCATTCCCACGCTCAGCGACGAACAATCCGCCGCCGTCGATACGATCGCCGCCGCGCAAGGCTTCGCGCCGTTCCTGCTGCACGGCGTGACCGGCAGCGGCAAGACGGAGGTGTATCTGCGAGCGCTCGCGAAGCTGCTCGATCGCGAGCCGGATGCGCAGGCGCTCGTGCTCGTCCCCGAAATCAACCTGACGCCGCAGTTCGAAGCCGCGTTCCGCGCCCGCTTCGCGTCGTTCGCGAACGCCGACGCGATCGTCACGCTGCACAGCGGTCTCGCCGAGGGCGAGCGCGCGCGCAACTGGCTCGCCGCGCATACGGGCCGCGCGCGCATCGTGCTCGGCACGCGGCTCGCGGTGCTCGCGTCGCTGCCGAATCTCGCGATGCTCGTCGTCGACGAGGAACACGACCCCGCGTACAAGCAGCAAGAAGGGCTGCGCTACTCGGCGCGCGATCTCGCAGTGTGGCGCGCGAAACAGCTCGGCGTGCCGGTCGTGCTCGGGTCGGCGACGCCGTCGCTCGAAAGCTGGTGGCAGGCGGAGCAGGGCCGCTACCGGCGGCTCACGCTGTCGCGCCGCGCCGTCGCGGACGCCGCGCTGCCCGCCGTCCGGCTGATCGATCTCGAAGAAGAGCGCCGACGCGGTCGCGCGTCGTTCGAAGGGCTGTCCGGCCCGCTGATCGCCGCGTTGAAAGCGCGCGTCGAGCGCGGCGAGCAAAGTCTCGTGTTCCTGAACCGCCGCGGCTATGCGCCGGTGCTGTCGTGCGACGCGTGCGGCTGGGTCGCCGGCTGCCCGCGCTGCAGCGCGTACGTCGTGTTGCACAAGCCCGAGCGCGCGCTGCGCTGCCATCACTGCGGATGGGAGTCGCGCATTCCGCGCGCGTGTCCCGATTGCGGCAACGTCGACATCGCGCCGATGGGGCGCGGCACGCAACGCGTCGAGGAAGCGCTCGCGAGCGCGGTGCCGGGCGCGCGCGTGCTGCGCATCGACGCCGACAGCACGCGCCGCAAAGGGAGCGCGCAGGCGCTGTTCTCGGACGTGCATGCGGGCGACGTCGACATCCTCGTCGGCACGCAGATGATCGCGAAGGGGCACGATTTCCAGCGCGTGTCGCTCGTCGGCGTGCTCAATGCCGACAACGCGCTGTTCTCTCACGACTTCCGCGCGAGCGAGCGTCTCTTTGCGCAGCTGATGCAGGTGAGCGGCCGCGCGGGCCGTGCGGGGCTGCCCGGCGAGGTGCTCGTGCAGACGCGCTATCCGCGTCATGCGCTGTATCACGCGCTCGCGCGGCACGACTACATCGGCTTCGCGAACGCGCAGCTCGCCGAGCGGCGCGACGCGCATCTGCCGCCGTTCGTCTACCAGGCGCTGCTGCGCGCGGAGGGACGCACGCTCGACGCCGCGCTCGCGTTCCTGCAGCAGGCGGCCGATGCGCTCGCCGACATCCCCGCCGCCGAGCGCGTAACGGCCTACGACGCCGTGCCGATGACGATCGTGAAAGTGATGAACGTGCACCGCGCGCAACTGCTCGTCGAAAGCGCGTCGCGCGCCGCGCTGCAGGCCACGCTGCACGCGTGGCAGCCGGCGCTGCGCGCGCTGCGCGGCGTGCTGCGCTGGAACCTTGAAGTCGATCCGCTCGACATCTAACCTGCCAGTCATCAGCCCATGCGATCGGCCCGTGCGCAACGCATGGGCTCGTATATGCATAGCGTGAAAGATCGGTTCGCTTTGCTACCCCGCTCGACTATATTTGCGCCGATCTGGCGCTCGTCTAACGACAACTCCGGGCGCCGTCCATCTTCACCACAGGGGATCGAGCGATGAGCGACACCAACCACAGCCTGCCGGCGGGCGCTGCGCCGGCCAACGGGCCGACGGCGCGCGACGCGCGCCACAACGGACTCTTTTCGACCGAGGACTGGTGGGCCGTCTGGATCGGCCTCTTTCTGATCATCGTCGCGTGGGTGCTGTTCGCGTCGGGCAGCAGCATTCAATGGCTCGCCGTCGCGCCGGCGAAATGGACGACGCCCGGCGAGGCCGGCGCGAATCTCGTCGCGCATCTGCCCGCGTATGCAGCGCTCTTCGTCGTGCTCGCGGCGCTGTTCGGGATCGGCGTCGTGGCGCTCGGGCAGCGGCTCGCGCATTTCCTGCCCGCGTTCCTGATCCTGTTCGTCGCGTCCGCGCTGATCTTCACGGTCGGCGCGTGGGCGCAGGCGTCGCGCTTCAATCTCGAACCGCCGCTCGTCGCGCTCGCGATCGGCCTTTTTGTCTCGAACGTGTTCACGCTGCCGGAGTGGTTCAAGGCGGGGCTGCGCGTCGAGTTCTACATCAAGGTCGGCATCGTGCTGCTCGGCGCGACGCTGCCGTTCACGCTGCTCGTGTGGGCGGGGCCGGTGGCGGTCGGGCAGGCGACGATCGTGTCGCTCGCGACGTTCTTCGTGATCTTCTTCGCCGGCAAGGCGCTCGGGCTCGACAAGCGGTTCGCCGCGGTGCTCGGCGTCGGCGGCGCGGTGTGCGGCGTGTCGGCGGCGATCGCGATCGCCGGCGCGGTGCGCGCGAAGCGCGAGCAGGCGTCGGTCGCGATTTCGCTCGTCGTCGTGTGGGCGATCGTGATGATCTTCGCGCTGCCGTTCGTGTCGCGTGCGTTCGGCTTGTCGACGGGCGTCGCGGGCGCATGGATCGGCACGTCGGAATTCGCGGACGCCGCCGGCATCGCCGCCGCGCAGGCGTTCGGCGACTTCGCGCGTCAGGCGAACGGCGCGATCGCCGGCGCGCCGGAAGCGTCGCTGCAGGCGTTCACGCTGATGAAGGTGGTCGGCCGCGACATCTGGATCGGCATCTGGGCGTTCCTGCTCGCGATCGTCGCGACGACGCGCTGGGAGCGCGAGGAAAACGGCGTGCAGGCCCGCAAGGCCGACGCCGGCGAGATCTGGGCGCGCTTTCCGAAGTTCGTGATCGGCTTCGTGATCGCGTCGGCGCTCGTCACGTGGATCGCGAGCCACTATTCGCTCGCCGACTATCGCAAGGTCGTGACGCCGCAATTCGTCGCGCCGATCACCGCGCTGCGCGTCTGGGCGTTCACGCTGTGCTTTCTCAGCATCGGCCTGACGACGCGCCTGCGCTCGCTGTCCGCGACCGGCGTGAAACCGTTCCTCGCGTTCACGGCGGGCGTCGCGGTGAATGTGGTGCTCGGCTACCTGTTGTCCGCGCACGTGTTCGCGCACTACTGGAACAGCCTCGGACAGTGATGAGCAAGTTGACGAGGCGCCGCGCGCGCGGCGACGAGGCCGGATCGGCGGCCTCGCTCGTCGCGCGGCGAGAGACGGAACCCGAAGCGACCTGCGCGCACTGCGCGCATCGCGCCGACGACCGGCACGCGCTCGAAGCGCGCGTGGCCGGTCTGGTCGTATTCAGTTCGGGGTTTGGCGCGAGCGTCGCGCATAGCCGGCTGTGCATGCTGCACGACCAGCTGGTGTCGCCGAACGACACATGCAGCGCGTTTCGTGCGCGCGGACGCTGAGCCCCCACCTGCCGCGCCGCCCGGCGCGGTCCGCCTGACGACGCAACGTCCGTGACGGGCGGCGACGCGCCCGGATGCGGCTCACGTCAGCCTCGATCGGCGCGGCGCATCGCGTCGAGATCGTTGCGGCCGCTGTCGCGGGCAGAGCCCGCCGGCACACGCTCGCGGCCCGGCAACGTCGCGCCGCGAATGAAGAGCACCGCGCACAGCGCGCACATCGCCCAGATCCCGCCGATCACCATAATTTTTTCCATTTCTGGCCTCCCTCTCGTGCCGCAGCTTCCATAACCCGTATAACGGCACGCCGCGGTTTTTGCTGAGGGCGATCAAGCCGGTTGCGTTCCAGGGAAAGTACCGACTCCAACCGGCGAGGCCCGGCGCACGGACATTCCGCGCAAACCCTTTGCCGACAGGGCCGCGACGAGGGTGCAACCGATTCCGGCGACTGGTTGCACCTTTCAAATTGAACGGTTAGGATTCAGCAACTTTTTTGGTCTTGGCCGGCGCGCGCCCGGCAACAGAAGGAAACATGGCTAGCACCACCCTCGGCGTCAAAGTCGACGACCTCTTGCGTTCGCGGCTGAAGGACGCCGCAGCGCGCCTCGAACGCACCCCGCACTGGCTCATCAAACAGGCGATCTTCGCGTACCTCGAAAAAATCGAACAGGGCCAGTTGCCGCCCGAGCTTGCCGGTCACAGCGGCGCAACCAGCCTCGCCGAACCGCTCGTCGAAGGCGACGACGAGACCGCGTCGCATCCGTTCCTCGAATTCGCGCAGAGCGTGCAGCCGCAGTCGGTGCTGCGCGCGGCGATCACCGCGGCGTACCGCCGTCCGGAGCCCGAGTGCGTGCCGTTCCTGATCGGCGAGGCGAAGCTGCCGGCGAATCTCGCGGCCGACGTCGAGAAGATGGCCGCCGGCCTCGTCACCACGTTGCGCGAGAAGCGCAGCGGCGGCGGCGTCGAGGGGCTGATCCACGAGTTTTCGCTGTCGAGCCAGGAAGGCGTCGCGCTGATGTGTCTCGCGGAGGCGCTGCTGCGCATTCCCGATCGCGCGACGCGCGACGCGCTGATTCGCGACAAGATCAGCAAGGGCGACTGGAAATCGCACGTCGGCCACGCGCCGTCGCTGTTCGTGAATGCGGCCACATGGGGGCTGATGATCACCGGCAAGCTCGTGACGACGAACAGCGAGACGGGGCTGTCGTCGGCGCTCACGCGTCTGATCGGCAAGGGCGGCGAGCCGCTGATCAGAAAGGGCGTCGACATGGCGATGCGCCTGATGGGCGAGCAGTTCGTGACCGGCGAGAACATCTCCGAAGCGCTCGCGAACAGCCGCAAGTTCGAGGCACGCGGCTTTCGCTACTCGTACGACATGCTCGGCGAGGCCGCGACGACCGAGGCCGACGCGCAGCGCTACTACGCGTCCTACGAGCAGGCGATCCATGCGATCGGCAAGGCGGCGGGCGGGCGCGGCATCTACGAGGGGCCGGGCATCTCGATCAAGCTGTCGGCGCTGCATCCGCGCTACTCGCGTTCGCAGCAGGAACGCACGATGAGCGAGCTGCTGCCGCGCGTGCGCGCGCTCGCGATTCTCGCGCGCCGCTACGACATCGGCCTGAACATCGACGCGGAAGAGGCGGACCGGCTCGAACTGTCGCTCGACCTGCTCGAAGCGCTGTGCTTCGATCCGGAGCTGGCGGGCTGGAACGGCATCGGCTTCGTCGTGCAGGCGTACCAGAAGCGCTGCCCGTTCGTGATCGACTACCTGATCGACCTCGCGCGGCGCAGCCGCCACCGGATCATGGTGCGTCTCGTGAAGGGCGCCTATTGGGACACCGAAATCAAGCGCGCGCAGATCGACGGCCTCGAAGGCTATCCGGTCTACACGCGCAAGATCTACACCGACGTGTCGTATCTCGCGTGCGCGAAGAAGCTGCTCGGCGCGCCGGACGCGGTGTATCCGCAGTTCGCGACGCACAACGCGTACACGTTGTCCGCGATCTATCACCTGGCGGGGCAGAACTACTACCCGGGGCAGTACGAGTTCCAGTGTCTGCACGGAATGGGCGAGCCGCTATACGAGGAAGTGACCGGGCGCGACAAGCTGAACCGTCCGTGCCGTGTGTACGCACCGGTCGGCACGCACGAAACGCTGCTCGCGTATCTCGTGCGCCGGCTGCTCGAAAACGGCGCGAATACGTCGTTCGTGAACCGCATCGCCGACGAGAGCGTGCCGGTCGGCGAACTCGTCGCGAATCCGGTCGACGAAGCGGCGAAGGTCGTGCCGCCCGGCGCGCCGCATCCGAAGATTCCGCTGCCGCGCAATCTGTACGGCCAGGACCGGCTCAACTCGATGGGGCTCGATCTGTCGAACGAACATCGGCTCGCGTCGCTGTCGTCGGCGCTGCTCACGAGCGCGCATCATCCGTGGCGCGCGGCGCCGATGCTCGAATCCGCCGACCCCGTCGACGGCGTGGCGCGCGACGTGCGCAACCCGGCCGATCATCGCGACGTGGTCGGCACCGTCGTCGAAGCGACGCCGGCGCACGTCGAAACCGCGCTCGCGAATGCGGTCGCCTGCGCGCCGATCTGGCAGGCCACGCCGGTCGACGCGCGCGCCGATTGCCTCGCGCGCGCGGCGTACCTGCTCGAAGCGCAGATGCACACGCTGATGGGCCTGATCGTGCGCGAGGCGGGCAAGTCGCTCGCGAACGCGGTGTCGGAGATCCGCGAGGCGATCGACTTCCTGCGCTACTACTCGCAGCAGATCCGCGACGAGTTCTCGAACGACACGCATCGTCCGCTCGGCCCGGTGGTGTGCATCAGCCCGTGGAATTTCCCGCTCGCGATCTTCATGGGCCAGGTCGCGGCCGCGCTCGCCGCCGGCAACACGGTGCTCGCGAAGCCCGCCGAACAGACGCCGCTGATCGCCGCGCAAGCGGTGCGCCTCCTGCGCGAGGCCGGCGTGCCGGCCGGCGCGGTGCAACTGCTGCCGGGCGACGGCGAGACAGTCGGCGCGGCGCTCGTCGCCGATGCGCGCACGCGGGCGGTGATGTTCACCGGCTCGACGGAAGTCGCACGGCTCATCAATCGCACGTTGTCCGAACGACTCGATGCCGACGGCCGGCCGATTCCGCTGATCGCGGAGACCGGGGGCCAGAACGTGATGATCGTCGATTCGTCGGCGCTCGCGGAACAGGTGGTCGCGGACGTGCTCCAATCGGCGTTCGATTCGGCCGGCCAGCGCTGCTCGGCGCTGCGCGTGCTGTGTCTGCAGGAGGACGTCGCGGAGCGCACGCTCGACATGCTGACCGGCGCGATGAAGGAGCTGCACGTCGGCAATCCGGATCGTCTGTCGACCGACGTCGGCCCGGTGATCGACGCCGACGCGAAGCGCAACATCGACGCGCACGTCGCCGCGATGCGCGAAAAGGGCCACAAGGTCGCGCAATTGCCGATGCAGGAGGGCGCCGCGCAGGGCACGTTCGTGCCGCCGACGCTGATCGAGATCGACAGCATCGACGAGTTGACGCGCGAAGTGTTCGGCCCCGTGCTGCATGTCGTCCGCTATCGCCGCAGCCAGCTCGACCGGCTGCTCGAACAGATCCACGCGACCGGCTACGGCCTCACGCTCGGCATCCACACGCGGATCGACGAGACGATCGCGCATGTGATCGGGCGCGCGCATGTCGGCAACGTGTATGTGAACCGCAACATGATCGGCGCGGTCGTCGGCGTGCAGCCGTTCGGCGGCGAAGGGCTGTCGGGCACCGGGCCGAAGGCGGGCGGCGAGCTGTATCTGTCGCGCCTGCTCGCGACGCGGCCGTCCGGGCTGCCGAAGTCGCTCGCGCAGGCGCTGGTAGTGGATGCGCCGGCCGAAACCGGCGACAATCCGCAGTCCGCGCAAGCGGCGCAATCGACGCAATCGACGCAGTCCGCGCGGTTTGCCCCGCACGCGGCGCTCGCCGCGCTGCGCGACTGGCTGATCGACGAGCAGCAGCCGGCGCTCGCGGCGCGTTGCGAAGGCTATCTCGAACACGTGCTGGCCGGCGCGACCGCCGTGCTGCCCGGGCCGACCGGCGAGCGCAACACGTACACGCTGTCCGCGCGCGGCACCGTGCTGTGCGTGCCGGCGACAGAAACCGGTGCGCGCGCGCAGTTCGCGGCGGTGCTCGCCACCGGCAATCGCGCGCTGTTCGCGGGCGCGGCGGGCGAAGCGCTGGCGGTCGCGCTGCCGGCGTCGCTCAAGCCGTATGCGGGCGTGAAAAAGGGCGCGGACGCGAGTTTTGACGCGGTACTGTTCGAGGGCGACAGCGACGAACTGCTGGCGCTCGCGAAGGAAGTCGCGAAGCGGCCGGGGCCGATCGTGTCGGTGCAAGGCGTGGCGGCGCGCGCGCTCGCGAACGGCGAAGAGGACTACGCGCTGGAGCGCCTGTTGACCGAGCGCTCGGTCAGCGTGAATACGGCGGCGGCGGGCGGCAATGCCAATCTGATGACGATTGGCTGAAGACGTCGCTGAACGCGATGGATGGAGACGGCTGAGCCACCGTTGCAGTCGGCTCGATAAAAGGAAGCGGCAGGGCTTTTCTCGCGAAAGCCGCTCTATTTAATCTGGTACCCAAGGAGTAGCTATGCAACACACCATCAAACAGCTGGCTGGCGCAACGCTGGTTGCGGCCATGTCGCTGGCGGGGAGCGCGCACGCGCAGCAGGTGGAGGAGGTGAAGATCGGTTTCGCCGGTCCGATGACGGGCGCGCAGGCGCACTACGGCAAGGACTTCCAGAACGGCGTCACGCTCGCCGTCGAGGAATTCAACGCGACGAAGCCGGTGATCGGCGGCAAGCCGGTGCGCATCGTGCTGGATTCGGCCGACGACCAGGCCGACCCGCGCACCGGCACGACCGTCGCGCAAAAGCTCGTGGACGACGGCATCAAGGGCATGCTCGGCCACTTCAACTCGGGTACGACGATCCCGGCGTCGCGCATCTACGCGAACGCGGGCATCCCGCAGATCGCGATGGCGACCGCGCCCGAATACACGCAGCAAGGCTTCAAGACGACGTTCCGGATGATGACGTCGGACACGCAGCAGGGCTCCGTCGCCGGCACGTTCGCGGTGAAGAACCTCGGCATGAAGAAGATCGCGATCGTCGACGACCGGACCGCGTACGGCCAGGGTCTCGCCGACCAGTTCGAGAAGGCCGCCAAGGCGGCGGGCGCGACGATCGTCGATCGCGAGTTCACGAACGACAAGGCCGTCGACTTCAAGTCGATCCTGACGAAGCTGAAGGCGTCGAATCCCGACCTGATCTACTACGGCGGCGCCGACTCGCAGGCCGCGCCGATGGTCAAGCAGATGAAGACGCTCGGCCTGCGCTCGCCGCTGATGGGCGGCGAAATGGTCCACACGCCGACGTTCCTGCAGATCGCGGGCGCGGCGTCGAACGGCACGATCGCATCGCTCGCGGGCCTGCCGCTCGACCAGATGCCGGGCGGCAAGGACTACGTCGCACGCTACAAGAAGCGCTTCGGCGAGGACGTGCAGACGTATTCGCCGTACGCGTACGACGGCGCGATGGCGATGTTCACCGCGATGAAGAACGCGAACTCGACGGACCCGGCGAAGTACCTGCCGTACCTCGCGAAGACCAGCATGCCGGCCGTGACGACGAAGAACCTGTCGTATGACGAGCACGGCGACCTGAAGAACGGCGGCATCACGCTGTACAAGGTCGTCGACGGCCAGTGGACGCCGCTGCAGAGCATCGGCGGCAAGTAAGCCGCACGCTGTCCGGCCGCTGACGCCACGCAAACCCCACGGTCGAAAGGCCGTGGGGTTTTTTGTTGCGCGCGCGACGTGCTGGACGCGCGTGTTGATCGTTCTCCAGGCTGGCGGATCCGGCTCGCGACGCGGCCCGGACCCAGCGCGTCAAGGCTCACCTTCGCCGGTCATTCAGCGTCCCTCAACTCACGCTTCCCCGCGCAGCTTGCGCCCCTGCTGCTGGATCTGCGCGAGCGTCGCGGCCGGCGTGCTCGCCTCCTTCGGCACGCGCACCTCGATCAGTGCCGGCACGCCCGCCGCGAGCGAGCGTTCGAGCGCGGGCAGGAAGTCGGCGGTCCGCTCGACCGTCTCGCCATGCGCGCCGAACGAGCGCGCGAACGCCGCGAAATCCGGATTCGTCAATTGCGTGCCGTGCACGCGGCCCGGATAGTGGCGCTCCTGATGCATCCGGATCGTGCCGTAGTGCCCGTTGTTCACGACGATGAACACGACCGCGAGCCCGTATTGCATCGCGGTCGCGATCTCCTGGCCGGACATCAGGAAGCAGCCGTCGCCCGCGAGTGCGACCACCGTGCGCCGCGGATACAGCGACTTCGCGGCGATCGCGGCCGGCACGCCGTAGCCCATCGCGCCGCTCGTGGGCGCGAGCTGCGAGCGAAAACCGCGGTACATGAAGTGCCGGTGCAGCCACGTCGCGTAGTTGCCCGCGCCGTTCGTGACGATCGCGTCGTCCGGCAGCCGTGCGCGCAACTGCTCGATCACTTCGCCCAACTGAACGTCGCCCGGCATCGGACGCGGCTTGCGCCATTCCAGATACGCGCGGTGCGCCTCGTCGGCCGCGCCGGCCCACGCGGGCGCCGGCGGCGCATCAAGCGCGGCCAGCTGCGCCGCGAACTCCGGCAGGCCCGACACGATCGGCAGCGCCGCCGCGTACACGCGGCCCAGTTCCTCCGCGCCCTGATGCACGTGGATCAGCGTCTGTTTCGTCACCGGAATGTCGAGTAGCTGGTAGCCGCCGGTCGTCGCTTCGCCGAGGCGCGGCCCGAGCGCGAGCAGCACGTCCGCGTCGCGAATGCGCGCGGCGAGCGCCGGATTGATCCCGAGCCCGACATCGCCCGCATAGTTCGGATGATCGTTGTCGAGCGTGTCCTGGAAGCGGAACGCGAGGCCGACCGGCATCTGCCAGTGTTCGGCGAACCGGCGCAGGTCGTCGCGCGCGGCGTTCGTCCAGCCGCTGCCGCCCGCGATCACGAACGGCTTCTTCGCGCCGGCCAGCAGCTCGCGCACGCGCGCCATCTGCGCAGCCGACGGCGACGCCTGCACGCGCCCGGCAGCCGGCGCGACCGGCATCGCGGCGCACGCGTCGGTCAGCATGTCCTCGGGCAGCGCGAGCACGACCGGCCCCGGCCGCCCGGACATCGCCAGATGGAACGCATGGCTCAGGTATTCCGGCACGCGGCGCGCATCGTCGATCTGCGCGACCCACTTCGCCATCTGGCCGAACATGCGCCGATAGTCGACCTCCTGAAACGCCTCGCGATCCATCTGTTCGCGCGCGACCTGGCCGATCAGCAGGATCATCGGCGTCGAGTCCTGAAACGCGGTGTGCACGCCGATCGACGCGTGCGTCGCGCCCGGCCCGCGCGTGACGATCGCGACGCCCGGACGGCCGGTCAGCTTGCCGGTGGCCTCGGCCATGTTCGCGGCGGCCGCTTCGTGCCGGCAGACGATCGTCTCGATGCGCTGCGTCTCGTCGGCGAGCGCGTCGAGCACCGCGAGAAAGCTCTCGCCGGGCACGCAGTACACGCGCTCGACGCGTTGCGCGACGAGCGCGTCGACGACGCGCCGCGCGCCGGTCGTCGTGTTGCCGTCGGTGGAAGCGGACTCGTTCGAATGCGGCATGGCGTTCAAGTCTCCGTCAATGGGATGAATCGGTGTCAGCACTCGACGATGTTCACCGCGAGTCCGCCGCGCGACGTCTCCTTGTACTTCGTCTTCATGTCGGCGCCGGTCTCGCGCATCGTCTTGATCACCGAATCGAGCGACACGTAATGCGCGCCGTCGCCGCGCAGCGCCATGCGCGCGGCGTTGACCGCCTTCACCGACGCCATCGCGTTGCGCTCGATGCACGGAATCTGCACCATCCCGCCGACCGGATCGCAGGTGAGGCCGAGGTTGTGCTCCATGCCGATTTCGGCGGCGTTCTCGACCTGTTGCGGCGTGCCGCCCATCACGGCCGCGAGCGCGCCGGCGGCCATCGAGCACGCGACGCCGACCTCGCCCTGGCAGCCGACCTCCGCGCCGGAGATCGACGCGTTCAGCTTGTACAGGATGCCGATCGCGGCGGCGGTCAGCAGGAAGTCGATCACGCCTTGCTCGTTCGCGCCGGGCGTGAAGCGCGTGTAGTAGTGCAGCACCGCCGGGACGATGCCGGCCGCGCCGTTGGTCGGCGCGGTGACGACGCGGCCGCCCGCCGCGTTCTCCTCGTTCACGGCGATCGCGTACAGGTTGATCCAGTCGATCATCGACAGCGGATCCTGCAGCGCGCGCTCGGGCTGGCTCGTCAGCGAGCGGTACAGCTGCGGCGCGCGGCGCTTCACATGGAACGGGCCGGGCAGCGTGCCGTCGGCGGCCGGATTGCCGATCCCGCAGCCGCGCGACACGCACGACTGCATCACGTCCCAGATGCGCAGCAGGCCCGCGCGGATCTCGTCGTCGCTGCGCCATGCGCGCTCGTTGTCGAGCATCAGTTGCGCGATCGACTTGCCGGTCGACGCGCACATCGCCAGCAGTTCCGCGCCCGTCGTGAACGGATGCGCGAGCTGGTCGGCCGCCGCGATCACCTTCGTGTTCGCCGCGCCGGCCGTCACGACGAAGCCGCCGCCGACCGACAGATACGTCGATTCGCGCAGCACGCGGCCGTCGGTATCGAATGCACGCAGCTTCAGCCCGTTCGGATGCTCGGGCAGCGCCTGACGATAGAACGCGATGTGCTCCTTAGGCACGAACGCAACCGGATGGCGGCCGAGCAGCGCGAGCGTGCGGCTCGCGCGAATCGCGTCGAGCCGTTCGGCGATCGTGTCCGGATTCACGGTGTCCGGCGCGTCGCCGAGGAGGCCGAGCATCACGCCGCGATCGGTGCCGTGCCCCTTGCCGGTCGCGCCGAGCGAGCCGTGCAGATCGACCTTCACCGCCGCGGTCGAATCGAGCAGCCCGTCGCGATCGAGCGCCTGCGCGAACATCAGCGCCGCGCGCATCGGCCCGACGGTGTGCGAACTGGACGGCCCGATGCCAATCTTGAAAAGATCGAATGCGCTGACTGCCATCAAAACGGCTCCTGCAAAGAAACGGGTGAGACGACGCCGGCCGACACGCTAGCGCGCCGGCAGCGGCAGGCACACCGCGAGCCACACGGGCGGCGTCGGCGCGAGCTGGCGCGCGACGCTCGCATAGCGGCCGTCGAGGCGCGCGGCGAGATGAAAGAGTTCGGCCGCATTCATCGGGTCCCACGCGCCGGTGAAGCCGGGCAGACCCGCCTCGCGCCGTTTCGCGTCGAACGGCACGGTCGAATGCACGAATTCGTCGTGCGTCTTCTGGCCGAGCGCGTACGGCACGAGCCAGTCGAGCGCACGCGCGAGCGTCGCGCCGTTCGGCGCGCGCTCGGTCAGCCAGTTGCGGTTGTGGCGGCGCGCGGCGAGCGCCGCCGTCACGAGCGGCTGAAGGTCGTAAGCGACGTAATGCAGCGCGTCGCGTTCGGTGAAGTCGAGCGTCGAGCCGTCGGGCGCGATGTTGTCGCCGAGGTGCTCGACGAACAGGCGCTGCGCGGTCGCGATCATGCGCCGGTTGTCGAGCGTGAACGCGGCCATCGCGATCAGCTTGATCCGGTGGCTCTGCCAGTTGTTCGCGAACGTGCCGCGCAACGGACGCGGCTGCGCGTCGATCTGCGCGATGTAACCGTTCGCGAGCTTCGCGATGAACGCCATCGTCGCGTTGCGCGTCTTCACGGGCAGCGCGCTGGCGGTCAGGTCGTACGCGAGGATCAGCCCTTCGAAGCGCGTTTCGTCGATCGGATTGAAGCTCGGCTGGTACGTGGTGACCCACGCGGACAGAAAGCGGTCGACGAGCCGCAGATAGCGGTCGTTGCCCGTCGCGCGCCACACGAGCGCGGCGTTGCGCATCAGGTCGAGGTCTTGCTGCGCGGCGACGCTCTGGTCGTAGATGCCCTGATGCGGCAGCGTGCCTTCCGTGTGCAGCCGCGCGAGCGGATGCGGCGTGTCGTCGAGCCGCGCCTGCACGTCGGCGACGAGCGCCTTGACGCCGGGGTCGGCGTTCGTGCGCTCGCTCGACTGCATCGCGGGCGCCGCGCAGAAGTTCATCGCGGCGCGCGCGCCGGGCATCGCGACGAACCATGCGCCGAGCGCGACGACGATCGTCGCGAGCGCGAGGCCCGCGGGGCGCGCGCCGCCGTCGTTGCGTGCGGGCCTCGCCTGCATTGTTGCCGTTCGCACCTTCCGCACCATGCGGGACTCCTCGCTCAGGGCTGACAGGTGTGTGATGTTAACGGTTTGCGGCGGCAAGTGTAAAAGACAATGCCTGCCGCCTCGTTGCGAGCGGCAGGCCATCGGCACGATCGGCGCGGACAGCGCCCGCTTACTGCGATTCGTGCGCGTACTCCGACATCGGCACGCACGAGCAGAACAGGTTGCGGTCGCCGTAAGCGTTGTCGGCGCGGCCGACCGGCGGCCAGTACTTCTGCGCGACGAGCGAGCGCAGCGGATACGCGGCCGCCTCGCGCGAATACGCATGCTTCCAGTCGTCGGCGACGACCACCGCCGCCGTGTGCGGCGCGTGCTTCAGCGGGTTGTCCTCGCGATCGGCGCGGCCTTCCTCGACCGCGCGGATTTCGTCGCGAATCGCGATCATCGCGTCGATGAAGCGGTCGAGTTCGTCCTTCGACTCCGACTCGGTCGGCTCGACCATCAGCGTGCCCGGCACCGGGAAGCTCATCGTCGGCGCGTGGAAGCCGTAGTCCATCAGGCGCTTCGCGACGTCGTCGACGCTGATGCCGCTCGCGTCCTTGATCGGGCGAAGATCGAGAATGCACTCGTGCGCGACGAGCCCGCCCGGTCCGCTGTACAGCACCGGATAGTGCGGCGCGAGCCGCTTCGCGATGTAGTTCGCGTTCAGGATCGCGACCTCGGTGGCCGCGGTGAGATTCGCGGCGCCCATCATCGCGATGTACATCCACGAGATCGGCAGGATCGCGGCCGAGCCGTACGGCGTCGCGCTGACCGCGCCGATGCCCTGCGGCGCGCGCTGGTAGCCGGTCGACAACTGGTTCGGCAGGAACTGCGCGAGATGCGCGCCGACCGCGACCGGACCGACGCCCGGTCCGCCGCCGCCGTGCGGAATGCAGAACGTCTTGTGCAGGTTCAGGTGCGAGACGTCGCCGCCGAACTGCCCCGGTGCGGCGAGGCCGACCATCGCGTTCATGTTCGCGCCGTCCACGTACACCTGGCCGCCGTGCGCGTGCACGATCTCGCAGACCTCGCGGACGTTCTGTTCGAACACGCCGTGCGTCGACGGATACGTGATCATGATCGCGGCGAGCTTGTCCGCGTGCTGCGCGGCCTTCGCCTTCAGGTCGGCGGTGTCGATGTTGCCCTGCGCGTCGCACGCGACGACGACGACCTGCATCCCCGCCATCTGCGCGGACGCCGGATTCGTGCCGTGCGCGGACGCCGGAATCAGGCACACGTTGCGATGCGATTCGCCGCGCGACGCGTGATACGCGTGGATGATCAGCAGCCCCGCGTACTCGCCCTGCGAGCCCGCGTTCGGCTGCAGCGACACGGCCGCGTAACCGGTCGCGGCGACCAGCATCTGTTCGAGCTGATCGATCATCTGTCGATAGCCGATGGTCTGCCCGGCGGGCGCGAACGGATGGATCCGGCTGAACTCGGGCCACGTGACCGGCAGCATTTCCGACGTCGCGTTCAGCTTCATCGTGCACGAGCCGAGCGGGATCATCGAGCGGTCGAGCGCGAGGTCCTTGTCCGCGAGGCTGCGCAGATAGCGCAGCATCTCCGTTTCCGAGTGATGGCGGTTGAACACCGGATGCGTGAGGTACGCGCTCTCGCGCTGCAGTGCACCCGGCAGCGTGTCGGCGGGCAGCGCCGCGTCGAGCGCGTCGATCGACGGCACGTCTTCAATGCCGGCGACCTGCGCGAAGATCGCGAGCAGATCGGCGAGATCGGCGCGCGTCGTGGTCTCGTCGACCGAGATGCCGACGCGCGTCGGGCTCACGCGGCGCAGGTTGATCCGGCGAGCGCTCGCCGCTTCGTGCAGCGCCGGCGTGCGCGTGCCGGTGTCGAGCGTCAGCGTGTCGAAGAACGTGTCGTTCACGAGCGCGTAGCCGAGCCGCTTCACGCCGGCCGCCAGCAGCGCGGCGATACGGTGCGTGCGCAACGCGATCTTCTTCAGGCCCTGCGGACCGTGATAGACCGCGTACATGCTCGCCATGATCGCGAGCAGCGCCTGCGCGGTGCACACGTTCGACGTCGCCTTCTCGCGGCGGATGTGCTGCTCGCGCGTCTGCAGCGCGAGACGCAGCGCCGGGTTGCCTTGCTCGTCGACGGTCACGCCGACGAGACGCCCCGGCATCTGCCGCTTGAACTCGTCGCGCACCGCGAGATACGCGGCGTGCGGGCCGCCGAACGCCATCGGCACGCCGAAACGCTGCGTGTTGCCGACCGCGACGTCCGCGCCCCAGTCGCCGGGCGGCGCGAGCACGGTCAGCGCGAGCAGGTCGGCCGCGACGACCACATGGCCGCCCGCCGCGTGAATCGCATCGGTCAGCGCGCGATAGTCGCGCACGTCGGCACGCAGTTCGCCGTTCACGCCCGGATACTGCAGCAGCACGCCGAACGCATTCGCGCTCGCGGCATCGGCGGCCGGACCCACCTTCACGTCGATGCCGACGGGCGTCGCGCGCGTCTTCACGACTTCGAGCGTTTGCGGCAGCACGTCGTCGGCGACGTAGAACACGTTCGACTTCGACTTGCCGATGCGCTGCAGCAGCATCATCGCCTCTGCGGCGGCGGTCGCCTCGTCGAGCAGCGACGCATTCGCGATCGCGAGACCCGTCAGGTCGATCACCATCTGCTGGAAGTTCAGCAGCGCTTCGAGACGCCCCTGCGAAATCTCCGGCTGATACGGCGTGTACGCGGTGTACCACGCCGGGTTTTCGAGCACGTTGCGCAGGATGACCGCCGGCGTGTGCGTGTCGTAATAGCCCTGCCCGATGTACGAGCGGAACACCTGGTTCTTGTCCGCGAGCTTGCGCAGTTCCGCGAGCGCCTCCGCTTCCGTGCGCGGCTGCTCGAACGCGCCGAGCGGCAGCGTGCCTTCGCGGCGGATCGCGGACGGAATCACCGCATCGATCAGCGCCGCGCGCGACGCGAAGCCGAGTGCGTCGAGCATCGCCTGCTGGTCGGCAGCATCCGGGCCGATGTGGCGGGCGGCGAAGGCGTCATGCGCTTCGAGCGCGGCGAGCGTGAGGGGAGTGCGGTTCATCAGATGTTCCGGGTATTCGGGCTTCATGGGGTTCCTGCCTGTGCGGTGTCGCGCGGGCGGCGGGCCGCCGCGCGCGGGTCGCCGATGAGGGGTGTCAGGCGCCGATCGATTTCTCGTAGGCGGCGGCGTCGATCAGACGGTCTTGCGAGGCGCCCGCGGCCGGCTTGATCTTGAAGAGCCACGAGTCGTACGGCGTGCTGTTCACCTGCTCGGGCGAATCGACGATCGCGCTGTTCGATTCGATGATTTCGCCGGTGATCGGCGCGTAGATGTCGGATGCGGCCTTCACCGATTCGACGACCGCGACCGTGTCGCCGGCCGTGACCGTCTTGCCCGCTTCGGGCAGATCGAGGAACACGATGTCGCCGAGCGCTTCCTGCGCGTGATCGGTGATGCCGACGGTCACGGTGCCGTCGGCTTCGGTGCGGACCCACTCGTGCGATTCGGTGTATTTGAGTTCTGCCGGGATGCTCATAGGATGCTCCAGTGCGTGGTTCGGTATGGGCGTTTGAAAATGTCGTGCGCGGCTTGCGTCGCGGTGCGGTTCAGGCGACGAGCACCTTGCCGTTGCGCACGAACGGGAGTTTTACCACGCTTGCGGGAAGGGCTTTATCGCGGATCTGCACCTGCACGACGTCGCCGGGCTGTACCTGCGGCGGCACGCGGGCGAATGCGATCGACTCCTGCATCGTCGGCGAGAACGTGCCGCTTGTGATCTCGCCTTCGCCGTGCGGCGTCAGCACTTTCTGGTGCGCGCGCAGCACGCCGCCCGCCTTGCCGTTTTCCTTTTGCAGCACGAGGCCGACGAACGCCGCGCGGCAGCCGTTCGCTTCGAGCGCGGCGCGGCCGACGAAATCGCGCGGCTCCTTCAGGTCGACGGTCCACGCGAGGCCCGCGTCGAGCGGCGACACGGTCTCGCTCATGTCCTGGCCGTACAGGTTCATGCCGGCTTCGAGACGCAGCGTGTCGCGCGCGCCGAGTCCGCACGGCTTCACGCCCTGACGCTGCAACGCGTCCCACAGCTCGCCGACGGCGGCCGCGGGCAGCACGACTTCGAAGCCGTCTTCGCCGGTGTAGCCGGTGCGCGCGATCATCAGCTCGCCGAACGGCGTCGCGTCGATCTTCGCTGCGTTGAAGGGCTTCAGCGTTTCGGTCGCGGTGCGCACGGACGGCGCGACCTGCCACACGCGCTCGCGCGCATTCGGGCCTTGCACCGCGACGATCGCGAGGTCGGCGCGCGGCGTGATCGTCAGATCGAAGCCGCCTTCGCGGTTCAGCTTGTCGAACCACGCGATGTCGTTGTCGGCGGTGGCCGCGTTGACGACGGTGCGGAAGTTGTCCTCCGCGAAGTAATAGACGATCAGGTCGTCGATCACGCCGCCCTGCGGATTCAGCATGCACGTGTACAGCGCGCGGCCGGGCGTCTGCAGCTTCGCGACGTTGTTCGCGAGCGCGTGCGAGAAGAACGCGCGGGCCTTCGCGCCGCTGAAGTCGACGACGCGCATGTGCGACACGTCGAACATGCCGGCGTCGGTGCGCACCGCGCGGTGCTCGTCGATCTGCGAGCCGTAGTTGACGGGCATCTCCCAGCCGCCGAAGTCGACCATGCGGGCGTTCAGCGCATGGTGCGCGGCGTTGAGCGGAGTCTTGCTGAGTTCGGTCATGGGGCCTCGGTCTCGATACGGTCGACGAAAACAAAAAGGGCCATACAGGAGGCGCCGCAGGCCCGATTGCCTGTGGTCGCTTCATGCATGGCCCCTCTGTCCTCGGTACCTGAGAGATTGCGCCCCGGTTCGTCAGAACCGGACGACGCGCGCCCCTTCGGTGGGCAGCCTGCGCGCCGTGAGCGGGTTCGGTCGAACCGGCCGGCGCGCTACTGCCGCTCTCCAGAGTGCGGACCTTCGGGCGTCTCCGTTCCCCATCGCGTGGATGCGGGGGCGGATCAGCGGTCCGGCGCGCACGGTCCTTTTGCCTGAGAGTTTGTGGGTTGCCCCTTCGGCGGCGCCGGCTCCAGTGTTCGAAAGCCAGCGCGCTCTCCCGGCGCGCGTGGCGATTGTGCGCGACGCGCGGGGGACGTGTCAATGCGAGAAAAAATCGGCGCAGTCGCCGACGTCGTTACTCGATCGCGTGCGCGGCCGTGTCGAGTTCCTCGTTCAGCACGCGCTGCTCGCCGCTCGTCAGTCCGCCGCCGTGCTTCGACGCCATGTCGTGCGCTTCGCCGTGGATCACGTCGAGACGGTGACGCAGCGCGTCGCCTTGCGGCGCCGGGTAGCTTCCCTCGGTCACGTGCGTGTCGATGCGGTGGTCGAGCTTGTCGATGCGGCCGTCGACCTGGCGCAGCCGTTGCGACGAGATCTCGTGCTGTGTCGGGCTGCGGTGCTCCGGCGGCCGCGTGACGGTGCACGCGGCGAACATCGAAACGAGCGCGCCGGCTGTCAGCCTGCGTCCGAACTGGGACATCGAATACTCCTTGTGGTCGTTGCCGCTCCGGGGCGTTCCGTCGTCCCGCCGCCGGACGCCTCGCGCGATGTGATGACGATCGCGACGGGACGGCCTGTCGTTGCGGGGGCGTCGCCGGTTGAACGTCATCTTCGGCGTTACCGCTTACGCGCGCCTTTCCCTCGCGCCGACGCCACGCGCTCAAGCCTCGCGTTCAAGCCGTGCGCTCAAGCCGTGCGCTCAAGCCGTGCGCTCAAGCCTCGCGCGCGAACGCGACCGTGCGGCCCGAGCCGGCGCTTTCCATCGCCAGCTCGATCACGGTCATCACGTCGATCGCATCCTGCGCGCTGACCGGGAACGGCACGCGATCGCGGATCGACGCGGCGAGCGCGCGATAAAAGCCCGCGTAGTCGCCGTCCGCGGTCGGCAGCGCGCGCTCCGTTTCCTTGTCGCCTTCGAGCAGATGCAACTGTCCCGCGTCGTTGCCGCCGCCGAAGCCCGCGTTGCCCGGACGCAGCCCGGCCTTCAACTGATCCTCCTGCGTATCCAGACCGTTCTTCAGATAACTGCCGCGCGTGCCGTGAATCACGAAGCGCGGCGCGAACGCGGCGAGCGCGCTCGCGTGCAGTACCGCTTCGTGCTGCGCATAGCCGAGCACCAGATGCGCGTAGTCGGGCGCCGAGCCGCCGTCGCGCCGCGTATGCACGAACGCGGTGACGGTCTGCGGCACACCGAAGAGCGCGAGCGTCTGGTCGATCAGATGCGGGCCGAGGTCGTACAGCAGACCGCCGCCGCGCGCCGCGTCCTCGCGCCAGCGCTGGCGCACGAGCGGACGGAAGCGGTCGAAGTGCGATTCGAAATGCGTGACGCGACCGAGCAGGCCGGCGTTGAGCAATTCGCGTACCGTGAGGAAGTCGCCGTCCCAGCGGCGGTTGTGAAACGGCGCGAACAACAGCGCGCGTTCGTGCGCGAGCGCCGCCAGCTGGCGCGCTTGCGCGGCCGTGAGCGTGACCGGCTTGTCGACGACCACGTGCTTGCCGCTTGCGAGCGTGCGGCGCGCGAGGTCGAAATGCGTGTCGTTGGGCGTAGCGATTACAACGCAGTCGAGATCGTGGAGCGCGAGCAGCGCGTCGAGATCGGCGACGATCGTTGCATCGGGGAAGTCGGCGCGGGCGCGCCCGGGCTGGCTCGTCGCGATCGCGGCGACCGCCGTTTGGGCGCAATGCGCGATCACCGGCGCGTGGAACGTCTGACCGGCGAAACCATAGCCCATCAGGCCGATTTTAAGGGGCGAGCTCATTGGCATTCCTCTCCAGGTGGCGGGGGCACAGGCGCATGATTCTGGCACAGCGCGGCGTGCCGGTGCGAAGCGACGGCGGCGAGGCGCTCGTGTTAACATCGCGGGTCTCCGCGCGGCGGCCGGGCTTTTGCGCCGTTGCGCCGTGCCGGCCGCCGCGCCCGCGATGCGCGCAAGCCGTCCAGCCGTCTCACCCGTTACCCGTTTGCCCTTCCATCCAGCCACGATGTCTGCAGGTCTGAATCCCGCGCAAAGCGAAGCCGTGCGCTATCTCGACGGTCCCTGTCTCGTGCTCGCCGGCGCGGGCAGCGGCAAGACCCGCGTGATCACGCAGAAGATCGCGCACCTCATCGAAGCGAAAGGTTTCGAGCCGCGCCACATCGCGGCCGTCACGTTCACGAACAAGGCCGCCGCCGAAATGCGCGAGCGCGTCGGCAAGCTGCTCGAAGGCAAGACGCTGACGACGCCCGGCAAGGAAGGCCGCAAGGTGCCGGTGAACCAGTTGACCGTCTGCACGTTCCACTCGCTCGGCGTGCAGATCCTGCGTCAGGAGGCCGAGCACGTCGGCCTCAAGCCGCAGTTCTCGATCATGGATTCGGACGACTGCTTCGCGATGATCCAGGAGCAGGTCGGCTCGACCGACAAGGGCTTCATCCGCAAGATCCAGTCGATCATCTCGCTGTGGAAGAACGGCCTCGTGATGCCCGAAGAGGCGATGGCGATCGCGTCGAACGAGGACGAGCACCAGGCCGCCATCGTCTACCGCAATTACGTCGCGACGCTGCACGCGTACCAGGCCGTCGACTTCGACGACCTGATCCGCCTGCCGACCGAACTCTTCGCGAAGAACGAGGCGGTGCGCGATCGCTGGCAGAACCGTCTGCGCTACCTGCTGATCGACGAGTACCAGGACACCAATGCTTGCCAGTACGAGCTGCTGAAGCTGCTCGCGGGTCCGCGCGCCGCATTCACCGCCGTGGGCGACGACGACCAGGCGATCTACGGCTGGCGCGGCGCGACGCTCGAAAACCTCGCGCAGCTCGGCCGTGATTTCCCGAAGCTGCACGTGATCAAGCTCGAACAGAACTACCGTTCGACGGTGCGGATCCTCACCGCCGCGAACAACGTGATCGCGAATAACCCGAAGCTGTTCGAGAAGAAGCTGTGGTCCGAGCACGGGATGGGCGACACCATCACCGTGACGCCCTGCAACGACGAGGAACACGAGGCCGAGTCGGTCGTGTTCCGGCTGTCCGCGCACAAGTTCGAGCGGCGTGCGCAGTTTCGCGACTACGCGATCCTGTATCGCGGCAATTTTCAGGCGCGCATCTTCGAGCAGGTGTTACGGCGCGAGCGAATTCCTTATGTGCTGTCGGGCGGGCAATCGTTCTTCGATCGCGCGGAGATCAAGGATCTTTGCGCTTACTTGCGGCTGATTGCGAATGCCGATGATGACCCCGCATTTATTCGCGCGATCACCACGCCACGGCGCGGCGTCGGCAATACGACGCTCGAGGCGCTCGGCTCGTTCGCGGGCCAGGCCAAGGTGTCGCTATTCGAGGCCGTGTACATGGGCGGCATCGAGGCGCG
>DATJJN010000042.1:0-3115 GCA_035492135.1 Paraburkholderia sp. | reverse complement strand
TGCCAGCGTGCTGCGCAACGGCCTCGACCCGCTGTCCTTCCTGCGTTATCTGGGCACGCTCGGCGAATTCCTCGCGGTCGTGACGCTGTCCGACACGATGCCCGCGGCCGCCGACATGGACCCCGAGCTCTGCTATCTCGGGTTCGAGATCGCATTTCGCTCCGACGCGAATCGCGCGACGATCGAAGCCGCCTTCGAGTTCGTCGTCGACGACTGCGCAGTGCGCATCCTCGCGCCGGACAGTCTGCCGCGCGACTGCGCCCGGCTGATCGGGGAACTCGGCGCGGACCCGTTTCGGGTCGGCGACCTGCTGGTTCGCTGCGGCACGCTCACCGCCGAACAGCTCGACGGCGTACTGCGCGACGTGATCGAGTCGACCGATGGTGGGTCCGCCGTGAGCGTCGATCCCCCGAATAGGGCCGGCGCCCAAACGGTACCCGTGCCGCAGTCGCCGCCGCAAGCCGTGCCCAGAACGCGGACCACCGCTCCGCTCGCGTCCACCGCCGCGCAGCCCCTGCGCGCGAAAGAAGTCGGCGAGCGGCAGTCGTTACGGGTCGACGCGCAACGGCTCGACCAGTTGATCGACCTGCTCGGCGAACTGACGATCGCCGCGGCCGGCGCCGCGCTCACCGCGCGCCGCAACCGCAACGCGGAGCTGGAAGAATGCACGTCGACGCTGACCGTGCTGGTCCGGGAAGTCCGCGACGCCGCGCTGCAATTGCGCATGGTGCGCATCGGCGCGACGTTCAACCGTTTCCAGCGCGTGGTCCACGATCTGTCGCACGAGATGGGCAAGGACATCGCACTCGTCGTCAATGGCGAAGACACCGAACTCGACAAGACGCTGGTCGAAAAGCTGGCCGACCCGCTGATGCATATGGTGCGCAATGCGATCGATCACGGCATCGAAACGCCGGCCGAGCGCGTTCGCGCGGGCAAGCCCGCGCGCGGCACGGTGACCCTCAACGCGTATCACGACTCCGGCAGCGTCGTGATCGAAGTGAGCGACGACGGCGCCGGCCTGAACCGCAAAAAGATCGTCGCGAAGGCACTTGAGCGGGGCCTCGTCACAGCGGATGCCAAGCTGCCCGAACGCGAAGTCTTCGATCTGATCTTCGAGCCGGGCTTTTCCACCGCCGATCACGTGACGAGCCTGTCCGGACGCGGCGTCGGCATGGACGTCGTCAGACGCAACATCGGCGCGCTGCGCGGCAGCATCGCGATCGACAGCAAGCCGGGCACGGGCACCCGGATGACCGTGCGGCTGCCGCTCACGCTGGCGATCATCGACGGCTTCATGGTGGAGGTCGACAACTCCGCATTCGTGATCCCGCTCGAGATGGTCGACGAATGCATCGAGTTCAACGACAAGGACGGCCGCGACTACACCAATCTGCGTGGCAACGTGCTGCCGCTGATCCGCCTGCGCGAGTTCTTCGGGCTCGACTCGGTGCCGCTCAAGCGTCAGAGCGTGGTCGTGATCAAGCATGCGGAACTGCGCGCCGGGCTCGTCGTCGACGGCCTGATCGGCGAATTCCAGACCGTCATCAAACCGCTCAGCCCGGTTTTTTCGCGGGTCCGCTGCATCAGCGGATCCACGATTCTTGGCAGTGGAGACGTCGCGCTGATCATCGACGTCCCCGCGCTCTTCAACAGCATCTGCGGCGGTAACGTTCGCGTCGACGCGAGAGGCGCTTCGCCGATCTCGTGGAAAGCATCGCGGCAGCCAGCGCACGAGCGCGTGCCGCACACTGACTGAAGGACAATTCATGCTCGGACATCTTTCTCTCAAGACAAAGGCGACCCTGCTGTTGGGCGTGGGCGTGCTGGCTACGCTGATCGTGCTAGGCATCGGGCTCGTGGGACTGCAAACGGTCGCCGCGAGTCTCGACGAGATCGGCGTCGTCGACCTGCCGTCGGTGGAAGGGCTGATGATGGTCCACGAGGGGCAAACGGCGATTCGCTCCGCCGACCGCGCGATCAATTCGTTCGCCAATTTTCCGGATGAGTTCGGCAAGATCGGCGCGCAACTCGATCGCAAACAGGAAGTGTGGGCGCGTATCCAGCGAGGCTGGAACCTCTACGAGCCATTGCCGCGGACCTCGGAGGAGACGATCGTCTGGCGACAGTTCGTGAAGAACTGGCAAGCGTGGAAAGACGCGGAAGCGCGGGTGACCGAGCAGCAGCTCGAGATCACGCACGCGGACCCGGACGAGCGGCCGCAACTGTTCGTCAAGCTGCATCAGTCGCTGACCGAAACCGATGCGCTGTTCCGTGTTGCGGCTACCGACCTCGGGCAGTTGGTATCGATGAACGTGCGCTCCGGCAAGACCGCGACCCAGTCCAGCGACGAAAACGCGGCCCGCACGCTCACGCAGATGTACATCGCGGCGGGCGCGTTGCTGACGCTGTTGCTCGTGCTTGGCGTGGTGATCGTGAGCGCGATCATGCGCACACTCGGCGGCGACCCGTCGTATGCGGCCGAAATCGTGCGCAAGGTGGCGGGTGGCGATCTGCGCGTCGACGTGCAGACCCGCGCGCGCGACCGCTCGAGCATGCTGTTCGCGGTCAAGGAAATGGTCGCGCGGCTATCGCAGGTGGTGGGCGAGGTGCACGACGGCGCGGCCAATCTGTCGCGCGCGTCCGGGCAGTTGAACGACACCGCGCAGTCGCTGTCGCAGTCGGCGAGCGAACAGGCGGCCGGCGTCGAGGAAACCAGCGCGTCGCTCGAGGAGATGACCACGTCGATCGCGCAGAACACCGAGAACGCGCGCGTCACCGACGGCATGGCAACCATCGCGGCAAGCGAGGCGAGCGAAGGCGGCGACGCGGTCCGGGCGACCGTCGCGGCGATGAAACAGATTGCAGGCAAGATCGGCATCATCGACGACATCGCGTATCAGACCAACCTGCTCGCGCTGAACGCGGCGATCGAAGCCGCGCGGGCCGGCGAACACGGCAAGGGCTTCGCGGTGGTGGCCGCCGAGGTGCGCAAGCTCGCGGAGCGCAGCCAGGTCGCGGCGCAGGAAATCGGCGAGGTCGCCGGCAGCAGTGTCGAGCTGGCCGAACGCGCCGGGCTGCTGCTGGACTCGATGGTGCCGAATATCCGCAAGAC
>DATJJN010000041.1:0-46443 GCA_035492135.1 Paraburkholderia sp. | reverse complement strand
CAAGAGAGGCAGATGATGGCTGATTTCCGACTCTGGTCCGACGACTTCCCCGCCAACGGTTTTATGCAGAAGGCGCAGGAGTACCACGACAAATCGTTCGGCGTCGAAGGCGACAACGTGTCGCCGGCCTTGCAATGGGATACGCCGCCCGCGGACACGCAGAGCTTCGCGTTGACCGTCTACGATCCCGACGCCACCACCGGCAGCGGCTTCTGGCACTGGGTGGTGATCAACCTGCCGGCCGATACCCGCGCGCTGCCGCGCAACGCGGGCAAGGCGGACGGCACGCTGCTGCCGGCCGGCGCGCTGCAGTTACGCAACGACTACGGCACGCTCGGCTTCGGCGGCGTGGCGCCGCCGCGCGGCGACAAGCCGCATCGCTTTATCTTCCGGCTGCACGCGCTGAAGGTGGCCGAGCTGCCGATCTCGGTCGACACGACCAATGCGATCGCGCGCTATCTGATGCACATCAATGAAATCGATTCGGCGACCTATACCGGGCTTTACGAACTGAAATAGTTAGCTGCATCGATCGGCCGGTGCCGGTAGTATGTGCGGCTTGGCAGCTTGCGTAGGCGGCCGCATGCGCGGCACGGCCGGGGGTCGCCGTGCGCGGCGGCGCGGCCGGCCCCGCCACAGCATCAGGTTGCGCCATGCGCGGCTGCGTACGCCGGGCAGCCGGCAGTGCTGCCGAAAGGTAACGGTAACGAAGCAGTACCGGAACGGTAGCAAGCGGTATAGCCGGCTCCAAACGGTGCCATTGAACGGCGCCTTTGATCAACAACCGCCGCGAGGCCAGCGGCGGCACTCATCCAGAACAATTCGATAAAACGATGCGCGCACAACCATCCCGCAAGGACTGTCCCGAACCGTCCGGCGCGCCTGTCCATGCCGGCTCGGCGCCCCGCGACGTCGAACTCGGTCTGCCGCTGCCGCAGCGTTACTGGGCGATTCTGGTCGTCGCATTCGGCATATCGGTTTCGGTGCTCGACGCGGCGATCGCCAACGTCGCGTTGCCGACCATCGCCCGCTTTATGCACGCCAGCGCGGCGAGTTCGATCTGGGTGGTCAACGCGTATCAGCTGGCCGTGACGATTTCGCTGCTGCCGCTGTCGTCGCTCGGCGACCGCATCGGCTACCGGCGCGTGTACATGAGCGGGCTTGTGCTGTTCACGATCGCTTCGCTCGGTTGCGCGCTCGCCACGTCGCTGCCGACTCTCGCGCTCGCCCGCGTGATCCAGGGCTTCGGCGCGGCGGGCATCATGAGCGTCAACACCGCGCTGGTGCGGATGATCTATCCGCCCGACCAGCTCGGCCGCGGCGTGTCGATCAATGCGATGGTGGTGGCGGTCTCGTCGGCGCTCGGGCCGACGGTGGCCGCCGGCGTGCTGTCGATCGCGTCGTGGCAGTGGCTGTTCGCGATCAATGTGCCGATCGGCATCGTCGCGTTCGCGATCGGCATCAAGGCGCTGCCCGGCAACACCCGTCACGATTCGCCGTACGACTACCTGAGCGCGGTAATGAACGCGTTCGTGTTCGGCCTGCTGATCTTCGCCGTCGATGGGCTCGGGCATGGGCAGTCGTACGCGTATGCGGCGCTCGAAGCGCTCGGCGCGCTGGTGATCGGCTATTTCTTCGTGCGCCGCCAGCTGACGCAGCCGGCGCCGCTGTTGCCGGTCGACCTGCTGAGGATTCCGATTTTCGCGCTGTCGATCGGTACGTCGATCTGCTCGTTCGCTGCGCAGATGCTGTCGTTCGTGTCGCTGCCGTTTTTCATGCAGAACGCACTCGGCATGTCGCAGGTGCAAACCGGTCTGCTGATGACGCCGTGGCCGCTCGTCATCGTGATCGTCGCGCCGATCGCCGGTGCGCTGTCGGACCGGATGTCGGCCGGCCTGCTCGGCGGCATCGGGCTTGGCATTCTGACCTGCGGGCTGCTGCTGATGGCGACGCTGGGCGCCCATCCGCAGCCGTTCGACATCGCGTGGCGCATGGCGCTGTGCGGCGCGGGCTTCGGCATATTCCAGTCGCCCAATAACCGCACGATCCTGTCGTCGGCACCGCGCTCGCGCGCCGGCGGCGCGAGCGGCATGCTCGGCACCGCGCGCCTGACTGGACAGACGGTCGGTGCGGCATTGGTCGCGCTGATCTTCGGCGTGGTGCCGCATCATGCGCCAATGGTGGTGTTGTGCGTGGCCGCGGCATTTTCCGCGGTGGCGGCGGTGGTCAGCTCGCTGCGGTTGAAGCAGCCCGCGGCCGAGGCGGCGTAAAAAAAACCGCAAAGAAAGCGGCGCGATAAACCGCGAAGGCAACCGCGCGCGAAGGAAACCGAAGGCAACCGCGGGCAAAACCGCGGACCCAACCGCGGCGTCGCTGCGCCCGAGAAACTGCACGAGGTCGCGCCCCACCCGGCGCGCGGGACACGCCAGTAGCGCAGCAACAGCATCGAGCGGCCTGCAACCCGCCGCCCGACGCGACGCGACCACCTGCTGCCTAAGCGATCACGTCAGCGCGCTTTACCGCTTTCTCCGTCACCGACGACGCCGTCGCCACATGGCGCAGGTCGGCAAGGAAGGTATCGCGCCACACCGACAGATTGTTCTCGCGCAGCGGCGCCATCATGTCCGCGTGGCGCGCCTGACGTTCCGCGAGCGGCATCGACAGCGCGCGCTCGAGCGCTTCGGCCATCTGCGACAGATCGAACGGATTGACCACCAATGCGCCCGGCAACTGCTCCGCGGCGCCGGCGAACTGCGACAGCACCAGCACACCCGGATCGGCCGGATCCTGCGACGCGACATACTCCTTCGCGACCAGGTTCATACCGTCGCGCAGCGGCGTCACGTAGCCCACCTGCGAGTGGCGGAACAGCGCCATCAGCAGATTGCGTTCGTATTTGCGGTTCAGATACTGAATCGGCGTCCAGTCGAGCTGCGCAAAGCGGCCGTTGATACGGCCCGCCTCGCCTTCGAGATTCTGGCGAATGCGCTGATAGGTCTGCACGTCGGAGCGGGTCGGCGGCGCGATCTGCACTAGCGACACGCGGCCGTGCCAGCCGGGCGCATTCAGCAGCAGCCGCTCGAACGCCTGGAAGCGCTCGACCAGCCCTTTCGAATAATCGAGCCGGTCGACGCTCATGATCAGCTTGCGCCCTTCGAGACTCTGTTTCAGGTCGAGCACATGCTGGCGGCTTTCGTAGCGCTTGGCCTGTTCGGCGATTTCGTCGGGAAACACGCCGATCCGGTAGACCCCGGTGCGCAGCTTGCGCCCGAACGCTTCGACAACGCCGTCCGCGCGCACCGTGCCGCGCGCGTGACGCGTCACGTAATCCTGGAACGCCTGTTCGTCGGTGGCGGTCTGGAAGCCCAGCAGGTCGTAGCACGACAGCGACTTCACCAGTTCTTCGTGCGGCGGAATGTTGAGCAGGATTTGCGGCGCGGGAAACGGGATGTGCAGGAAAAAGCCAATGCGGTTCGTGACCCCCTCGTTGCGCAGCGCCTCGGCGAAAGGGATCAGATGGTAGTCGTGAATCCAGATCACGTCATCGGGTTCGAGCAGCTTGATCAGCTTGTGCGCGAGCCACGCATTGACGCGCCGGTAGCCGGCGTACTCCTCGCGCTCGTAGCGGGCGAGGTCGTTGCGGTAGTGGAACACCGGCCAGAGCGTCGCGTTGGAAAAGCCGCGATAGTACTGGTCGTAGTCCTTGCGCGTGAGGCCGACGGTTGCGAAGGTCACCGCGCCGTCCTGCTCGAGCGTCGGACCGGCATTGGCGACGGTCTCGCTGACCACGTCGCCGCTCCAGCCGAACCACACGCCTCCCGCATCCTTCAGCGCGCCGAACACGCCGACCGCGAGGCCGCCCGCCGATCCCTTGGTTTCCGTCGGCGTTGCGACGCGATTCGACACGACGATCAGTCGGCCCATGTTGGATGTCCTCCTTGGTTCGCACGGCGCGGGCTAGTGTGCGTCGGGGGCCTGCGGCGTTGGGCTAGGTGAGCTTCCCGCGAGCGAGCGCTGCGACGCCGAAGCACGATGATGCGGATTGCGCCGCGCCAGGTTCGTGAGTGAGTGGACGGTTCGACCGCGCGGATACAGGATCGGTTCGATGCGTTGTGTCATGCGGCGCTGATTGTGCGGCGCTCGGGTTCGCATGGTGAGCCGCTCACGCACGGAGCGACCAACGAAACCCATGCACTCGCATGCTCACGCACTCACGCCAGTATGCACCCCACCCGCTATACCCTCTCCTTCGCTTTCTGCGCAGCGTCCGCCGCGCCCGGCCGACCGATCCGGCTTGCCACCGGATCCGCCTCGGTATGCGCGGCAGTGCTGCCGGCAGGCGCCTGCGCGCTGCGCGGCACCCAGTCGAGCGGCTCGCTGACGGTGGTTTCCAGTTCCGCCGACACTTCGGCGCGCGTGCGCGGCAAATACTGCGGATAGTGCTGCTGGATGAAGCCGAGCAGTCCTTCGCGCACGCGGCAACGCAAGTCCCAGTTCAGGCCGGAGTCGGGCGAACTGACGAGCGCGCGCAATTGCATCGAGCGCTCGGTGCCGTCGGTGACCTGCAGCACCTGCACGCGGCGGTCCCACTCGGGCGCGCTCTCGACGATGCGCGCGAGTTCTTCGCGCAGCGGCGCGAGCGGCATCCGGTAATCGACGAACAGAAACACCGTGCCGATGATCTGCGAACTGCTGCGGGTCCAGTTGGTGAACGGATTCTCGATGAACCATTGCAGCGGCACGATCAGCCGGCGCTGGTCCCACAGACGCACCGACACATACGTGCCGGTGATTTCCTCGATACGCCCCCACTCGCCCTGGATCACGACGACATCGTCGAGGCGGATCGGCTGGGACAACGCGATCTGCAAGCCGGCGATCAGATTGCCGAGCACCGGCCGCGCCGCGATACCGGCGACCAGACCGGCCACACCGGCTGACGCCAGCAGGCTCGCGCCGACCTGCCTGACATTCGGAAAGGTCATCAGCGCGCCGCCCGTGCCGACGATCACGATCAGAATCATCACCGAGCGCGCCAGCACCCGCGCCTGCGTGTGGATGCGGCGCGCCTGCAGGTTGTCGGCGCTATCGAGTGGATGGGCGCGGATGATCGCCTCGCCGATGGCGGCCGCCGAGCGCACCGACAGCCACGTGAGCGCGGCGATCAGCGCGATCGCGGTGACGTCGCGGATCGGCTCGATGTAGTTGAGCGTGTCGGGCGCCTCGGCCAACACGCCTTCGACCATCAGAATCACGAGGACGAACAGCGACGGTTTGTCGATGTAGCGCAGCACCACGCTGGTGAGCGGATGCGGCCGCGCGATGCGCAACACGATGCGCGCACCGAACCGGTGGACGCCGACGGCCACCGCCGCCAGGATGACCGACACGACCAGAGTGCCGAACCAGGTGTGCAGCGGCGCCTCGGCGGCAAGGCTGAATTCGTCGAAAGTAGGCATGAGGGGCATTGTCCTCCTGGCTTGAGTGTAGACAGGACCGCGGTGCCTGACACGCGCGGGCCGCGCCGGGTGGCGCGGGGTGATATGCGGCGCCGTGTCGTGCCGGTCAGGAGCCGCGTGGCGCATCCACGAAACTACCGACATCTTAGTGTTCACACACGCGAACGGGGAGCCGGCCCAGGCGTCCCGCCATGCGGCAGCAACCCGAATTTCAACCAGGTTTGACGCGTTCGTCCCGGGGCGGGTTTTCGGGCGCGCGACAGTCCGGGCCGCACACAAAAGCATTGGCAAACCGGAACACGCGGGCAAGCGCGCCACGCGTGCGTCTCCAGTCTGCTATCAGATCAACTTCCAGATCAACTTCCGCTCTTGCAAGGAAACGCTTTGCCGAGTCCCAGCGAGATCGCCGTGCTGGCGTTGTAGCCCGCGACGTTCGGATTTTCCGCGATGTATTTGCGCACCGCGTCGGTCAACTGCGCCGAGCGCGCGTCGGCCGGCAGGCAGAAGTATTGGCCGACCCGCGGGCCGGTCGTGCCGCCGATCGCGTCGATGGTGTTGAAGATGCCGTCGGCGGCGCCTTCGATATAGGCTGCGCATGCACTGCGCGATGCCACATCCGTCTTGGTGCACAGCTTGTTGAGGTCGCCTCCCGTAAACGCAGCTGCCGATAGCGGTACGGCAAACGCGCTGGCGAAAATCAAAGCCCGCAGCATGGTGTTCCTTTCCAGGGTCGTTTATCAGGCGGTCTTACGCCGCGTCCAGAGGGCGCGCCGGACGGCGCGCCAAGTCGTCATTCTGCACTGTTTTACGCCGCGGCAGCAGTCAGGCCGTCGCGATCTTCAGGCCGAAGCTCAGCCCGACGCATAGCGAATCCGCGCCGACGGCCAGGCCACCCCGGTCCGTCTCGCCACGTGTCGCCACGCCGTTCACTTCTGTTGCATCTGCTGCATGCGCGCGCTCAGGCCTTCGACCACGTCCGGTTCCTTGTAGGTCTTCGCGAAATCGAGCGCCGTCATACCGATCTGGTTCTTCACCGTCAGATCCGCGCCATTGTCGAGCAGCAGCTTGACTGTCGACACATGGCCGCCGCGCGCCGCCATCATCAGCGGCGTGGTGCCGTTCGGCGAACCGGCGTCGACGTAGGCCGAATGGTCGAGCAGCACCTTGACGATGTCGTCGTGCCCATTCGCGGCCGCGTAGTGCAGCGGCGTCCAGCCCTTCTTGTTGACCTCGGCGTCCTTCGCGATCAGCAGGTTGACGAAGTTCAGGTCGCCGCCCAGCGCGGCCATCATCATCGCGTTCTCGCCGGCCTTGTCCTCGATCTCGATGTTGGTCTTCGGATTGGCCAGCAGCGCCGCGCCCACCTTGTCCGACTTCTCGCGCGCGGCGAGCACCAGCAGCGGGATGCCCTGGTTATCGACGCTGTTCGGGTCCATGCCCTTGGCGAGCAGCTTGTTCACGCCGTCGACGTCGTCGAACTTGACCGACTTGATCAGCGAATCGATCGGTGCGGCTTGCACCGGCGCTGCGCTCAGCGCCGTCAGCGCCGCGCACGCGACGGTGGCCGCAAGGGCCATGCGCGAGGCGCGGCGCCGCGCCGAAGCCAGCGCGCCGCGCATGGCGGACGTCTGTTGGGGTGCAGCGGTCGACATCGAAATGATTTTCATAACTTACTTTAGGGAACTTCCCTATCCTTTTGATATTGCGAGTTTTTTAGAATCAGGCGCCGGCGGGCGCGGGGATCTTGAAAAGGCGGAAGAAGTTCTGCGTGGTGGCGGCGGCCAGCGCCTCGTCCGGCATCTCGCGTTGTTGCGCGATGAAGCGTCCGACATAACTTACGTACGCAGGTTCATTAGGCTTGCCGCGATACGGCACCGGCGCGAGGTACGGCGAGTCGGTTTCGATCAGCAGGCGCTCGAGCGGCACGCGGCGCGCGACGTCCTGCACGTCGGTCGCGCTCTTGAACGTGACGATGCCCGACAGCGAGATATAGAAATTCTGCGCGAGCGCGCGCCCGGCGATCGCCCACGGCTCCGTGAAGCAGTGCATCACGCCGCCCGGCACGCCCGCCCGCTCCTCTTCCATGATGCGCAGCGTGTCGTCCGACGCGGCGCGCGTATGCACGATCAGCGGCTTGGCGCTCGCATGCGCGGCGCGGATGTGCGTGCGAAAGCGCTCGCGCTGCCATTCCATGTCGGCGATCGTGCGCTCGCCGAGGCGGTAGTAGTCGAGGCCCGTCTCGCCGATCGCGACGACCTTCGGGTGAGCGGCCAGCTCGACGAGTTCGGCGACGCTCGGCTCGCGCATGTCCTCGTGGTCCGGATGCACGCCGACCGACGCGAACACGTTGTCGTAACGGGTCGCGATGTCGAGCACGGACGGGAACGTCTCCAGATCGACCGACACGCACAGCGCGTGCGTGACCGAATGGCTGCGCATGTTGTCCAGCACCTGCGGCAGACGGTCGGCGAGACCTTCGAAATTGATGTGGCAATGCGAATCGACGAACATGGGCGGGTCTTGAACCGGTTGTCAGGGATGGGCAGCAGGCGGACGGCGGACGGCGCGGCGTTCAGCCCGCCGCGAGCCGCTTGCCGAGGATCACGAGGTCGCGCTCGACGCCGTCGAGCACCGCGACGCGCGGCAGCGTCCCCCAGTCTGCGAAGCCGAAGCTGCGAAAGAGCCGCATGCTCGGCTCATTGTGGCCGAACACGAAGCCGAGCACCGTGTGGATGTCGAGCGCCGGCGCGGCGTCGAGCGCGGCGGCGAGCAGTTGCCGCCCGAGCCCCTTGCCGCGCGCCGCCTCGTCCAGATAGATGCTGACCTCGGACGTGTGCCGGTACGCGGGACGGCCGTAAAAATCGGAAAAGCTCAGCCACGCGATCACGCGGCCGGCGTCGTCCTCGACGACCCACAGCGGGCGCTTCGCGGGACCGTGCACGTCGAACCACGCGCGCCGGCTCTCGACGCTGACCGGTTCGAGGTCGGCCGTCACGAGCCGCGACGGCACGGTCGAGTTGTAGATCGCGACGATCGCGGGCAGGTCGTCGAGGGTGGCGTCGCGGCAGGCAAGCGTCATGATGGATTGAGCGATGGGAGGCTTCACGCGTACAGGTCGCGGTAACCGAGGAACAGTTCTTCGAACACGAGCCGCGCGTTCAGCGGGTGGTTTTCGACCGCGCGCTGACGCGTGACCGTCTTCATGTAACGGGCGAGCGCGGCCGGATCGAGCGCGGCCGCGCAGCGCGCCAGCGCGGCGCCGGCCTGCGGGAAATAGCGCGGCCGCCCGGCCGTGCGCTCGGCCAGCAGGTCGTACAGCCAGCGTTGCAGCCAGCCGAGCACGAGCGGCACCGGCAGCTTCTGCAGCGTCTCGCCGCACGCGAACGCATCGCAGGCGGCGCCGGCCGCCAGTTGCGCAAGCGTCCAGTCGCGCAGCGTGCGGCTGTCGTCGTTCGCGAGCGCGAGTGCCGCGAGCGGCGCGCCGCCGGCTTCGGCGAGCAGCGCGCCGGCGTTCTCGACGCCCTGCGCGGCGAGCCACGCCTGCGCCGCGTCCGGTGACGGCGTGCTCATTGGCCACTGGCGGCAGCGGCTGATGATCGTCGGCAGCAGCCGGTCGATGCGCGCCGACACGACCAGAAACACGACCCCGGCCGGCGGCTCTTCGAGCGTCTTCAGGAGCGCGTTCGCGGCGGCGACGTTCAGCGCCTCGGCCGGATACAGCACGACGACGCGCATCCCGCCGCGATGCGAGCCGACCCCGCTGAAATCGAGCAACGCGCGCACCTGCTCGATGCGGATCTCCTTGCTCGGCGCGCGGGTTTTCTTGCCGTCGTCGGCGTCGGCTTTGTCGGCCTTGTCCGCTTTGTCGTCGGCCGACGGGACGCCGGCCTCGGAGGCCAGCGCCTCGGGCACGACGATCCGGTAATCCGGATGGTTGCCCTGTGAGAACCACCCGCAGGCGACGCAGTGCCCGCACGGCTCGCCGTTCGGCTGCTGCGACTCGCACAGCAGACCTTGCGCGAGATGTTGCGCGAAATGCAGCTTGCCGATGCCGGCCTGGCCGTGCAGCAGCAACGCATGCGGCCAGTGGCTGCGCAACTGCTGCAGGCGGCTCCAGTCATCGGCTTGCCACGGATAAATCATGTTCTGGATCAGCTAGTTAGGGCGCCAAGTCAAGAATTGACGCGAACTCACATCGTCGATATTAGCGTCGCTTAATTTATCAAAAAATCAAAGACTTGCGATCACTTCTTCAAGTTGCTTCCGAATCTCGTCGATGCCTTGCGTCGAATCGACGATCGCAAACCGGTACGGCGCCTCCGCCGCCCGGCGCAGATATTCGGCCCGCGTGCGCGAGAAGAAGGCGTCGGTCTCGCTCTCGAAGCGGTCCGGCGCGCGCGCGGCGCTGCGCCGTTCGCTGGCGGTCTCGGTCGGCACGTCGAACAGCACCGTCAGATCCGGCTGAAAGCCGCCCTGCACCCAGCGTTCGAGCGTCTCCAGCTTGTCGCGCGGCAAGCCGCGGCCGCCGCCCTGGTACGCGAACGTCGCATCGGTGAAGCGGTCCGACAGCACCCAGTCGCCGCGCGCGAGCGCCGGCTCGATCACGCGTGCCAGATGCTCGCGGCGTCCGGCGAACATCAGCAGCGCCTCGGTTTCGAGGTCCATCGGCTGGTGCAGCACGATCTCGCGCAGCGCCTCGCCAAGCGGCGTGCCGCCCGGCTCGCGCGTCATCACGACCGCGTGGCCGGCGAGCGCCGGTTTCGCCGCCAGCCGGTCGCGGAACCATTCGAGATGGGTTGTCTTGCCCGCCCCGTCGATGCCCTCGAATGTGATGAATTTGCCCCGCGCCATCATTGACCCCGAATGTATTTGTCGACGGCCCGGTTATGGTCGTCGAGTGTGCTGGAAAATTCGCTGCTGCCGTCGCCGCGGGCGACAAAGTACAGCGCGTTCGTCACCGCCGGATTCAGCGCGGCTTCGAGCGCGGCCTCGCCGGGCAGCGCGATCGGCGTCGGCGGAAGGCCCGGGCGAAGGTACGTATTGTAGAGAGTGTCGGTTTGCAGGTCGCGCCGGTGCAGGTGCCCGTCGTAGTTGTCGCCGAGGCCGTAGATCACCGACGGATCGGTCTGCAGCGGCATGCCCGCGCGCAGACGGTTCGCGAACACCGCCGCGACGAGCGGACGGTCGCTCGCGCGCCCGGTTTCCTTCTCGATGAGCGAAGCGAGCGTCAGCGCGTCGTACGGCGTTTTCAGCGGCAGGCCGGGCGCGCGCACGGCCCACACTTCGGCAAGACGCTTCGACATCTCGCGATATGCGCGCCGGTACACGTCGAGGTCGCTCGTGCCCTTGTCGAACAGATAGGTATCCGGGAAGAACAGACCCTCGCCGCTGTCGTGCGGCGCGACGGGCGCGCCGATCGCGGTGAGCAACTGCGCGTCGGTCAGGTTCGCCGCGTCGTGGCGCAGCGCGGGGCTCGCGTCGAGTTCGGCGCGCATCCGCTTGAAGGTCCAGCCTTCGATGATCGTCACGACGTACTCGTTCACGTCGCCGCGCGCCATTTTCTGCAGCACGTCGTACGGTGTCACGCCGCGTTTGAATTCGTAGTTGCCGGATTTCAGCTGGGCTTGCAGACCGAGCACGCGCGTCATCGCGATGAACAGATCGGTTTGCACGGGGACGCCGCCGCGGCGCAACTGGGTGGTGACGCTGCGCACGGAGCTGTGCGGCTTGATGGTGACGTCGAGCTGGTCGGCGGCGAGATCGACGGGCGTGGCGGCCCAGTACCAGACGCCGCCGACGGCGGCCCCGGCGGCCACGACAAGCGCGACGCCGGCAACAAGGCATTTCTTCAGCAGGGACATGAAAACACGACTCAGGTGGACCCCATATAATACCTGGTCACACCCGCCAAAGTCAGGATTGACTGTTCCCCGAATCCATGAATGCCCCGCTCGATTCAGCCGCCGACCGCTCGTCGCCCGCACCGTCACCCGTGTCGTCCCCCGTGTCCGGACCGGGCGCCGACCGTCCGTCTTCCGCCGATTTCGAAGCGGTGACGAACGGCGGCGTGTACGCGGTGCTGCCGCAGTTCGGCGTGATCGACGCGAACGGCGACGACGCCGGCACGTTCCTGCACGGCCAGTTGACGAACGACATCCAGCATCTCGACGTGACCGGTGCGCGGCTCGCCGGCTACTGCTCGCCGAAGGGGCGTCTGCTCGCGTCGTTCCTCACGTGGAAGACCGGCGACACGATCCGCCTGTTGCTTTCGAAGGACGTGCAGGCGCCGGTGCAAAAGCGCCTGTCGATGTTCGTGCTGCGCGCGAAGGCGAAGCTCGCCGATGCGGGCGACGGCCTCGCGGTGGTCGGTCTTGCCGGCGACGTGCGCGGCGCGCTCGCACGCCAGTTCGACGCGCTGCCGGACGGCGTGCACGTGACGGTCAACGGTCCGGCAGGCACGCTGATCCGCGTGCCGGATGCGGCCGGGCGGCTGCGATACTTGTGGGTCGGGCCGAAGGCGGTGGTCGAAGCCGGGCTTGCGTCGTTCGACGGCGCGGTGAAGCAGGTGCCGCCCGCCGTGTGGGACTGGCTCGACATTCGCGCGGGCGAGCCGCGCATCACGCAGCCGGTGTCCGAGCAGTTCGTGCCGCAGATGGTCAACTACGACGTGCTCGGCGGCGTGAACTTCCGCAAGGGCTGCTATCCCGGCCAGGAAGTGGTCGCGCGCAGCCAGTATCGCGGCACGATCAAGCGCCGCACGTCGCTCGCGAGCGTGGCCGCCGACACCGATGCCGCGCGGCCCGGCGTCGAACTCGTCCACTCGGACGATCCCGGCCAGCCGTGCGGGATGATCGTCAACGCGGCCGCCGCGCCCGACGGGGGCGTCGATCTGCTCGTCGAACTGAAGCTGGCCGCGCTCGAATCCGGCACCGTGCACCTCGGCGCAGCCGACGGTCCAGTGCTGCGCATGCTGCCGCTGCCGTACGCGCTGCCCGCCGAGGCCTGACGCGTTGACCGCATTCGCGACGAACGGGCGCCGGACGGCGGGTGCCCTGCTGCTGTCGAGTCTCGTCGCGGACCGCGCGCGGCCTGACGCGTTGACCGCATTCGCGACGAACGGGCGCCGGACGGCGGGCGCCCTGCTCGGGTCGAGTCTCGTCGCGGACCGCGCGCGATGTGTCTGATCGTCTTCGACTGGCGTCCGCATGCGCACGACGGCGCGCTCTTCACGCTCGCCGCGAACCGCGACGAATTCCTGCGCCGCACCGCCGATCCGCTGCACTGGTGGGACGACGAGCCGAACCTGCTCGCGGGCCGCGACCTGGTCGGCGGCGGCACGTGGCTCGGACTCACGCGCGACGGCCGCTTCGCCGCGCTGACGAACTACCGCGCGCCGCACGAGATGCGGCCCGATGCGCCGACGCGCGGCACGCTCGTGTCGCGCTGGCTGTCCGGCGCGCCGGATTCCGGGGCGACGCCGCTCGATTATCTGCGGCAGGTCGCGCAGCAGGGCGATCTGTACAACGGCTTCAACCTGCTCGTCGGCGACTGGAAGCGGCGCGAACTCGCGTGGTATTGCAACCGCAGCGATCCCGCGCAAATGGCCCCGGCGCTGCTGCCCGAGGGCACGCACGGCATCTCGAACGCGGTGCTCGACACGCCATGGCCGAAGCTCGTGCGCAAGCGCGACGAACTCGCCGCGCTCGCGGCCCAACGCCCGCACGCGCCGCTCGACAGGCTCGTCGACATGATGCGCGACGGTCGGCAGGCGCGCGACGACGAACTGCCGGCCACCGGCGTGTCGCTGGAGCGCGAGCGCGTGTTGTCGGCCGCGTTCATCGAGACGACGGACTACGGCACGCGCGGCACGACGGCGCTTCGCGTCGGTGTGCACGGCAGCGGGCTCGATGTCGAGGTGCTCGAACGCAGCGACGACAACGGCACGCACCGGATCGTCCGCCCCGGCGACTTCGAGCGACGCGAACGGTTCGACGTCGTCTAGATTCGGCGGCATCGCCGGCCGTCTCGTTGGCGGGAGCGCGCGGAAATAGCCGGCGCGGATCGATGCGGGGCGTGCTTTGCGGTATGCCCGAGACAAGGCTTGGGCGGTGCCTCAGGCGATGGCGAACGCGATGCGGAGCGCGACGTCCTATAACAGCGCAGTCGGAACGCGACGCCTCATGCGGTGGGGAGCGCAGTCGGAACACAGCGCCTTGGCGATAGGAAGCGCGGTGTCTTGCGCGGTAGCGAACACGATGGTTTACGCGGCGCGCAACGCGACGTCTCACCCGACGCCGAACGCGTCCCGCAGCGCCGCGGCCGCGTCCGCATGCGCGGCCACCGCTTCGCGCACGAAGCCGCCCATCTTGAAGAACTCGTGGATCATGCCCGGATACTCGACGAGCGTCACGCGGTTGCCGGCCTCGCGCAGCTTGTCCGCATAGGCGATGCCCTCGTCGACGAGCGGATCGTATTGGGCCACCGCGATCCATGCAGGCGCGACGTCCGCGAAGTCCGGCACGCCCCCCTCGCCACGCTCCCCGCCGCGCGTGCCGTCGAGCGGCGCGAAGCGCCAGTCGTCGCGATCGGCGGCGTCGCGCACGTATTGCGAGAAAAACCACTGAATAGTTTTGGCGGTCAGCAGGTAGCCGTCCGCGAGGCGCGCATGCGATTCGGTGCGCTGATGCCCGCCCGTCCCCGGATAGATCAGCAGTTGCAGCACCGGCGCGATGCCGGCATCGCGCGCGAGCACCGCGCACACGGTCGCGAGCGTGCCGCCCGCGCTGTCGCCGCCGAGCGCGATGCGCGCCGCGTCGATCGCCCGTTCGCCCGCGTGGTCGTACAGCCAGCGCAACGCGTCGAACGCGTCGTGCACGGCGGTCGGAAAGCGGTGATCGGGCGCGAGCCGGTAGTCGACCGACAGCACCGCGCACCGCGCGTCGCGCGCGAACATCCGGCACAGCGCATCGTGCGTGTCGACGCTGCCGACCGTGAAGCCGCCGCCGTGAAAATACACGAGCGCCGGCAGCGGCTCGGCCCAGTGAGGCTCGACCGGCATGTAGAGCCGCGCGCGGATCGACGCGCCGTCGCGCGTCGGCACGCGCACCTCTTCGATCGCGTGCATCGGCGCGGACGCAATCTCCAGCACCGACGCGCTCGCTTCGTACGCGGCGCGCGCGGCTTCGGGCGTCAGCGTGTGGTACGCCGGGCGGGCGGCGCGCGCGATCATCGCGAGCACCCTGTCGATGTTCTTGTTGAGCGGCATCGGTCGTGCGAATCAGACGCGCGGCGCGCCTTGGACGTCGGGTTTCAGCGACAGCGGATCGGTCGGCGCGCGCTGCGTCTCGATGTCTTCGTGACGCAGCTTCACGCTCGCCAGAATCGCCGGATGCGTGAGGATGTAGAAGCGCCCTTCGCGGACCGCGTCGAACGTGGCCGCCGCGACGTCGTCGGCCGACAGCTTGCCCGAGCGCACCGCGCGCTGCAGTTGCAGGTCGGCGGCCTGCTGCGAGCGCGTCGGCGGCGCGTCGTTGCGCAGCGCGTCGGGCCGCGAGCGGTCCGCCTTCGCGATGCCGGTCGGCACGAACGCCGGGCACAGCAGCGAGCAGCCGACGTTCGCGCCGATGCTGCGCAGGTCGTGATACAGCGTCTCGCTGAGCGTGACGACCGCGTGCTTCGACGCGTTGTACACGCCCATCGCGGCCGGCGACAGCAGGCCCGCGACCGACGCGGTGTTCACGATGTGCGAGCGTCCGTCCTGTTGCAGCATCAGCGGCGTGAACGAGCGCACGCCGTTCGCGACGCCCATCACGTTCACGCGGAACACCCATTCCCAGTCTTTCGCGCTGCTTTCCCAGACGAAGCCGCCGGTGCCCACGCCCGCGTTGTTGAACAGCAGGTGCGCGCCGCCGTACGTGTCGACGGCCGCTTTCGCGAGCGCGTCGACCTGCGCGGGATCGCCGACGTCGGTCGGCACGCCGAGCGCATCGGCGCCTTGCGCGCGAAGCGCATCGACGGTCTGCGCGAGCACGGCGGCGTCGACGTCCGCGAGCACGAGCTTCATGCGCCGCGCCGCGCCCTGCTGCGCGAACGCGCGGCCGAAGCCGCTCGCGGCGCCGGTGATGACGGCCACGCGGCCGTCGAACTGAAAAGGATCGGACATCGGAGAATCTTGAGGAACGAGGTGGAAGGCGAACGTCGTCAGATCAGCTTCACGAGCTGCTTGCCGAAGTTGCGCCCCTTGAGCAGCCCGAGGAACGCTTCGGGCGCGTTTTCGAGGCCCTGCGCGATCGTCTCGCGATACAGCAGCTTCTTTTGCGCGACGAGTTCGCCGAGCTGCGCGAGCGCCTGCGGCCACACGTCCAGATGCTCGGTCACGATGAAGCCCTGCACGAGGAGCCGCTGCCGCAGGATCCGCGACGGCTCCTTGAGCGGCACCGGCTTGCCGTCGTACCCGGCGATCATCCCGCACACCGCGATGCGGCCGAACGCGTTCATCCGCTCGAGCGTCGCGTCGAGCACTTCGCCGCCGACGTTTTCGAACGCGCCGTCGACGCCGTCCGGCGTCGCGGTTTTCAGGTCGCGTGCGAGGTTGCCGGCCTTGTAGTCCACGCATGCATCGAAGCCGAGCGTGTCGGTCACGTAGCGGCATTTGTCTTCGCCGCCTGCGATGCCGACCGCGCGAGCGCCCGCGAGCCTCGCCAGCTGGCCGACGACGCCGCCGACCGCGCCGCTCGCCGCGCTGACGACGATTGTCTGCCCGGCCTTCGGCTCGAGAATCCGGTTCAGCCCGTACCACGCGGTGACGCCGGGCATGCCGACCGCGCCGAGATACGCGGACAGCGGCACGCGCGACACATCGACTTTCATCAGCCCTGCGCCGTTCGACGTGCCGAACTCCTGCCAGCCGAACCCGCCGACGACGAAGTCGCCTACCGCGAATTGCGCGTTGCGCGACTCGACCACCTCGCCGACCGTCCCGCCGATCATCACTTCATTCAGCGGCTGCGGGGCGGCGTACGATTTCGCGTCGCTCATTCGTCCGCGCATGTACGGATCGAGCGACAGGTAGTGATTGCGCACGCGCACCTCGCCGTCGGCGAGTGCGGCGAGCGGCGTTTCGACGAGCCGGAAATTGTCGACGCTCGCCGCGCCGGTCGGGCGCGACACGAGCAGGATCTGGCGATTGGTCTGCGGCATCGGGATCACCCTTTTGCGTTGGAAAGCCGATGGAGGAACGGCGGCGCGGGAAACGGCCCCGCGCGCCTTTCGGAGAAGCGGATCAGCCGTCGCTCGGACCCGGCTTCGCGGACGGGTCGCTGCGCAGCCGCTGGGTCGTCACGTCGCGGCCGACCGCGAGCCGGCGCATGTATTTGAACGTGCCGAGCGCCTTCGCGACGAAGTGGCCTTCGCTGTCGCGGATCTCGCCTTCGCAGTAGGCCATCGTGGTCGAGCGGTGCAGCACGCGGCCGAACGCGCGCAACTCGCCGCGCCCCGGCTGCATGAAGTTCACCTTCATCTCGACGGTGACGACGCCGATGCCGTCGCCCGCGAGACTGCGCGCGGCCATCGCGAGCGCGACGTCGGCGAGCGTCATCGTCACGCCGCCGTGCGCGACGTCCCACGTGTTCAGGTGACGCGCCGCGAGCGGCAGCGCGACCTCGCTCGCACCGTCCGCCGCGCTGACGAGCTGGGCGCCGAGCGAATCGACGAACGGGCTTTCGATGGCCGTCAGCGTCGCGGGTTTGGCTGAGTCCGTCATCGCGCCCGGCTCAGACTATGTAATCGACGCACTGGCGCGCTTCGGCGACGGCCTGAGCGAACTTCTTCACGACGACGTGATCCGGGTGGTCCTGGTACGCGTCGAGCGCGGCCTTGTCCGCGAAATCGGACACGAGCGTGATGTCGTACGTCGAAAAGAGGCCCGGCTCGGCGAAGCCGACTTCGAGGTTCAGCGGCGTGCCCGGCACGAGCTTGCGGCAGCCTTCGAGCAGATCCTTCAGCTTCGCGAGGTTTTCCGCGCGCGACGCGCCTTCTGCCGTTTCCTTGAGTTTCCACATGACGATGTGACGGATCAACTTATTCACCTGTTTTGAGTGCATTGAACGAAAGCGATGCGGCTTGCTGCCGCAGCCATCGCCATGATACCCGCACTCCTCGCCGCCCATCGTCCATCGCACCGGCTCTCATGCAGCCGTTATCACGCGAACAGGTCCGCCGACTGCACCTTCGCCACGCCCGCCGCGCTCAACTGCGCCCAGGCGCGAGCGAGCGAATCGTCCAGATCGATCGCGCGCGACGCATCGTCGATCAGCGCGACGTCGAACCCGGCCGCGCGCGCATCGAGCGCGCTCCAGCCGACGCAATAGTCGGTCGCGAGCCCGCAGCACCATACGCGCGTCGCGCCCGTATCGCGCAGATAGCCGGCGAGGCCGGTCGGCGTGCGACGGTCGGCTTCGAGAAGCGCCGAATAGCTGTCGACGTCGGCGTGATGCCCCTTGCGGATGATCGCCCGCGCATGCGGCACGTCGAGCCCGCGATGCAGCGCCGCGCCTTCGGTGCCCTGCACGCAGTGCGTCGGCCACAGCACCTGCTCGCCGTACGGCAGGTGGATCGTGTCGAACGGTTTTTTGCCCGGATGGTTCGCCGCGAACGAAACGTGCTCGCGCGGATGCCAGTCCTGCGTGAGCACCACGTGGCTGAACTCGCGGGCGAGCCGGTTCACGAGCGGCACGATCTCGTCGCCGCGGGCCACCGCGAGCGCGCCGCCCGGCATGAAGTCGTTCTGAAGGTCCACCAGCAGCAATACGTCGCTCGCGCTTCTCATGATCGGGGTCTCGTGTCAGTCGATCGGATCGGACGCCGTCGGCAGCACGTAATCGCGGAACCGCTCGCGCAGCGTCAGCTTCTGCAGCTTGCCGGTCGCGGTGTGCGGCAGTTCGTCGACGAACACGACGTCGTCCGGCATCCACCACTTCACCACCTTCCCTTCGTAGAACGCAAGCAGTTCTTCGCGCGTGAGCGCGGCCCCCGCGCGCAGCACCGCGACGATCAGCGGCCGCTCGGTCCAGCGCGGATGCGCGCACGCGATGCACGCGGCCTCGGCGACGGCCGGATGCGCGATCGCGATGTTTTCCAGCTCGATCGAGCTGATCCATTCGCCGCCGGACTTGATCACGTCCTTGCTGCGGTCGGTGATGTGCAGGAAGCCGTCCGGGTCGATCGTCGCGACGTCGCCGGTCGGGAACCAGCCGTCGACGAGCGGCGAGCCCTCCTCGCGAAAATAATGATCGATCACCCACGGGCCGCGCACGTGCAGGTCGCCGAACGCGACGCCGTCCCACGGCAATTCGCGTCCGTCGTCGCCGACGATCTTCATGTCCACGCCGAAGATCACGCGGCCCTGCTTTTCGAGCAGCGCGCGACGCGCGTCGGGCGGCCGCTGCGCCTGTTCCCAGTTCAGCTTCGCGAGCGTGCCGAGCGGCGACATCTCCGTCATCCCCCACGCGTGGATGACCTGCAGGCCGTAGTCGTCTTCGAGCGTGCGCAGCATCGCCGGCGGACACGCGGAGCCGCCGATCACCGTGCGCTGCAACGACGAAAAGCGCACGCGCGCTTCACGCAGATAAGTCAGCAGTCCGAGCCACACGGTCGGCACGCCCGCGGTGAACGTGACACGCTCGGCTTCCATCAACTCATATAGCGAGCGGCCGTCGAGGTCCTTGCCCGCGAACACGATCTTCGCGCCCGTCAGCGGGCACGCGTGCGGAATGCCCCATGCGTTCACATGGAACATCGGCACGACGGGCAGCACTGCGTCGCGCGCGGACAGCGCCATCGAATCGGGCAGCGACGCCGCGTACGCATGCAGCACCTGCGCGCGATGCGTGTACAGCGCACCCTTCGGATGACCGGTCGTGCCGGACGTGTAGCAGAGGTTCGATGCGCTAAGTTCGTCGAGCACCGGCCAGTCGAACGCGCCGTCCTGCGCGTCGAGCAACGACTCGTAGCTGAGCGCCGGCGTGCGCATGGCCGGCAGACGGCCGGCGTCGGCGAGCGCGATCCAGCCGCGCACGTTCGGACATTGCGGCGCGAGCAGATCGACGAGCGCGGCGAACGTCGTGTCGAACAGCACGCAGCGATCGTCCGCATGGTTGACGATGAACGCGATCTGCTCGGTAAAGAGCCGCGGATTGATCGTGTGGCACACGGCGCCGAAGCCGGTCACGCCGAAATACGCTTCGAGATGGCGGTAGCCGTTCCACGCGAGCGTCGCGACGCGCTCGCCCGGCGCGACGCCGAGCGCGAGCAGTGCCTGCGCGAGCTGCTTCGCGCGCTTCTCGCAGTCGCGATACGTATACCGATGCAGGTCGCCTTCGATGCGCCGGGACACGATCTCGGTGTCGCCGTGATAGCGGGCCGCATGCGCAAGCAGCGACGATACGTTCAGGGGCACGTCCATCATCTGGCCTTGCAGCGGCGGCGTCATCGGCTGGGGTCTCCTCGCGCTTGCTTTTCGCTTGCTTGTCGCTTGTGCTGCATGTGCGGCCGGCGCGGCGAGCGCGGGCCGAGGCGCCGCCAGCAGCCGGACTGACGTCGACTTACAATATCGGCTAACTCTCAGGCACTCAACATGTCGTTTTCACCAGGCGTTTCCGAAATTCCGCCGCACGCGTCGACCGGCGCGCTGCCCGCCGACAGCCCGCTCGACGCCGTCGCCCGCACGCTGTGCGAGCCGCGCGACGACGGCTTCGCGGCGCTCGGCGCCGCGTTCGTCACGCGGCTGCCCGCGGCGCCGCTGCCCGCTCCGTACGTGGTCGGTTTTTCCGCGGAGATGGCGGCGACGCTCGGCCTCGATGCGCGCATCGTCGACGATCCCGCGTTCGCGGACTTCTTCAGCGGCAACTTCACGCGCGAGCTGACACCGTCGGCGATGTCGTATGCGTCCGTGTATTCCGGACATCAGTTCGGCGTGTGGGCCGGCCAGCTCGGCGACGGCCGCGCGCTCGGTCTCGGCGAAATCGCGCACGCCGGCGAGCGCTACGAACTGCAACTGAAAGGCGCGGGCCGCACGCCGTACTCGCGCATGGGCGACGGCCGCGCGGTGCTGCGCTCGTCGATCCGCGAATTTCTGTGCTCGGAGGCGATGCATCATCTCGGCATCCCGACGACGCGCGCGCTCACCGTAACGGGCTCCGACCTGCCGGTGCGGCGCGAGGAGATCGAGACGGCCGCCGTCGTCACGCGCGTGTCGCCGAGCTTCGTGCGCTTCGGCCACTTCGAGCACTTCTACGCGAACGACCGCATCGAAGACTTGCGCCAGCTCGCCGACCACGTGATCGACCGGTTCCGTCCGCACTGCCGCGACGCGGACGACCCGTATCTCGCGCTGCTCGACGACGCGGTCGCGACCACCGCCGCGCTGATGGTCGAATGGCAGGCGGTCGGCTTCTGCCACGGCGTGATGAACACCGACAACATGTCGGTGCTCGGACTCACGATCGACTACGGTCCGTTCGGCTTCATCGACGGCTTCGACGCGAATCACATCTGCAACCACTCCGACACGCACGGCCGCTACGCGTACCGGATGCAGCCGCAGGTCGCGTACTGGAATCTGTTTTGTCTCGCGCAGGCGCTGCTGCCGCTTTTCGGCACGCAGCACAACGACTCCGACGGAACCGACGAAAAAGCCCGCACCGAACGCGCGATCGCCGATGCGCAGGCCGTGCTCGAACGCTTCAAGGAGCGTTTCGCGCCGGCGCTCGAAGCGCGGATGCGCGCGAAACTCGGGCTCGAAAACGCGCAGGACGGCGACGACGCCCTCGCGAATCGTCTCTTCGAGATCATGCATGCGAACCGCGCGGACTTCACGCTGACGTTCCGCCATCTCGCGAAGCTGTCGAAACACGACGCATCGCAGGATGCGCCGGTGCGCGATCTGTTCCTCGACCGCGCGGCGTTCGACGCATGGGCGAACGACTATCGCCGGCGACTCGCCGACGAAGCGCGCGACGACGCTGCCCGCGCGCAAGCGATGAATCGCGTGAACCCGAAATACGTGCTGCGCAACCATCTCGCGCAGACGGCGATCGAGCGCGCGGCGCAAAAGGATTTCAGCGAAGTGGAGCGCCTCGCGCGCGTGCTGCGCCGTCCGTTCGACGAACAGCCGGAACACGAAGCGTATGCAGCGCTGCCGCCGGATTGGGCGAGTTCGCTCGAAGTGAGCTGCTCGTCGTAAGCGGTGCGCGCCCTTCTGATTCAACGAAACCCAGGAAACCCGACCATGAGCCAGGACGATCACAACACCGACGCGTATCCGGTGCACAAGGACGACGCCGATTGGCGCGAACAGCTGTCCGACGTCGAATACCAGGTGACGCGCCACGCAGCCACCGAACGGCCGTTCACCGGCCGCTACTGGGACCACTGGCAACGCGGCGTGTACGACTGCGTGTGCTGCGGCACGCCGCTGTTCGAATCGGACACGAAGTTCGACGCCGGCTGCGGCTGGCCGAGCTACTTCCGTCCGATCAACGGCGAGGTCATCGAGGAAAAGACCGACCGCTCGCACGGGATGTTGCGCATCGAAGTGCGCTGCAAACATTGCGGCGCGCACCTCGGCCACGTGTTCGAGGACGGTCCCGCGCCGACCGGTCTTCGGTATTGCATCAACTCGGCTGCGCTACAATTCGAGCCGAAGTAACGAGCCCCACTCCGGCGTCATCGCGTCGTCATGTCATCGCGTCGTACGGCGCCGGCCGGCTCATCCGCCCGGCCGGCGAGAGCCTGCCGGCCACGCGCACATTCACCGGACTCACCGGACATTCCCGGCCCACAATGAAATTCCTGTTTGATCTTTTCCCGATCATCCTCTTTTTCGTCGCCTTCAAGATCTGTGGCATTTTCACCGCGACCGCGGTCGCAATCGGCGCGACGCTCGTGCAGATCGCGTGGGTCGCGTTCCGGCACCGCAAGGTCGATCCGATGCTGTGGCTGAGTCTCGGCATCGTCACCGTGTTCGGCGGCGCGACGCTGATGCTGCACGACGAAACCTTCATCAAGTGGAAGCCGACCGTGCTGTACTGGGCGTTCGCCGTCGTGCTGATGGCGTCGCAACTCGGCTTCGGCAAGAACCTGATCGAAGCGATGATGGGCAAGCAGATCACGCTGCCGCCGCGCGTGTGGTCGCAACTGAACGTCGTGTGGTCGGTGTTCTTCGTGCTGCTCGGGCTGCTGAACCTGTTCGTCGCGTTCCACTTTTCGACCGACGCATGGGTCAACTTCAAGCTGTTCGGCGCGACCGGCATTCTCGTCGTGTTCATCGTCGGACAAAGCCTGTGGCTGTCGCGTTACATCAAGGAGGAAGAATGAGCGACGCGTTCCTCCATGCGAGCCCCGCCGAACGCGCGGCACTGATCGAAACGCGGTTGCGCGCGGCGCTGCCGGACATCGTCTCGCTCGACATTCGCGACGACAGCGCGCAGCACGCGGGCCATGCCGGCGCGGCTGCCGGGGGCCATTACAGCGTGACGATCGTGTCGCCCGCATTCGCCGGCAAGCCTCGCGTAGCGCGGCATCGCATGGTGTATGATGCGCTGGCCGAGGCAATGCAGCGCGGCATTCACGCTCTCGCGATCACGGCGCTCACGCCCGACGAAGCCAGTGCGCAGCCCCGGTAGCACCGCTTTATTTCCTTTTTATTGTCCGCCCCGTCAGGATCTTTCATGACCTTGAAGAAAACCCGTCTCTGGGTACTGCTGGCTGCGTGCGCCGCCGCTCCCGCCTTCGCGCAGAACATCGCCGTCGTGAACGGCACGCCGATTCCGAAAGCGCGCGTCGACGCGCTTGTCCAGCAGCTCGTGCAGCAAGGCCAGCAAGACACGCCGCAATTGCAGCAGGCGGTCCGCGAAGAACTCGTGAACCGCGAAATCCTGATGCAGGAAGCGATTCGCCGCGGCATTCCGAATCGTGCAGACGTGAAGGCGCAAATCGCCGTTGCGCAGCAGACGGTCGTGCTGCGCGCGCTGATTCAGGACTTCGTGAAGAACAACCAGCCGACCGACGCCGAAGTGAAGGCGCGTTATGACGACCTGATCAAGGCGCAAGGCGGCAACGAGTATCACCTGCATCACATTCTCGTCGCAGACGAGCAGCAGGCGAAAGACCTGATCGCGAAGATCAAGGCCGGCGCGAAGTTCGAAGACCTCGCGAAGCAGTACTCGAAGGACCCGGGTTCCGCGAAGAACGGCGGCGACCTCGACTGGTCCGATCCGCGCGCGTTCGTGCCGGAATTCGCCGATGCGGCCACGCACCTGAAGAAAGGCCAGATGACCGATACGCCGGTGCATACGCAGTTCGGCTGGCACATCATCCGCGTCGACGACATCCGCGCGGTCACGCCGCCGCCGCTCGATCAGGTCCGCGCGCAGATCGTCCAGCAGATCCAGCAGGAAAAGCTGCAGCGGTTCGAACAGAATCTGCGCGCGCAAGCGAAGATTCAGTAGCGCGAGCGCGGCGAGTCAAACAAAAAACCCGGTCTTTCGACCGGGTTTTTTTATTGCCTCATCGCTCGAAGCGTACCGTGCAGCGCGACTGCTTCTGCCCGGGCACCGGCGAGCGGAAGGAAAAGAGTCCGCCCGCGGCCGGCTGATGCTGCCGTTCCACCGCCGACAGCCCCTTCCACGCGGTCGTCGCATACACCGTTTGCAGATCGTCACCGCCGAACGCGAGCTTCGTCACGTTCGCGCACGGAAACGGCACTTCCGCGACCAGCGTACCGTCGGGCGAATAGCGCTCGATGCGCCAGCCGCCGAACAGCGCGACCCACACGAAGCCCTCCGCATCGACCGCCAGTCCGTCCGGGTGGCCGTCGCCCGAGATCGTCGCGAACACGCGCTTGCCCGACAGCATGCCGTCGTCGGCCACGTCGAACGCGTAGACGACGCGGCGCATCGTGTCGTTGTGATACAGCGTGCGGCCGTCCGGGCTCATCGCCGGGCCGTTCGTGATCACGTAACCGACGTCCTGCGCGCGCGCGATGCCGTCTTCGTCCACGCGATACAGCGTGCCGCTCGGCGCTTCCTCGGCGTTGTCCATCGAGCCGAACCACAGGCGCCCCTGTGCATCGACGAAGCCGTCGTTCAGACGATTGCCCGGCAGATCCGGTTCGATGTCGAGCAGCTTGTCGAATCGTCCGCTCGCCGCATCGAATCGATAAAGGTCGCCAGGCAGCCCGCAGACAAACGCGCCGTTCTCGTGCGGGACGATGAAGCTCACCTGACCCGGCGCGTCCCACGTTGTCTGCTCGCCGGTCGCCGTCGACAACCGGTGCACGCGATGGCCCTTGATATCGACGAACCAGACCGCGTTTTCCGCGGCCTGCCACAGCGGTCCCTCGCCGAGTTCGGCGCCGAGGGGCCAGACGCACTCAGGAAGCGGAAGGGTCATTCTCCGTACCACCCTGCATCGACGAAATAATCGCGGCCCGAGCAGCGGGACGCATCATCGGACGCGAGGAAAAGCGCCATGCGCGCGACGTGCTCCGGCTCGATACGCAGCCGCAGACACTGGCTCGCGACGACCTTTGCTTCGCTCTCCTCGGTTTGCCACTTCTCCATCTGCCGGGGCGTCTTGACGGCGCCCGGAATGATGCAGTTCACGCGTATGCCCGCATCGCCCAGATCGCGCGCGAGACCGCGCGTAAGCCCTTCGATGCCGGCCTTCGCGGTCATGTAGATCGCGAGGTTCGGCAGCGCAAGGTGCCACGACACCGACCCGAGATTCAGGATCGCGCCGCGTCCCGCTTCACGCATGCCGCGCGCGGCCGCCTGCGCGCAGAAGAACTGGTGCCGCAGATTCACGGCGATACGCTGGTCCCAATAGTTCGCAGTCAGCTCGCCGATTTCATGGCGGTCGTCGTTGCCTGCGTTGTTCACGAGCACGTCGATCGGGCCGGCCGCCGCGACGATCGACGCGAACGTGCTTTCGATCGCGTCGATGTTGCACAGGTCGCACTTGCGAAACACCGGCGGATGCTTCGCACCTCGCAGCGTTTCCTGCAACGCGAGCGAGTCATGCTCGGCCACGTCGAGAAAGAACACGCGCGCGCCCTGCTGCGCGAATGCCTCGACGATCGCAGCGCCGATACCGCTGCCGCCTCCGGTCACGACGACCGTTTTGTCCACGAGGCTCGGATAAATTGCGTACGACATCACCTATCCCACTAGTTACCAGTATGACCAGATACGGAGCGGCGGGCCGAGCACGGCCCGCCGCGTTACGACCTCCGCCTACCCGACGATTTCCACGTCGCTCACCATGCGCCAGTTGCGTTCGAGCGTTCGCACCGCCTGACCCGCCACCGTGACCGTGCCCTTCAGATGAAGGTCGCGGCTGGAGCTACCGACCATCAGGTCGAAGTCACCGGGCTCGACGATGCGCTCGCCGCGGCCGTCGGTGAAGTTGAACATGTCGACCGGCAGCTTTGCCCGCACGCGTGCCGACGTCCCCGCCGCGAGCGGCACCCGCGCGAACGCCTTCAGTTCGCGCACCGGCCGCGCGACCGACGCGTGCTGATCGCGCACGTAGATCTGCACGACTTCGGTGCCGTCGCGTTCGCCGACATTATCGACGGTAAAGCTCAACTCGACCGTGCCGTCCTCGATCGACACCGCACGATCGGCGATTGTCAGGTCGCGATAGCGGAACGCCGAGTAACCGAGGCCGAACCCGAACGGATAGCGGCTGCCGAAGTGATACGCAATCGGTGTTCCGGCGCTCTTCAGCCGATGGTTGTACACGTACGGCACCGCGCCCGCGCTCTTCGGCACCGACAGCGGCAGACGAGCGCTGAAATTCGCGCGACCGGTGAGCAGGTCCGCGAGCGCGTCCGCGCCCCGCTCGCCCGGCGCGAACGCCATGATCTGCGCGGCGATGCGGTCTTCGAGTCCGCCGAGATTGTACGGCCTTCCACCCGTCATCACCACGACCGTCGGCGTGCCGCTTTCCACCACCGCCTCCAGCAGCGCCTGCTGCACGCCCGGCAGATCGAGGCTGTCGGTGTCCGAGCCCTCGCCGACCGTGCCCGACTGGAACAGGCCCGCGAGGTCGCCGACGAACACGATCGCCACGCCCGCGGCACGCGCGGCTTCCACCGCGGCGGCAAAGCCTTCGGTATCCTTGCTGATCAGTTCGTCGTCGCGATTCGCGTCGCCCGACAGGTCGAGCGACACGTCGCCCGGGAACACCGGCGCGCCCGCGCGGCGCTCCTTGATGATGTGGCAGCCAGGCGCATGAATCACGCGGTCGTTGCCGAGCCGCGCGCGCAGCGAGCGCAGCGGCGTCGAGATCGACGCGGTCGACTGCTCGCCGCTGTTGATCAGGTGCACCGGAAAGCTATAGCCGGCGAGCAGCGCGAGCGGATCGTCGGCGGTCGGGCCGATGACGGCGACCTTCTGCGTACCGTCGGCGGAGAGCGGCAGCACGCCGCCGGCATTGCGCAGCAGCACTGCCGATTCGAGCGCGACCTGATACGCGGCGTCGGCGCCGGCCGCGGTCTTCACGTCGACGCGCTCCGGGTCAGCGTACGGATGCTCGAACAGACCGAGGCGGAATTTCTCGCGCAAAACGCGCGACACGGCCGCATCGATCGTTTGCACGGTGATCTCGCCGCGGCCGAGCGCTTCCTTCAGATGGACCGCGCATTCGTGTCCCGGCAGTTCGACGTCGAGCCCGGCATTGAACGCGAGCGCCGCTGCCGACGCGCTGTCGCGCGCGACCGCATGATGGCTGTACAGCAGATCGACGCCCGCGTAGTCGGCGACGACGATGCCGTCGAAGCCCCACTTTTCGCGCAGCGTTTCCTGCAGCAGCTTGCGGTCGCCATGACACGGCACGCCGTCGATGTCGTGATACGCGGGCATGATCGAGCCCGCGTTCGCGAGCTTGACCGCCATCTCGAACGGCAGCATGAACACGTCGTTGAGTTCGCGCGGACCGACGTGCACGGGCGCGTGATTGCGCGCGCCTTCGCTCGCCGAGTGGCCGACGAAGTGCTTGAGCGTCGCGAGCAGATCGCGCTTTTCGCCCTGCAGCCCCTTCACGTAGTGGCACGCGAGCACGCCGACCAGGTACGGATCTTCGCCGAGCGTTTCCTCGGTGCGGCCCCAGCGCGGATCGCGCGACACGTCGAGCACCGGAGCCAGGCCGTGGTGGCATCCGATCGAGCGCGCCTGCTCGCCGATGATTCGCCCCACTTCGCCGACGAGCGCCGGATTCCACGTCGCCGCATAGTTCAGCGGCGACGGGAACAGCGTGGCGTCCTTGATCATCAGCCCGACGAGGCATTCCTCGTGCGACATCACCGGAATGCCGAGGCGCGTGTCTTCGACCATCTTGCGCTGCAGTTCGTTGAGCGCGCGCACACCTTCCTTCGGATCGACCGTGTGCGTGCCGAGCGGCCGCGTGATCTGGCCGAGGCCGTGTTCCAGAATCGCATCGACCGTGAGTCCATTGGCGCCGTGCGCGAAATCGACGGTACGCGCCTGGTGGTTGCCGTCGGCCGACAGCTTGAGCCACGCGGCGTGAAGCTGCGCGATCTTTTCGTCGAGCGTCATGCGCTCGAGCAGGTCGGCCACGCGCGCGTCGGTCGGCGCATCGGACCGGCGATAAAGCGGAACCTCGGTGGTGTGTTCAAGCGACATTGCTTCTCCGGGGATTGGCAGGACGGCGCGCGCTGCGCTCCGTCTATTTAGTTGTACTTTTTGAAAGGTGCGTCGCAAGCGCGCGCGACCCAAGCCGCGCGCGACTACTAGATCAGACGTCGCATCGCGAGGTCGTGGTCGTCGAAAACGTGGCACGCCTCGGGCGCGAGCGAAAGACTGACCGCTTCGTTGTGCGTCAGCGGGCTGTCGCCGGGGACCTTCGCGATCACGGACGCCGCGCCGGGGCCGGTCAGCGCGGCGTGAATGTAGCTGTGCTCGCCCATGTGCTCGACGAGCTTCACGCGGCTTGCCAGCGTCTGTTCATTGCGCGCATCGACCGCCACGCGCAGATGCTCCGGACGCACGCCGAGCGTCACCTTCATGCCGGCGCGCGCACGCGAGCCGTCCACGCACGCACGCACGCGCTCGCCGCTGTCGAGGTCGATGACGACGCCGCCGTCGTCGCCGTCCACGATCGTGCCGGCGAAGAAGTTCATTTTCGGCGACCCGATGAAGCCCGCGACGAACTTGCTCCTCGGATGGTGATACAGCTCGAGCGGCGCGCCCACTTGCGCGACGCTGCCGTGCTTCTCCATGTGAGCACCTGCCTGCAGCAGCACGATGCGATCGGCGAGCGCCATCGCTTCGACCTGGTCGTGCGTCACATACACCGCGCTTGCCTCGCTGAATTCGCGGTGCAGGCGCGCGATTTCGGTACGCGTCTGCACGCGCAGCGCGGCGTCGAGGTTGGACAGCGGCTCGTCGAACAGGAACACGCCCGGCTCGCGTACGATCGCCCGCCCGATCGCGACGCGCTGGCGCTGGCCGCCCGACAGCGCGGCGGGCCGCCGTTCGAGATACGTGTCGAGTTGCAGCGCGGCCGCCGCGCTGCGCACCTTCTTGTCGATGACGGCCTTGTCGACCTTCGCCTGGCGCAGACCGAACGCCATGTTTTCGTACACGCTCATATGCGGATAGAGCGCGTAGTTCTGGAACACCATCGCGACCTGGCGCTTCGCGGGTTCGACGTCGTTCATCAACTGGCCGTCGATGCGCAGTTCGCCGTCCGTGATCGCTTCCAGCCCGGCGATCATGCGCAGGAGCGTGGACTTGCCGCAGCCCGACGGTCCGAGGAACACGCAGAACTCGTTCCTGCCGACCTCGAGGTTGGCGTTGCGGATCACCGCGTTGCCGTTCGCGTAGGACTTCTGTACGTTAGTGAGGGAAATGCTTGCCATGTCTGTGTATGCGAAGTTCGGTGTGCGGGCTCGCGCGGCCCGCACGTTTTCGACGCGATGTGCGTGTCGGATTCGGGGCGAACGGATCAGCCCTGAAGTTCAGCCCTTCAGCGAGCCCGCCATCATCCCCTTGATCACGCGCTCCTGACCGAACGCGTACGCGACGATCAGCGGCAGCGACGTGAGCACGAGGACCGCCAGCATCGACGGGATGTTCGACGCGTATTGCCCCATGAAGTCCCAGATCGCGAGCGGCAGCGTGCGGTGCTCGGCGGTCGACGTGAGCATGTACGCGAAAATGAACTCGTTCCAGAGACCGATGCCGTTGAAGATCGCAACGGTCGCGAGTCCCGGCCCCGACAGCGGGAAGAAGATCCGCCAGAAAATGCGGAACGGGCTGCAGCCGTCGAGTTGCGCCGCTTCTTCGAGCTCGCGCGGAATCTGGCGCATGAACTCGGTCAGGATGAAGATCGACACCGGCAGGCTGAGCGCCACGTACGGGCCGAGCAGCGCGAACGGCGTGTCGTAAAGGCCGAGGTTGCGCGTGAACAGATAGATCGGCACGAGCGTCGCGTGCAGCGGCACGATCATGCCGGCCACCACGAGACCGAACAGCGTCTTGTTCAGCGCGAAGCGCATCCGCGCGAACACGTAGGCCGCCATCGCGCTGACGATCACGATCACCACGACCGACACGCCCACCGTAAAGAGGCTGTTGCGGAAATACGTGAAGAACGGCCCCTTCAGCACGGCCGCGTAGTTGCCCCAGTAGATCTGGCTCGGCGGCGCCCACACGGACGTCGCAAACGTCTCTTCCTGGCTCTTGAGGCTCGACACGACCATGAAGATGAACGGGATCGTCGTCACGGCCAGCCAGATCAGCGCGAGAAGCGGAATGCCGACGCGCGGAAAGCGGAATTTCTTGTTCATGGTTCAAACCTCGGTTGCATAACGGCGGGTGAAGTACATCGACACCGCCGCGACCGTAATGACGATCAGGAACATCGCCGAGCCGATGGTGCTGCCGTAGCCGAGCTGGAACGAACTGAACACCGTGCGATACATGTACGTGGCCATCACCTCGGACGAGCCCTCGGGGCCGCCGCCGGTCATCACGAACACGAGATCGAAGTAACGCAGCGAGCCGAGCACGGACAGCAGCACCGCCGTGCGCACCGTGCCTTGCAGATGCGGCAGCTTGATGCGCCAGAAGATGGTCCATTCTGAAGCGCCGTCGAGCAGCGCCGCCTCGTTCACCTCGGCCGGCATCGACGAGAGGCCGGCGAGAAACAGAATCATGTAGAAAGGCGCGTTCTGCCAGATGATCACGGCGATCGTCGCACCGAGCGAAAAATGCGGGTCGCCCAGCCAGTCCTTCGCGAGGCCGTCGAGACCGAACGCCTGCAGTGCGACGTTGAGCGGACCGAAATTCGGATCGTAGATCTGCTTGAACAGCACGCCGATCGCGACGCTCGACATCAGCAGCGGCAGGAAATAGAGCACCTTCAGGATGCGCGAGCCGCGGCCGGCTTTTTCGAGCAGCACGGCGAGCGCGAGCGCGATCGGCAGTTGAATGGCGATCGATGCGACGGCCAGCAACACGTTGTTGCGGAGCGACTGCCAGAACACGGCGTCGTGCGCGAGTTTCGCCCAGTTGGCGAGCCCGATGTAGCGGGCGGTATTGCCGAGGCCGTTCCAGTCGAGCAGCGACAGCCGCAGGCTGGAGACGAGCGGATAAAGCAGGAACACGGCCAGCAGCAGCAGCGACGGCGCGAGAAACACGATCGTCACGAGCGTCTGCGAGGACAGGCGCAGCCGGCGTTCAGGTGTAGCGGAAAGTGCAATATTCACGAGCGTGTATGCCGGCCGGCATCTCGCGGTGCCGGCCGGACTTTTCTTTGGGACTGGAGATTAACCGCCCTTCTTCGCAGCGGCTTGCATTTGCTGGGCGGCAGCCTCAGGCGTCAGCGACAGACCGAACAGCGCCTGCGTCGTGTCCTTGTGCATTTCGCCCAGCGCCGGCGGCAGTGCCTGGTCGTACCACAGCTGCACGCTCGGTGCGTCCGCGAGCATCTTCTGCAGACGCTGCGTGATCGGGTCGTCGATCTTCACGTTGTTGACCGGCGGAAGCTTGTGGTCGTTCGATGCGCGCTCCTGCATCGCCTGCTCGTCGGTCATGGCCTGGATCAGCTTGAACGCTGCGTCCGGATACTTGCACTGGGTCGAGATGCTGAGGAAGCCGTCACCCACCGTGCCGATCAGGTCGCGCGCGTCACCCTTGCCGCCCGGCACCGTCGGGAACGGCATGAAGTCGAGATCCTTCGAGAACGCCGGATCTTCGTTCGCGATCGTCGACGCTTCCCACGCACCCATCAGCTCCATCGCAGCCTTGCCCGAGTACAGCAGGCGGCGCGACGCCCCCGAGTCGTAGTCCAGGCCGTTGATGCCCGGCGCGAACGCGCCCGCCTTCACGAGTTCCTGAATACGCTTGCCGGCTTCGACGAACGCCGGATCTTCGAAGCCCTTGCCCTTGCCGGCGAGCGCGTCCTTCACGACCTGCGGACCGCCGATACGGTCGACGAGGTACATGTAGTACATCGAGCCCGTCCACTTGTTCTTGTTCGCGAGCGAGAACGCGGCGACGCCGTGCGACTTCAGCACGTCGACGACGTGCAGCAGTTCATCCCACGTCTTCGGCGGCGTGATGCCGTACTTCCTGAAGACTTCCTTGTTGTAGAAGATCACCGCCGCCGCGGCGTTTTCGGCGGCGACACCGTAGGTCTTGCCGTCGAACGTCGTGACATCCCACGACGCCTTCATGAAGCGGTTGCGATACGCCGGATCCTTGTTCAGGTACGGCGAGAGGTCGACGATCTGGCCGGACTTCACGTACTCGTGCAGGCCGCCGCCACCCCAGTTCTCGAACACGCACGGCGGCTGGTCGGCACCGAACGACACCTTCAGCTTGGTCTTGTACGCCTCGTTCAGCACGTGGGATTCTTCGACCTTGTAGCCGGGATTCGCCTTTTCGAAGCGATCGGCCGCATCACGCAGGATCTTGCTCGACGACGCGTTGGTCTGCTGATCCCATGCGGTGATCGTCTTGACGGGCTCCGCCTGCACGGCGGTCGAAACTGCTGCGCACAACGAAAACGCCAGTGCCGATGCACTGACGATGGACCGCGCTTTGGCAAATGCCGGATACGCCATGTTTTGTCCCCTCTCGTGGATTTTTGAAAACCGCCCTACCGTTAACGTTAGCCTTAACGTTAGGCGATGTTATGGGTAAGTCTGGAAGACCGCTATGGGGGATTTACCTGGTCACTACGACGGGTCACAAATGCCATACACCGCGGGATATTCGGCGCAAGGCGAAATAACGGACGCCGGCGGGAGTCTGATAGAATAGCCGAAATACAAACGGTATCGCTAACGTCCATAGCGAATCGACCTGAATATGGCCTCTCGTACACCCTCGACACGCATGGCAAGGCAAACCCCCACGCTTGAGCACGTCGCCAAGCTGGCGGGTGTGTCGCAGATGACGGCTTCCCGCGCGCTCAACGGCCGCCCCGGCGTCTCGCGCGAAACGCGCGACGAAGTCCTGAGAATCGCCTCGGACATCGGTTACGTGGTCAATCGCACCGCGCAGAAGCTCTCGGGCGGACGCAACGGCATCATCGGCATCATCACGCCGACGCTCGACACGCAGTTCTCGAGCGAACTCGTGCTCGGCGCCGGTCGCGCAACGCGCGCCGCGGGCTGCGAGATGCTCGTCTACACGGTGTTCGACGAAGACCGCCATACGCATCAGGAACTGCTCGGCCTCATTCAGCAATTCTCGGACGGCATCCTTGCGATCCTGCCGCGCGAATCGCTGTGTCTCGAAGCGCTCGCCACGGCGAAGGTGCCCGTCGTCGTCGTCGATCAGCGCGGCACGCTCACCGGCTTTCCTTCGGTGTCGGTCGACAACTATGGCGGCGCGTGTCTCGCGGTCGATCATCTCGTCGAACTCGGCCACCGGCGCATCGCGTTCATTTCGGGTGACGAAACGATCGAAGGCGTGCGCGACCGCCAGCGCGGCTATCGCGACTCGCTCGCGCGCCTCGGCCTGCCTCGCGACGATACGCTCGTCGCTGAGGGGGACCTGTCGCAGATGATGGCGTTCGATGTGGCGTCCGATCTGCTCAATCTGCCGAACCCGCCCACGGCGATCTTCACGGCCAACGACCAGAGCGCGTTCGGCGTGATCGCCGCGGTGCGCGAAGCGGGCTTGCGCGTGCCCGACGACATCTCCGTGATCGGCTTCGACGACATTCCGATGTCCGAGCAGTTTCATCCCGCGCTGACCACGATTCGCCAGCCGTTCCAGCAAATGGCGCGGTCGGCGGTCAATACGCTGCTCGCGCAGATCGCCGGCATCGACGCCGCGTCGCAGCGCATCACGCTGCCCGCGGAACTCGTGGTGCGCGACTCGACGGGCCCGGTGCGGGTCCGCCATCGCCGCGGTGCGCGTCACCAGATCGTTTCGACGTAAGTACACGCGCGCACTTTCGCATCGGAGGTCACGAGCGCGCCGCCGTGCGTGCGCGCGGTCGCGACGATCAGCTTCTGGTGCGACGTCAGCTCGGGCGACAGCGTCGCCGCGCGAAACGCGATTTCCGAATCGACCGGCACGAGCCGCACGCGATCGAGCTTCAGGAACGTGGACAGCCAGCTGCGCGCGTCCATCGTCAACGCGAGACTGCCCGCCTTCACGAATTCCGCGATTTCCAGTGCGCTGATCGCCGAGATCAGGATCTCGCCGCGTTCGAGCTCCCGATCGATCGCATCATGCGCGGCCTGGCTCAGTGCTTTTTGTCGCCCGAGCCAGCACACGAGTGCAAGCGTATCGAGCGTGATCATTACTCCTCCTGCGCGGCCGTGAGCGGTGCGCTCGCGTTCGACAGGTTGAAGTGGATGATCGACGAACGCAGCAGCTCGAGCGGATTCTCCTGCTTGCTGCGATAAGGACGGATTTCAATCGTCGGATGGCCGCGGTCCGTGACGACGACGGTTTCGCCCAACGTTTCGACAAGCCGAAACAGTTCGCAGGCCCGGGACTTGAAAATGGCTTTGGATACTCGCTTTTCCATCACGCTCTCCACCCTTCAAAGTTCACACTATTGTTTTTGCATCGAGACGGCGCACACGCATTGGAACCGTGCTCTTGCCGCCCGATGACTCTTTATCGACCCTGCCCAACCGTTACGACTCGAAGCGTTCTGCGACGCCTGCGGGTGTCAGCCATCGACCCGGTTATTAAGGATTGACATACAAACGTTACCCTTAACGTTAATCGATGTTAATTGGGTAGGCCAAAGCTCGCCATGCGTGTTTTACCCAGGCGGCCGTCCATTATCCGGGCCGCCGTCCGGCTCATGCGGGCGCGTTCCAGTGATCGTCCGCGGAAAGCGGCACGGACGTGCCCTGTGGATCGAAATGCACGATCGATGCATGGATCGGCTCGCGCAGTTTTCCGATCCAGTCGCGGGGCGATTCGCGCTCGCTGCGAGCGGGGTCGTCGCCGCTGCGGCGCCCCGGTTCGTCCGACGCGGTGGGATTGTCCGTCAACGCATTGTTCGTCATCGCACCACCTGACCCTCACGATCAGCACGTTATGTCACGTTATGCGGTTGCGCGCACATCCGCCGCGATTTCCGGGCGCTCGAACGCGACCGCCGCCCCGTTCGCGTCGAACAGCGTGACCGACGACGACGCCACCTTGATGCCGACGAGCGAGCCGACCGCGTAGTCCGCCTCCCGCTTGTCGAGCTTCAGCGCGATCGCGTTGGACATGCCGTCCAGACGCGCGTGCAGGATCGACACGTCGCCGAGATGTTCGAGCAGTTCGACGCGCGCCGCGAGACCTTCGTCGAGCGAGCCGATGCTCAGGTGTTCGGCGCGCACGCCCAACGTCAGGTCGCCGCCGATCGCGCGCGCCGGCCGGCCCGGCAACGCCACGCGCTGGTTCGTGCCCGCGAGCGACAGCACCGTTTGCGTGCCGCTGACGGACGCCACCGTCGCGGCGAGCAGGTTCATCTGCGGCGAGCCGATAAAGCCGCCGACGAAGCGGTTCGCCGGCCGGTCGTACAGTTCGAGCGGCGCGCCGGCCTGCTCGATCCTGCCCTTGTTGAACACGACGATCTGTTCGCCGAGCGTCATCGCCTCGACCTGATCGTGCGTCACGTAGATCATCGTCGTGCCGAGCTCGCGATGCAGCTTCGCGAGTTCGATGCGCATCTGCACGCGCAGTGCCGCATCGAGGTTCGACAGCGGCTCGTCGAACAGAAACACGCGCGGCTTGCGCACGATCGCGCGTCCGATCGCGACCCGCTGCCGCTGGCCGCCCGACAGCGCGCGCGGCTTGCGATCGAGCAGATGCGTGATCTGCAGGATCTCGGCGGCGCGGCCGACCGCCTCGCGCACGTCGAGCTTCGACGCGCCCGCGAGCTTCAGCGAAAAGCCCATGTTTTCGGCCACGGTCATGTGCGGATAGAGCGCATAGCTCTGAAACACCATCGACACGCCGCGATGCACGGGCTGCAGATCGTTGACGCGCACCCCGTCGATCAGAATGTCGCCGCGGGTGACTTCTTCGAGCCCGGCGATCATGCGCAGCATGGTCGATTTCCCGCAGCCCGACGGTCCAACGAACACCGTGAACTGACCGTCCGGAATGTGCAGGTCGATGCTCTCGATGACCTGCGTGCCTTCGTCGTACGTCTTGCCGACGTTACGCAATACGAGTTCGCCCATTGATACGTTCTCCGATTCCTTGTGCCGGAACCCCCGCATGACGCGGCCCTGCTGCCGGCCGTTGCCGTCGCGCGGGTTGTGGTTCGCCTGTTCGTCCGTGCGAGGGTCAGCGCGACGCGGCCGCGCCGGCGTGCTTAGCGATCATGTCGCGATACCACAGCGCGCTGTCCTTCAGCGTGCGCTGCTGCGTTTCGTAGTCGACGTACACCATGCCGAAGCGCTTGTCGTAGCCCGACGCCCACTCGAAGTTGTCCATCAGGCTCCACGCGAAATAGCCGGCCACGTCGACGCCCTTTTCCACGGCGTCCGACAGCGCGGCCAGATGCAGGTCGTAGAACGCGACACGATCGGCGTCGTGTACGCGGCCGTTGTCGAGCACGTCCTTCGCCGCGCAGCCGTTTTCGGTGATGTAGATCGGCGGCAGCTTGTACTCGGCGTTCAGGCCGGTCAGCAGTTCGGTCAGGCCCTGCGGATAGACTTCCCAGTCCATGTCGGTAAAGCCGAGCACGCCCGGCGGACGCTTTTCGCCCGACGCGCTCGCGAAAATGCGCGTGTAGTAGTTGATCCCGAGGAAGTCGAGCGGCGCGCCGATGATGCCGAAGTCGCCGGCGCGGATCACCTCTTGCGGGCCGTTCTCGCCGTACCACTGCAACGCCTCTTCCGGGTATTCACCCTTGAAGATCGGATCCATGTACCAGCGCACGAACTTCGCGTATTCGAGCGACGCGGCGGCCTGGTCTTCCGGCGAGTCGGTCGCGCCGTGTGCCGGCGACTGGTTCAGCACGATGCCGAGCGGCGCCTTCACGCCGTCGGCGCGCAGCGCCTGCAGCGCGAGACCGTGCGACAGCAGCAGATGGTGCGACACGTGCGCCGCCTTCTTCAGGTCGGCGTTGCCGGGCGCGAAATAGCCGGTCGCATTGCCGAGCCACGCGGTGCACCACGGCTCGTTGTGCGTGGCGATCGACGCGACGCGGTCGCCGAGCGCGCTGCCGATCCTGCGCGCGTAGTCCGCGAAGCGATACGCGGTATCGCGGCTTTCCCAGCCGCTCTGGCTTTCCTGCAGCGCGAGCGGCAAATCCCAGTGATACAGCGTCGCGTACGGCTGGATGCCGCGCTTCAGCAGCCCGTCGACGAGACGGTCGTAGAACGCGATGCCCTTGTCGTTGAACGCGCCGCGGCCGTCCGGCTGCACGCGCGGCCACGCGATCGAAAAGCGGTACGCGTCGACGCCGAGGTCGGCCATCAGATCGAGGTCCTGCTCGAAGCGATGATAGTGATCGCACGCGACGTCGCCGTTCTCGCCGTTGACGACCTTGCCCGGCACGCGGCAGAACGTGTCCCAGATCGACTGGCCACGACCGTCTTCGAGCGCTGCGCCTTCGATCTGATAGGAGCTGGTGGCGACGCCCCAGACGAAGTTGTCCTTGAATCGATACGTCGACATATTCAGTATTCCTTTGGTCATGCCCCAGGCGGGCATGGTGTGAATGGAAGCCGGGTTCAGGCCTTGACCGCACCGGCCGTCAAACCGTCAATCAAACGCCGCGACGTGAATGCGAACAACACGAGCAGCGGCACGACCGCGACGGCGGACCCCGCCATCACCGCGCCCCAGTCCGAATTCGTCGGGCTTTGCAAGATGCGCAGCGCGAGCGGCAGCGTGTACATCGAAGGCGTACGCAGCACGACGAGCGCCGACAGAAAGTTGTTCCAGGCCTGAATGAAGCTGATGAGCCCGAGCGTGCCGAGCGCCGGTCCGAGCAGCGGCAGCACGATGCTCCAGTAGATGCGGAACTCGCCGCAGCCGTCGATGCGCGCCGCCTCGATCAGATCCGACGGCACCGCCGACGCAATGTACTGACGCATCAGGAACACGCCGAGCGCGTACGCGGCGCCCGGCACGTACAGCGCGCGCGGCTGATCGATCCAGCCGAGCAGGTTCATCGTCATGAAGGTCGGGATCATCGTCAGGAACGGCGGCATCAGCATGGCCGTCAACGTGACCGCGAACAGCGCCTTCTTGAAGCGGAAGTGGTACATCGCGAACGCGTAGCCCGCCATCGACGTGATCAGCAGCGTCAGCACGGTCTGGAGCGTCGCCGTGTAGAAGCTCCAGCCGAGATTGCGCCAGAACGGGATGTGCCGCATCAGCGACGCCATGTTGTCGAGGAACGCGCTGCCGAACCACAGCGGCGGCGGCATCGAGAAGATCTCGGAACTCGTGTGCGTCGCGAAGACGAACATGAAGTAGAACGGCGAGAACATCAGCGCCGCGCCCGCGAGCACGATCGCGTAGCCGGTGTACCGGGCCTTGTTGCCGGACGATTTCATCGCTTGCCCTCCTCGTTCATGCCGCTACGGTGAAAGATGCGCGTGTTGAGCCACATGAGCGCGGATATCGATGCGAACAAGAGCCATGCAATCGAGCCGGCCGTGCCGAAGTCGCCATCGTGAAATGCCGTGCGATACATATAGACCGCCGTGGTCAGGCCGGACTGGCCGGTGCCCATCCCTTCGTTCGGCAGCAGGATGAACGGCTCTTCGAACAGTTGCAGCCCGCCGATGATCGACAGCGTGACCGCGAAATAGATCATCGGTTTCAACAGCGGCACCGTGATCCGCGAGAACTGCTGCCAGCCGTTCGCGCCGTCGATGCGCGCGGCTTCATACAGTTCCTTCGGAATGGTTTGCAGCGCGGACAGGTAAAGCACCGTGTTCCAGCCCACATAACGCCAGAAGATCACGACGGATACCGCCGGCTTCACGTGCGACGGGTCGTACAGCCATTCGATCCGGTGCGCCGGAATGATCCAGTGAAGGCCCGGCAGCTTGCCGAGTTCCGTGATCGCGAGGTTGATCATTCCGTAGTCGGTCGAATACAGCGACGTGAAGATCAGCGCGATCGCCACGCTCGACGTAATGAACGGCAGGAAATACAGCGCAACGACGAAGTTGCGCCAGCGGCGAAACGCGGTCTGCAGGAAGAACGCGAGCGGCAGTGCGATCAGATGTTGCGGAGCGCCGGACATGATCGCCATCGATGCCGTGTTGTACAGCGACTTCCAGTACCACGTATCGGTCAGCGTAAAGGTGTAATTCGACAGGCCCACCCACTTCATGCTCGCGAGTCCCGCAGTCGCGTCCCAGCTCTGGAACGACAGGTACAGCGAGAACAGCAGCGGAAAGGCGACAAACATCGCAAACAGCACAAAGAACGGCGCGAGAAACAGATACGGCGCGACCTTCACCGGATCGAGCCGCGGTCTTCCGCGATGCACTGCCAGTGGCGCGGCGGCATCGCCCGTGCGCCTTTCGAGGTCGGCCGTATCGGTTGAGGGCAGTGGAAAGTTCATCAGTAGTTCCGTCCAGTCGGGCGTGGCCGGCGGTCGCCGGCCACGCTGTTGCGGCGCGCTACAGCATCGGCGCGGACCCTGCCCGCGCCGTTGCGTCAAAGCGCTTTAGCGGCGAACCCGATGCGCGATCTGGTCCTGCGCTTCCTGCAGCGCCGTTTTCACGTCCTCGCCGTTGTCGACGACCTTGTCGAGTGCCGAGTGCACCGCTTCCTCGGCGACCTGGTCGTACTTGTTACGCTGAATCGCGGGAATGTGCGAAGCCGCATCGCGCCAGATCAGACGCGCCTTCTGGTCCCCGAGGAACGTCACCGGTTCTGCAAAGAACGTATCGCTTTGCGCGGAGAGCAGCGCCGGGAACGCGTCGATCGAACGGAACGAAGCGAGCTGCGTTTCCTTCTGCGTCGTCAGGAACCTGATGAATTCCCACGACAGCTGCTTGTTGGTCGCCTTCACCGGAATCGAGTAGAACGTGCCGCCGAACGATGCATACGCACCGTTGGGCAGGTTCGTCGCGCGCCACAGACCCTTCGTGTCCGGCGCGATCCACGACGACAGGTGACCGCCGAGCCATGCGCCCATCATTTGCGTCGCGACGGTGCCGCGCTTCAGGCTTTCGGCCCATTCGTTCGTCCACGGCGAGATCTTCGCGTCGAGGCCGAGATCGCGCGCCTTCTTCGCCAGCTCGAACGCCTTCACGAAACGCGGCGACGTGACGACCGGCTTGCCGGACTTGTCGAAATACACGCCATCGCCTTCCTTCAGGTCCGCGCGGATGTAGATGTCCTCGATATCGCGCGACGACGCCATCAGGTACGCGCCGGTCGCCTTCTTGATCTTCTGGCCCGCGGCGAGGTACGAGTCCCACGACTTCGTCAGATCGGCTTCGGTCACGCCGGCCTTCTCGAGAATGTCCTTGCGGTAGAACATCGTGCCCGGGCCGATGTCGGCGGGCATGCCGACGATCGCGCCATCCTGCGTCGTGGCCTGCGAGAACGTGTAGCCGATGAACTGGCTCTTGTACTGCGCCGCGTTGAACGGCGGCTTCGACAGGTCTTCGAGACCGCCGCCCGCCGCGAACCGGCCGATGAAACCGACTTCGACCGCCATCACGTCGGGCAGGCCCGAGCTGGTGGCGAGCGCGGTCGTCATCGCGTTGTGGTGGTCGCCGATCTGCAGCGACGACACCTTGATGTCGACGTCCGGATGCAGCTTTTTCCACGCGGGAAGCGCATCCTTGATTTCCTGATCGAGCTTCGGAAAGACCGCGACCGTCAACGTGGTGTTGGCGTACGCGCCGGCTGCGGCGAAGCTGAACAGCACTGCGGCTGCAGCGCTCGAAAAGCGGATATTCATTACTTGTCTCCTGTTGAACCGCCTCTGAAAAGGCATCGATGCCCTCGGCTACTACGTGCTCCACTTCCCTTTTTCTGCGGGCGGCGAACCGTCCGCTTTCTGCTTCCTGCTGTTTGAAAGCGCTTTCAGGCCAGACCGGAAGAACGGCGCCGGTTATCCATGCGCACCCCCTTGCGTCGCCGGCGGCCCGATGCGCCGGGTGGTGTCGCGGCGCACGAGCGTGAGCGCGATCGGGCTCAGGCCGACCGCCTGCTTGCGAATCATCTTCACCATGCCCTCGGCGGCGAGGCGGCCGATCGCATAGGTCGGCTGCCGGACGGTGGTCAAAGGCGGCGTCATGTACGAAGACGTCGGCAGATCGTCGAAGCCGACGAGCGAGATGTCCTCGGGCACGCGCACGCCGCGCCGGAACATCGCGAGACGCGCGCCGTACGCCGTCTGATCGTTCGCGCAGAACACCGCGCTGAACGCGCGAGCGCGCGCCAGCAACCGCTCCATCGCCGCGAGACCGCCGGTCTCGACATAGTCGCCCTGCTCGACCAGGTCCGCATCGAACGCGATGCCTGCTTCTGCGAGCGCGAGCCGGTAGCCGTCGAGACGCTCCAGCGCATCCTCGTGAGTCGGCGGCCCGGCAATGAACGCGATCTCGCGATGACCCTGCTCGATCAGATGACGGGTCGCTTCGCACGCGCCCATGCGGTTGTCGATCGACAGGCCGGCGAGCTTCGCGCTCTGCGCCAGCGAGCGTCCCAGCACGAGCATCGGCGTGCGCCGCGAGTAGTCGACGAGCGTCGCTTCATCGAGTTGCGCGTGCAACAGAATCACGCCGTCGACGCGCCGCGCGATGAGCTGCTCGAGGCGCGCCTTCTCGTCCTTCACGTTCCAGCGGCTGCTCGCGAAGATCGGCGTAAAGCCCGGCTCGCCGAGCGCATCCTCGATGCCGCGCAGCCACTCCGCGTAAAACGGACTCGACACGGTCTGCGTCAGCACGCCGATCGTTTCCGTCTTGCCGCTCGCGAGACCGCGCGCGAGCACGTTCGGCCGATAGTTGAAGCGCGCAATGGCCTTTTGCACCGCCTGCTGTTTCTCGGGGACGACCCGCGCCGAGCCGTTCAGGATGCGCGACACCGTGCTCGGGGAAACGCCGGCTATGCGGGCGATTTCCTCGAGCGTCACGTTGGGCGCATTGAACCCGGTGGGTTCCTTGTCTCGGCCGTCTGTCATGAGTTTTGCCAGCAGGGTTTGATGAAAGCGCTTTCAGACACAGAAAGAAAAAAGCAGCCGATGCGACCCAGGGTGGAGGAATCGTCGCATCGGCCTCCCTATCAAAGAGAGCTAAGCAGTACCCCAAAAAAACTGATCACTACGTTCGCACTTCAGGCAAATGCCGATTTAGAACATGTGCATGACGCCGGCGAACACACCCGTCTGGCTCTGGCCATAGTTCGGGTTGTTCAGACCTTGCGAGTTGTTCGACGGGTCGTTGTTCGGACCGTACGTACCGTTGTTCAGGCCGATGTTCGACGTCGAGCTGTTGTGCACGTAGCCGGCTTCCGTGTACAGGAACGTGCGCTTCGACAGCGAATACGTGCCGCCGAGCGTGAACAGCGTCGCGTTGCCGTTGTTGTTGTTCGCGCTTGCGTGGAAGACCGCGGCGGTGATGTTCAGCGGCGTGTTCACTTGCCAGCCCGCGCCGAGCCAGTAGTGGTTCACGTTCGTCGGCGCGCTCGTGCCGCCCGGCTGGAATGCCGGATTCACGTGCATCGACGCGTTGGTCGCGTCAGGCGCGCTCAGGTGCTGGTAGCCCGCGTAGAGCTTGACCGGACCGATCACGTACGTACCGCCGGCGAGAATCGAGCGCGAAGCCGAGTAGACGTTGTTGAACGAACCGTCGCCGGCGCGCACTTCGTCATAGATCACGCGGAAGTCGCCGCTGCCGAAGGTGTAGATACCTTCGATCGCGTTCGTACGGCCCTGACCGTTCGGGTTGGTGGTCGACGTGTTCCAGCCGGCCGGATTGTTCGTCAGCGAGTATTGGCCCTTGACCACGAGGCCGCCGAACAGCACCGGCGTGTTGTACTCGGCGCCGTTGCTTGCGCTTGCCCAGTTACGGCCGCGCACCAGCGTCGAGATCGCGTAGCGCTGCATCAGCTGCGGGTCCGTGCCCCAGCTGTCCTGCGACAGTTCGCCGGCGCCGAGGTTACCGATCTTGAACAGGCCGTACGTATCGTTCGTGAAGCCCACCGTCGCATGGCGGCCGAACAGGTTGCCGGCCAGCGAGCCGTTCATCGTGTTCAGCTGACCTTCCAGCTGGAAGACCGCCTTCGTGCCGCCGCCGAGGTCTTCCGAACCCAGCAAGCCGAACCACGAGCAACCCCAGTCGCCGCTCTGTGCCTGGAACGAATTGCCGAGGTGACTCGTTTCATACTGAACGCCATTGTCGATACGACCGTACAGCGTGACGCTGCTTTGAGCGTGTGCCATCGTCGTCGCGGCTGCCATCACGGACAGCACAAGTATCTTTGTTTTCATTAGGTATCCTATGGATATATGACCGTCTCCAAACCCGCTAAGGACGTTGCGTTCTACACGTCCCCCGCCTCTTGAAATGTCCGATTCACATTTCGGCACGATTATAGGGACGGCCCTTCCCCCCGCCTGCGTTTTCCATGTCAGGGAAAACGATGTTACCGATAACGCTTGCACGCCGCGCAATCTCGCGCTAGGCGGCGCTTTGTGACCATTACGTCATGGTCACTTGTCGGGCAAATCCGTTTGCTTTCATGTGCAAGGAACGGTTCAGGCGTCCGTCAGACTCGCTGTAAGCGCTTAAGCAACCGCTGGGTTGGGCCTCATCCCATGCGGGTCACCCGGCATTCGTGTTGTGAACATGCAACGACGGCTTGCCACACATACCGTTTGCGTGCGCAAGCATGCGGACGCCACCGAATACGGGGCGTGTCGGCCAACGAATCCGCCAGCCGTGCGGCCTTTTCGAAGACGTTTCGTCAGATGAACGGTTTCTCTCTTTCGCCCGTCGCTCGAGTTCGCCGTCGCGGCGAGCACGCTCCGATGCGCTGGGTAAATCCCGCATGGCGGCGGTCAGCCAGGCCGCCTAACATCGACGCGTTGTTACCGGTAACGCGTGACTCGTAACTCAGGCGGCAGAACACCAAACGCAATATCACCACCATAAGGAGACCGGGCATGCGCCCTTCGCGGACTTCAATGCGCGCGCTTTGCGCGGCCGTTTCGCTGTACACGCTCGCGTGGGCCGCCGGTTGCGCACACCACGCGACGGCCGCCGCACAGGACGGACCGCCGCTCGCGGCCACGCCGGAGCAGGCATTGCCGTCGCTCAAGCGCGTGATGGCCGCGCACTTCAAAGTCGGCGCCGCCATCGAGCCGGATTCGATCGACAATCCCGCCGACGCCGCGTTGCTCGCCGCCCAGTTTTCGAGCCTGACCGCCGAGAACAAGATGAAGCCCGGCACGATCGGCGTGGCCGAGGGGGAATACGATTTCGCGCCGGCCGACAAAATCGTCGCGTTTGCGAAGGCACATGGAATCGCGGTGCGCGGACACACGCTCGTGTGGCACTACCGCGCCGGCGACTGGACCGAGGCGCCGGACTGGTTCTTCGCCGGCGATCCGAAGGATCCGCACTACCGCGACGTCGTCGCCGCGCGCCTCACGCGCTACGTCACTGACGTCGTCACGCACTTTCGCGGCAACGTGTATGCGTGGGATGTCGTCAACGAAGTGATCAGCGACGACCCGCATCAGGTGTACCGCGAGGACAGCCCGTGGTATCGCGCGCTCGGCAAGGACTACATCGCGATTGCGTTTCGCGCCGCGCGCGCCGCCGATCCGGACGCGAAGCTCTACCTCAACGAGTACAGCACCGACGATCCGGGGAAGCGCGCGAAGCTGCTATCGGTCGTGCGCGCGTTGCGCGCGGACGGCGTGCCGATCGACGGCGTCGGGCATCAGATGCATATCAGCGTGAACTGGCCGCCGCTGCCGCGTATCAAGGCGGCGCTCGACGACGTCGCCGCGCTCGGGCTCGACAATCAGGTGACGGAACTGGACGTGAGCCTTTATAGCGACCCGGGCGAATGCTGGCGCAATCCGGCCGCGTGTTTGCCGGACCTCGGAGAGCGAGTGCCGAACAGCCTGTTGCGCGCACAAGCAGAGCGTTATCGCGCGGTGTTCGATCTGTTCGAGCACGAGCCGAGCGTCAAGGCCGTGACGTTCTGGGGCTACTCGGACAAGCACACGTGGCTCGCGTCGACGCCGGTGCCGCGAACCAATCTGCCGCTGCCGTTCGACGCGAACCTGAGGCCGAAAGCGGCATGGTGGTCGATCGTCGACTCGTCGTATCAGCCGTGAAATAGAAACGGGCCGGACGCTTTCGATGCGCCCGGCCCGCGTTGTGACTGCCTGATCCGGTGAGCCGGATCAGGCGGGATGAAGCGTGATCAACCGATCCAGCGACGCGCGTTCTGGAACGAGCGCATCCACGGGCTCGCCTCGCCCCAGGTGTCCGGATGCCAGCTCATCGTCACCGTGCGGTGCACGCGTTCCATGTGCGGCATCAGCACCGTGAAGCGGCCGTCCGGCGTCGTCACCGACGTGATGCCGTGCGGCGAGCCATTCGGGTTGAACGGATACTGTTCGGTCGGCTGGCCACGATGATCGACGAACCGCATCGCCACCGCGACACGTGCCGCGTCACCCTGCTGCGAGAAGTCGGCAAAGCCTTCGCCGTGCGCGACCGCCACCGGAATGCGCGAGCCTTCCATGCCGGCAAAGAAAATCGACGGCGACGACTGCACTTCGACCAGCGAGAAGCGCGCTTCGAATTTCTCCGACTTGTTGCGCGTGAACTTCGGCCATGCGTCGGCGCCCGGGATCATCGACGCGAGACTGCTCATCATCTGGCAGCCGTTGCAGATGCCGAGCGCGAACGTGTCCTTGCGGTCGAAGAACGCGGCGAACATGTCGGCCAGTTGTGCGTTGAAACGGATCGTCTTCGCCCAGCCTTCGCCGGCGCCGAGCACGTCGCCGTACGAGAAGCCACCGCAGGCAATCGAACCCGCATAGTCCGCCAGCGATGCGCGGCCCGACAGCAGGTCGCTCATATGCACGTCGTGCGCGTCGAAGCCGGCGCGATCGAACGCGTATGCGGTTTCGAGATGCGAGTTGACGCCCTGCTCGCGCAGGATCGCGACGCGCGGCCGCACGCCCTTGCCGATGAACGGCGCAGCAACGTCTTCAGCCAGATCGAAGCTCAGTTGCGGCGCGATGCCCGGGTCGGACGCGTCGAGCAGTGCGTCGTATTCGGCGTCCGCGCAGGCCGGATTGTCGCGCAGCCGCGAAATGCGCCAGCTCACTTCGCTCCACACGCGTTGCAGTTCGACACGCGGCGCTTCGTAGATCTTCTTCGCGTCGCGATAGATTTCCAGCGCATCGCGCTCGTTCGGCTTGCCGATCACATGCGAGCAGGCCGACAGGCCCTGCTCGCGCAGCGTCGCGA
>DATJJN010000040.1:0-30313 GCA_035492135.1 Paraburkholderia sp. | reverse complement strand
GCCCGCCTTCGCCACCTGATAGACGGCCTCGGGCTTGTACTCCACGCCATCGAGCTTGAACTCGCCGGAGTCCGGCGTGTAGAGGCCGGTGATCACGTTGAAGAAGGTCGTCTTGCCGGCGCCGTTCGGGCCGATCAATCCGTAAATCGTGCCTGCCTCGATCTGCAGCCCCACGTCCGACAGTGCCTGCAGGCCGCCGAAGCGTTTGTTCACGCCCTTGACGGACAGGCGGATTGGTTTGTCGCTCATGTTGTTTCTCTCCTGTCGACCGCGGCGCGCGTTGATTGGCGCCTGCCGCGGTCCGATCCCGTAGGCGCGCCGCTCAGGCGCGCACCGGCTTCTTGCCGTTGCGTTTCGCGAGTTTCGCAATCCGGTCTTCGTGCTTCGCCGCCGGCCACAGGCCTTCGGGGCGATACAGCATGATGACGACCATCGCGAGACCATAAAGCAGCTGGCGGATCACTTCGGTATCGACGATCTCGTGGCCGAACAGCGCGTGCTGCAGCGGACCCATCGTCGAGCGCAGGAATTCGGGGAACACCGCGAGCAGCACCGCGCCGAGAATCACGCCGGGGATATGGCCCATGCCGCCCAGCACGACGCACGCGAGCACGACGACCGACTCCCAGAACGTGAACGATTCCGGCGACACGAAACCCTGGAACGCGCCGAACATCGCGCCCGACAGGCCGCCGAACGACGCGCCCATCGCGAACGCGAGCAGCTTCACGTTGCGGGTGTTGATGCCCATCGCCTTCGCGGCGATCTCGTCCTCGCGGATCGCGGCCCACGCGCGGCCGATCCGCGAGTGCTGCAGCCGGCTGCAGACCCAGATCACGAACAGCGCGCAGATCACGAACACGTAGTAGTAGAAATACACCGACGACAGCGTGAAGCCGAACAGCGTGTGCGACTGCGAAAGATCGACGCCGCCGATCCGCAGCGGCTGCACGCCGGTGATCCCCTGCGGCCCGTTCGTGATGTTCAGCGGACGGTCGAGGTTGTTCATGAAGATCCGCACGATCTCCCCGAAGCCGAGGGTCACGATCGCGAGGTAGTCGCCGCGCAGACGCAGCGTCGGCGCACCGAGCAGGATGCCCGCGAGCGCGGCGAACCCCATCGCGACCGGCACGACGATCCAGTACGGCGTATGCATGCCGCCCGGGAACAGGTGACCGATCCATTCGAACTGCGTGGACAGGTGCGGCGACGTCAGCAGCGCGGCCGTATAGGCGCCGACCGCATAGAACGCGATGTAGCCGAGGTCCAGCAGACCGGCGAAACCGACGACGACGTTCAGGCCGAGCGCGAGCATCACGTACAGCATCGCGAAGTCGAGCACGCGCACCCAGTAGTTGCCGCCGGCCGCGCCGACGACGAGCGGTATCGCGATCACGAAGATCGCGGTGACGAGGCCCACGACGGCGGTCTTCGTCGGGTTCTTTTCGGACGTCAGCGTCGTCGACGGCTCGACAGGTTGAATTGAAGTCATTTTCTGTTGCTCCCCGAATCAGGCACGATCCGCGACACGCTCGCCGAGGAGCCCCGACGGACGGAACACGAGCACGACGATCAGCACGATGAACGCGAACACGTCCTGATAGTTACTCCCGAATACGCCACCGGTCAGATTGCCGATGTAACCCGCGCCGAGCTGTTCGATCAGGCCGAGCACCACGCCGCCGACCATCGCGCCGCCGAGGTTGCCGATCCCGCCGAGCACCGCCGCGGTGAACGCCTTCATGCCCGGGATGAAGCCCATGTAGAAGTGCGCGTTGCCGTACTCGGACGCGATCATCACGCCGGCGAGCGCGGCGAGCGCCGAGCCGATCATGAACGTCGCCGAGATCACGAAGTTCGGATTCACGCCCATCAGGCTCGCGACGTTCGGATTCTCGGCGATCGCGCGCATCGCGCGGCCGAGCTTCGTCTTGTGCACGAGCAGCAGCAGGCCGGCCATCACGAGGAACGCAACGACGATGATCACGATCTCGGTCGGCGAGATCACCGCGCCGGGATTGTTCTCGCCGGCCTTGATCACGTTCAGCGGGTCCGTCGAGATCAGCTGCGGGAACGGCAGCGGGTTGCGCGACCAGATCATCATCGCGAGCGTCTGCAGCAGGATCGACACGCCGATCGCGGTAATGAGCGGCGCGAGACGCGGCGCGCGGCGCAGCGGCCGGTAGGCGATCCGCTCGATCGTGTAGCCGACGAACGCGCACACGACGGCCGCGATCACGAGCGCGATGATCAGCGTCGGGATGTTGCCGAGTCCGGGGAAGTGGTTCTGCAGCACGGTGATCGCGGACAGCGCGACCATCGCGCCGACCATCAGCACGTCGCCATGCGCGAAGTTGATGATGCCGAGAATCCCGTACACCATGGTGTACCCCAGCGCGATGATGGCGTAGATGCTGCCCAGCACCAGCCCGTTCAGGATCTGCTGGATGAAGATATCCATTTAATGCTCCTTAGCCCGTGCGACCGGAATCGCGCTTGTCATCGACTGGTATGCGATGGTCCGCGCCTACCGCAACGACAGTTTCGGGTACTGATAAAAGACCGGTGGTAGTGGTTGACCGCCGCCAGTTCGCGTCGCCACTGTGGTGCAGCGGCATGCTCGCCGAAAGCGGATGCAAAAACGGCACCGTCGGATGGTTCGGTGCCGTCGGATTGGACTTCCTGTCACTGCACGGCACGCGCATCGCGGCACACCTGACGGCGGCCGGCGAATGCACGACGCGAAATGACCCCTTTCGCGGAGCCGGATCCGTCGCGCGTGGCGAGCGGGAACGGCACCTCAGGTTCGCATGCTGCCGCATCGGTCGAGGGCTGGAACAGAAGCCGCGGGCTTTCGTTCCGGATCTCGGCAGATCCGCTGGCGAACCCGGCGGCAAACCCAGCCGAGCCCGCCGAACCGACCGGTGCGGTGGCAGTGCGAACATTGGCGCTTTCGCAAGCAATCGTCATGCCAGATTGGAGTCCAGGTGGGAGGCTGACCGTGCCGGATCACGCTGCGCGCGCCAGAAAGCTGGCGCAACAGTAACCGCGCGATCCGTGGTGGTTTTCGCAAACCTGCCTTGCATTTGAATAGGTCTCCTGCACCTTCCGAAGATCCCTTATAGGCTGCCCAGCCTTCAGGACGCGCGCATTGTAACTCCAATCATGCAATCGGCAATATGTTGAGCCAGCAGGGTTTTCCTGCATTGCAACCGGATCTAGGCGAACCCATCGAGATAGGTTGCACCATGGTTGCAATGCCCTGAACGGGCATCCTTCGCTGCATCCGGCGCGTTATGCGCCCCACGCCGGCATTGTGGCGGCGGGATGCGCGCGCCGCATTGGTGCGCACTTGCGGCGAATCCGGCGCCGAGCCTGCGCACCGGGCGCCCCGCCGGCGATTGCGCATAACGGCGCGCCAAAACCGGGCGCGCTACACCACACAACGGGGCACATTCATCCGGGTTGCACCTTGCTGCAGCAACTCGTGCGGTCGCCGGGAAATAAAAAAAGCGCGCCGGGCGGCGCGCTTCCTTTTTTTGCTACAGCTTCGGTAAAGGCGTGCCGACGATTCAGGCCGGCATCCCGAGGCCCCGCGGCAACGGGAACGCGATGTTCTCCTCGATGCCGTCGAGCGCGCGCACGCTGCGCACACCGAGTTCGTGCAACCGGCGGATCACCGCCTGCGCAAGCGCCTCCGGAGCGGATGCACCGGCCGTGAGGCCGATACGCCGCTTGCCGGCGAGCCAGTCCGGGTCGATCTGCTCGGGCGCATCGACCATGTACGCGGGAATCCCGCGCTTTTCGGCCACTTCGCGCAGCCGGTTCGAATTCGAGCTGTTCGGGCTACCGACGACGATCACGACGTCGCACTGCGGCGCCATGAACTTCACCGCATCCTGACGGTTCTGCGTCGCGTAGCAGATGTCCTGCTTCTTCGGCTCGCGAATGCCCGGGAAACGCGCCTTCAACGCGGCGATGATCTCGGCCGCGTCGTCGACGGACAGCGTCGTCTGCGTGACGAACGCAATCCGGCTCGGGTCGCGCAGTTGCAGCGCGCCGACATCCTGGCTGTCCTCGACGAGGTACATCCCCTCGCCGACCTGCCCCATCGTGCCCTCGACTTCCGGGTGGCCTTTGTGGCCGATCATCACGATGTCGTAGCCTTCTTCGCGCATCTTCGCGACTTCGACGTGCACTTTCGTGACGAGCGGACAGGTCGCGTCATACACGCGCAGGCCCCGCGCCTCGGCATCGGCGCGCACCGCTTTCGATACGCCGTGCGCGCTGAAGATGACCGTGTTGCCCGACGGCACCTCTTCGAGCTGCTCGATGAAAATCGCCCCCTTCTTGCGCAGGTCTTCGACCACGTACGCGTTGTGGACGATTTCGTGGCGCACGTAGATCGGCGCGCCGTGCAACTGGATCGCCCGTTCGACGATCTCGATCGCGCGGTCGACACCGGCGCAGAACCCGCGCGGCTGCGCGAGCAGGATTTCGGCGTCTGCGAGAAAAGGCGTATCCGTGGTGCTCATGGGCTTAGAGAATTCCGATGATCTTCACTTCGAACGCGACCGCCTGGCCAGCAAGCGGATGATTGAAATCGAACAGCGCGGAGGTTTCGTTCACCTCCTTCAATACGCCGGCGTAGCGGCCGCCATCGGGCGCGTTGAATTCGATCAGGTCGCCGGGCGTGAAGTCCTCGCCGATCATGCCGTTCTCGCGCAGCGTCTTCAGCGACACGCGCTGGATCAGTTCCGGGTTGCGCTGGCCGAACGCAACGTCCGGCGCTAGCCGGAAGGTCGAGTGGTGCCCCACCTTCAAGCCCAGCAAAATGTTCTCCAGCGGCGGCGCGAGCTGGCCCGCGCCCAGCAGGAGCGTGGCCGGCCGCTCGACGAACGTGTTGACGATGTCGGTGCCATCGGCGAGCGAAAGCCGGTAGTGCAACGTTACGTGGGAGCCGGTTTTCACCTCGGAGATGTCGATGATGCTCATGCGGTACTCATTTCGTCTGAACGCGCGCGTGGCGCGTGCGCGCCGCCGGGCGCAGGACAGGCCGCGAAGGCGCGGACCGAAAACCCGTATTGTAAGCCACATGGCGGGTCGCGGTCGCCCATGTCCCGCCGCGCGGCAGGGCCGCCGCACTGCCTTCCGGCCAGGGGCAAGCCATGTCTGATGCCGCGTGCGAGCCGCTGGGCGAGGCCGGGTTCATCGCCGGCTGCGCGAATGTCGCGCGTCTCGACATCGAACCGCGCGCGTGCGACATGCCGCGCGAGCGGCTGCGGCAGGCGGGCCCCGCCGCGCTGTCGGACGTCGAGCTGATCGTGCTGCTGCTCGGCACGGGACTGCCGGGGCACAACGTGTTCGACGTCGCGCGCTCGCTGCTCGCGCACTTCGGCACGCTGCGCACGATGCTCGACGCGCAGCCCGAAGACTTCGCCGGCCTGCGCGGCATCGGCCCGGCGAAGGCGTCGCAGCTGCTCGCGGTCGTCGAACTCGCGCGCCGGGCATTGTCGGAAAAGCTGCGCGAGCGCCCGCTCGTCGACTCGCCGGGCGCCGTCGAGGACTATCTGCGGCTTCTGATCGGCGGGCGGCCGTATGAAGTGTTCGTATGCCTCTTTCTCGATACGAGACACCGGCTGATCCGCTCGGAGGAAAGCTCGCGCGGCTCGCTCACCCGCATGGCGGTCTATCCGCGCGAGATCGTGCGGCGCGCGCTGACGCTCAACGCCGCCGGCCTGATCGTCGCGCACAACCACCCGTCCGGCGCGGTGAGGCCGAGCGCGAGCGACCGGCGTCTCACGCGCTCGCTGCGCGACACGCTCGCGCTCGTCGACGTGCAACTGCTCGACCATCTGGTGATCGGCACCCACGACTCGTTTTCGTTCGCCCGCAACGGATGGGATTGAGTGATAATGCCGGCCTGAGCGAAAAGCGGGGCCCGCGGGCCCCGCTCACGCAGACAGCAAATCGCGATTGATTTTCCTCTCTTTTTTCTGCTAGAATCGCGGTTTGCCTCTTTCCAACCCTGTTCCGAAGCCCATTAAGGCGTTCCAGTGTTGGCGTTCAATGAGCGGTTCAGCTTCGCAACCATACTTGCGACACCTGTAGCCGCGACGACGCCCGCTGGGAGACTTCAGCGGCGTTCCGAACTCAGAATTTAAGCGTATTAGGAGTGCTCTCATGGCACGCGTATGCCAAGTAACTGGGAAAGCGCCGATGAGCGGCAACAACGTTTCCCACGCGAACAACAAGACCAAGCGTCGTTTTCTGCCGAACCTGCAGAACCGCCGTTTCTGGGTCGAAAGCGAAAACCGTTGGGTGCGCCTGCGCGTTTCGAACGCCGGCCTGCGCCTGATCGACAAGAACGGCATCGACTCCGTGCTCGCCGACCTGCGCGCACGCGGTGAAGCTTAAGGAGTAGCAAATCATGGCAAAGGGCGTCCGCGACAAGATCAAGCTGGAGTCGACCGCTGGCACGGGTCACTTCTATACGACGACTAAGAACAAGCGCAACATGCCGGAAAAAATGTCGATCAAGAAGTTCGACCCGGTTGCACGCAAGCACGTCGAGTACAAGGAAACCAAGATCAAGTAATTGATCGGGTTTCGAGCCTGACGAAGACACGAAAAGCCCCGCCTCGCGCGGGGCTTTTCTATTGCGCCGCCGCATCGCGATATTTGCCGTCATCTTCTCGTTGCGCTTTTCGTGATAGGCGCCGGGGGAGTATCCTTGCCGCTTCATCGTCGTCGCGTCAGGCGGCGCCGCACCAGAACGGAAGAGACGGAGAAGCAGGACCATGAATTTCGATGTAGCGATCGTCGGCAGCGGACTCGCGGGCCTGAGCGTCGCGCTGAATCTCGCGCAGACGCGGCGGGTCGTCGTGATCGCGAAACGATCGATGCTGGAAGGCGCGAGCGACCGCGCGCAGGGCGGCATCGCCGCCGTGCTGGACTCGACGGACAGCATCGAGAACCACGTCCGCGACACGCTGATCGCGGGCGGCGGCCTCTGCGACGAAGGCGCGACCCGCTTCATCGTCGAGCACGGCCGCGAAGCGATCGAATGGCTGATCGGCCAGGAGGTGCCGTTCACGAAGGACGCCGCGGCCGAACTCGGCTTCCATCTGACGCGCGAAGGCGGCCATAGCCACCGCCGCATCATCCACGCGGCGGACGCAACCGGCCACGCGGTGGTGCAGACGTTGAGCGAGCGCGCGCGCAGCCACCCGAACATCACGATCCTCGAAGACTACCAGGCGATCGACGTGATTACGTCCGCGCGGCTCGGCCTGCCGGGCCGCCGCTGTCACGGCCTGTACGCGCTCGATCTGAAGAATGGCCGCACGGTGACGATCGAGGCGCCGCACACGGTGCTCGCGACGGGCGGCGCCGGCAAGGTTTATCTGTACACGACGAATCCGGACACCGCGACCGGCGACGGCATCGCGATGGCGTGGCGCGCGGGCTGCCGTGTCGCGAACATGGAATTCATCCAGTTCCATCCGACGTGCCTGTTCCATCCGCACGCGAAGTCGTTCCTGATTTCCGAGGCGGTGCGCGGCGAAGGCGGCGTGCTGCGGCTGCCGGACGGCACGCGCTTCATGCCCGCGCACGACGAACGCGCGGAACTCGCGCCGCGCGATATCGTGGCGCGCGCGATCGACTTCGAGATCAAGAAGCACGGCATCGATTGCGTGTATCTCGACATCAGCCATCAGCCGGCCGCGTTCCTGCACGAGCACTTCCCGACGATCCTCGCGCGCTGCCTCGAATTCGGCATCGACATCACGAAGGAGCCGATTCCCGTGGTGCCGGCCGCGCACTACACGTGCGGCGGCGTCGTCTCCGACCTCGCGGGGCGCACCGATCTCGCGGGCCTGTACGCGGTCGGCGAGGCGTCGTACACCGGCCTGCACGGCGCGAACCGGCTCGCGAGCAACTCGCTGCTCGAATGCCTCGTGATCGGACGCTCGACGGCCGAAGCAATCGAAGCGGAAGGATTCGCCGCGGCCGCGCACGCGCCGCTGCCCGACTGGGACGAGAGCCGCGTATCGGATTCCGACGAGGAAGTCGTCGTCGCGCACAACTGGGACGAACTGCGCCGTCTGATGTGGAATTACGTCGGCATCGTGCGGACCGACAAGCGGCTCGCACGCGCGCAGCACCGTCTGTCGCTGCTGCGCGACGAGATCCACGAGTACTACGCGAACTTCCGCATCAGTCGCGATCTGCTGGAGCTGCGCAATCTCGTCGACGTCGCGTCGCTGATCGTCGAAAGCGCACGCTCGCGCCGCGAAAGCCGCGGCCTGCATTACAGCCGCGACTGGCCGAATTCGCTGCCGAAGGCGCTGCCGACCGTGCTGTCGCCGGAGCGGGTGCGCAACCGGAACGTCTGAATGTGAAAAAGCCGCCGGAGTTCACGGCGGCTTTTTTCATTGCTGCGCGCGCGTCCGGCGCGCTCGAAGACGCTCAGACGATCCGCATCGAAAAATCCGTTGCGCGCACGTCTTTCGTCAGCGCGCCGACGGACACGCGATCGACGCCCGTCTCCGCGATCGTGCGCACCGTGTCCAGATTGACGCCGCCCGATACCTCCAGCACCGCCCTGCCCGCGCTCACGCGCACCGCTTCGCGCATCGCGTCGAACGAGAAGTTGTCCAGCAGAACCGATTTCGCGCCGTGCGCGAGCGCCGTTTCGAGCTGCTCGATCGTCTCGACCTCGATCTGGATCGGCACGCCGGCGTTCAGCGCGAGCGCCGCGTCCATCGCCGCGGCCACACCTCCCGCTGCCGCGATGTGATTCTCCTTGATCAGGATTCCGTCATACAGCGCGAGCCGCTGGTTCGCGCCGCCGCCGACGCGCACCGCGTACTTCTGCGCGAGCCGAAGGCCGGGCAGCGTCTTGCGCGTGTCGAGCACGCGCGTCGTCGTGTGCGCGATCTCGTCGACGTAGCGGCGCGTCGCGGTCGCGACGCCGGACAGCAACTGCAGGAAATTCATCGCGTTGCGTTCGGCCGTCAGCAGCGAACGCGCGGGGCCGCGCATCGTGCAGACGACGGTGTCCGCGGCCATCCTGTCGCCCTCGCGGTAGTGCCAGCGCACGTCGATGCGCGGATCGACGCGGCGCATCACCTCGTCGAACCACAGCACGCCGCATAGCACTGCGTCTTCGCGCACGACGAGGCGTGCGTCGCGCACGTCGTCGGCCGGCACGAGGCGGCCGGTCTGATCGCACGGGCCGACGTCCTCCGCCAGCGCATCCGCGACGTTGCGCTCGAGCGCGGCATCGAACGCGTCGCCGTACTGCGCGCGCACGTCGGCCAGCACCGGCGACGCCGCATCGGCGCCGATCCACTCACGCGCGCCCATCATGCGGCTCCCACTTGCGAGAACAGCGCGCCGTCGCGCGCGAGATCGCCGCTCGCCTGCACGCGGCGCTTGTGCTCGGCCGCGAACGCGAGCATCCGGTCGATCGGCAGACGCGCGCGCGCGCCGACGGCCGGATCGACGAAAATCTCGTTGTGCCCGCGCTCGAGCGCGTCCGCGAGGTTCGCGAGGCCGTTCATCGCCATCCACGGGCAGTGCGCGCAGCTCTTGCACGTCGCGCTGTTGCCGGCCGTCGGCGCTTCGATGAAGGTCTTGCCGGGCGCCGCGAGGCGCATCTTGTGCAGGATCCCGAGGTCCGTCGCGACGATGAAACGCGGCGCGTCGAGCTTCACGGCCGCGTCGATCAACTGGGTAGTCGAGCCGACGACATCCGCCTGCGCGACCACCGCTTCCGGCGATTCCGGGTGCACGAGCACCTTCGCGTCCGGATACTCGGCGCGCAACAGGTCGAGCTCGATTCCCTTGAATTCGTCGTGGACGAGGCACGAGCCCTGCCACAGCAGCATGTCCGCGCCGGTCTTCTTCTGGATGTAGCTGCCGAGGTGACGGTCCGGCGCCCAGATGATCTTTTCGCCGCGCGCGTGCAGATCGGCGACGATCTCGAGCCCGATCGACGACGTGACCATCCAGTCCGCGCGCGCCTTCACCGCCGCGCTCGTATTCGCATAGACGACGACCGTGCGGTCCGGATGCGCGTCGCAGAACGCGGCGAACTCGTCGGGCGGACAGCCGAGGTCGAGCGAGCAGGTCGCGTCGAGATCCGGCATCAGGATGCGCTTGCCAGGGCTCAGGATCTTCGCGGTCTCGCCCATGAAGCGCACGCCGGCGACGACCAGCGTCTGCGCGTCGTGATCGCGGCCGAAACGCGCCATTTCGAGCGAGTCGGCGACGCAGCCGCCGGTTTCGTCGGCCAGTTCCTGCAGTTCCGCATCGACGTAATAGTGCGCGACGAGCACCGCCTTCTCACGCTTGAGCAACGCGCGGATGCGCTCTTTCAGTGCCGCCCGCTCGGCCGCCGCCGGCGCGTCGGGCACCCGCGCCCACGCTTCGCCGACGCGGCACGTCGCCCCCTGCGGCCGGTCGTATTCGACCACTTTGATCGCCTGACTCATGATGTCCTCTGCCCTGCCATGCACCGTGAAGAGCGCGTCGCGCGCAACACGGCGTCTGAAAAGAAAAAACCCCGCCAGCGCGGGGTTTTGTGACGTAACTCGATTTTAATGGATTTTTTCCAGGTCGACGGGCGCCGCCTTCAGGCTCACGCGTAGCGTCGCAGGCGCATCGAAAATTCCTGGAGCGCCTTGATGCCGCTTTGTTCGGCGCGATGACACCAATCCTGCAACTGGGCGAGCAGTTGTTCGCGCGATGCGCTCGAACGCTCCCAGATCGCGGCCAGTTCGTTGCGCAACTCGATGAACGTGCGCAGTTTCTGGCTGTCCGCGAAAATTTGCGGCAGCTGGCGCTTCTGGGGCTCGTCGAGGCTCGCTTCTTCCTTGTCGAACCACTTGCGCGCGCCGCGCATCAGCTGGTACTTCTCGCGTGCGCCGACTTCCTTCAGATGAGCAAGCTCCTGGCGATACGCCTGCTTGACCGCCTTCGCGTAGCGCGCCATCACCTCGTAGCGGTTCGACAGCACGGCCTGCAGCGTTTCGTGGTCCGGCACCGGCTTGCCGGTCGTCAGACGCGGCGTGGGCGCGACCTTCTTCACCTTCGCGAGGCCGACCGCCGACATCAGGCGGATGTACATCCAGCCGATGTCGAACTCGTACCACTTGTTCGACAGCTTCGCGGACGTCGCGAACGTATGGTGGTTGTTGTGCTGCTCTTCGCCGCCGATGATGATGCCGAGCGGAAACAGGTTCGTGCTCGCATCCGACGAATTGAAGTTGCGGTAGCCCCAGAAGTGGCCGAGCCCGTTCACGACGCCGGCCGCCCAGAACGGAATCCAGACCATCTGCACCGCCCACACCGTGAGGCCGACGAAGCCGAACAACGCGACGTCGATCACCATCATCAGCGACACGCCGAGGATCGGGTACTTCGTGTAGACGTTGCGCTCCATCCAGTCGTTCGGCGTGCCGTGACTGAAGCGGCGCATCGTTTCTTCGTTCTTCGCTTCGGCGCGGTACAGCTCCGCGCCTTCGAGCAGCACCTTCCAGATGCCGCGCGTCTGCGGGCTGTGCGGGTCTTCTTCGGTTTCGCACTTCGCGTGATGCTTGCGGTGGATCGCCGCCCACTGGCCGGTCAGCATGCCGGTGGTCATCCACAGCCAGAAGCGGAAGAAGTGGCTCGCGACCGGGTGCAGGTCGAGCGCACGGTGCGCCTGGCAGCGGTGCAGATAAACCGTGACGCCAACGATCGTGATGTGCGTGACCACCGCGGTGAACAGCAGGATCTGCCACCACGAGAAGTTCAGCAGCCCGTCGGCGAGGAAATGGAACAGGGAATTCAACAAGGTCATTTACCCGTGGAACTGGAACGCCGGCTTGCGCCGGCAAACGCCGATGTCAAGAAAGTGAAAGCGTCGGCGAGACTGGACGGCATTCTACTAGAACCTCTCCAAGTGTTTGTAACAAATGGAGATTTTTTTCGAAGAGCCGCCTGGGAGAACACCCGGACGCCCGCCGCAGGGACCTGGCGCACCGCCGCCGGGACCATCGGTCGCAACGCCAATGGTCGCTATTATGGCCCCTTACTGCTCGCTTGCGTTCCTTGCTTCGTGGCGCGCCGCACTCAGGCGGCCGCGGAGCCCTTCGCGCCGCTTCCCGGCGCCGGTCCGCCGCTCGCAGCCGCGTCGTTGATCGGCGCGGCGGCGACCGGCGCCGCAATAGCCGGGCCTGCCAGCACGGCGTCGCCGCCGTCGGCCGTGACGATCCGCACCTCGCGCTGCGCGTACGGAATCGAAATGCCGTGCTCGCGCAGGAGCCGCCAGATGTTCACGTTGACCGCCGAGCGCACGCCCGCCGTGCCGTTCGCCGCGTCGGCAATCCAGAAGCCGACTTCGAGATTGATCCCGTCGGCGCCGAAGCTCGCGAGATACGCGGTCGGCGCCGGGTCCGCGAGCACGCGCTCGACGCCGTCGGTCGCGCGCACGAGCAGCGTCATCGCGAGATCGAGGTCCGACGAGTACGCGATCTGCACCGCCGCCTTCGCATAGCCGCGCGTCAGATACGACGACTGGTTCTGCACGACGTCGGTGATCAGCTTTTCGTTCGGGATCAGCGTCTCGATCCCGTCGAGGCCGCGCACGACCGTATAGCGGGTGCGGATCTGCGTGACCTTGCCGGTCAGGCCGCTCACGTTGATCGAGTCGCCGAGGTGCAGCGAGCGGTCGAGCAGGATGATGAACCCGGACACATAGTTGCTCGCGATCTTCTGCAAGCCGAAGCCGAGCCCGACGCCCAGCGCGCCGCCGAACACGCCGAGCACCGTGATGTCGATCCCGACGAGCGACAGGCTGATCAGCACCGCCGCCACGATCATCAGCGCGCGGCCGATGCGGGCGAGCACCACGCGCAGGTTCGGATCGAGCGTGCCGATGCGCATCACGCGGTCTTCGAGCGCGCCGCCGGCCCACACGGCGACGATCATCGTCACGCAGACCCACAGCGTGGCGTTCGCGAGCGACAGCAGCGTCACGTGCGCGGTGCCGATGCGCCAGCGCACGCTTTCCATCCACGCGAGCACGTCGTCCTGAATGCCGAGCAGCGACAGCACCATCGCGCCCCAGACGACGATCGACACGAGCCACTCGACGATCGACAGCCACGTGCGAGTCTCGCCACTGCGGCCGAGCACGCGTCGCACGACGTAGAAGCCGATGTAGAGCACGCCGATGCCGACGAGCGGCACGAGCGCGAGGTCGAGCAGCCACGTGTGGATGAAGCCGCGCGCGACATCGCGCGTGAGCAGCACGAAGAGCGCGCCGATCAGCGGGAAATACGCCTTGCGCAGGCTTTCCGCGCCGAAGTGCGGCCCTTCCTGGCGCGCGCGGCGGCGCGCATCGAGCCCGCGCCGCAGGAGCCACGACGCAAGCCACGCGAGCGCCAGCGCGCCGACGAGCATCGCCGCCTGCCACAGCATGACCGGCTGGCCATAGTCGCGGATCAGGCCGCCCAGCTTTTCCGAGAGGATCCGGTTTTCCATCGCTCGATCGATCGTTGCAAGTGCGCCCGTTACTGCCCCGGCTCGCCCGGCGCCTCGGCCAGCGCTTCCTTCAGCACGTCCGCCTCGGCACGCTCGCCGCGCGGCTTCGCGTCGCCACGACGCTCCAGCACCGCGGCGAAGAAGCCGTCCGTTGCGTGCCGATGCGGCCACAGCTGCAGGAAGTCGCCGGTGTCGAGGTCGATCCGCTGTTCGGCCAGCACGTCTTTCGCGCTGACCAGCACGAACTCGGGATGCGCGTCGAGGAACTGCGCCACGACCGACTCGTTTTCCGCGTCGAGAATGCTGCACGTCGCGTACACGAGCCGCCCGCCGCGCTTCACGAGACGCGCGGCGCTCGTGAGGATCGACAGCTGCTTCGGCGCGAGTTCGGCAACCGACTCCGGCGTCTGGCGCCACTTCAGGTCCGGATTGCGGCGCAGCGTGCCGAGCCCGCTGCACGGCGCGTCGACGAGCACGCGATCGAGCTTGCCCGCGAGCCGCTTGATCTTCGCGTCATGTTCGCTGTCGATCAGCACCGGGTTCACGTTCGACAGCCCGCTGCGCGCCATCCGCGGCTTGAGCTTCGCGAGGCGCTTCCCGGACACGTCGAACGCGTACAGCCGCCCGGTCGAGCGCATCGCCGCGCCGAGCGCGAGCGTCTTGCCGCCCGCGCCCGCGCAGAAGTCCGCGACCATCTCGCCGCGACGCGGTGCGACGAGCGAGCACAGCAGCTGGCTGCCTTCGTCCTGCACCTCGAACCAGCCTTGCGCGAACGCGTCGAGCTTCGACAGCGCGGGCTTGCCGTCCACGCGCACGCCGAACGGCGCGAACGTGGTCGGCTGCGCGGGGATGCCGGCCGCCGCGAGCGCCTTCAGCACGTCGTCGCGGCTCGCCTTCACCGGATTCGCGCGCAGGTCGAGCGGCGCCGGATAGTTCAGCGCGGCGGCGAGCTGTGCGAGTTCGGCCGGCTCGAAGCGCGCTTCGAGCGCCTTGAGGATCCAGTCCGGCAAATTCGTCTGCACGCGCAGCGGCAGGCTCGTCGGATCGATCTTCGATACGTGTTCGAGCCACGCGGCCTCCGCGTCCGACACGAACGGACGCACCGCCGAGCGGCCGACCGTCTGCATCAGCCCGAGCAGCGCGAGACGCCGCGCCGGGGTGCCCGAGCCGCTCTCGGCGAGATGCGCGAACTCCATCCGTCGGCGCAGCACCGCGAACACCGCCTCGGCGATCACGCCGCGCTCGCTGTGTCCGAGCTTCGGATGCGCGCGGAAAAACCGGCTCGTCGCCGCATCGGCGGGACCGGTGAATTTGAGTACGTCGGCGAGCAGCGTCTCCGTCTGCCCAATCAGGAATCCGTGTAGCCTCATGCGCCCTCCCCGGCGGTCTGATCGGCGCGAATCGCTTCGTCGATGAAGAGCCGTTGCGGCTCCAGGGTGCCCGCCTGCGCGGACGGCGCGAACACGACGCGCCGCCCGTCGAGCGCCACGCGCCCCTCGACGAACCAGCGCACCGCGCGCGGATAGATCACGTGTTCGGTCGCGAGCACGCGCGCGGAGAGCGCTGCCGCGTCGTCGCCCGCCCGCACCGGCACGATCGACTGCGCGACGATCGGCCCGTGGTCGAGCGCCGGCGTGACGAAGTGGACGGTCGCGCCATGCACGCGCACGCCGGCGTCGAGCGCCTGCTGATGCGTCTTGAGGCCGGGAAAGCTCGGCAGCAGCGACGGATGCACGTTCAGCATCCGGCCCGTGTAGCGCTCGACGAATGCGTCGGTCAGCACGCGCATGAAGCCGGCGAGCACGACGAGGTCCGGCTCGAACCGATCGAGGGTGGCGGACAAGGCCGCATCGAACGCAACACGATCGGAAAACTGGCGGTGGTCGACGACCACCGTGGGAATGCGTTGGGACGCCGCGAACGCGAGGCCCGCCGCGTCGGACCGGTTCGCAATCACGGCGGCGACGCGCGCCGGCCAGCGTTCGCGCTCGCATGCGCGCACGATGGCCTCCATGTTGCTGCCCCGTCCCGAAATCAGGATCACGAGATTTTTCATCCGCGGATTTTATCATCGCGGCATCGCCCGACGCCTCCGCGGCGGCGGCCGCGCGCCCGAGCGTTTATAATCTCCTGTTTCGTTGCGGCCCGACTGAATTGGGGTCGCCTTTCGATCTGCGCAATTCTGGTCCCGCTAACGTGAGAGTCTTCCGCGGTCTTCCCAATGCCGAGAGCCGCGCGCCGTGCGCGCTGACGATCGGCAACTTCGACGGTGTCCACCGCGGACATCAGGCGTTGCTCGCGCGCGTGCGCGCGGCCGCCGATGCACGCGGGCTGCCCGTCTGCGTGATGACCTTCGAGCCTCACCCGCGCGAGTTCTTCAACCCGGCCGGCGCGCCGCCGCGCATCGCGATGCTGCGCGACAAGCTCGAAGCGCTGCGGCTGAACGGCGTGGACCGCGTCGTCGTCGAGCACTTCAACCACACGTTCGCGAGCCAGTCGCCGGACACGTTCGTCGAGCGGATCATCGTCGGCGGGCTGCACGCGCGCTGGATGATGATCGGCGACGACTTCCGCTACGGCGCAAAGCGCGCGGGCGATTTCACGTCGCTGAAAGAGGCCGGCGAGCGCCACGGCTTCGAAGTCGAGCAGATGGCGACCGTCGCCGATCCGTCCGGCGCGCGCATCTCCAGCTCGGCCGTGCGCGCGTCGCTGCAGGCGGGCGACCTCGATGCGGCACGCGCCGCGCTCGGTCGCGGCTACGCGATCAGCGGCCACGTCACGCACGGGATGAAGCTCGGCCGCGACCTCGGCTTTCCGACACTGAACCTGCCGATCGCGCACAAGCGGCCCGCCGCGGCGGGCATCTTCGTCGTGCAGGTGCACGGGCTCGCCGACGCGCCGCTGCCCGGCGTCGCGAGCCTCGGCTTGCGTCCGACCGTCGACGATTCGGGTCGCGTGCTGCTCGAAGTTCATTTGCTCGACTGGCATGGCGACGCATACGGCAAGCTCGTGCGCGTCGAATTCCTGAAGAAGCTGCGCGACGAGGAGAAGTTCGTCGATCTCGAAACGCTCGGCGCAGCGATTGCCCGCGACGTCGCGAACGCGCGCGCGTGGTTCGCCGCGGCCGGCGCGCCGGTCGCCGGCAGCCGCTCGACCGGCTTCGCCACGTCCGCAACGGACCGAATTAGATGAGCGCGCGCGACCCGTGCCGCGTGACGCCGCACGGGCCGCGCCACGCGCCGCTTGAGGCGCGTCTTGCGACGGAGACCGGCGAATCGCGACGGCCAGCCACCACGACGCCCGATACGCTTCGATACACGCACCACGCCGCGACACGCCCGACAGCTCCGACGCCCAAGTCTTCCGAATACACCGTGATCTCACCATGAGCGACAAGAAAGCCTCTTCCAAAGCCGATAAAGCCGACAAGGCCGGGTCGAAATATCCCGTCAACCTGCTCGAAACCCCGTTCCCGATGCGCGGCGACCTGCCGAAGCGCGAGCCCCAGTGGGTGAAGGAATGGCAGGAGAACCAGGTCTACGAGAAGATTCGCGCCGCTTCGAAGGGCCGCAAGAAGTTCATCCTGCACGACGGCCCGCCGTATGCGAACGGCGACATCCACCTCGGCCACGCGGTCAACAAGATCCTGAAGGACATGATCGTGAAGGCGCGCAATCTGGCGGGCTTCGACGCGGTCTACGTGCCCGGCTGGGACTGTCACGGGATGCCGATCGAAATCCAGATCGAAAAGCACTACGGCAAGTCGCTGCCCGCCGCCGAGGTGATGAAGAAGGCGCGCGAATACGCGGCCGGCCAGATCGAAACGCAGAAGGCGGGCTTCCGCCGGCTCGGCGTGCTCGGCGACTGGGACAACCCGTACAAGACGATGAACTTCGTGAACGAGGCGAACGAAATCCGCGCGCTCGCGAAGATCATGGAGAAAGGCTATGTATTCCGCGGGCTGAAGCCGGTGAACTGGTGCTTCGACTGCGGCTCGGCGCTCGCGGAGGCCGAAGTCGAGTACAAGGACAAGAGCGATCCGACGATCGACGTGATGTTCCCGTTCGCGCAGCCTGAAGAGACCGCGGCCGCGTTCGGCCTCGCGTCGCTGCCGCGCGCAGAGGGCGGCATCGTGATCTGGACCACGACGCCGTGGACGATCCCCGCGAACCAGGCGTTGAACGTGCATCCGGACATCGTGTATGCGCTTGTCGACACGCCGCGCGGACTCCTGATTTTCGCGGAAGAACGCGTCGAAGCGTGCCTGAAGGATTTCGGCCTCGAAGGCCGGGTGATCGCGACCGCGCGCGGCGAGAAGCTCGCGAACGTGCGCTTTCACCATCCGCTCGCAACGCTGCATCCGGCGTACCGCCGCACGTCGCCGGTCTATCTCGGCGACTACGTGACGACCGACACCGGCACGGGCATCGTGCACTCGTCGCCCGCGTACGGCGTCGAAGACTTCGCGTCGTGCAAGGCGCACGGGATGGCCGACTCGGACATCCTGAGCCCGGTGATGGGCGACGGCCGCTACAGCGAATCGCTCGCGCTGTTCGGCGGCCTGTCGATCTGGGCCGCGAACCCGAAGATCGTCGCGGCGCTCGACGAGGCCGGCAACCTGCTGCGCACCGAGAAGTATCTGCATAGCTACATGCACTGCTGGCGTCACAAGACGCCGATCATCTACCGCGCGACGTCGCAGTGGTTCGCCGGCATGGACGTGACGCCGGTCGACGGCGGCAAGACGCTGCGCGAGACCGCGCTCGAAGGCATCGAGGCGACCGCGTTCTATCCGTCGTGGGGCAAGCAGCGTCTCTACTCGATGATCGCGAACCGCCCGGACTGGACGCTGTCGCGTCAGCGTCAGTGGGGCGTGCCAATGGCGTTCTTCGTGCATAAGGAAACCGGCGAGCTGCATCCGCGCACGCTGGAGCTGCTCGAAGCGGTCGCGCAGCGCGTCGAGCAGGAAGGCATCGAGGCGTGGCAGTCGCTCGATCCGCGCGAGCTGATCGGCGACGACGCGAACCTGTACGAGAAGAACCGCGACACGCTCGACGTGTGGTTCGACTCCGGCACCACGCACTGGCACGTGCTGCGCGGCTCGCACAAGGACGAGCTGCAGTTCCCGGCCGACCTGTATCTGGAAGGCTCGGACCAGCATCGCGGCTGGTTCCACTCGTCGCTCTTGACCGCGTCGATGCTCGACGGCCGGCCGCCGTACGACGCGCTGCTCACGCACGGCTTCACCGTCGACGGCGAAGGCCGCAAGATGAGCAAGTCGCTCGGCAACGGCGTCGATCCGCACGAAGTGTCGAACCGTCTTGGCGCGGAGATCATCCGCTTGTGGATCGCATCGACCGACTATTCGGGCGAGCTCGCGATCTCCGAGGAAATCCTGAAGCGCGTGACCGAGGGCTATCGCCGTATCCGCAACACGCTGCGCTTCCTGCTCGCGAACCTGTCGGACTTCGACTTCGACAAACACGCGCTGCCGGTCTCCGAGTGGCTCGAAATCGACCGTTACGCGCTCGCGCTGACGGCCGGTCTGCAAGGCGAGGTGCTCGCGCACTACGACCGCTACGAGTTCCATCCGGTCGTCGCGAAGGTGCAGACGTTCTGCTCGGAAGATCTCGGCGGCTTCTACCTCGACGTGCTGAAGGATCGCCTGTACACGAGCGCGCCCGATTCGCGCGCGCGCCGCGCCGCGCAGACGGCCCTCTTCCACATCACGCACAGCCTGCTGCGCGTGCTCGCGCCGTTCCTGTCGTTCACCGCGGAAGAGGCGTGGAAGGTTTTCCAGCCGCAAAGCGAGACGATTTTCACCGAAACGTTCCATGCGTTCCCGGAAGTACCGGATGCCGAAACGCTGCTCGCGAAGTGGACGCTCCTGCGCGACGTGCGCGGCAACGTGACGAAGGCGCTCGAAGAGGCGCGCGTCGCGAACGAGATCGGCTCGTCGCTCCAGGCGCAGGTGCGGATCCGTGCGAGCGGCGCGCGCTACGACGCGCTTGCGAGCCTCAACGACGACCTGAAATTCGTGCTGATCACGTCGGACGCCGAAGTCGCGAAGGTCGACAGCGAAGCGGACGAAGGCGTCGAAGTGATCGCGTCGAAGTATCTGAAGTGCGAGCGCTGCTGGCACTATCGCGCAGACGTCGGCGCGAACGCCGACCATCCGACGCTGTGCGGGCGCTGCGTGGCGAATCTGTTCGGCCACGGCGAGGCAAGGAGCGCGGCATAATGGCCAAGGCAATGACGAAACAGCGCAGCGGCGGCTCGCTCCTGCCGTGGCTGGGTATCGCGCTGATCGTGATTCTCATCGATCAACTGACGAAAATCTCGATCGCGCGAATCTTCAGCTACGGCGAAGGACGGCAGATCACGTCGTTCTTCAACCTCGTGCTCGTGTACAACCGCGGCGCGGCGTTCAGCTTCCTCGCCGCGGCCGGCGGCTGGCAGCGCTGGGCGTTCACCGGGCTCGGCGTGGTCGCGGCGCTCGTGATCTGCTATCTGCTGAGACGCCACGCGTCGCAGCGCATGTTCTGCACGGCGCTGTCGCTGATTCTCGGCGGCGCGCTCGGCAACGTGCTCGACCGGCTGCTGTACGGCCACGTGATCGACTTCCTCGACTTTCACGTCGGCGGATGGCACTGGCCGGCGTTCAACGTCGCCGACAGCGCGATCACGATCGGCGCGGTGCTGCTCGTGATCGACGAGTTGCGGCGCGTGCGGCGCGGGCGGTAAAGCGGACTTGGCGCCAGGTCTGGTCGACCGCCTTGCATGGGACAGGAGAACCCCACTTGAGCACAGCAGAACTGGCAGGAAAACATCTCGTCCTCGGCATGACGGGCGGCATCGCGTGCTACAAGATCGCGGAGCTCACGCGCCTCCTGACGAAAGCCGACGCGAGCGTGCAGGTCGTGATGACCGACGCCGCAACGCAGTTCATCACGCCGGTCACGATGCAGGCGCTGTCCGGACGCCCCGTCTACGCGAGCCAGTGGGACGCGCGCGTGCCGAACAACATGGCGCACATCGATCTGTCGCGCGGCGCCGACGCGATCGTCATCGCGCCCGCGTCCACCGACTTTCTCGCGAAACTCGCGCACGGCTTCGCGGACGACCTGCTGTCGACACTGTGCGTCGCGCGCGAGTGCCCGCTGCTCGTCGTGCCGGCGATGAACCGGCAGATGTGGTCGAACCCGGCGACGCAACGCAACGTCGCGCAACTGCGCGCGGACGGCATCGAAACGCTCGGCCCCGATTCGGGCCCGCAGGCGTGCGGCGAAATCGGCGACGGCCGGATGCTGGAGCCCGAGGCCATCTACGAGGCGATCGTGTCGTTCTTCACGCCGAAGACGCTCGCGGGCCGCCGCGTGCTGCTGACCGCCGGCCCGACGTTCGAGCCGATCGATCCGGTGCGCGGGATCACGAACCGCTCGAGCGGCAAGATGGGCTTCGCGCTCGCGCGCGCCGCGCAGCAGGCTGGCGCGGACGTGCATCTGGTCGCGGGACCGGTCGCGCTCGACACGCCGTGGGGCGTCACGCGCGAAAACGTGCAGACCGCGCAGCAGATGCACGACGCGGTGCTGCGCGCGGTGCCCGACTACGACGTGTTCATCGGCGTGGCGGCCGTCGCCGACTGGCGCGTCGACCAGGTCAGCGCGCAGAAGATCAAGAAGACCGCCGGGCAGCGGGTTCCGCAACTCGCGTTCGTCGAGAATCCGGACATCCTCGCGGCAGTGGCCGCGCTCCCGCATCCGCCGTACTGCGTCGGCTTCGCGGCCGAGAGCGACGACCTCGACGTGCACGGCGAAGAAAAGCGCGTGCGCAAGAACGTGCCGCTGCTGATCGGCAATCTCGGCCCGCAGACGTTCGGCCAGGACGACAACGAAGTCGTGCTGTTCGAGGCGAGCGGCCGCACGAAGCTGCCGCGCGCGGACAAGCACGCGCTCGCGCGGGCACTCGTCGCCGAAATCGCGCGACGGCTGCCGGACCGGAGCATCATCTCGTGACCCTCGCGGGGCGACGCCCGACGCCCGGCGAATCACACGGAGCGGGACTGTCATGACGCTACTTTCCGTACTCGACCAGTCGCCGGTGATCGCCGGGCACACGGCGGCCGACGCGATCGCCGCCACCATCGAACTCGCGCAGCTCGCCGACGACCTCGGCTACACGCGCTACTGGTGCGCCGAGCATCACGGGCTTCTCGGCGTCAGCAATCCGTGCCCCGAAGTGATGCTCGCGCGCCTCGGCAGCGTGACGAAACGCATCCGCATCGGCTCGGGCGGCGTGATGCTGCCGTACTACAGCCCGTTCAAGGTCGCCGAGCAGTTCATGATGCTCGAAGCGCTGTTCCCGAATCGCGTCGACCTCGGCGTCGGCCGCGCGCCCGGCGGCGACATGCGCACCGCGCAGGCAGTCGCGGCCGGCGAGTACAACCGCGGCGACATCTTCGCGGAGCAGGTGCGCGATCTCGTCGGGCTGATGGACGGCAAGCTGCCCGCCGATCACGTCGCGCAAGGCGTCGTGCTGCAGCCGCAGGTGAGCACGCGCCCGCAACTATGGGTGCTCGGTTCCAGCGACTTCGGCGGCCTGCTCGCCGCGCAGCTCGGGCTGCGCTTCTCGTTCGCGCATTTCATCAATGCGCATTTCGGTCATCTGGTGGCAGAAGCGTATCGCTCGCGCTTTAGCGCCGGTCACGAGGCGAAGCCGTATCTGGCCGCCGCCGTGTTCGTGATCTGCGCCGATACGGAAGCCGAAGCCGCCGACCTGGAGAAGGCCGTCGATCTGCGCCGCGTGCAGATGGCCTATGGCCTGAACGCGCCGATCCCGAGCGTCGCACAGGGGCTCGTGCAGGAATACGGCGAGCGCGAGCGGCTCGTGATCGATCGCGAAAAACCGCGCAGTATCATCGGCACGCCGCAGAGCGTGACCGAGCGGCTCGTCGCGCTGCACGAGCGTTTCCAGGCGGACGAGCTGATCGTGCTGACCGTGGCCGGCAGCTACGCGGCGCGGCTGCGCTCTTACGAACTGCTGGCCGACGCGTTCGAATTGCCGCGCACCGCCTGATTGCCCCCTCGAAGACTTCGTCCGTCCCCCAAGAACGACTCACTCAATGAAAATCGACCTGAAGATCCTGAACGATCGCATCCGCGATCAGTTGCCCCACTACGCGACGCCCGGCAGCGCCGGCCTCGATCTGCGCGCGTGCATCGACGCGCCGCTGACGATCGAGCCCGGCCAGACGGTGCTGGTGCCGACCGGCCTCGCGATTCACGTCGCCGATCCGGGCTACGCGGCGCTGATCCTGCCGCGCTCGGGTCTCGGTCACAAGCACGGCATCGTGCTCGGCAACCTGGTCGGGCTGATCGACTCGGACTACCAGGGTGAACTGATGATCTCGACGTGGAACCGCGGGCATACGACGTTCACGCTGAACCCGTTCGAGCGGCTCGCGCAGCTCGTGATCGTGCCGGTGGTTCAGGCACAGTTCAACCTCGTCGAGGATTTCGAGGCGAGCGAGCGCGGCGCCGGCGGCTTCGGAAGCACCGGCAAGCATTGACGCGCGGGCGGCGGGCCGCGCGCGGGCGCGTCAGCGCGCCCGGCCCGGCGAACCCGACCGCAAACCCGCTACCGAGGAAGAGCCCCGTGGCATGAAAAACAAAACGGCGCGGACCCGAAAGTCCGCGCCGTTTCGCGGGATCAAACCTGAATCGAAGCCGTTATTCCACTTCGACCGCCTCCGGGTTCGGATTGCGCGGCGCCGGGTTCTCGTCGAACGTCAACTGGATCTTGTCGTTCGCGTCGACATCCACTGTCACGCGGCCGCCGTTCATCAGCTTGCCGAACAGCAGTTCGTCGGCCAGCGCACGACGGATCGTGTCCTGGATCAGACGCTGCATCGGCCGCGCGCCCATCAGCGGATCGAAGCCGTGCTTCGCGAGATGGTGGCGCAATGCGTCGGTGAACACCGCATCGACCTTCTTCTCGTGCAACTGGTCTTCGAGCTGCATCAGGAACTTGTCGACCACGCGCATGATGATTTCCTCATCGAGCGCACGGAAGCTGATCGTCGCATCCAGACGGTTGCGGAACTCGGGCGTGAACAGGCGCTTGATGTCGGCCATTTCGTCGCCCTGCTCGCGGCGCGTCGTGAAGCCGATCGTCGACTTGTTCATCGACTCGGCCCCCGCGTTCGTCGTCATGATGATGATGACGTTGCGGAAGTCGGCCTTGCGTCCGTTGTTGTCGGTCAGCGTGCCGTGGTCCATCACCTGCAGCAGCACGTTGAAGATGTCCGGATGCGCCTTCTCGATTTCGTCGAGCAGCAGCACGCAATGCGGCTTCTTCGTGACCGCCTCGGTCAACAGACCGCCCTGGTCGAACCCGACGTAACCCGGCGGCGCGCCGATCAACCGGCTCACCGCATGGCGCTCCATGTACTCCGACATGTCGAAGCGGATCAGCTCGATGCCGAGCGTGAACGCGAGTTGCCGCGCGACCTCGGTCTTGCCGACGCCGGTCGGACCGGAGAACAGGAACGCGCCGATCGGCTTGTCGGTCTTGCCGAGGCCCGCGCGCGCCATCTTGATCGACGCGGCGAGCGCGTCGATGGCCGGGTCCTGGCCGAACACGACCGCCTTCAGGTCGCGATCGAGCGTCTGCAGCTTGCTGCGATCGTCCTGCGACACGCTTTGGGCCGGCACGCGCGCGATCTTCGAGATGATCTCTTCGATCTCGCCCTTGCCGATCGTCTTCTTCTGCTTCGACTTCGGCAGGATGCGCTGCGCGGCGCCCGCTTCGTCGATCACGTCGATCGCCTTGTCCGGCAGATGACGGTCGGTGATGAAGCGCGCCGACAGTTCCGCCGCCGCATTCAGCGCGCCCGACGAATACTTGACGCCGTGATGTTCCTCGAAGCGCGACTTGAGCCCGCGCAGGATCGCGACGGTCTGCTCGACGGTCGGCTCGATCACGTCGATCTTCTGGAAGCGCCGCGACAGCGCCGCGTCCTTCTCGAAGATGCCGCGGTACTCGGTGAACGTCGTCGCGCCGATGCACTTCAGCGTGCCCGACGACAGCGCCGGCTTCAGCAGGTTCGACGCATCGAGCGTGCCGCCCGACGCGGCGCCCGCGCCGATCAGCGTGTGAATCTCGTCGATGAACAGGATCGCGTGCGGACGCTCCTTCAACTCCTTCAGCACCGTCTTCAGACGCTGCTCGAAGTCGCCGCGATACTTGGTGCCCGCGAGCAGTGCGCCCATGTCGAGCGAGTAGACCTGCGCATCCGCGAGAATGTCCGGCACCTCGCCGCGCGTGATGCGCCACGCGAGCCCTTCCGCGATCGCGGTCTTGCCGACGCCGGCCTCGCCGACGAGCAACGGATTGTTCTTGCGTCGGCGGCACAGCACCTGCACGACGCGTTCGACTTCCGATTCGCGCCCGATCAGCGGGTCGATGCGGCCGTCCTTCGCCATCTGGTTCAGGTTCTGCGTGAACTGCGCGAGCGGCGTTTCCTTCTGCGCGGACGCGTCGTCGGACTCCGCATTCGCGTCGCTCGCCTTCGCGGCTTCGCCGCTGCTCGTCTTCGCGATGCCATGCGAAATGAAGTTCACGACGTCGAGACGCGTGACGCCCTGCTGCTGCAGGTAGTACACCGCGTGCGAATCCTTCTCGCCGAAGATCGCGACCAGCACGTTCGCGCCGGTCACTTCCTTCTTGCCGTTCGACGTCGACTGCACGTGCATGATCGCGCGCTGGATCACGCGCTGGAATCCGAGCGTCGGCTGCGTGTCGACGTCGTCCGTTCCGGGCACCGTCGGCGTGTTGTCATGAATGAAGTTGCGCAGGTTCTGGCGCAGGTCTTCGATATTCGCGGCACATGCGCGAAGCACTTCCGCAGCCGTCGGATTGTCCAACAGCGCAAGGAGCAGGTGCTCCACCGTGATGAACTCGTGCCGCGCCTGACGCGCCTCCATGAACGCCATGTGCAGGCTGACTTCCAGTTCCTGGGCAATCATGCTTCCTCCATCACGCACTGCAGCGGATGCCCGGCCTGCCGTGCGTGGGTAACGACTTGCTCGACTTTGGTCGACGCGATATCCCGCGTATAGACCCCACAAACTCCCCTGCCCTCGCGATGGACTTTCAACATGATCTGTGTAGCCGTCTCGCGATCTTTATTGAAATACTCCTGAACGACCATCACGACGAATTCCATCGGTGTGTAGTCGTCGTTCATCAGCACGACCTTGTACATGGAGGGCGGCTTGACCTTTTGCTCCTGCCGCTCCAGTACGGTTCCGTCCTGTTTGTCCGGGATAATCGCCATACGTCCATTCTAAACAACTCGGACAGGCCCGCAATCCTGCCGAAACCCCGACCGGCCGGCCGGAATTTACCGGCCCGAATACCCTGCGACAGGTAATATTTCGCGCCGTCCCTGTCGCGGCGGCCGGTTGCGGTGCCGGCCGTCGGATGCTGCACTTGATGCGCGCGCAGCACTCTTCCCGCCGGTCGAATCGAGTATCGCACAAGCGACGCGCGGCCGTCGGAGCCCACTGTGCGCTATCACGTAGCGTGCCAGCTTTTTCCGGATACGTCGGAAGAACCGTATGTGCGCCGATTATGCGACTTTTCAAGGGCTGTTGCTTGTACGTGGACGCACAAGAAAAGGCGGAAAAACCCTGGAAATGGGCTCTTTACAACGCGACATCGTGCATCTCAAAATATTCTTGACAGCCGAATAAAGAGCCTCAACAATCAAGCTGGCACTTTTTTCAACCGCCGCAAAATCGAAAAAATGCCGTTGGTGAGCTTGTGAGGAGTCGGCGTGCGTTTTCAACCGCCACGTCCGCATTTACGAACGTGCTCGTAGTGACATGAGTGTTACAGGGGAAGTAGGTATGGCAACCGGTACGGTCAAGTGGTTCAACGATGCGAAGGGTTTTGGCTTCATTACGCCGGATGAGGGCGGCGAGGACCTGTTCGCTCACTTTTCGGCCATCCAGATGAATGGCTTCAAGACGCTGAAGGAAGGCCAGAAGGTGAGCTTCGAAGTCGTTCAAGGTCCGAAGGGCAAACAGGCATCGAACATCCAGGCGGCAGCCTGATCCAGTTCGATACCTGTACCCGCAGAGAACCCGGCTTTCGCCGGGTTTTCTTTTTTCGGCTACACCACCCGCAGCGTGCCCATCATGCCGAGCGATTCGTGCTCGAGGATGTGGCAGTGAAACATGCGGTTCCCCGCATCCCTCTGAACCACCGCGATCCGCACCACCTCCGCCGACCTCACGTTCACCGTGTCGCGCCACGCGAGAATCGGCTCGTCGATCGTCACGCCGCGCCGCTCGCGCGCCATCACCTGGAACTGCGCACCATGCAGGTGAAAGGGATGATCCATATCGGTACGGTTTTCGATCGTCCAGTGCTCGACTTCACCACGCCGGCTCGTCAGCGTGACGCGCGCGGGATCGAACACTTCACCGTTCACGAGGAAATTCATTCCGCGCGGCGCGCCGTTCGCCAACGTTGCCGGCTGATGCATCGCGCGCATGTCCATCGCTTCGTCGAACACGACGGACTTGCGCGCGCCCGGCGAGCCGAGCGGCGCGATCGTGCGCAGATGCGCCGGCAGCGGGCGGTCGTTCCCGCCCGATTCCTTCGCGAACCGGACGTCGGCGAGCACGCGGTCCGGCTCCGGCGACAGGAAGCGGCCGGGCGTCATCGTCATCCGGCGTCGATCGTATTGCGCCGAGATCAGCGACACCTGCGCCGGCCGCCCGCCGCCGCGCACGATCAGTTCCGCGCGCTCGGCCGGCGCGAGCAGCAGCTCGGTCAGGCCGCGACGCGGGGACTGCAGTAGCCCGCCGTCGGTGCCGACCTGGTCGAACGTGAGGTTGTCGCCGAGTTTCAGTCGCAGATAGCGCGCGCTGCACGCGTTCCAGACGCGCCAGCGCTCGACGCCGGCGACGTCGATACGCGGCTTCAGCGCGCCGTTGACGAGCACGAACTGCCCCTCTCGTCCGTTCATCCAGTCGGTCATGCTGTTGGCGGGAATCGTGCCGTCGGCGGACAGCTTCAGGTCCGTCAGAAACAGATGCCGCTCCGGCCAGCCCGCGAGCGGATCGTCGGCCGCGCGCACGATGATCGGCCCGGCGAGCCCGCGAAACACCTGCTCGGCAGCCAGCCAATGCGGATGCGGGTGATACCAGTAAGTGCCCGCGCTCCCGACCGGCAGCGTGAACCGGTACACGCGCGTCGCGCCGGGCGCGACGATGTCGGTCGGATTGCCGTCCTGATCCGGCGGAACCGGCAGGCCGTGCCAATGGATCGTCGACGGCTGCGGCAGCCGGTTGACGAAGCGGATCTCGACGGTGTCGCCCTCGCGCACGTCGATCAGCGGGCCGACCACCGTCCCGTGCGGATCGTCGTCGTAGAGCCAGAACACCGTGTCCGGCTGGCCGCGCAGCAACGCTCGCGTGGCCGGCTGCGCGACGAGCGTCGCGCGAAAGATGCCGGACTCGCGACTCTCGTTGGCGAGCACGCGCAACGCGGGCAGCGGCGCACCGGATGGCAGCGCATCGGCGGCCGCGAGCGGCGCGCGCGCGGTGTCGCCGGACATCGACGGCATGTCGGGCATGTCGTGCATGTCGGCCTTTGGCGTCGGATGCATCGGCGTGTTGTCGTGCATCGGCATGTCGCCCATCGGCATCGTCTGCGCGGCGGCCTGCGCGAGCGCTGTGCGCGCGAATGCCGTCGCCGCCGCAGCCCCCAGGCTGCGGATCAGAAATTCCCTGCGGATCATCGAAGTTTCCTCATGCTTGTGTCGCGCGGCGGCGCACGCCGGCCGCGCTTGACGGATCGTCTGCGCGCGGGTTGCGCGCGCCGAAAGCAGAGTGCGCCGGCCGTCTGCTGAAGGCAGGGTCCGGCGCTCAGACGATCGGAGGAGGAACGAGCGGTGCGCGAACGATGCCCGCGCGAAGCGGCTCGACAACGGCCCAGGGCGCCGCATTGCGCGGGCCACGCGCGTTGAACGAAAACGCGGCCGGCAGCAGGCTGCAATGCGTGCTGCACGCGACACAGCAGCCGGCGTCACGCGAACTGGACTGGCCGTGCTCGTCCATCGACATCGTGCAAGCCGCTTCGCGCGACGCCGCGCGGACAGCGACATGAGAAGCGGCCGGCGCGACCGGCTGCGCGGGCTCGCAGGCAAACGCGCCGCGCAGCAGAAAGAGCGCGAACGCGAGTGCGATCAGGATGCGAGACGGAACGGTCATCAAACGGACGGGGGACCAAAGACGTGCGCAAATCATAGCGCACCCGTGTTACCGGAACGCGGCAAACAAAAAACCCCGACAGAGCAGCGATCCGTCGGGGTTCCGCGATCGACGCGCAACGGGCCACCGCACGCGCTCACATATTCTCGATCATCACCTGACCGAAGCCCGAGCACGAGACCTGCGTCGCGCCTTCCATCAGGCGCGCGAAGTCGTACGTGACGCGCTTTTGCTGAATCGACTTCTCCATCGACGCGATGATGCGGTCGGCCGCTTCCGTCCAGCCGATGTGACGCAGCATCATCTCGGCGGACAGGATCTCCGAGCCCGGGTTCACGTAGTCCTTGCCCGCGTACTTCGGCGCGGTGCCGTGTGTCGCCTCGAACATCGCGACCGAATCCGACAGGTTCGCGCCCGGCGCAATCCCGATGCCGCCGACCTGCGCGGCCAGCGCGTCCGAGATGTAGTCGCCGTTCAGGTTCAGCGTCGCGATCACGTCGTACTCGGCCGGACGCAGCAGGATCTGCTGCAGGAACGCGTCGGCGATTACGTCCTTCACGACGATGTCCTTGCCCGTCTTCGGGTTGCGGATCTTCATCCACGGGCCGCCGTCCACCAGTTCCGCGCCGAATTCCTTTTGCGCGAGGCCATAGCCGTAATCGCGGAACGCGCCTTCGGTGAACTTCATGATGTTCCCCTTGTGCACGAGCGTCACCGAGCGGCGGTCGTTGTCGATCGCATACTGGATCGCCTTGCGCACGAGACGCTCCGTGCCTTCGCGCGACACCGGCTTGATGCCGATGCCCGACGTGTCCGGAAAGCGGATTTTCGTCACGCCCATTTCTTCGCGCAGGAACTTGATGACCTTCTTCGCGCCGTCGGACTCGGCCGCCCATTCGATGCCCGCGTAGATGTCCTCGGAGTTCTCGCGGAAGATCACCATGTCGATCTTTTCCGGCTCGCGCACCGGCGACGGCACGCCCTTGAAATACTGCACCGGACGCAGACACACGTACAGATCGAGCTGCTGGCGCAGCGCGACGTTCAGCGAGCGGATGCCGCCGCCGACCGGCGTCGTGAGCGGCCCCTTGATCGACACCACGTAGTCCTTCACCACGTCGAGCGTTTCGTCCGGCAGCCACACGTCCGGGCCGTAGATCCGGGTTGCCTTCTCGCCGGCATAGACCTCCATCCAGTGGATCTTGCGCTGGCCGCCGTAGGCCTTTTCCACCGCGGCGTCGACCACCTTCAGCATCACCGGCGTGATGTCGAAGCCCGTGCCATCGCCTTCGATGTACGGAATGATCGGCTGATCGGAAACGTTGAGCGAGAAATCCGCATTGACGGTGATCTTGTCACCGCCCGTCGGAACCTTGATGTGCTGATACGCCATGATCGGACTCCAGTAATGGATGGCTGTGCCGGGGAAACCAGATTGGGGACCTGCGAAACTGGGCGCTCCTCTTTACGCGCATGCCTGACGCCCGTGAGCG
>DATJJN010000039.1:0-5440 GCA_035492135.1 Paraburkholderia sp. | reverse complement strand
GAACTTCCCGTTGATCCAGCAGGAAACCCAAAGTTCGATCCAGAACCTGATGGACCGCCTCGCCGCCGAGGCCGGGCGCACGGTACGCTCACGCATCCGCGTGGCAGGCTTCGACGCGGTGTGCCGGATGGCGCACGCCGGCCTCGGCGTCGGCATCGTGCCGGACTATTTCGTATCGGCGCGCGCCGACGCGATGCAACTGACCGAGATCCCGCTCGACGAGCCGTGGTCGAGCCGCTCGCACAAGATCTGCATGCACGAACCTGCGCAACTCTCCACCGCTACACGCCTCTTCATCGAATTTCTCGAGCGCTGAGCCGGCCATCGTCAGACATCGCCACCCGCGTGGGCGGCGTGGCGAGATACGTGTTCTGAATTAATTTTGTTTTGCGCAGACTGGGTTCCGTACCGATGTCCGGGCGGCGCCACGCGTCGCACCGGCCCGCCATGGAGACCCGCGACGTGAGTTCTGCCGCGCGTGCCGCGCGCACGCTGTTCGACAAACTGTGGGAGCCGCATGTCGTGCATCAACGCGACGACGGCTACACGCTGCTCTATATCGACCGCCACTATCTCGGCGACGATCTGCCGCGCGCCACTTTCGATCTGCTGGCCCAGAAGGGCTTGAAGGTGCGTCGTCCTGAGCGAACCTACGCGATGGCTGACCACTATGCATCGACGCATGGCCGCGCGGTACAGGACGTCGTCGATGCGCCGCGCCGCGAACTGGTCGAGAAGCTGATTCATTTCACGCGCAGTCAGTCGATCCCGCTGTTTGGACTCGACGATCCACGTCACGGCATTGTGCATGTGACCGGGCCCGAGCAAGGGCTGACCTTGCCCGGCATGACGGTGGTGTGCGGCGACAGCCATACGTCGACGCATGGCGCGCTCGGTGCGCTCGGTTTCGGCATCGGCTCTTCCGAGGTCAGTCACGTGCTGGCGACCCAGACGTTGTGGCAGAAGCGGCCGCTCGCGATGCTCGCGAGGCTCGACGGCGTGCTGGCCGCCGGTGTGACCGCGAAGGACCTGATTCTGGCGCTGATTGCGCAGATCGGCGTGTCCGGCGGTTCAGGTCATGCAATCGAATACGCGGGCGACGCGATCGACGCGCTGTCCGTCGAAGCGCGCATGACGCTGTGCAACATGACGATTGAGGCCGGTGCGCGGGCCGGCATCATTGCACCTGACGACACGACCTTCGCTTATATCGAAGGCCGACCGTTCGCGCCATCGGGCGATGCATGGCGCGCCAGCGTGGCGGCGTGGCGTGAGCTTGCCAGCGATCCGCACGCGCATTTTGCGCGCAGCGTGTCGCTCGACGCCGCGCGGGTCGCGCCGATGGTCACGTGGGGCACGAACCCCGCACAGGCATGCGGTATCGAAGGCCTGGTGCCGGACCCTGCTGCCTACCCGGAATGGCAGCAACGCGAACGCGCCGCCGCCGCGCTCGATTACATGGGGATTCGCGCGGGGCAGCCGCTCGCCGGACTGCCGGTGGACCGCGTGTTCGTCGGCTCGTGCACGAATGGGCGTATCGAGGATCTGCGGCTCGCAGCGCGTGTGCTCGAAGGCCGCCATGTGCGCGTGCCGACGCTCGTCGTGCCCGGCTCGCGCGCCGTGCAGCAAGCCGCGGCGGCCGAAGGGCTCGACCGCATTTTCATCGAAGCCGGCGCGCGCTGGGGCGAGCCCGGCTGCTCGATGTGCCTTGCGATCAACGGCGATCTGGCGCAACCGGGCGAACGGGTGGCATCGACCACCAACCGCAACTTCGTCGGCCGCCAGGGGCGGGGGGCGCGCACGCATCTGCTCAATCCGGGCATGGCCGCGGCGGCCGCAGTGACCGGACGTCTCATCGATCACCGGGAGCTGCTGCGATGAAACCGTTCACCGTCGTTGAAGGAATCGCCGCGCCGCTGCCCGCCGCCGATATCGATACCGACCAGATCTTGCCGGCCCGCTTCATGCACGAACCGCGTGTCGACTATGGACGCTACTGCTTTCACGATTTGCGCTTCGACGCGCAAAGCGGTGCGCGGCGCGAAGGCTTTGTGCTCAATCGCGCGCCGTTCGCGGCCGCGACGTTGCTCGTCGCCGGGTCGAACTTCGGCTGCGGATCGTCGCGCGAGCAAGCGGTCCATACGCTCGCCGACTACGGCATACGCGCACTGATCGCCGCCGGGTTCGGCGACATCTTCGCGACCAACTGCCTGAAAAACGGCTTGTTGCCGGTACGTGTCGCGCACGCACTGGCCGACGCGCTGCTGCGACAGATCGAAACGCAGCCGGGCTTGCGCGTATGCATCGATCTGCCCGCGCAGACCGTCAGCGCAGCGGGCGGATGGCACACGCAATTCGACATCGATCCGTTCTACAAGGAAGCGCTACTGGCGGGCCGCGACGAAATCGATACCACCTTGCTGCTTGCCGCGCAGATCGATGCCTACGAGGCACAGCGCATACGCGCATCGGCACCGGTTGCCGTTGCGACGCGCATCGGCCGTTCATTTCAGGGGAACACATGAAAATCGCAGTTCTGCCCGGCGACGGGATCGGTCCGGAAGTTACGGCTCAGGCGGTCAAAGTACTCGACGTGCTGCGGCGCGAAGGCATGTCGCTCGACATGGAGCACGCGTTGATCGGCGGCGCGGCCTACGACGACGGCGGTCATCCGCTGCCCGACGCGACCCTTGCGCTGGCCCGCGAAGCAGACGCGATTCTGTTCGGCGCGGAAGGCGGTTTCCATTATGAGGCGCTGCCGCGCGGTCTGCGCCCTGGCGACGCGCTGCTGACACTGCGGCGCGAACTGGATCTGTTCGCCAATTTCCGTCCTGTGACGGCTTACCCGGAACTGCTCGGCGCTTCGCCGCTGAAGACCTCACAGATCGACGGGCTCGATCTGCTGATTCTGCGCGAGCTGACCGGCGATCTGTATTTCGGCGAGCCGCGCGGCGTGATCGAAGAACGCGGGCTGCGCGTAGGCATCAACACGATGCGTTACGACGAGAATGAAATCCGCCGCATCGCGGTCGTGGCGTTCGACACCGCGCGCACGCGCCGCCGCCGCGTGTGCTCGGTGGACAAGGCCAATGTGCTCGAAGCGATGGAGCTGTGGCGCGAAATCGTCGACGACGTGGCGCGCGATTATCCGGATGTCGAACTCGAGCATCTGTACGTGGACGCCGCGGCGATGTCGCTGCTGCGCGCGCCGACCCGCTTTGACGTGATCGTCACCGGCAATCTGTTCGGCGACATTCTGTCGGACGAGGCATCGATGCTGACCGGCTCGATCGGCATGCTGCCGTCGGCGTCGCTCGGCAAGGGCCGGCGCGGCCTGTATGAGCCGGTGCACGGCTGCGCGCCGGACATCGCCGGCAAGAACATCGCGAACCCGCTTGCGTCGATTCTGTCGGCCGCCATGCTATTGCGCATGAGCGGTGGCGCACCGGAAGCGGCCGAACGCATCGAACGCGCGGTGCGCCGCGTGCTCGCCTCCGGCTATCGGACTGCCGATATTCGCGAGCCGGGCACGCGCGAGGTCGGCACCGCGCAGATGGGCGATCTGGTGGTTGCCGCCCTGTCATGAGCGAAGCGGGGACGAACGCAATGGGACGCGCGGAAAACCAGGCACACGCGGGAAGCACGGGAGAGGCCACGATGAATCAGGAACGCCGCACGCTGGTGACTTTCCGCGACGTCTGCAAGTCGTATGACGGCGCGACGCAAGTCGTCGAGCATCTCGATCTGGACATTCACGAAGGCGAATTCCTGTCGTTGCTCGGGCCTTCGGGTTCGGGCAAAACGACGTGTCTGATGATGCTCGCTGGCTTCGAGTCGCCGACGCGCGGCGAGATCCGCCTCGGCGGCAAGCTGCTGAATGCGACGCCGCCGCATAAGCGGGACATCGGCATGGTGTTTCAGAACTACGCGCTCTTTCCGCATATGAGCGTCGCGCAGAACGTCGGCTATGCGCTGACCGTGCGGCGTATGCCCGCGGCCGAAAAGCACAGCGCGGTGCAGCGCGCCTTGCGCATGGTGCGCATGGAGGAATACGCGGAGCGCGCGCCGGCGCGGCTCTCCGGCGGCCAGCAGCAGCGTGTGGCGCTCGCGCGGGCGCTCGTCTTCAACCCGCGGCTCGTGCTGATGGACGAACCGCTCGGCGCGCTCGACAAGCGCCTGCGTGAACACATGCAGATCGAGCTCAAGGAGCTGCATCGGGAGCTCGGGCTGACGTTCGTCTACGTCACGCACGACCAGAACGAGGCGCTCACGATGTCCGACCGTGTGGCCGTGTTCGACCGCGGCCGGATCCAGCAGATCGACCGCGTCGACTCGCTCTACGAGACACCGGTGAATAGCACCGTCGCGAATTTCGTCGGCGATAACAACGTGTTCGTCGGCCAGGTGGTGAGCGTCGACGGCGCGCGGTGCGAAATCGTTCTGCCCGGCGGCGTATCGCTACGCGGCCGAGCGAGTGCGCCGTTTGCGATCGGCGATACGGTGCGCGGCTGCGCGCGCCCCGAGCGGCTCGCGCTGCTCGGTCCCGACGAAGCAGCCGGCGGCACGCACTTCAATGTGATCCGCGCACGGTCGGACGGCGTCATCTATTTCGGCGATCACCTGCGTCTGCGCTTTTCGCTGCGCGGCCAGCAAGCGGGCTTCGTCAAGGTGCCGCTCGGCAATCGTCATCTGCCTGAGTGTGCAGCGGGCAACGATGTGCTGATTGGTTTCGCCGAAGAACACCTGCGGGTGTTCTCGTGAATCTGCGTTTCAACCACACCAGAAAACGAGGAGTCATCATGCGTATAGCAACGGGACTGATTGCCGCGGCGGCGCTGCTCGCCGCGCACGCCGCGCTCGCGCGGCCGCTGGCGGTCATCAACTATGGAGGCACGCTGGCCGATGCGCAGCAGGCCGCGTTTATCGAGCCGTTTCGCAAAGCGGACGGCGTCGACGTGACGGCGACCTCCTATTCGGGCGAGCAGGCGAAGGTCAAGGCGATGGTCGATGCCGGCCAGGTGACGTGGGATGTTGTCGAAGTCGAATCGACCGATGTCGGACGTGGTTGCGACGCGGGCATGTACGAGCGCATCGACTGGAAGGCCGTGCCGGACGCGGGAAGTCTGACCAAAGCGGCTAAAACACGCTGTGGCGTGGGCCTGTTCGCATGGGCGAACACCTATGCCTACAACACGAAGGCACTGAAGAATCCGCCGCAGGGCTGGGCCGACTTCTGGGACGTGAAAAAGTATCCGGGCAAGCGTGGCATGCGCAAGTCGGCGCGTGGCAACCTCGAATTCGCCCTGATGGCCGACGGCGTCAAGCCGGCTGACGTGTACAAGGTGCTCGCGACACCGGCCGGCGTCGATCGGGCGTTCAAAAAGCTCGACGAATTGCGGCCATACATCCAGTGGTGGGATGCGGGTGCACAGCCCGCGCA
>DATJJN010000038.1:0-17524 GCA_035492135.1 Paraburkholderia sp. | reverse complement strand
GCCGTCGACATTCAGGAAGGACAGATCATTTCCGGGTCGGTCGCCGATGCGATCGACCGCTTCCGTACTGAATACGACGCGACCCACTTCCGGGACCAGTCCCGCGACGGCAAGTATGTGCGCGAGTCATATTATGAAAAGCTGACACGGTTCTTCGGCAAGATGGCGCCGGCGCGCTTGGAGACTATCCACGGATACCAGTATCTCGACGCCCGCGCCGCCGCCGGCGCGCCGCTGGGCGCCAACAAAGAACTGGCGCTGATGCAGACCATGTGCAACTACTGGATCCGCTGGGGGCTAATCAAGATCAATCCGTTCGTCGGCATGATGCTCAACAAAGGCGATCCGGCCGTGCGCACAGTCACGAAAGCAGAGATCGTGCCGTTCTACCTGTGGGCCGTGCGACAGCAGCAGGCATACCGCACGATGGGCGTCGCAGCCATGTTCACCTACCTCACAGGCTTTCGCGCGGCGGAAGTGAGGCCATTCCATATGTCGGGCCTGACGGACGCCGGCGTGCGCGTTGTTTCAGCGAAGCGAAAGAAAGGCGAGGCGCAGACGATCAAGCTGCGCGAGTGGTCGATGCGTCTTCGCATAGTCGTCGAGCGCGCGAAGCGCGACCGCAAGGTAGCCAGCATCTACCTGTTCCCGAACCGGCGCGGCCAAGCGTATTCGAAGAGCGGCTGGACCTCGGTCTGGCAGGACGCAATGTATGCGTACATCGGCGAGTTCGATCCGGCGATCGCGCACGAATTCGAGGCGAAGCGCAAGCGCGAGGCCGCGCAGCGCCGCGGCGAAAAGGCCGACGACATCGTGCTCAAGCTGGTCGAGCACCCCTCCTATTTCGCCCTGTCGGACGTGCGGCCAGCAGCGATCACCGCGAAGTTTGAGGCACGCGACGCGGATGCCTATGACTTCGCCGCGCACGCGAACCCGAGCACGACACACAAGCACTACGACCGCCGAAAAGTGAAGCGCGCCAGCGCGACGGAATGAGGCTAAAATCCCGCAAGATTTTCGGAACGCCTCGCCGCAAACCCGCGCCAGTGATGGGTCGATAACTGGGGATATATTCCGAAATCAGAATCACAAGGCTTTGATTTTTAACTGAATTTTTCTGTTTGACGACTCGATTGTGATTCCTGTTGTCGTGGGTTCGAGTCCCATCAGCCACCCCAGAAGATTCGAGCAAAAAGCCCAGTCCATGTGACTGGGCTTTTTGCTTTTGCTTTCGGCAAACCGCCGACGTCATGAAAGACGAAGCCCACGCGAAATGCGTGGGCTTCGTCTTTTCACCCCGTTCACGCAAGCCGCGTTACGGCTTGTTCGATTCGAACAGATCCATGATCTGCTGCTTCTCGTTCGACGACACCGCCGGCGCCGGCGCCGGAGGCGGCGTCATCCCCGCCGGCCCGATGCCGCCGACCATGTCGGTCGCGCCGCCCGCCGGATTCGACGCATCGAGCCCGATGCTCGCGATGAAGCCGTTGCCCGGCATCTTGTCCGCGAAATACAGCTCGCCGTTCAGGCTCTCGAGGCCGGCCGGCATCGGCGGCTCCTGCTGCGGCACGCCGCGCAGCGCACGCTGCATGTAGTCGACCCAGATCGGCAACGCGAGTTGCGCGCCGAACTCGCGGCTGCCGAGGCTCTTCGGCTGGTCATAGCCCATCCACGCGACCGCGACGAGCGACTGCTGGTAGCCCGCGAACCAGCCGTCCTTCGCATCGTTCGTCGTGCCGGTCTTGCCCTGCAGATCGGAGCGATGCAGCACGTTCGTGCCCGCCCCCGTGCCCGACGTCGCCACCGAATGCAGCAGGCTGTTCATCACATACGCATTGCGCGGCGACAGCGTCTGCGGCGCGTTCTGCCCCGCGACGAGCGGCTGCGCCTTCAACAGCGGCTGCCCGCGTGCGTCGTCGACTTCGGCGATCAGATACGGATTGATCCGGTAGCCGCCGTTCGCGAACACCGAGTACGCCCCCGCCGACTGCAACGGCGTGACGAGCCCCGCGCCGAGCGCCATCGGCAGATACGGCGGCGTCTTGTCCGCATCGAAGCCGAAGCGCTGCGTCACGTAATCCTGCGCGTACTTCGTGCCGATGTACGACAGGATCCGGATCGACACGAGGTTCTTCGATTTCTCGAGCGCGACGCGCATCGACATCGGACCTTCCGGCTGATCGTCGTCCTTCGGCTCCCACGCGTCGCCGCCCGGCGTCGTCGGCGGGAAATACAGCGACGCGTCGTTGATGATCGTCGCCGGCCCGAGTCCCTTTTCGAGCGACGCCGAATAGATGAACGGCTTGAAGCTCGACCCCGGTTGCCGCCACGCCTGCGTCACGTGGTTGAACTTGTTCTTGTTGAAATCGAAGCCGCCGACGAGCGCGCGGATCGCGCCGTCCTGCGGCGTCAGCGACACGAGCGCGCCTTCGACCTGCGGCAGCTGCGTGATGTGCCAGTTGCCCTTGTCGTCCGCGACGACGCGCACGATCGAGCCCGGCCGGATCGCGAGCGTCTGCGACGCGCGCGGCGACAGCGCCGCCGCGACGAAGCGCAAGCCGTCGCCCGTCACCGACACCATCGTGCCGTCGACCAGTTGCGCCTTCACTTCCTTTTGCCCCGCCGACGTGACGACCGCCGCGACGATCTCGCCGTTGTCCGGATGATCGGCGAGCGCGTCGTCGATCGCCTGCTCGCGATCGTCGCTGTTCGCCGGCAGCGCGACGAAGCCTTCCGGCCCGCGATAGCCGTGGCGGCGCTCGTAGTCCATCACGCCCTTGCGCACCGCGTCGTACGCGGCTTCCTGATCGGCGGAATCGATCGTCGTCGTGACCGTGAGCCCGCGCGTGTAGGTTTCGTCGTGATATTGCGCGTACAGCATCTGCCGGACCATTTCGGCGATGTACTCCGCATGCACGCTGTATTCGTTGCCGGCCGTGCGCGTGACGATCGGCTGCTTCACCGCTTCGTCGTACTGCGCCTGCGTGATGTAGTTCAGGTCGAGCATCCGCTTCAGGATGTACTCCTGGCGAATCTTCGCGCGACGCGGATTGACGACCGGGTTATACGCGGACGGCGCCTTCGGCAGCCCCGCGAGCATCGCCGCCTCGGCGAGCGTGATGTTCTTCAGGTCCTTGCCGAAATACACGCGCGCGGCGGCCGAGAAGCCATACGCGCGCTGGCCCAGATAGATCTGGTTCATGTACAGCTCGAGAATCTGGTCTTTGGTCAGCGCGCGCTCGATCTTGTACGCGAGCAGCATCTCGTAGATCTTGCGCGTGTACGTCTTCTCGCTCGACAGGAAGAAGTTGCGCGCGACCTGCATCGTGATCGTGCTCGCGCCCTGCGACGCGCCGCCATGCGCGATGTCCGCGAAACCCGCACGCAGGATGCCGATGAAATCGACGCCGCCATGCTCGTAGAAGCGGTAGTCCTCGATCGCGAGCACCGCCTTCTTCATCACGTCCGGGATGTCCTGGAAGCGCACCAGCTGACGCCGCTCCTCGCCGAATTCGCCGATCAGCACGTGATCCGCGGTGTACACGCGCAGCGGCACTTTCGGACGATAGTCGGTCAGCGCGTCGAGCGACGGCAACTGCGGTCCCATCACGACGAGCGCATAGCCGACGATCAGCGCACCGACGACGACGAGCGTCGCGATCAGCCCGGCGAACCACAGCACGAGCGTCGCCCCGAGCGAACGCGAACGCATCACGCCGTCACGCGACGTCGCGTGTCGCGGCGGTTCGTTACCGCTTTCGTGGCTGCTGCCGTTTCCGAAGGAAGGCTCCCGATCGTCGTTCGGGTAGTGCGAGGATGGCGGTCGTTTAATGATTGGCATGACTGGAATGAATGGCGCGGATCGATCACGCCCCTGCCGCGTGCAGCGCGCCGCACGCGAGAATCTTGGTCATGGCGTTCGCGCCACGAATGGTTTGTCGCGGCATCGCTTCCCGACGCCGCAGCGCGTGGCACCCACGTTCCCCGAACGGCCGCGCTCGCGCAACCGCGAAAGGCTGCCACGCAATGCAACAGCGCATTCTAAATAAATTTATCGCCGCGAGGACCGGCTTTTTTTGTAAGAAACTGAAAAACGAAGCGTTCGCGTGCGACGCGCCGCGACTGTCAACGGTTATACACAGAAAGCGTGGAAAAATTTGGGGACAAACTTTCGACAACCGCGCCAAGCCCTTGATCGCAGGACGTTTTCGTTCGCCGCCCGAAGGCGCGCCGCGGTCGCGACGGCGCATGCGGCGCGTGCCGCCCGGCGCGGATGCCTTAAGCCGTGTTTAAGTGCACCGGTGGTGTAATATCCGCCAGCGACGGCGTTGGGGCCAATTCACCGGTGCCCGCACGACGCACCCGGCGTGAGGCCACAACGCACGACGTACGTGACCACGCTATTGCAATCGGCGCGAGCCGCCCCGACTTGTGGGCGGCATGCGCAGCCCGCGCAAAGCGGCGTAAGCTGACGAAACGCCATTCGCGGCGCACCCGCGGACCGGGCATGCGTGCATTCGGGCACACCGCCTCGCCGACTCAAATCCACGGAGGAATTCATGTCGCTTTTTGACTCCATCTCGCGCACGCTCAAGGGCCTGCTGAACGACGCAGCCGAGTCCGTGCAGGACCCGTCCCGCGACGCGCGCCAGATCGTGCGCGAACTCGACGAAAGCATTGCGAAGGCGGAAAACTCGCTGATCGAAATTCAGGCGCAGGTCGCGACGCAACAGAGCAAGCGCGACGTCGCCGCCGACAAGGCGAAGAAGTACGAAGACGGCGCGAAGCGCGCGCTGCAGTCGGGCGACGAAGCACTCGCCCGCGAGGCGCTCGGCGCGCAGGCGACGGCGGAAGCCGAGCGCGACGCGCTCGCCGCCGAACTGTCGAAGCTCGAACCGTCGGTCGATCAGTTGAAACAGCAGATCGACGACATGCGCCAGCGTCGCAACGACCTGTCCGCGCGCTCCAACATCCTGCAGGCGAAGCAGCAGATCGCGCAGGCGAAGGACACCGCGGCGACCGCGCTCGGCGGCATCGGCGGCAAGAACCTGTCGGGCGAATTCGATCGGCTCGAAGAAAAGGTCGCGCTGTCGAACGCCCGCTCGGACGCCCGCCTCAATTCGGCCGATCAGTCGAACGGCAAGGCGCTCGACGACAAGCTCGCCGCGCTGAACAAGGGTCCGTCGGTCGACGACCGCCTCGAAGCGCTGAAGAAGCAGTTGAACACGCCCGCGCAGTAACGCGGCGGACGTGTCCGGACGCGGCACGCGATGTGCAGCGTCCTCGTTATCGTTCTCAGGAGACGGGCGTGCAAGCGCCCGGCTGCACCATGAAAAAGTTTCTCGCCGCCGTCATCGCATCGCTCGCGTTCGCGAGCGGCGCGGCATTTGCGGTGCCGACCGTCCAGCAGATCGAATCCGCGATCTCGCAAGGCGACTGGCAGCGCGCGGACTCGGGGCTCGCAGAGGTCCTGCAGGCGCATCCGAACAGCGCGCACGCGCACTATCTGTACGCGCAGGTGCTGCAGCGCGAAGGACGCTACGCGGATGCCCTCGCGCAGATCGAGCAGGCGAAGTCGCTCGACCCGCAACTGCACTTCGCGTCGCCGTCGCGCTTTGCGCAGGTCGAATCGGGCATCCGCGCGGATGCGCAACGCTCTAACGGCACCACGGGCACCACGCGCAATCCGTTCGCGCACACCCAGGCCGCGCTGCCGGCGGCGGCCGCGTTCGGCGAGACCGCCCATCACGGTCCGTCGATGGGCGCGTGGATCGGCATTGCGGCGCTGCTCGTCGTGATCGCGCTCGTGCTGCGCTGGACGCTGCGCCGCGCGAAATCCGCCGAAGACACCAAAGCCGGCGACGACCGGCGCGACCAACTGCGGCGCGCAACCGACCTGCTGAACTCGGTGCGCCAGTTGAAGCTCGACCTGAAGCTGTCGACCGCCGCGGGACATGACGTGCTCGAACGCGAGGCGGAAGGTCTCGAAGCGCAACTGCGCACGCTCGTCGAAGCGCTGTCGAACAGTTCGAACCCGGTGCCGCCGTATCAGATCGACGACCTCGGTCGCCAGTTCGACAGTCTGAAGGCGCGCGCGGAAGGCCGTCCCGATCCGAATGCGCAGCCCACGCCGGGCAGCGCGCAATCGCCGTACGCGCGTGAAGCCGACGCCGCGTTCGGCGCGCCGCCGCAAGGTCCGTATCCGCCGCAACAGCCGCCGCAGGTGATCGTGCAGCAAGGCGGCGGCATGGGTGGCGGAATGGGCGGCCTGTTGACCGGCGTGCTGCTCGGCGAGATGCTCGGCCAGGGGCGCGACCGCGTGATCGAGCGCGATGTGCCCGTCGACGACGAAGGCCGCCGCATTCGCCCCGACGACGACCGCCGTAACGACGGCGGCGTCGACTTCGGCCAGGGCTCGAACGACTGGGACGACGGTGGCGGTTCCGGCGGCGTCGACATGGGCGGCAACGACGACTCGGGCAACTGGGATACGTGACGCGTCGGCCGCATGCAGCACCAGGACGGGCTCCTTCGCGGAGCCCGTCGTTTTTTTAAGGACCTCGCGCGCCGGGAGTACACTGTCGACCCGTTCATCCAGCACGACAGAAGGACAGCATGCGCTTGCGACCGTCCACCGCCGCGCCGCGCATCGTGATCGTCGGCAGCGGTTTCGCCGGCATCGGCATGGCGATCCGGCTGCGGCGCCTCGGGCTCGAATCGTTCACGATCTACGAGGCCGGCGACACGCCCGGCGGCACCTGGCGCGACAACCACTATCCGGGCGCCGCGTGCGACGTACCCTCGCATCTTTATTCGTTCTCGTTCGAGCCGAATCCGGCGTGGTCGCGCACGTACGGCACGCAGGCGGAAATCCTCGCGTACCTGCTGCATTGCGCGCGCAAATACGATATCGAGCGCTTCATCCGCTGTCGCGCGCGCGTGAGTGCCGCGCGATTCGACGAAGCGCGCCGCGTGTGGTCGATCGATGTCGACATCGACCACACGCGCGAGACCGTCGAAGCCGATCTGCTGATCGCCGCGAGCGGCCCGCTGTCACGTCCGGCGATGCCCGACGTCGCGGGGCTCGACCGCTTCGCCGGCAAGCTCTTTCACTCCGCGCGCTGGGACCACGATTACGCGCTCGACGGCAAACGCGTCGGCGTGATCGGCACCGGCGCGAGCGCGATCCAGTTCGTGCCTCGCATTCAGCCGCGCGTCGCGCAGTTGACGGTCTTTCAGCGCACCGCGCCGTGGGTGATGCCGCGACGCGACCGCGCCATCGAGCCGCGTCTGCAGCGCCTTTTCGCGCGCGTGCCGCTCGCGCAGCGCATCGTGCGCAGCCTGATCTACTGGCAACTCGAATCGCGTGTGCTCGGCTTCGCGGTCGATCCGCGGCTGATGCGCCGGCCGATGAAATTCGCGCGCAACTATCTCGCGCGCAAGATCGCGGATCCCGAACTGCGCGCGAAGCTCACGCCCGACTATCTGCTCGGCTGCAAACGCGTGCTGCTTTCCAGCGACTACTATCCGGCGCTCATGTCGCCGAACGTCGACGTCGTGACCACGGCGATCCGCGAGGTCGTCGCCGATGGGATCGTCACGGCCGATGGCGTGCACCGGCCGCTCGACGCGATCATCTGCGGCACCGGTTTTCGCGTGAACGATGCGGATGCGGCGTTCACGATCATCGGCGAGCGCGGCGCGAATCTCGGGGATGCGTGGCGGCGTGACGGACCCGAGGCGTATCTCGGCGCGAGCGTCGCCGGCTTTCCGAATCTGTTCCTGCTCGCCGGCCCGAACACGGGGCTCGGCCACAACTCGATGATCTACATGATCGAGTCGCAGATTCGTTACGTCGCCGACTGTCTGCGCGCGCTGCAGCGTCAAGGCGCACGCACGATGTGCGTGCGCGCCGACGTGCAGCGCGCGTACAACGACACGCTGCAGAAGAGGCTGTCGAAAACGGTGTGGCAGTCCGGCTGCCACAGCTGGTATCAGACGAAAAGCGGCCGCAACACCGCGATCTGGCCGGGCTTCACGTTCGGTTTCCGGCATCGCACGCGGCGCGTGCGCGAACGCGACTACGTGTTCGCGCGCTGAGCGCGACCGCTCAGCCTCGCGTCGGACGGCCGGCGTACACGCGCGTTTCGTACATGAAGTCCACGCATCCTTCGTGCGCGGTCGCATCGAACAGCTCGCGCAGCGCGGCGAGCATCGGCTCGTGAAGCGGATCGCCCGGCTTCGGCGCATACGACGACGACATCAGCCGCCCTCTCAGCCCATCGAAATCGAGCCGTTGCGCGTTCGGAAACACGGTCTTGCGCTCGAAGCCGTCGCCGAACCAGTCGGCCAGCGCGTCGTCCGGATACGTCTCCTTGACCCACCGATATTCGGGGCAAAAGCGTTGCAGCAGCGCCTCGTAACCGGCGAGGAACGGCGTGCCGTCGAGCAGCCGGCTGTTCCAGAACAGCATGATCGCGCCGCGCGGCTTCAGGATGCGCGCGAATTCCCGCTGCGCGCGGGCCTTGTCGAACCAGTGGAACGCCTGGCCGGCGATCACGAGGTCGACGCAGCTGTCGTCGAGCGTCGTCGCCTCCGCGGTGCCCGCGACGCTGCGGTATGCCGGGAATTCCGACAGCCATTCGTCGGCCGCAGCGCGCATCGCGGCGTTCGGCTCGACGGCCACCACCGGATGCCCCGCTTCCAGAAAAAGCCGCGCCGAGATGCCGGTGCCCGCGCCGATGTCCGCGACCGGCGCGTCAGGTGCGATGCCGCAGTCGGCGTGCGCGAACGTCACCACTTCGCGCGGATAAGTCGGCCGGTACTTCACGTAGTCCGCAACCCGGTCGGTAAATCGCCGGGTGGAATCGTCGGTCATCCTGATGCCCTCGTGTCGTTGATGGTCCGCATTCGCCGCCCGGGAGAGACGAACGCGACTTCGCGCATCATCCGGCGCCGCTCAGCAGTTTCAGCAGCTCCCACAGAAAGCGGACCGCCATCACGATCAGCTCCCACACCTGCCACAACTGCTGCCAGCCCGCGCCGAGCGCGCTCGCAAGCCATTCCGTGTCGATCATTGCCCCTTCGATGCCGGGCCTTCGCGGCCCGCTCCCGATCATAGCGCCATGCCGTGCGTGCAGTGCAATTCGCGCTCGCACGAAAAGAAAGCGGCTTGAAAAGAAAAAGGCGCGGAACCGGGACGTTCCGCGCCTTTCGTCTGGAGAGCGTTCAAAGCCTTTGCACGCCGCGCCCCGTTACACCGCCTGCGCGATCCGCCGCCGCTCGGCGCGCTGCATGAAATGATTGCCGAGCACGACGCCGATGGTCACGACGAGAATGAACAGCGTCGCGAGCGCGTTCATCTCCGGATTGAGGCCGAGCCGCACGCGCGAGAACACGACGAGCGGCAGCGTCGTCGAGCCGGGACCGGACAGGAACGCGGACAGCACGAGGTCGTCGATCGACAGCGTGAACGACAGCAGCCAGCCGGCCGCGAGCGCCTGCGAGATCAGCGGCAGCGTGATCGTGAAGAACACCTTCAGCGGCGTCGCGCCGAGATCGAGCGCGGCTTCTTCGAGCGACGGGTTCAGCTCGCGCACGCGCGACTGCACGATGATCGCGACATACGAAATGCACAGCATCACGTGGCCGATCCAGATCGTGAACACGCCGCGTCCGGCCGGCCAGCCGAAGAGCTTGCCCATTTCGACGAACAGCAGCAGCAGCGAAATGCCCTGGATCACCTCGGGAATCACGAGCGGCGCGTTGATCATCGCGGTGTACAGCGTGAAGCCGCGAAACCGGCCCATGCGCGCGAGCACGAAGCCCGCCCACGTGCCGATGACCACCGACGCGAACGCGGTCATCAACGCAATCCGCAGCGACAGCCACGCGGCCGAGATCAGCTCGTCGTCGTGCAGCAACGCGACGTACCAGCGAATCGAGAAGCGCGTCCACACCGTGACGAGCTGCGACTCGTTGAACGAATAGACGATCAGGCTGACGATCGGGATGTACAGGAACGCGAACCCGATGCCGAGCGCGAGCCATTGCAGGAAGCGATTCGGTTTCATCGTCCGCGGCCCTCCTCCAGCTCCTTCGCTTGAAAGTGCTGGAACAGCGCCATCGGCACGAGCAGCAGCAGCACCATCGCGCAGGTGACCGCCGACGCCATCGGCCAGTCCGCGTTGTCGAAGAACTCATTCCACATCACGCGGCCGATCATCAGCGTGTTCGCGCCGCCGAGCAGTTCCGGAATCACGTACTCGCCGACCGCCGGAATGAACACGAGCAGGCACCCGGCGATGATCCCGTTCTTCGACAGCGGCAGCGTGATTTCGACGAACGCGCGCCACGGCTTCGCGCCGAGGTCGTACGCGGCTTCGAGCAGGCGCAGGTCCATTTTCACGAGGTGCGCGTAGAGCGGCATCACGAGAAACGGCAGGTACGAATACACCATGCCGATATAGACCGCGGTGTTCGTGCGATACAGTTCGATCGGCACGTGAATCAGCCCGATCGACATCAGGAAGTTGTTCAGCAATCCGTTGTTCTTCAGGATGCCGATCCACGCATACACGCGGATCAGGAACGACGTCCAGAACGGCAGCATCACGCCCATCATCAGCAGGTTGCGCCGCGCGGGGCTCGAACGCGCGATGTAGTACGCCATCGGATAGCCGATCACGAGGCACAGCAGCGTCGACACCGCCGCGACGATCACCGAGTTCACATACGTCGCGAAGTACAGGCTGTCCTGGAACAGGAACGCGTAGTGCGACAGGTTCAGCGCGATGTGCAGCACGCCGTCCGCGAACGTGACGAGCTGCGTGTACGGCGGCACGCCGAGTTCCTGCTCGGCGAAGCTGATCTTCACGACCAGCAGGAACGGCACGAGGAAAAACAGCAGCAGCCAGACGAACGGCCCGGCAATCACGGCCGTGCGCCCCGTGAGCCCGAAGCGCTTCACGGGCCACTGCGCGACTTTCGCGAGCGAGGTCTTCATGACGTCAGCACCACGCCGGCCGATGCGCTCCAGCGCACGTACACCTCGTCGTCCCACGACGGCGAGTCGATCTCCGACAGCGCGAGGCTCGACATGTTGGCGATCACCGTCTTGCCCGAATCGAGCAGCACGTGATAGAGCGAATAGCCGCCCATGTACGCGATGTTCTTCACGACGCCGTGCGCCCAGTTGTACGCGCCCTCGGGCGGCTTGCGCGTGAGCGCGATGCGCTCGGGCCGCACCGAAATCGTGACCGGCATGCCGAGCGGCCCGGTGATCCCGTGGTTCACGTACAGATGCACCGGCAACTCGGCCGATTCGACGAACACGTGATCGGGCTCGTCCTCGACCACGCGGCCGTCGAACAGGTTCGTCGAACCGATGAATTCGGCCGAGAAGCGGCTGTTCGGATACTCGTACACCTCGTGCGGCGTGCCGAGCTGGACGATCTGGCCTTCGCTCATCACCGCGATGCGGCTCGCCATCGTCATCGCCTCTTCCTGGTCGTGCGTGACCATGATGCAGGTGACGCCGACGTGATCGAGGATGTTCACGAGCTCGATCTGCGTGCGCTGGCGAATCTGCTTGTCGAGCGCGGACATCGGCTCGTCGAGCAGCAGCACCTTCGGCCGCTTCACCAGCGAGCGCGCGAGCGCGACGCGCTGCTGCTGCCCGCCCGACAGCTGATGCGGCTTGCGCTTCGCAAAGCGGGTCATCTGCACGAGTTCGAGCGCCGCGTGCACGCGTTCTTTCAGCTCGGCCTTCTTCACGCCCTCCTGGCGCAGCCCGAACGCGACGTTCGACTCGACCGTCATGTGCGGAAAGAGCGCGTACGACTGGAACATCATGTTGACCGGCCGACGATACGGCGGCATCTCGGCGAGATCTTCGCCGTCGATCAGGATCTTGCCGGACGTGACGGTTTCAAGGCCCGCGAGCATCCGCAACAACGTGGATTTGCCGCTGCCCGAACTGCCGAGCAGCGCGAACAGCTCGCCCTTCTTCACCGACAGGCTGACGTTCCTGACCGCCGTCGTCTCGCCGAACTTCTTGACGACATCGACGATCTGCACGAAGTTGTCCGCTGCCTGCTGCGCGGCATCGCCCGCGGCGGCGTTGCCCGAATGCAGCGCGCCCGGTGCGGCCGGCGCGCTCGACTGGTCACTCATGATTTATCCGGCCTCGCTGTGCCGATTGACGGTTTGGGATAGTTGACGAACAAAGCCCCCGGCTCGATGCCGGGGGCTTCTGGGTCGTGCGCGTGGCTGCCGGCAGGTGCCGTCAGCGCCCCGACTTGAACTCGGTCCACAGGCGGGTCTGCAGCCGCTGGATCTCGGGCGGCAGAGGCTTCAGCAGGAACAGCGTCTTCACGACGTCGGCCGGCGGATACACGGCCGGGTCGTTCGCGATGTCCTTCGACACGTACTTGCGAGCCTCGGCATTCACGCTCGGGTAGTACACCGCGTTCGTGATCGCCGCATGAACCTGCGGCGTCTCGATGTAGTTGATCCACTCCTGCGCGGCGTCCTTGTGCTGCGCGTCCTTCGGAATCACCATCACGTCGAACCAGATCGGGGCGCCGCCCTTCGGAATGAAATATTCGATGTGGTAGGGCTTCTTCGCTTCCTGCGCGCGGTGCTTCGCGATCACGACGTCGCCCGACCAGCCGTAAGCGAAGCAGATATCGCCGCCGACCAGGTCGTTGATATAGCCAGACGAATTGAACTGCGTAATGTACGGACGAATCTTCTTGAGCATCGCGAGCGCCGCGCGATAGTCGTCCGGATTCGTCGACATCGGGTCGCGGCCCATGTAGTGCAGCGCGGCGGCGAACATCTGGTCCGGCGCGTCGAGCACGGACACGCCGCACGCCTTCAGCTTCGAGATGTTCTCCGGCTTGAACAGGACGTCCCAGCTGTCGAGCGGGACGTTCTTGCCGAGGATCTGCTGGGCCTTGTCCACGTTGTAGCCGAGGCCCGTCGTGCCGTACGCCCACGGCACCGCGTAGCGGTTGCCCGGGTCCGCGCCGGCGACGAGCGCCATCAACTGCGGATCGAGATACTTGAGGTTCGGGATCTTCGACTTGTCGAGCGGCGAGAAGATGTTCGCCGCGATCTGCTTGCCCGCGTAGTTGCTGGTCGGCACAACGATGTCGTAGCCCGAGTTCCCGGCGAGCAGCTTCGCCTGCAGCGTGTCGTCGCTGTCGTAGTTGTCGTAGCGGACCTTGATGCCGGTCTCTTTCGTGAAGTTCGGGATCGTGTCCTTGGCGATGTAGTCCGACCAGTTGTAAACGTTCAGCTGCGTGTCCTTCGCGACCGCAACCGATGCCACCCACGGTGCCGCGAACAGCACCAGCGCGGCCAGCTGGCCCACTACCCGTCTTTTCATCCCGTTCTCCAACGTTTTCTCGCTCGCGCCGGGCGTCTTGCCCGCTCTCTGCCGCCCTGTGCCTCTTTATGCCGGCAAGCGCTTCACCTGACAGTGCGGCCCCATGAAAACCCGAAACCTACCATCATTCACCGCGCGGGACAAAATAAATCCGGCGCTGTCGCACAAACGGGACAGCGGCCATGGCCAGCGGCCCGCACGTCGCCGGTGGGCATGGCCTGCCGGCAAATCGCGCGCAATTTTATCGGGTTATCGGCGCGTGTCCATCAAAAATATACGGGCGCCGAACGCCGCGCCGGACCGACGCTCGAACGAAGCTCGGATGAAGCTCGACGGAGCAAGGCCTGACGGGCTTCGCGGGGTTTTCGGCAGGCGGCTCGCAATGGCGGCGCGCGTCGCGGGCCGGCGCGCCGGATCGGCTAACATATCCAGATTTTCCGCCACCGCGTGTCGGATACTTCCGACTCGTCCGCAACCAGGCTTTCTGATGGCTTCCAACCTGCACGATCTTCCTGACAGCCCCTGCATCGGCGTCTGTTCGACGCTCTTCGACGATATTTGCAAAGGCTGCGGCCGCACCGCGCTGGAAGTGTCCAACTGGGTATTCATGAGCGACGACGAGAAACGCGCGGTGTGGGCGCGCATCGAGCGCGAAGGCACCGCGATGCGGTTTCAGCCGAGGCGCGGCTGACGACAGCGCCTTCGCAAAGACGCCGGCGCGAGGCCGGCGTCTTTGCTTGCGGCTAGTCCGGCTCGCACTGTCAGAACTTCATGCCGACGCCGACGCCGACCACCAGCGGATCGATATGCAGCGTGCCGAGCGACGACCCGCCCAGCGACGCGCTGGTGCGCATCCAGATCTTCTTGATGTCAGCGTTGACGAACAGGTTTTTCGCGACCTGGACGTCGACGCCCGCCTGCAGCGCCGGCCCGAAGCTGTGGTTGTCGATCGAGACCGACTGCCCGCCCGCCTGCAGGCCGTTGTTATAGAACAGCGTGTAGTTGAGGCCGGCGCCGACGTACGGGCGAATCTTGCCCGCGTGATTGAAGTGGTACTGGAGCAGCAGCGTCGGCGGCAGCACGCCGACACCGCCCAGCGGGCCGATGTTCGACGTCACCTGATGCCGCGACGTGCCGAGGATCAGTTCGACACCCAGGTAGTCGCGCAGCATGTAGGTGAAGTCGAGTTCCGGCACGATCGCGTTGTTCACGCCGGCGTTGAGGGTGTTCAGCGTGCCGCCCGACGACACGTCCGGCACGATTGCGATGCCCCGCAGACGCACGAGCCAGTCGCCCGCGTAAATGCCGCCGCTCGGTACGGACGCAGACGCAGCCGGCGCTTCGGTGGCGCGAACCGGCATTGCGAGCAGCACGCCGGCGATGGCGGCCGCGCCAAGCGCGACACCTGCTGTAATAGATCTGATTTGACGCTTCATGGTGATTTCCCCGCTCTGAATTCGTACACACCTGTAGGTGTACCGACATTTTCAGAGCAGTCTGAAATCTCCAATTGACAGCTATCAACTGAGGGAATAAGCGCCGGCGCGTGCGACTGCAGGACGCGCCACGCCGGTCAGCAGCAGTTCCAGCAGGTCGCGGACGCTGCGAATCGCGTTGCCGAACGGCAGCGCTTCGCGTCCGCGGAAGAAGAGACCGTTCGCAATGTCGCCTCGCAGCGCCGCCGCGAGCCGCGTATCGATGCAGAACTGCCCGAATTTCTCGATGCCGTCGCGCAGCCCGCACACCGACAGGCACTCGAGCTTCGTCGTGCAAGGCAGCTTCAGCGCGCCGAGCTTCGCGCGCACCCGCGACTCGTTGCGCAGATAGCGCGTGAGCCACGGCGTGTTCACCGCCCGCGCCGGCAGGCCGGTCACGCTGACGAAGTCGACGATGTCCCCCGGCTTCGCTTCGGCGAGTACGCGCTTGAAGTTCGGATGCGCGTCGCCCTCTTCGGTGACCGCGAACGGCGTGCCGATCTGCACGCCGTCAGCCCCGGCGCTCAGCCACTTGCGCACGGACTCGTGACTGTTGATGCCGCCCGCGATGATCAGCGGCACGTCGGCGCGCGTGATGCCGAGCGATGCATACACCGCTTCGAGTTCCGCGAGCACGCGGTCGAATTCGAAACGCGGATCGCCCATGTCGGCGATGTTCGTCACGCCGAGGTGACCGCCCGCGTGCGCCGGATGCTCGATCACGATCGCGTCCGGCAGACGGCCCTTCTTCATCCACTTCTTCAGCACCAGCGCGACGCCGCGCGAGTCCGACAGGATCGGGATCAGCGCGATATCGGTGCCTTGCGTCAGGTCCGGCAGATCGAGCGGCAGGCCGGCGCCCATCACGATCGCGTCTGCGCCGCTGTCGCACGCGACGCGCACGTAGTCCGCATGCGCGCGCACCGCCTTCATCACGTTGACCGCGATCATGCCGTTGCCCCCGGACAGCTTGCGCGCCGCTCCGATCTCGCGCTCGAGCGCGATCAGGTTCGCGCGTTCGAGCGTTTCCGTCTGCGGATCGGCCCGGCACATTTCGATCAGGTCGGTGTGATGGTGGCGCAGGTCGATGCTGGCGATCGTGCCGACCGCGCCCTCGCGGGCGACGCTGCCAGCCAGCCGGTGCGCCGATATGCCGACGCCCATGCCGCCCTGCACGACGGGCAGCAGCGCGCGGCCGCGAATCCTCAATGGCGCAAACGAATGAGATGGAAACATGACCCGCATCCTCGATAAACGTGAAAAACGTGAGAAAGGGTCAATGGTCGCGCGGCACTCACCGCGTATTTTTGAGATTTATCAAAGGTTGGTGAGCGCGCCGATAAAAAATGCTTCGCGTTGGGACATGGATCAATACGGAACGCAGATTCATTTGCAATGTTCCGCCGCCCTGTCAGGGCGACAGGAAGGACGCGTGGAGGCGGCGCGCCGCCGCGCGTCGAGGATGCTTACTGCAGCCCCTGGCTCGCGAGGAAGTCCTCGTAGTTGCCGCTGCAGTCGTTGATCGTGCCGTCGGTCTTCACTTCCTACGGTCGGCGACCTGTTCAGGAAGTACATTCAGTAACCGATGCCCGGCAAGACGTCGAGCGAATGGGCTGAACTGCGTGCGACGATCGCAGGCACGCCCTTCGAACACCGCCTGTATCACTTTGTGCTGGCGTTCTCGCGCTGGGAGTACGCCAATGTCGTCGAAGGCGGCGAGAGTTTCGAGACCCTCTGCGCGGGCTTGCAGAACGCGCTGTGGCAGGCCGGTGGTTGCCCGTGCGAGCACCGCACCGAGAGCCTGTCGGCCGCGTTCCGAAATCCGCAGGACGAAGAGGACCTCACGGTGCGCCACGCCGCGCTGCTCGATCACTACGGTATGGTCGGCACGCGCAACAGTCGTCGACAGGGTCACGAAAACGGCAGCGTGGAATCGTCGTACCGCTATCTGAAGGAGGCCGTCGATCAGGCGTTGATGCTGCGCGGTCACCGGGATTTCGCCGATCGCGCAGCGTACGGAGCGTTTCTGCGCGAGATCGTCAGGCGACTACAGAGATGCCCGTATTGCTGCATTACTCAGCATGCTTTGTGAACGTAGTACTAGGGGCCAGAAGGACTCGTGCGCTCCCGGGCATTTGCAGTCGCCCGTCCCTGTAGCAGATTGACCACCGCGCTGTGGCCGCCTTGTTCGGCCAGCTTCCGCGCGGTAACGCCCGGCAAGCCTGATTTATCGACGTCAGCGTTTGCTTTCAGCAGTTGTTCGATCGCCGCACCATGGCCGCTCTGCGCAGCGAGCATCAATGCGGTAAAGCCCGGCAGGCTTGATTTATTGACGTCAGCGTTTGCCTTCACCAGTTGCTCGATCACCGCACCATGGCCGTTCAGCGCGGCGAGCATCAGCGCGGTATAGTCCAGCGAGTCTGCTTTATCGACCCCGGCGTTTGCCTTCATCAGTTGATCGATCGCCGCGCCATGGCCGTTCAGCGCAGCGAGCATCAGCGCGGTAACGCCCCGCGGGTCTGCTTTATCGACGTCAGCGTTTGCTTTCACCAGTTGCTCGATTGGCGCGCCATGGCCGTTCTGCGCAGCGAGCATCAGCGCGGTAAGGCCCCGCGGGTCTGCTTTATCGACGTCAGTGTTTGCTTTCACCAGTTGT
>DATJJN010000037.1:0-3720 GCA_035492135.1 Paraburkholderia sp. | reverse complement strand
ATGGCCCGAACTCCAGCGCTGCATCGGCTCGCGGATCATCAGCGCCCATTTGTACGGCACGTCGATCGCCGAGATCAGCGTGCGCACGTCTTCGTGCCAGCCGGAGAAATCGGCGAGGCATTCTTCGATCGTGCCACGCTCCGACCACGACTCGACCTGCCAGCCATCGCGTTCCACCGCGCCGACGAAGTTCACCAGCTTGTTGCCGCGCAGCGGGTACTGGATCACGTGTGCGCCCGGGCCAACCCAGTTGGTGCCATACGGTGAACGCAGATGCTCGGGGAGCTTTTCCGCGTCGATCACGCCGCGCCACGCCATCACACCCGAATAGACGGGCTCGTCCGCGCCGAACAGCGCGCGGCGCACACGCGAGTGCACACCGTCCGCGCCGATCAGGAGATCCGCTTCGAACGTCGCGCCCGACACGGTTTGTACTTCGACCGTGCGGTCCTTCTGCACGATCGATTCGACCTTGTGATCGAGCCGGATCGCGTCCGGGTTCAATGCCCGCACTGCGTCGACGAGCGCTTCATGCAGGTCCGCGCGATGCACGGTCAGATACGGGAAGCCATACACGTCGCGCGATGCCGCGCCGAGATCGAACAGCGGCCAGGTCTGACCCGTGTTCCAGAGCCGCACACGTTTGCCGGGCGGCTCGCAGGCCAGGCCTTCGAGGCGCTCGCCGACGCCGATCCGGTACAGCACGCGCGTCGCGTTCGGGCTCAACTGCACGCCGGCGCCGATTTCCCCGAGGGCCTTGGCCTGTTCAAGAATGGTGACGTCGAAGCCTGCTTTCAATAAAGCGGCACCCGCCGTCAAACCGCCGATACCGGCCCCTGCAATGACGATCTTCATTCGAACTTTTCGACCTCTATGGTATTAACTTTGTCTCTTATCGAGAAGATTTATCAATCGATAGATAAATCTTTTAAATGTGGCTTTTTGATGAAGCGAAACCACTTTAAATGAAGGTCGAGGGATTAAGAAGCAAAAGAATTCGAACGGGTTATCAATGAAAGTTAATAATGCGCGGGGTCGCGCGCGCGAATCTCACATACCCCAGCGATGCACGACTGAGCTCTCGATACCGAACAGATCGAGCACGCGGCCTAGCGTGTGGTCGACCATTTCATCGAGCGATTCCGGGTTCGCGTAGAATGCCGGCACCGGCGGATAGACGATCGCGCCGGCCTCGGTCACGCTCGTCATACTGCGCAGGTGGCCTAGATGCAGCGGGGTCTCGCGCACCATCAGCACGAGGCGGCGGCGCTCCTTGAGGGTCACGTCGGCCGCGCGCGACAGCAGCCCGCTCGTCACGCCGGTAGAGATTTCCGACAGCGTGCGGATCGAGCAGGGCGCGACGATCATCCCCATGACAGGGAACGAACCGCTGGAAATTGCCGCGCCGATGTCGGTGTTCGGATACGTGACGGTGGCGAGCGCGCGCACGTCGGCGACGCTGTACGGCGACTCGTGCGCGAGCGTCACCTGCGCGGAACGGCTCATCACCAGATGCGACTCGATGTCGAGCTGCCTGAGCAGTTGCAGCAGCCGGACGCCGTAGACGACGCCCGACGCGCCGCTGATACCCACGATCATGCGTCTGGGCGGGATTGAGCTGAATTGCATCTGTGCTCTCCGGTTTAATCGGTGATGGGATCAATCAAAACGTCGCGGATGTTAGCACGTCGATTAACTTTTTTAGATATGTTATTCGCCTTTCTGGAATTAACTGGTGAATACCCTAACCCGAGTATTCAGGATGTTCTATTGATTGATAAACAACTCGTGATTCAAAACGCGAATTGAAGTGGTTAAACTCGGTCCCGCATCGAGCATAGGGGTCGTCGGGTGGCGGCCGCGGGACTGCGGAGTGCAGGACACCGGCGCGCGGAGCGGGCCGGTCCACGATAAAAACACTGGAGACTTGGGTTGAGAAATTGTCTGCTCGTCGGCGGCTGCGCCGCGATTCTGGCTGGCCCCGCGTGGGCGCAGTCATCCGTGACCCTGTATGGCAGCATCGACGTCGGCATCGATTTCGTGTCGAACTCGCAGGGTAAGCACCTGATTCAGCAATCGGCCGGCAAGCGCCAGCCGGACCGTTGGGGCCTGCTCATCAAGGAAGACCTGGGCGGCGGCAACACGGCGTTCGCGCGGCTCGAATCGGGCTTTCTGACCAATACCGGCGCGCAGATCAACCCGACCAGCTTCTTCAATCGCGATGCGTACGTGGGGCTGTCGAACGATCGCTGGGGCTCGCTGAGCATGGGTAACATCAACGACTACATCTATCAGTACGTCGGGCGGCTGAACAATTCGGTGCCGGGTATTTCGTCGTTCTACACGCCGGGCAACCTCGACGGTCTCGCGAATACGCGCGCGCTCAACAACTCGCTGAAATACGAGTCGATCAACTATCACGGCTTCCAGGTGGGCGCGATGAACGCGTTCGGCAACCAGGCCGGCGATTTCAGCTCGGGGCGCCAGTACAGCGTCGGTGCGCAATACGCGAACTACGGCGTGCGCGTCGGCGTCGCGTACACGATGTCGCACGACCGCACCGCCGATATCTTCGGCACGTTCGGTCTGACGTCGCTGCTCGGCCAGACGTTGAAATCCGGGACGATGTTCAATGCAAGCCGTTACAGCACGCTGGCCGCGGGCGCGGACATGAAGATCGGCTACTTCACGCCGCACGTCACGTACACCGGCGTGAAGCTCGAAAACACAGAAGGCTCGACCACGCTGAACAACTATCAGGCTGGCGTGAACATCGACCTGAGCCGCGGCAAAGGCTTCTACATCCTCGGCTTGTCCGCGAATCACTCACTGTTTCAGGGGCTGACGGTCAACCAGTACAACGTCTTTCTGACCGATTACCTGTCGAAGAGCACGCAGGTGTACGCCGGCGCTGGTTTGCAGCGCGCGACGGGTCCGGGTGCGCGCGCCGCGCAGTTCGGCTATCAGCCGTCGTCGAGCACCAATCAGACGGTCGCGCGCGTCGGTATTAACCATATGTTCTGATGACCGCGCATCGGTGCGATCGAACACCGCGCGGATTGTTCACTTATTTCGATATCTCGATCGCTACTTTTTGATTGAGCCGCGCGGGGACGCCTCTTATATTGGGGCTCCGGCCATGGCGTCGCCATGACGGAGAGGCAGGAGCAACAGTGCAAGCGGGCGTGCCGGGCGGTGCGTCCATCCGCACGGGGTAAATGGGATATACATGCAAGCAGACCGGACTTTGAACATCGCGACACTGGTAGAAGAACAGAAGATAGGACGCTTTGCCGTCGGTCTGCTGTTCTGGTGTTTCCTGATCATGCTGATGGATGGTTACGATCAGACAGCCGTGTCGTTCGCGGCGCCCGCCATCATTAAAGACTGGCACGTCGCGCGCGGGGGCTTCGGCCCCGTGTTCGGCGCGGGCCTGTTCGGCACGCTGGTCGGCTCGTTCATCTTCGGTTATCTCGGCGACCGGCTCGGCCGCAAGAAAGCGATCGTCATCGGCAGTCTTTTCTTCGGCGCGCTGACCTATGCATCGGTGTGGGCGACCTCGCTGCAGGAACTGATGCTGCTGCGTTTTCTGGCCGGCATCGGAATGGGCGGCGTGGTGCCGAATTCGGTCGCGCTGGTGGCCGAATATGCACCGAAGCGGCTGCGCGCGACCTGGGTCACGCTGATGTTCTCGGGCTTTTCGATCGGCGCGGGTTCCGG
>DATJJN010000036.1:0-34588 GCA_035492135.1 Paraburkholderia sp. | reverse complement strand
CGACTGGTTCAGCGCGGTGTCGTACCACATGATGGGCGTGCCGACCGCGATGTTCACGCCGCTGTTCGTCGTGTCGCGCACGTCCGGCTGGGCCGCGCACATCATCGAACAGCGCATCGACAACAAGATCATCCGGCCGAGTGCGAATTACACCGGGCCGGAAAACCTGAAGTTCGTGCCGATCGGCAAGCGCTGATCGCTGATCGCACACACGGGAGGCGCGCGACGCGACGCGACGCGCCTCCCGTTGACCGTATCATTACGCGACTCGCTCCTTGTGCCCCGCCCCGCCATGAATACCCCATACCGCCAGTCCCTGCCCGGCACGCGTATCGACTACTTCGACGCGCGCGCCGCCGTCGACGCGATCCGTCCCGGCGCGTACGACACGCTGCCGTACACGTCGCGCGTGCTCGCCGAAAACCTCGTGCGCCGCTGCGATCCCGCCACGCTGACCGCATCGCTCACGCAGCTGATCGAGCGCCGCCGCGATCTCGATTTCCCGTGGTATCCGGCGCGCGTCGTCTGCCACGACATCCTCGGCCAGACCGCGCTCGTCGATCTCGCCGGCCTGCGCGACGCGATTGCGTCGCAAGGCGGCGATCCGGCGAAGGTGAATCCGGTCGTGCCGGTCCAGTTGATCGTCGATCATTCGCTCGCCGTCGAGTGCGGCGGCTTCGATTCCGATGCGTTCGCGAAGAACCGCGCGATCGAGGACCGCCGCAACGAAGACCGCTTCGACTTCATCAACTGGACGAAGAAGGCGTTTCGCAACGTCGACGTGATCCCGCCGGGCAACGGGATCATGCATCAGATCAACCTCGAAAAGATGTCGCCGGTGATCCAGGCGAGCGACGGCGTCGCGTATCCGGACACCTGCGTCGGCACCGACAGCCACACGCCGCACGTCGATGCGCTCGGCGTGATCGCGATCGGCGTCGGCGGGCTCGAAGCGGAGAACGTGATGCTCGGCCGCGCGTCGTGGATGCGTCTGCCGGACATCGTCGGCGTCGAGCTGACGGGCCGCCGCCAGCCCGGGATCACCGCGACCGACATCGTGCTCGCGCTGACCGAATTCCTGCGCAAGGAAAAGGTCGTCGGCGCGTATCTGGAGTTTCGCGGCGATGGCGCGTCGAGCCTCACGCTCGGCGACCGCGCGACGATCTCGAACATGGCGCCGGAATACGGCGCGACGGCCGCGATGTTCTTCATCGACGCGCAGACGATCGACTACCTGCGCCTGACCGGCCGCGACGACGAGCACGTGAAGCTCGTCGAGACCTACGCGAAAACCGCCGGCCTGTGGGCCGATTCGCTCGCGAACGCGCAATACGAGCGCGTGCTGACGTTCGATCTGTCGAGCGTCGTGCGCAACATGGCCGGCCCGTCGAACCCGCACCGCCGCCTGCCGACGTCGGACCTCGCGGCGCGCGGCATCGCCGGCGCGTGGGAACAGGTGCCGGGCCGGATGCCCGACGGCGCGGTGATCATCGCGGCCATCACGAGCTGCACGAACACCAGCAATCCGCGCAACGTGATCGCGGCCGCGCTGCTCGCGCGCAACGCGAACGCACGCGGGCTCACGCGCAAACCGTGGGTGAAGTCGTCGCTCGCGCCCGGTTCGAAGGCGGTCGAGCTTTACCTCGAAGCGGCGAATCTGCTGCCGGAACTCGAAAAGCTCGGCTTCGGCATCGTCGCGTTCGCGTGCACGACGTGCAACGGGATGTCCGGCGCGCTCGATCCGGCGATCCAGAAGGAGATCATCGACCGCGATCTGTACGCGACGGCCGTGCTGTCGGGCAACCGCAATTTCGACGGCCGCATTCATCCGTATGCGAAGCAGGCGTTCCTCGCGTCGCCGCCGCTCGTAGTCGCGTATGCGATCGCCGGCACGATCCGCTTCGACATCGAGCGCGATTCGCTCGGCACCGACGCGAACGGTCAGCCGGTGTATCTGAAGGACCTCTGGCCGAGCGACGAAGAGATCGATGCGATCGTTTCGCAAAGCGTGAAGCCCGAGCAGTTCCGCCAGGTGTACGAACCGATGTTCGCGGCGAGCGCGGCCAGCGGCGAGACCACGACGCCGCTCTACGACTGGCGCGAGCGAAGCACGTACATTCGCCGTCCGCCGTACTGGGAAGGCGCGCTCGCGGGCGAGCGCACGCTGTCGGGCCTGCGAGCGCTCGCGGTGCTCGGCGACAACATCACGACCGACCATCTGTCGCCGTCGAATGCGATCCTGCCGGACAGCGCGGCTGGCGAATACCTCGCGAAAATGGGCCTGCCCGAAGAGGACTTCAACTCGTACGCGACGCATCGCGGCGACCACCTGACCGCGCAACGCGCGACGTTCGCGAACCCGACGCTCGTGAACGAAATGGCGGTCGTCGACGGCGAAGTGAAGAAGGGCTCGCTCGCGCGGATCGAACCGGAAGGCAAGGTCACGCGGATGTGGGAAGCGATCGAGACGTACATGGAACGCCGCCAGCCGCTGATCATCGTCGCGGGCGCCGACTACGGCCAGGGATCGTCGCGCGACTGGGCCGCGAAGGGCGTGCGGCTCGCGGGCGTCGAGGCGATCGTCGCGGAAGGCTTCGAGCGCATCCATCGCACGAACCTGATCGGCATGGGCGTGCTGCCGCTCGAATTCAAGCCGGGCACGAATCGCGTCACGCTCGGCATCGACGGCACGGAAACGTTCGACGTCGTCGGCGAGCGCAAGCCGCGTGCGGACCTCACGCTCGTGATCCGCCGGCGCAACGGCGAACGCGTCGAGGTGCCGGTCACGTGCCGGCTCGATACGGCGGAGGAAGTGTCGATCTACGAAGCGGGCGGCGTGCTGCAGCGCTTCGCGCAGGACTTTCTGGAATCGTCGAAGACGGCCGCCTGAGCGTACGCTGGCGGCTTAACGGCGGGCGGCGTCGGACGAGGCCGCCCGCCTTCCACTTTCGAACATTGAAACGACATGGCCCACGTACCGCAAATCAGGATTCCCGCCACGTACCTGCGCGGCGGCACCAGCAAAGGCGTGTTCTTTCGCCTGCAGGACCTGCCCGAGGCCGCGCGGCAACCCGGCGCGGCGCGCGACCGGTTGCTGCAGCGCGTGATCGGCAGCCCCGACCCGTACGGCAAGCAGATCGACGGGATGGGAGGCGCGACGTCGAGCACGAGCAAGACCGTGATCGTGTCGAAGAGCAGCCGGCCCGATCACGACGTCGACTATCTGTTCGGCCAGGTGTCGATCGACACGCCGTTCGTCGACTGGAGCGGCAACTGCGGCAACCTGTCGGCCGCGGTCGGGCCGTTCGCGATTGCGAGCGGCCTCGTCGATCCGGCGCGCGTGCCGGAGAACGGCATCGCGATCGTGCGGATCTGGCAGGCGAACATCGGCAAGACGATCGTCGCGCACGTGCCGGTCACGAACGGCGCAGTGCAGGAGACCGGCGATTTCGAGCTGGACGGCGTCACGTTCCCGGCCGCCGAAGTGCAGCTCGAATTCCTCGACCCGGCCGCCGACGAAGAAGGCGCGGGCGGCGCGATGTTTCCGACCGGGCAGTTGGTCGACGATCTGGAGGTGCCGGGCGTCGGCACGCTGAAGGCGACGATGATCAACGCGGGCATTCCGACGATCTTCGTGAACGCCGACTCGATCGGCTACACCGGCACCGAACTGCAGGACGCGATCAACGGCGACGCCGCCGCGCTGAAAAAATTCGAGACGATCCGCGCGCACGGCGCGCTGCGCATGGGCCTGATCGCGAGCCTCGACGACATCGCGACGCGCCAGCACACGCCGAAAGTCGCGTTCGTCGCGCGGCCGGCCGACTACGTCGCGTCGAGCGGCAAGCGGATCGGCGCGAGCGACGTCGACCTGCTGGTGCGCGCGATGTCGATGGGCAAGCTGCACCACGCGATGATGGGCACCGCCGCCGTCGCGATCGCGACGGCGGCCGCCGTGCCGGGCACGCTCGTGAACCTGGCGGCGGGCGGCGGCGAGCGCCACGCGGTGCGTTTCGGGCATCCGTCCGGCACGCTGCGCGTCGGCGCCGAGGCGCGCCAGATCGACGGCGAATGGACCGTCACGAAGGCGATCATGAGCCGCAGCGCGCGGGTGCTGATGGAAGGCTGGGTGCGCGTACCGGGCGATTCGTTCTAGACGGGTCGGGTCGCGCGGCCTCGTCGATATGGCTTGAGCGCAGCAACGACGCCGCCCGCGTGCTTCCGGCACACGGGCGGCGTTTTCGTTGTTTCGTTGCGGGACCGCAGTTGCCGGCTTAGCCGTTGTTGTCCTGCGGCAGATACGGCATCGGATCGACCGGCTTGCCGTCGCGGCGCACCTCGAACAGCACGGCGACGCGTGGGCTGTCCTCGCTGCCCATCTCGGCGATCGGCTGCCCCTGGCGGACGATGTCGCCGGTCTTCACGAGCAGCTTGCTGCTGTGCGAGTACGCGGTCAGGAAGTCCTTGTTGTGCTGGACGATGATCAGGCTGCCGTACTCGTTGAGGCCGGTGCCCGCATACATCACGCGGCCATCGGCGGCGGCCACCACCGGCTGGCCGGTCTTGCCCGCGATCTCGATGCCGCGCGTCTCGCCGGGCTGGAACGACGACACCACCGGCCCCTTCGCGGGCCACACGAGCCGCACGCCGCTCGCGTGACGCGACATCTCCGACTTGACCTCGCGAGCGTCGGACGCGCTGACGCCGTTATCGGACGTGCCAGCCGCGCCCGCCGCCGATGGTGACGACGACGCGACCGTCTCGACGGTGATCGTGCGCTTCGACACGATCTTCAGCGACTCGCCGGGCTTCAGCCGGGTCGACGGCTTCAGGTGATTCCATGCCTGCAGGTCCTTCACCGAGCAGCCGTGCTGATGCGCGATCCGCTGCAGCGTGTCGCCGCGCCGCACGCGATACGACGTCGTCTTCGTGACGACCTTCGTGACCGACTGCGCAGATGGTTGCTGCGCGGCCGCGGCGGCGTCGGTGGCGGTATCGGCCGGCTGTGTCGCGGCGACGCCGCTTGCCGGCACCGCGGCGGCCGGTGCGGCGGCCGCCGTCGTATCCGGCTGTGGACCGCCCGGCTGGCCGAGGTTCGTACAGGCGCCGAGCGCCACTGCCAACCCGAGGCCGGCGCACCAGCCGGCCAGACCGTTCGCTCGCGCGACGAAACGATCGTCAAACATGCATAACCTCCTGCATCGTGCAGGACGGCCCCGCGCGTTCCCGGCCGATGGACGGTGTGCCGCGTGTACGCGCTCCCGTCCTGTCGCATGCCGGTCGCGGCCCGAGCCGCCCGTTAAAAATCTCTCTTCTTCAGGCAAAACACCGACATCGCGCATTCAATGCCCGAGAAATGAGTCGTCACAATCTCAAAAAGTGATCGGCATTGTATCGGCGTCGGCCACTCTCGGGGGCCGACAGAACACTCTGATACAACTATAACGACATGCAATGCGGTTCCTTTAGGGGGCCAACCCATGCAACCCGGCCGTGCGAGTGTCGACCCACGCGGCCTTTTTCGCCCCAGTCGTGCGCTTAATCAAGGCGCAGGCGTCACATTCGTCACTTTTACGACAGCGCAGTCGCTAGCCGTGTTTCTATTGGGACTCGCGGCGAACTCACGAGCAATTGATCTTCTTTGAGATCATTCCGCTGCTCCGTGTCCGCCTTACCTACGCGATGACAAATTCCGCAACCTTGACACTGGCTGTATTCGGAGTAGGGGTATTCCCAGCTTTCTCCGGTGACGGCATTTATCGAAATCGAGGTGGGTGCACGGCCGCCGCCGGCAAAGGGCCTTTACCCGCGGGGAAATATTGGGTCGTTGAAAGGCCCGGTGGCGGGATCGCCTCTCGACTGCAGACACAAATCAAGGATGCATACAACGCCGCGCGTGGAAATCCGTCACATCACCACGAATGGTTCGCGCTATACAGGGACGACGGTCGGATTGACGACTGGACCTGGATAGACGGCGTAAGACGTGGAAATTTCCGATTGCATCCCGTCGGTGGGGATGGCGTCTCATTCGGATGCATCACTCTCCAAAGTCGCACCGATTTCAACAGGCTCCGGCAAGCACTCTTGCAGACAACAACCGTACAGGCCGGCACTTCAGGCTTACGCGCTCACGGATGGATCGAGGTAATCACAATTGGTGACACTTGCCCGTAAGTTGTTAAAGCTACTGCTATTTCTCGCGTTGTTTTTACTTTCAGTGCGATACGTCCACACTTATCCCTCGCCAATGACGCTGGAGCAGCAGCAACGGCTGATCGAAATATCCGAGAAACTTGGAATAGATGATTACGAATTCCTTTACATATGTGCGATGTTGACCATTGATCTCATCGCTACCATCATTCTTTATTCGCTGATAATCAAGACGTGGCGGATTTACAAAAGAAGAAGTTCTTTTTGATTCACGCGCGACCCACCCGCAAAAATCCTCCCATTGCCGTCTGACGTATAGTCCGCTCTTCCGCGTCCCCGCCGGCCTGCCCGGCATCGCGGGCCCGCTTCGCAAGCATTTTGAAACAGCGCTACCATCCTGCCTCCGTCAACCAATGCAGGATCCGCGGGGAACTCCGCTCGACAACCTCGGTCTTTCATTCGCTCATCGCGCGCCCTGTCGCCTTTCGCCGCCGCACGCGCCACGCGTCGCGGCATGTCGCCGAATTCATCACCCGGTCGTGTCCGCAATCTTCGCGACCGTCCGATCGCCTGGTCCCATGCAATCGTCGCCCGCCAGTCGACTCGTCGAACTGGATTTCTTTCGCGGCCTCGTGCTGCTCGTCATCGTCGTCGATCACATCGGCGGCAGCATCCTGTCGCGCGTCACGCTGCATGCGTACGCGCTGTGCGACGCCGCCGAAGTGTTCGTGTTCCTCGGCGGCTTCGCAACGGCGACCGCGTGGATCGCGCTCTCCGCGCGCCGCACCGAGGCCGCCGCGCGCCAGCGTTTCGTGCGGCGCGCGTTCGAGATCTATCGCGCGTTCCTGCTCACCGCGCTGTTGATGCTGCTCGTGTCCGCGATCCTGCAGGCGTGCAACGTCGACGCGCCGAACATGGCGATCGCCGATCTCGACGACCTGACGAGCGCGCCGGCCGGCGCGCTGCGCGACATCGTGCTGTTGCGCCGCCAGCCGTATCTGGCGAGCGTGCTGCCGATGTACATGCTGTTCGCACTGGCGGCGCCGCTCGCGCTGCCGCTCGCCCGCACCCGGCCGTGGCTGCTGCTCGCGGCGAGCGTCGCGCTGTGGGCCGCCGCACCGCACGCCGCGCCGTTCCTGCCGCACGCGCAGGACGCGCAGTGGAACTTCAACCCGCTCGCGTGGCAACTGATGTTCGTGCTCGGCGTCGTCGCGCGCACGCAGCCGGTGTTCGAGCGCGTCAACACGCACCGCTTCGGCGGGGTCGTCGGCGCGATCGCGGTCGTCGTCGTGGCAGTCGCTGCTTACTACCGGATTCACCATCCGCAGTTCGATATCGGCGGCGACATGAAACGGGATCTCGCGTGGTTCCGCGTCGCGAATTTCGTCGGCATCGCGTGGCTCGTCGCGCACGTGATCCGGCTCGGCTGGGCGAAACGCATCGCCCGCGCGCTGCCGCTGGTGTGCCTCGTCGGACGCAACGGCATGCCGTGCTTCGTCGCCGGCGCGGTGATTTCGCTCGTCGTCGATTCGGTGCTGTACTGGTACACGGACGGTTATCTGAACGTGCCGGCGGGCCTCGTCGCCGATGCGTTCGCGCTCGGCGCGTTGCTGTTCGTCGCGTGGTGCTTCGATCCGCGCAAGCCCGGAGCCGCCGCGGCGCTCGCGCCGGCCGCGATCCGCATCGAGCGCGCGGACAACAAGCGCGGGCCGACCTGCTAGCATGTGACCCCCGCGCGCCGATCGCGCGCCTCTCACGCCACCGTTGCCTGCCGCCCCATGCGCAGACTCCTGCCGACGCTGCTCCTCGTCGTTTTCACCGCGGCCGCGATGCCCGCGATGGGCAGCACCGTCGTCGCGCGGTCGCTGCGTTCGGTGTCGCTCGACCGCGACTGGCCGTACCTCGTGTACCTGCCAACCGGCTATCGCACGGACGGCGACCGCTATCCGGTGCTGTATCTGCTGCACGGAAACAACGGCAATCCGGTCGACTGGATCACGCAGGGCCAGTTGCAGACGACCGCCGACACGCTGATCGCACAGCACGAGATTCCGCCCGTGGTCATCGTGATCCCGCAAGGCGGCACCGACTGGTACGTCGATCGCAAGGAGAAGATGGAGACCGCGTTCTTCCACGACCTGATGCCGGACGTCGAAGCGCATTTCGCGGTCGAGAACCGGCGTGGCGGGCGGGCGATCGGCGGCGTGTCGATGGGCGGCTTCGGCGCGCTGCGCTATGCGATGCTGCATCCGGATCTGTTTTGCGACGCGCTTTTGCTGTCGCCGGCGATCTATGCCGGCGATCCGCCGCCGACGTCGGCCGCGCGCTACGTCGGCGTGTTCGGCGAACATCAGTTCGATCCGCACGTGTGGCGCACGCTGAACTATCCGGCGCTATGGAACGCGTACTTCGCGCAGCCGTCGCGCGTGCCGTTCTTCATCGCGTCCGGCGACGACGATCTCGTGATCCAGGCGGAGTCGTCGCTGCTGTACACGCGGCTGCGGCGCGCCGGCAATCCGGCGGCGTTGCGCATTGTCGACGGCGGCCACGTGTGGCCGGTGTGGCGGCAACTCCTGCCGGACGCGCTGAAATACACGCTCCGCTGCGTGCACTGAAAGGAAAGCGCGGGCCGCGCGGGGGCGTTGCGCGCAAGCGAGCGTCAATCCGTCCAGTCGTTCCACAGCACCATCAGCACCGTCATCAGCGCGGGGCCGATAAAGATGCCGAGCAGGCCGAACGTCGTCGCCCCGCCGAGAATGCCGAACAGCACGAGCAGGAACGGCAGGCGCGTGGAGTTGCCGATCAGCACCGGCCGCACGAAATGCTCGGCGACGAACACGACGATGAAGCCCCACACCACGAGCCCGATCGCCTGCGCGACCGCGCCCTGCATCAGGAGCCACAGCGCGGCGCCGCAGAACACGATCGGCGCGCAGAACGGCACCATCGCGGCGACCGCGGTCGCCGTGCCGAGCAGCGCCGCATGCGGCACGTCGGTCACGAGGTAAGCGACGCACAGCAGAAAACCCTCGCCGAGCCCGACGATCACGAGACCCGTCACCGTGCCGCGCACCGCGGACGCCATCCGTTGCAGCAACTGCGCGCCGTCCGGGCCGAACGCGCGGCGCGCGCCGCGCAGCATCGTCCCCGACAGACGCGGCCCCGCCTGCAGGATCACGAACAGCGTGATCAGCATGAAGCCGAACACCATCGCCGCGTGCGCGGCCCGCACGCCGAACTGCCGCCCGAACGACACCATCGCCTCCGGATGCAGCCCCTTCATCGCCGACGTGTTCAGCGGGCCGCCGAGATTCGCCTGCCACCAGTCGGCGACCTGGCGGCTGCCGAACGGCAGACGCTCGACGAAGCCGGGCACCGGCAGACCGCTTTGCTGCGCGGCGTGCACCCACTGCATCAGCTCGTGCGCCTCGCCGGCGGCCTGCGCGATCGTCACCGCGACCGGCAGCACCACGAGCAGCGCGACCGCTAGCGTCAGCAGCGTGGCGATCGCCGTCGTGCGGCCGCGAAACCCGCGGCGGTTCTCGATCGCGCGATACGCGGGCCACAGCACGATCGCGATCACGCACGCCCACGCGACGGCCGGCATGAATTCGCGCACGACCCACAGCGCGAGCAGCACGAGCGCCGCGTACAGCACGGCGGACGCGGTGCGCTGCATCTTCGGATCGGGTGGGGAGTTCGGAGCGGACGGACGGCGGATCATGTAACCTCGTAAGTATTTTGTTGGCGAAAGCGTTCCGCCCTCAGGGTAAGAGTGGCCCGCAACGCAACCGTTCCGTCCCTCTCCCCACCCCCTTCGATACCGGTTTGTTAGCGCGATTTGTACAACACTGCGTTGCACAAATATGAGATATCGACGGCGATCCCGCGCCGCGCCGCATTCCTCCGTACATCGAAACGACCCCGGGTACCATTGTTGCTATCTCTGGAACAGTGTTTCAACGGCGACAGAATGGCACTCTGTGTCGCGCGAGACTACATTGCGGCACACCACGTAACGCGGAGCCGACAATGAATAACAAGGGATGCCTGGCGCTCGACGGAGCCAACGGTATTCGCATCGAAGTCCTGGAACGCTCCGCCACCACACTCGTGATCCGCTGGATCGAACCGGGCCGCTGTCATTATGGCGAGCAACGCTGGCGGCGGCGCTCTGCGCACACGTCCGGCACCTGCGTCGTCACGCGCCGCAAGATCCGCCGCGGCGACGCGGTGTTCAAGCCGGCCGAACGTCCCGCGCCGCTGAATGCATCGGTGATGATCGCCGCCGAAGTGTTCGGCAATCTCGGCGTCGAATGAGCGGGCACACCGCTTAGCTCCCCGCCGCTTTATCCGTTCTGTCCGTTTCCCGCTTTCGACCTTCGCCGGGCGCGCCGGCGAAGGCGTCGCCGTGCGTTCGCGAGCGCAAATTGCGCATGCCCGATGCGTAGGGTAACGTTGACGCGTCGCGCCGAAGTGTCCCTCCCCGCCGACGCCGATCGCCGTCATATTGACCGGTTTCCGACCCACCCGCGCCCCCGCGGCGCCCAACCGGACCAGATCATCATGGCAGTCACCGCGCCCCCGCTGCAGCTCGCCCCGCAACAGTTCGCCATCGACGTGATGCTCGAGAAATACGCCAAGGGCGACGAGCGGACCGTCGACGACGTGTACCGGCGCGTCGCGCGCGGCGTCGCGGCCGCCGAGCCGCCGGCGCTGCGCGAAGAGATCGAAGCGCGCTTCTTCGACAATCTGCGCCACGGCGCGCTCGGCGCGGGCCGCATCATGAGCGCGGCCGGCAGCGGCATCGAGGCCACCCTGATCAACTGCTTCGTGCAGCCCGTCGGCGACAGCATCCAGGGCGTCGACGACCTCGGGCTGCCGGGCATCTACGTCGCGCTCCTTCAGGCCGCCGAAACGATGCGGCGCGGCGGCGGCGTCGGCTACAACTTCTCGTCGATCCGTCCGCGCGGCGCGTACGTGCGCACGACCGGATCGAGCGCATCGGGCCCGTGCAGCTATATCGACGTGTTCGACGCGTCGTGCCGCACCGTCGAAAGCGCGGGCGCGCGGCGCGGCGCGCAGATGGCCGTGCTCGACTGCGATCACCCGGACCTGCTCGAATTCATCGAGGCGAAGCATTCGAAGGGACGCTGGAACAATTTCAACGTGTCGGTCGCCGTCACCGACGCGTTCATGCGCGCGGTCGAAGCGGACCTGCCGTGGCAGCTCGTGCATCGCGCCGAGCCGTCGCCGGCGCTGCGCGCCGCGTCCGACGTGCGCCGGCGCGACGACGGCCTGTGGGTCTACGCGGAAAAACGCGCGCGCGACATCTGGCACACGATCATGCGCTCGACGTACGACATCGCGGAGCCGGGTGTCGTGTTCATCTCGAAGATGAACACGGACAACAACCTGCGCGCGATCGAATCGATCCGCGCGACCAATCCGTGCGGCGAGCAGCCGTTGCCGTCGTATGGCTGCTGCAATCTCGGGCCGCTCGATCTGACGCGCTTCGTGATCGACCCGTTCGCGCAGATGAACGGCGGCGAGCCGTCGTTCGACTGGACCGCGCTCGAAGAACGCACGCGCACGCAGGTGCGCTTTCTCGACGACGTGCTCGACGTCACGCTGTGGCCGCTCGACGAACAGCGCGCGGAGGCCGCCGCGAAACGGCGCATCGGCATCGGCTTCACCGGGCTCGGCGACACGCTGATCATGCTCGGCCTTCGTTACAACGGCGAGGAAGGCCGCGAATTCGCGGCGTGCGTCGGCCGGACGATGCGCGACGCCGCGTATCGCGCGTCGGTCGAACTCGCGCGCGAACGCGGCGCGTTTGCGCTGTTCGACGCGAAGACGTACCTCGAAGCAGGCACGTTCGCGTCGCGCCTGCCCGACGACCTGAAGGACGCGATCCGCCGCTACGGCATTCGCAACAGCCATCTGCTGTCGATCGCGCCGACCGGCACCGTGAGCCTCGCGTTCGCCGACAACGCGTCGAACGGCATCGAACCGGCGTTCTCGTGGACCTATCAGCGCACGAAGGTGATGGCCGACGGCTCGCGTCAGACGTTCACGGTCGAGGATCGCGCGTGGCGGCTCTATCGCGAGATGGGCGGCGACGTGGAGACGCTGCCCGGCTATTTCGTCAGCGCGCTGGAGATGACCGCGCAGGAACATGTCGCGATGATGGCCGCCGTGCAGCCGTATATCGACACGTCGATTTCGAAGACGGTCAACGTGCCCGCCGACTATCCGTTCGACGCGTTCGAGGGGCTGTATCTCGATGCATGGCAGCGCGGGCTGAAGGGACTCGCGACCTACCGGCCGAACGAGACGCTCGGCGCGGTGCTGGAGGTCGCGCGTCCGGCCGTCGAGGAGGCGAGCATCGACGGCACGGTCACGCACGATCCGCTGCGCGTCGCGATCGACCACCGGCCGCGCGGCGAGCTGCCCGCCGTGATCGAGAAGATCGAATATCTGACGCAGGCCGGCAAGGTGTCGCTGTACGTGGCGGTGTCGTTCCTCGAAGTGACCGGCATGGTGAGCGGCGAGCAGCTGACGATCGAGCGGCCGATCGAGTTCTTCATCCCCGTCGGGCAGCGCGACCAGTCGCAGCAATGGATCACCGCGACGATGCGCTCGCTGTCGCTCGCGGCGCGCGGCGGCTTCGTCGCGCGCGCGCTGCAGGACATGCGCAAGGTGTCGTGGGACCGCGGCCAGGTGCGGCTCGGCGAGACGCAGCGGCTCGACGGCAAGCGCATTCCGCTGTGGCACGACTCGGAAGTCGCGGCGATCGCGTATGCGATCCAGCAGATCCTGCATCGGCGCGGCTTTCTCGACGCGGAGGGCAACCAGGTGCCGTCGCGGCTGCTCGCGCGGCAGCGCGGCGCATTGACGGCCCCACGCGCGCCGGACGACGCCGCGCCGGACGGCCCCGCGCATGCGGCGCTCGCGCCATCCGGCGAACAGGTGCTCGACGGGCCGAACGCGCTGCCGGCCGACGCGACCTTCGCCGCGCCGCACGCGATGCTCGGGCGCAAGTGCGAATCGTGCGGCGCGAACGCGGTGATTCGCCGGGACGGCTGCGACTTTTGCACCGCGTGCGGGGAGATCGGGTCGTGCGGATGACGCCGCGGTTCGCGGCACACGGTTAGCCAGGCCCACAAACCAAAGGCTGTATTTCTGTTTTACAAATCCTGTTGCGTATTTCGGTTTTACAAACTAAAGTTTGTAAAATCAGAATACAGCCTGAGGTTTGTATGCCCGATTTCACCGTGAACACCGCTGGGCAGCTGCCGGCGCTTCTCCAGGGCTTTCGCAAGCAGGCCGGCTTGACGCAGTCCGCCACCGCGATGCGGCTCGGCGTCACCCAGCAGACCCTTTCCGCGCTGGAGCGCAACGCGGACAAGGTCAGCGTCGACCGCCTGCTGCAACTGCTGAACGTCCTCGGGGTAGAACTCGTGCTGCGCCAGGACGACGACGCGCAAACACGCGCGCCCTCCTCCGGCCCGACGTGGTGAGCCCGTGGGACGACGCTCTCACACCCAGGCCCTCGGCCTCTGGATGAACGGCGCGTTCGTCGGCACGTGGAGCATTCGTCCGCAGGCCGGCGAAGTCCTCCAGTACGACCGCGACTGGGTGGCCTCCGGGCAGGGCCGGCCGCTGTCGCTGTCGCTTCCGTTCACGCCCGGCAACGGCCCGCATCGGGGCGACGCCGTCCGCGATTACTTCGAGAATCTGCTGCCCGACAGCAACGCGATCCGCGAACGCGTCGCGCGCCGGTTCAAGGCGGGCGCAACCGACGCGTTCACGCTGCTGACCGAGATCGGCCGGGACTGCGCGGGCGCGTTGCAGATCCTGCCCGACGGCGTGCCCCCCGCCGACGTGACGACGGTCGACGCGACACCGCTGTCCGATACCGAAGTCGCGCAACTGCTGCGCGGTATCGTGGCCCCCGCGCAGATGGCTGAGGCGGCCGCCGCCGACGACTTCCGCATTTCGATAGCCGGCGCGCAGGAAAAAACCGCATTGCTGCGCCTGAACGGCCGATGGTGCCGCCCGCACGGCGCGACGCCCACTTCGCACATCTTCAAACTGCCGCTCGGCCTCGTCGGCAACCTGCAATTCGACTTGAGCGAGTCGGTCGAAAACGAGTGGCTCTGCTCGGAAATCCTCGCGGCCTACGACATGCCGATCGCGCGCACCGAGCCGATGCAGTTCGACGACGTCAAGGTGCTCGCCGTCGAGCGGTTCGACCGCACGTGGTGGATCAACGACGACGGCACGCGGTGGCTCATCCGTCTTCCGCAGGAAGACCTGTGCCAGGTCACCGGCACGCCGCCGCATCTGAAATACGAGGCCGACGGCGGCCCCGGCGTGGAGCGCATCATGGGCTTGCTGCAGACGTCCCGCCAGTCGGAGCGCGACCGGCGCACGTTTTTCCAGGCCCAGGTGCTGTTCTGGATGCTGTGCGCGACGGACGGCCACGCGAAGAACTTCAGCCTGTTCCTGCGAGCGCGCGGCGCCTACGATCTCGCGCCGCTGTACGACGTGCTGTCGGCGTACCCGCTTCTCGGCGAGGGCCCGGGAAAACTGTCACCGTTCCGGGCGAAAATGGCGATGGCGGTTCGATCGAAGAACGCGCATTGGCGCGTGAGCGACATCCAGCGCCGACACTGGCTCGCGATGGGCGAGCGTTTCGGCGTCGTGACGTCGGACGGCCGCGGCGCGCCATCGGTGCTCGACGATCTGGTTGCGCGCACGCCGGCCGTCGTGCGCGCAGTCCGTGCGAGGCTGCCGCAAGGATTTCCCGTCGATCTGGCCGACTGCATCCTCGGCGGGCTGCAGGCCGCAGCCGAAAGACTCTCCGGGTAGCGACCTCGCAGCAACGCGCGAGGTCATTCGAACCTCATTCGAACCTCAGCGAAGCGCCAAAAACAATCCGCCATGACCCGTTCGAGCCCCGACCTGCAAAAGCGCCGACGCGCGTGGCCGCTAGTGCTGTTGTGCGCGGCCGTCGTCGTGCCGGCAGCCGCCGTGCTCGCCGGATGGGCGACGTTGCGCGCGAGCCTGCCGCCACTCGACGGCACGCACGCGGCGCCGCTGTCGGCGCCCGTCACGATCGCCCGCGACGCGCTCGGCGTGCCGACGCTCCAGGGCCGCGCGCGCGACGACGTCGCGTATGCGACCGGTTTCGTTCACGCACAGGACCGTTTCTTCCAGATGGACCTGCTGCGCCGCGTCGCGGCCGGCGAACTGAGCGGACTGATCGGCGGCGCCGCGCTTCCGGTGGACCGCCGCGACCGGCCGCTGCGTTTTCGCGACCGCGCGCGCTCGGCGCTCGCCGCGTTGCCCGCCGACCAGCGGCAACTGATCGAACGCTATACGGCCGGCGTCAACGACGGGCTGAACGCGCTTCGCGCAAGGCCGTTCGAATACTGGCTGTTGCGCACGCAACCTGCCGCGTGGCGCGCCGAGGACACGCTGCTCACCGTCTACGCGATGTATTTCGATCTGCAGTACGGGCAGGTGACGCGCGTGCTGTCGCGTGCGACGCTGCGCGAGCACGCAAGCGCCGATCTGCTCGCGTTCCTGCTGCCCGCGACGAGCCGCTGGGACGCGCCGCTCGACGGCGCGAGCGCATCGGAGCCGGCACCGGCCGAACCGCCGTCGACGCGGCCGCCGTGGCTCGACGGGCCGCGCGCGGCCGGCGTTCCGGCCACCGCATCGATCGTCGGCACGGCGGATGCCGGTTTGACGAACGATCCAGCGGCGATCGATTCGATGGTCGGCAGCAACGGCTTCGCCGTCGACGGCGCGCATGCCGCGCACGGCGCCGCGCTCGTCGCGAACGACATGCACCTCGGCCTGTCACTGCCGAACATCTGGTATCGCGTGTCGCTCGTCTACCCGGCGGCCGATGGCGTCATGCGGCACATCACGGGCGTCAGTCTGCCGGGCACGCCGTTCGTCGTCGCGGGCAGCAACGGGCACATCGCGTGGGCGTTCACGAACAGCTACGGCCGCTTCGTCGATCTGGTCGAACTGCAACGGGATCCCGCCGATCCGCTGCGTTACCGCGTGCCGGGCGGCAGATGGGAGACCGCGCGGACGATCCACGAACGCATCGACGTGAACGGCGGCGCGAGCGTCGATCTGCCGGTCGAGCAAACGCGCTGGGGACCGCAACTCGTCGCCGGCTCGCATGCGTATGCGCTGCACTGGGTCGCGCAGGACCCGCAGGCGGTCAACGCGAATCTGGTGCGGCTCGAAAGCACGACGAGCGTCGCCGATGCATTGCGCGTCGCGCAGACGTCGGGCGTGCCCACGCAGAATTTCGTCGTGGGCGACGCGCAAGGGCATATCGGCTGGACGCTCGCGGGGCCGCTGCCGCGTTTCGCCGATCGCGACGCCGACGCCGACGCGGCGACGACGCTCGCCGGCCTCCCGTTCCACTCCAACACGTACACCGGCTGGCAAGGCTTTCTGCCGCCCGATGCGTATCCGTCGCGTCTCGACCCGCCGTCGGGCCGCATCTGGACCGCGAACAACCGGGTGCTGCCGCTCGCGGACGCGGCACGGATCGGCGACGGCGGCGCGGATCTCGGCGCGCGCGCCACGCAGATCCGCAACGACCTGCTGGCGCTGCCCAACGCGAACGAGCACGCGATGCTGTCGATTCAAACCGACGACCGCGCGTTCTGGATCGAACCGTGGCGACGCGTGGCGCTCGACGCGCTCGACCCCGCCGCGCTCGCGGGCCATCCGCAGCGCGCCCGGTTCCGGCAACTCGTCGACACGTGGAACGGCCGCGCGGACGTGAACGCCGTCGGCTACCGACTGCTGCGCGCATTCCACGACTCGCTGTACGACGCCTGGTTCGGCCCGCTAGACCAGACGATGGGCGAGAACGCGCCGAACCTGTCGTATCGCGCGGCGAACTCGCGCTACGAAGCGACGATGGAGACGCTCGCCGACCATCGCGCGTGGGTACCCGACGGCTTCGCGGACTGGCGCGCGTTCATGCTCGACCGGATCGACCACGCGATTCGCCGCTTGCCGAAGGGCACGAACCTCGAAGACGCACGCTGGGGCGAGCGCAATCGCGCCCGTATCGCACATCCGTTCGCGCGGCTGCTGCCCGCGTGGCTGCCTTGGGTGCGCGACTGGCTCGGCACGCCGCGCGATCCGCTGCCCGGCGACATCAACATGCCGCGCGTGCAGACGCCGACCTTTGGCGCATCGGAGCGCTTCGCGGTGTCGCCGGGGCGCGAGCAGGACGGCATCTTCGAGATGCCGGGCGGGCAGTCGGGCAATCCGGCGTCGCCGTATTTCATCGCGGGACATCAAACCTGGGTGCATGCAGGCGCCGCGCCGTTCCTGCCCGGCCCCGCCGTTCACACGATGACGCTCACGCCGGCTCGTTCGCGCTGAAAGCATTGGCCGGCGAAATCGAAAGGGAAACGAATCGACCGAAAGGTTTCTGCCTCGGTATCGTCACATCGCGATGATGCAATGCCTGTTGCTCTGCTTGCGACGAACACCGAACAGGAAGACGCCGCCGCGCCATGACCCTTCGTTCGAACGCTTCCGCGTCTTCGGTCCCCTCGGTCCCTTCGCTCCCTTCAGACGACGAGCAAGCCGGCCCCGCTCGCGCGACCGGTTTTGCGCGCCGGCCTGCGCTTTACGCGAGCGTCGCCGCGGCGCTGCTGCTGGCGGTCGCGAGTGCGTGTGCACTCGTCTATCCGGCGCAGATGCCCGACGCGATCGGCGACGTGGTCGAGGACCTGACCGGCGCGAATCCGCATCCGGTTCACCTCGTTCGCCCGCCCGTCGCGCCATTGAGCGCGGTCGCGATCCTCGGCAAGCAGCTGTTTTACGACCCGTCGCTGTCCGCATCGGGACAGCAGTCGTGCGCGTCGTGTCACAGCCCGCAGCGCGCGTATGGGCCGCCGAACGATCTGTCCGTGCAGATCGGCGGTCCGCAGATGAATCAGGCCGGCTTTCGGCCGCCGCCGTCGCTGACCTATCTGTATCACCAGGCGTCGTTCAGCATCGGTCCGGATCAGGCAGATGCCGACACGCCGGTGAGCCTGAGCGCGGCAGCATCGGCGGCACAGGGCGTGCAGCGCGCGACGAAGAGCGCCGGAACGGCGCCTGCCGCGCCCGCGCTCGTGCCACAAGGCGGCCTCTTCTGGGACGGCCGCGCCGATACGCTGCAAAGCCAGGCCGTCGGACCGATGCTGGACCCGGTCGAAATGGCGAATACCAGCATCGACGAAGTCGCCGTGAAGCTCGAAAAATCGCGCTATGCAGACACCCTTCGCCAGTTGTTCGGCTCGAATCTGTTCAGCAATCATGCGCTCGCGGTGTCGGAGGCGATGTTCGCGATCGGCCGCTATCAAGTCGAAGATCCGTCGTTCCATGCGTTCACGAGCAAGTACGACTACTGGCTCGAAGGCAAGGTGCGTCTCACGCACGCGGAACTGCGCGGACTGAAGTTATTCGACGACCCGGACAAGGCGAACTGCGCCGGCTGTCACCTGAGCCAGCCGACGAAGGATGGCCAGCCGCCGCTCTTCACGGATACGCAATACGAAGCGCTCGGCGTGCCGCGCAACGCCGCGCTGCCCGCGAACCATGACCCGCGCTTCCACGACCTCGGCCTGTGCGGCCCGTTCCGCTCGAACCTATCCACCGAGACGCAATACTGCGGAATGTTTCTCACGCCGACATTGCGAAACGCCGCGACGCGTCACGCGTACTTTCATAACGGCGTCTATCACGATCTGAAGCACGTGCTGGATTTCTACAACCTGCGCGACACGCATCCGGAAAAGATCTATCCGCGCGACGCCGCAGGCCATGTCGAAAAATACGACGATATCCCCGCGCGATACCAGGCCAACGTCGATGTGACGGACGCGCCGTTCGACCGCAAGGCCGGCGACAAGCCCGCGATGACGGATCAGGACATCGACGACATCATCGCGTTCGTCAAGACACTCGACGATGGCTATAAACCGTCCCGCGAATAATGTCTGATTTATTTCTCGCGAAAAGAAAATATTCCGTAAGGCCACTGACCCCGAGTGTTCACATACGGGTGCTCAAATGTTGCAGCTGTTCCGATCTCTCCTCCGCGCAGTTCATCCGCCGCCCCGTCCCCGCAATACAAGTTCAACAAGGAGCCAGATATGCAATGGCGTCATCTCGCACTGGGTTCGCTGACCGCGATCGCACTCGCATCCACGATCGCGTGGAGCGCCGCCGACGATCATGACAACAGCCGGCCCAACGACGTTCACACGGCCACCCCGATCAAGCACATCGTCGTGATCTACGGCGAGAACGTTTCGTTCGATCATTACTTCGCGACCTACCCGCATGCGTCCAACCCGGCCGGCGAACCGCGCTTCCGCTCGCTGCCCGGCACGCCGGACGTCAACGGTCTTTCGGGCGCACTGCTCACGAACAACCCGAACGCAACGAATCCGCTGAACGGCGCCGGCGCGACCAACCCGTTCCGTCTCGACCGCACGCAGGCGGCCACCGCCGACCAGAACCACGCGTATACGGCCGAGCAGCAGGCGTACGACAACGGCAAGGCCGATCTCTTCCCGAAGTACACGGGTAACGCCACGAGCGGGGGCGCGGGCGCATTCGGCACGACGGGCCAGGTGATGGGCTACTACGACGGCAACACGGTCACCGCGCTGTGGAACTACGCGCAGCACTTCGCGATGAGCGACAACGCGTACACGTCGACATACGGCCCGTCGACGCCCGGCGCGCTCGAAGTGGTCGCGGGGCAGACCAACGGGATGAAACCGGTGCTGACGACGAAGAAGCCGTCGGCCGCCGGCTCGTACTACGTGAACGACGGCCAGGGCGGCTTCACGATGATCAACGACGTGGACCCGGCCAACGATCTCTGTTCGAGCACGACCGATGCCGTGCTGATGAGCGGCCAGAACATCGGCGACCTGCTGAACGCGCGCAACGTGTCGTGGGGCGGCTTCATGGGCGGCTTCGATCTGCAGACGGTGAACAGCAACGGCACCACCGGCTGCAAGCGCAGCACGCTGTCGACGGTGGTCGGCGCGGCCACCGCCGATTACATTCCGCACCACAACTGGTTCCAGTACTACGCGTCGACGTCGAATCCGCAGCACCTGCGCCCGAGTTCGATCGCCGCGATCGGGCACACGATGGAGAAGAACGGCCGCACGCGCGACCCCGCCAATCACCAGTACGACATCAACGACTTCTATAACGCAGTCGACGCGGGCAATTTCCCGGCAGTGAGTTTCCTGAAGGCGCCGGCGTATCAGGACGGTCACGCCGGCTATTCGGACCCGCTCGACGAGCAGGCGTTCGTCGCGAAGGTCGTCAATTTCCTGCAGCAGCAAAAGGAATGGGACGATACGGCGGTGATCGTCGCGTGGGACGACTCGGATGGCTGGTATGACCATGCGTATGCGATGCCGACGAGCGCGTCGTTCGATTCGGTCGCCGATCAGTTGAACGGTCCCGGCATCTGCGGCACGGGCTCGGCACCGGACGGGTTGTCCGGCAAGCCGGTCAACGGCCGCTGCGGTCCCGGCACGCGCATTCCGTTCATCGTGATCTCGCCGTGGGCGAAGCAGAACTATGTCGACCATACGCTGATCAATCAGGCATCGGTGGTTCGCTTCATCGAGGACAACTGGCTCGATGGACAGCGCATCGGCGGCGGCTCGTTCGACGCGACGTCGGGCAGCCTCATGGGCATGTTCGACTTCTCGCGCCATCACAACGGCAACGACGAGGAGCGCAAGCTGTTCGTCGATCCGACGACGGGCGTGGTGGTCGACCGCGCGCCGAAGACTTGATGCCGGCGTAACGCCGATTATCGAAGGATCGCAATGCGCCCGCCCGGCCGGATTGGCCGGGCGGGCTTTTTTTGCCTCGCGCAATCATTAGATAAATGATTCGTCGATGTCGAAGAATTGCATACCAATCCACGCCGCCTATTAATTCTCCAATTAATGCAATTCCATTCGATATTGTTAATCTTGTTTAATTCGCTGAATGTCCTATTGTAGGTTCCACTTCTCGCCCACTCCCCGCTGTTCAATCCATCGTCAGGAGAATTGCCATGCGCAAAATGCTCACTGTCGCTGCCGCTGCCCTTTGTATCGCGTCGTACTCGCATGAAGCGCTTGCGGGTGGCGACGACGACGTCCAGCAAGGCCGATGCAACATGCCTCAAGGCACGGTCGCACTGGTCGCGAAACAGTTACAGACAGTCGTGAATCTCTCCGACGCGAACGGCGGAATCTTCAAACCCAACCGGATGTGGGCGGCCATCGTCGACCGGCAGGGACACCTGTGCACGGTGATCTCGACCGGCGATGCGTGGCCCGGCAGTCGCGCGATCGCCATTGCGAAGGCCTTTACGGCGAATGGCTTCAGCAATGACGCACTCGCATTGTCGACCGCAAACCTCTATGCGGCCACTCAACCGGGCGGCTCGCTTTATGGATTGAATAACTCGAATCCTTTTGATGTGCGCTTTCTCGAACAGGGCAGCGGCATTGGACATACGCTCGGCGGCATCATCACCTTCGGCGGCGGTGTCGCGCTTTATGCGGGCGGAAAAGTCATCGGAGGATTAGGGGTGAGCGGCGACAGCGCGTGCGCCGATCACGCGATTGCGTACCGGATGCGCAAGCTGGCCGGGCTCGGAACGGTACCCGCCGGCCAGGGGCCGAACCACACGGACAACATCGTGTATGCAACCAGTCCGCACCCGATGGGCTTCGAGCATCCGCACTGCTTCCCGAGCGACCTGAGCGCAGCGGCGATCGAGAACATTCCACATTAAGGTATCCGAACCTGGGGGGCGATACCCTCTCGCTCCAGCCACGACACGAACAGCGCGACGCGTTCGTCGCCGGCCTTCTCGTCCGGCACGTAGGTGCAATAGCTGCGCGACGGCAAACGCGGCCCGGCAAACGGCGCGACAAGCCGGCCGGCCGCGAGATCGTCGGCGACCAGCGCGGTCGGCCCCATCGCGACGCCGATGCCGTCGATCGCCGCCTGCAACGTCAGATAGAAGTGGTCGAAGGTCAGCGTCGCGGCCGGCGTCAACGCAAAAACGTGCGCGCTGGCCAGCCAGTCGGGCCAAAGCCGCGGAAGACTCGACGTGTGCAGCAACGTATGTTGCCGGATGTCCTCCGGCGAACGAAGCGGCACGCGCTGCAAGAGCGCTGGACTACAGACCGGAAACCGCTCCTCGGACAGAAAAGGCCGCATCGCGTAGCCGTAAAACGTGTCCGGACCGCCGCGGATGATCACGTCGTAGTCGTCCTGAAGACTCTCCAGCGGCCGGTTCGACGTTTCCACGTTGACGTCCACGTCGGGATGCGCGAAGCGGAATCTCGCCAGTCGCGGCACCAGCCAGCGCAATGTGAAGGTCGCGGGCGCGTTCACGGACAGCGAACGCGACGCCGTCTCCAGCACACCGTATCGCGCGGTTGCCCGCGACAGCTGATCGAACAGCGGGCCGATCTCGTTCAGATACGCACTCGCAGCAGGTGTCAGCACCACGCGCCGGTTGAGCCGTTCGAACAACGCCGCACCGAGCCACGCTTCGAGCAGACGCACCTGCTGGCTCACCGCCCCCTGAGTCACGTGCAGTTCCGCGGCGGCTTCCTTGAAGCTGCCGAGCCGACCCGCGGCCTCGAAGGCGCGCAACGCATTCAGCGGGGGCAATAGCCGTTTCATTCGAAAGAGTTTCTCTAACGCGAACCGGCAATTTATCTGGTTTGTTGGCGCTCCACAAGATAGATATCCTTCTCGCAACGCTTTCAACTCACTCTTTCGGCCGCCATTCATGCTGAGCTATACCGGTGGTGCCGTGCTGTTTGCCGCGCTGCTCCACGCGAGCTGGAACGCGCTGCTGCACGGCAACCGCGACCGTTTTTTATCGATGACCTGGATGAGCATCGCGATTGCGACGGTGTCCGCCTTCGTCGTCTGGATCACGCCATTGCCGGCGCGCGCCGCGTGGCCGTACATCGTCGCGTCAGGGTTCGTGCATATCCTCTACAACATAAGCCTCGTGCGCTCGTATCGCCGCAACGATCTCGCGCTCGCCTATCCGGTCGCACGCGGGTCGTCGCCGCTGCTCGTCACGCTCGGCGCGGCGCTGTTCGCGCATGAAGCGATCGGCCCGCTGCACGCGCTCGGGATCGCGATGATATCGGGGGGCATCATTGCGATCGCGCTGTGGGGTCGGCAGGTATCGCGCACGGGTTTGCTGGCCGCGCTGGTGACCGGCGCGACGATCGCGTCATATACGGTGATCGACGGCGTCGGCGTGAGGTTGTCCGGCGGCGAGGCGCTCGCGTACACCGCGTGGATGTTTCTTTTCTATTGGCTGATGCCGGTGTTGTTCGTCGCGGTGCGGGGCATCGCGCTGCTCCTCGCACCGTTGCGCGCCGAGCCGCTGTCGGTTGCGTCGTCGATCGTCGGCGGCCTCGGGTCGATCGCCGCTTACGGCATCGTGATCTGGGCGCTGCAGTCGGGCGCGATGGGCACCGTGTCGGCGTTGCGCGAGACCAGCGTCGTGTTCGCCGTGCTGATCGGGCGCGTGTTTCTGCGGGAAACGGTCAGCGGTGCGCGCTGGCTCGCCTGCATGATCGTCGCGGCCGGAACAGTTTGTCTGGGGCTGTGACGCCGCCACCGGACACACCATTTGTTGCGAAGGAGCGCTCGATGCTGAAGCACATCGAAACCGACCTGCTCGATATCGCGTACGACGAAAAAGGCGACGCGAATGGCTGGCCCGTCGTCCTGCTGCACGGTTTTCCCTACGACATCCACGCGTACGACGAAGTCGCGCCGCGCCTCGCTTCGCAGGGCGCCCGCGTAATCGTGCCGTACCTTCGCGGATACGGGCCCACGCGTTTTCTCGCGCCCACGACGCTGCGCTCCGGCCAGCAGGCGGCGCTCGGCGCAGATCTGCTCGCGCTGCTCGACGCGCTTCGGGTCGACACCGCCGTGCTCGGCGGATACGACTGGGGCGGCCGCGCGGCATGCATCGTGGCGGCACTGTATCCGTCGAGAGCGCGCGCGCTGGTGTCGGTCAACGGCTACAACATCCAGGACATCGCGGCCGCGTCGCAACCCGCCGACCCCGACAAGGAGTACCGGCTCTGGTACCAGTACTACTTTCACGGCGAGCGCGGCCGGGCCGGACTCGCTGAACACCGGCGCGCGTTCTGTCGTCTGTTGTGGTCGCTGTGGTCGCCGACGTGGCGCGTCGATGACGACGTGTACGCACGCTCGGCAGCGGCGTTCGACAACCCCGATTTCGTCGACGTGGTCGTGCATTCGTATCGGCATCGATTCGGGCTCGTCGACGGCGATCCGCAATTCGACGACATCGAGCGCCGCTTGTCCGCCATGCCGCCGATCACCGTGCCGACGATCACGCTCGAAGGCGACGCCGACGGCGTCACGCCGGCGGGCGAAAGACAGTCGGACTCGACGCGCTTCACCGGACGCCATCAGAACCGCATCGTGCCGAACGTCGGCCACAACCTTCCGCAGGAAGCGCCGCAGGCATTCGCCGACGCGATTCTCGATGTCCGCGCATGGGCCGGCTGACGCGCGCTTGCACGACGCGACTGGAAAAACTCACTTGAACCAACGGGGAACAGCTTTACTCATGGCAAAGACATTGGTGATTACCGGAGGCAGCCGCGGCATCGGCGCGGCGACCGCGAAGCTGGCAGCCCAGCACGGGTTCGCGGTGTGCATCGCCTATCGATCCGACGCGCAGGCGGCTGCGCGCGTCGTCGCCGACATCGAGGCGACGGGCGGCAACGCGATCGCCGTGATGACGGATGTTTCGAAAGAAGAGGACGTGATCGCGCTCTTCGACACCGCGGCGCGCAGCCTCGGCCCGATCGGCGGACTCGTCAACAACGCGGCGATGATCGCGCCTCACAGCCGGGTCGAGGAGATCTCGCACGCGCGCTTGCAGCGCCTGTTCGCGGTGAATGCGATCGGCCCGTTCCTCTGTTCGCGCGAAGCGGTTCGCCGGATGTCGACGCGCCGAGGCGGGACAGGCGGTGCGATCGTCAACGTGTCGTCGTCGTCCGCGCGGATGGGTTCGCCGAACGAATACGTCGATTACGCGGCGACCAAGGGCGCGCTGGAAACGCTGACGATCGGTCTCGCGAAAGAAGTCGCGCGCGACGGCATCCGCGTGAACGGCGTGCGTCCCGGACACATCTACACCGACATACACGCGAGCGGCGGCGAGCCCGGGCGCGTCGACCGACTGAAAGACACGATCCCGATGGGGCGCGGCGGCCAGCCGGACGAAGTGGCCGAGGCGATTGTCTGGCTGTTGAGCGACAAGGCGTCGTTCGCGACGGGCGGCTTTATTAACGTCAACGGCGGGAAGTGAAATCGGCGCGGAAACGCCGCCATTCACGCCGCGAAGCCCACCGGAACCAGATAGACGACGGTCTGCCCGTGAGGCAGCGCGAGCGTCTGCGCGGCGCGCGGGCCGTCGACCGCGCCGACGGGCACCGCCCCGAGGCCGAGCGCGACGGCCTGCAGCAGCAGGTTCTGCGTCGCGTGCCCGGCCTCGAGGTCCGCATACACGCCGGCTCTCGCGCCGTATCTCGCCGACAGCCGCGCCGGGTCGGCGGCCACGGCGATCACGAGCGGCGCCTCGCCGACCGACGCCTGCCCGAGCGACAGCGCCTTCAGTGCGGGGCGCAAATCGGCCGCGTCGCGCGTCTGCGCGCGGTGGCCGGCCGGAACGTAGTGCATCACCTGCGCGGCGGTCACCGCGTAGAGTTCGAGCGCGTACAGCGCGCCGGCCGACGGCGCCGCGCGCCTCGTTCCATCCGCATTGGTCACGCCCTGCCCGGCCCACAGCAACTGGCCGATGGTGCCGACGGGCAGCGATTCCGCGCGGAACGCGCGCACCGACCGGCGGCGTTCGATCGCTTGTTCCAGCGTGATCGTGCCCGCGACGTTGGGCTTCGGAAGCGCGATGTCCTGCGTGTAGTGCGCTTCGCGCTCTTCTGCGTCGCTGGTCGCCGCCTGCACCATCGCACCTGCGGCCAGCATCGCCAACAGTTCACGGCGTTTCATCGCGTGCCTCCACGAGCGAACGAGCGAGGCCCAGTATTTCACGTTTCCGGCGTCGACGATTCGCGCCGGTACGGGGCGGTTTTTTCGCCCGGCCGCGTGGCGCGACCCCAAAAAAAGCGGATCAGAATTCGACGTCCAGTTCGTCGATATCTTCGGTCTCCGCCTGCGCGGCCGCGATCCATTCGGCGACGAACGGGTGCTGCAGCACCTGCATGCAGTACGCGCCGATATCCGGATCGACCTTCACGTCATAGGTCAGAAAGCGCGTGACGACCGGCGCGTACATCGCATCGGCCGCGCCGATTTCGCCGAACAGCCACGGCCCGCCATACAGGGAAAGACACTCGCGCCAGATCGTCACGATCCGCGCGATATCGTCCTGCGCTCTCGACCAGATGCGAAAGTCCGCGAAGTGTCCGCGCAGGTTCATCGGCAGCGCGGAGCGCAGCGCGCTGAACCCCGAATGCATCTCGCCGCAGATCGACCGGCAATGCGCGCGCGCCTTCCTGTCCGCGGGCAGCAAATGCGCTTCGGGCCGGATCTCGTTCAGGTATTCGCAGATCGCGAGCGTGTCCCAGATCTTGATGCCGTCGTGCTGCAGACACGGCACGAGTATCGACGGCGACAGCAACAGCAGTTCCGCGCGCGCGGCTGCGTCGTCGACCGGCACGTCGACGGTGTCGAATTCGAGCCCCACCAGTTTCGCGAGCAGCCAGCCGCGCAACGACCACGACGAGTAGTTGCGGCTGCTGATCGTCAGCGTCGTTTGCATCGTGTTCATGCATGCCTCCGCGTGGCCATTGCGTGACCGGACGACGGGAACCCCGCGCGCCGATTGTGCGGCGGCGCACCTCGAACGTCATCCGATGCACTACTTTGCAGCGGCAGAGCGCTACGCTGCCGGGTAACGGAGCCCGCATGAGCCGGCGCGCGGTTGCGCACGAGGGGCCTGGAGGGGCAACGAGGGGCCACGAATGGCCACTGCGGGCCGCGACGTGGCCGATGTGCGAAGTGCAAGCACTGTGCCAATGTCGCGCTTCACTGGCACATGTGTTGCGTCGTTGAGCGGAGCCTCATCCACCGGACTTCCGTTCGGACCCACAGCCACCATGAATCCGTTCTCGTACCCCGCCTGGCAGGCGCTCGCGGAAGTCGCGCGTCCGTGGCGCGCGGTTGCGTCGTCGACGCGGGCCACGCTCGCCGCGTGGCCGGAACTCGCGGCGACGCCGCACGCCCGCTATCTCGACGCGTGCTGCGAGCTGATCGAAATGGCGGGTCTGTCGCATGCGCGGCCGCCGTTCGCGATCGATCGGGTGGAAGTCGAAGGCAACACGCTGACGGTCACCGAGGAGGTCGTGAAGCGCACGCCGTTCGGCTCGCTGCTGCACTTTCGCAAGGACGGCGCGCCGGTGCAGCCGCGCGTGCTGGTCGTCGCGCCGATGTCCGGGCACTTCGCGACGCTGTTGCGCAGCACCGTGCGCACGATGCTCGCCGATCACGACGTGTACATCACCGACTGGCACAATCCGCGCGACATCCCGCTTACGGCGGGCCCGTTCGGCTTCGACGAATACGTCGAGCACGTGATCTCGTTCATCCGCCGGATCGGGCCGGACTCGCACCTCGTCGCGATCTGCCAGCCGACGGTCGCGTCGCTCGCGGCGGTGTCGCTGATGGCCGCCGACCACGATCCCGCGCAGCCCGCCAGCATGACGCTGATGGCCGGTCCGATCGACTGCCGCGTGAATCCGACGAAAGTGAACGACCTCGCGAACAGCAAGCCGCTCGACTGGTTCGAGCGCTATCTGATCAGCGTGGTGCCGCCTGGTTTTCGCGGTGCGTATCGGCGCGTGTATCCGGGCTTCGTGCAGCTGTCGGCGTTCATGTCGATGAATGTCGAGCGGCACGTCGCGTCGTTCGCCGAGATGCACTACGAACGCGCGAAGGGCGACCCTGCAAGGGCCGATTCGGTCCGCACGTTCTACGACGAATATTTCGCCACCACCGATCTGCCGGCCGAGTTCTATCTCGACACCGTCTGCTCGGTGTTCCAGCAACATGCGCTGCCGCTCGGCAAGCTGAAAGTGCGCGAGCGCGTGGTCGAGCCGCGCGCGATCCGCCATACCGCGCTCCTGACGATCGAAGGCGAGCGCGACGACATCTGCTCGGTCGGACAGACCGTTGCCGCGCAGGAACTCTGCTCGGGGCTGCGGCCTTATATGAAGACGCATCACGTGCAGACGGGCGTCGGACACTACGGCGTGTTCAGCGGACGCAAGTGGGACACGCAGATCTATCCGATCGTGCGCGCCACGATCCACGACCACGAGCCGCGCGCGCAGCGCGCCGCGACGACGGACAGCACGCAGGACGGCGCCGGGCTCGTCAGCCTGCATGCGCTGATGGCGGCGCAGCGGGATGCGTCGGCGGCCATCGAGAAGGCGTCCGAAGCATAGGCGCCTTGAAAAGGGGGCTTCGCGGATTGTCGGGGAGGTGGATTGCGGACGGGGTGGAGGCGGCCTATTCCGTTGAAAAACCCGGTTTTCGATGCCGAGCCGACGCGTCAGAACGCTCGATCGGCGCGCGGGTTGCCTGCAAGTGACAGCATCCAGCACGCGTTCAATCCGGACACCCTCAGGATCAGATACCTTCTGCAACAGCCCTCATTGGCGATAACCGCTTCGCCATTCTTCGCAAGGGGGCGATCTTGCGAAATGGCGCATGTACGACGCGGCCATCGACGAATACGACCAGCAGCAGTTCGGCCGGGTCATGACTCATGACTGATGAAGGCGCATGTCCACGCGAAAGCAGCACTAGCCACATATGATTCCGCTTCGACGGCAATCTGTTTTTTGATGCGTTGACGACGAAAAAACTTTCCTTTAACGTCAAAACCGTTGAAGGAAGCGCTCCTCTTTCTCACAGAGGATGTCGGGTTGGCGTGCCCGTCCAGCGAAAGGTGATCGCGATGAGCGACAACCCTGTTGGGCCGGCGAACACGTCTTCGGCCCAGACAAGCGACGGTGCGGGACCCTTGACCGTTATCAGGAACGCCCGTGTTCTGACGATGGACCCGAGATGCCCGCAGCATGCGTGCGCGGACATCGTTATCGAGCACGGCACGATTCGCGCCATTGCCCCGGATGCGTCATTGGGTATCGTCGATGCGCACGTCGTCATCGACGGCACCGGGCACCTCGTCATGCCGGGACTGATCAACGCCCATTTCCATTCGCCGACCAATTTTCTGAAAGGCGCGCTGGACAGTCTGCCGCTCGAACTCTTCATGCTCTACGAGGTGCCTGCGACCCCGGACGCCGCCGTCAGCGCCCGCAGCGCCTATGTGCGCACGCAGATCGGCGCCGCGGAAATGCTAAAGCTCGGCGTCACGTCAGTGCAAGACGATGCGTTCTTTCTGCCGGCGCCGAGCCACGCGGAAATAGATGCGGTCATGAGCGCGTACCGCGATATCGGCATGCGCGCAACCGTGGCGCTTGACCAGCCCAACCTGCCGGAAATCGCGAAACTTCCATTTCTTGGCGATATCGTTCCGGCAGAACTCCGCGCGAGACTCGAAGCACCGGCGCCCATGCAGATGGACGATCTGCTGCGTCAATATCGCTATCTGGTCGATACGTGGCATCAGTCCGGTGATGGACGCCTGCGGGCCGCAGTTTCGTGCTCTGCGCCGCAGCGCGTCAGCGTCGATTATCTGCGCGCGCTGGATGCACTAAGCCATGCGCACGATCTGCCGTTCTACATTCACATGCTCGAAACCCGACTTCAGCGCGTATTCGGCGAAGTGTGCCTGAACGGCCGCTCGCTGATCCGCTATGTCGATGATCTCGGGCTTCTGTCGCCGCGCATGAATGTCATCCACGCAGTGTGGATCGACGACGACGATATTTCCCTGCTGGCGCGCGCCCGTGCCCAGGTGATTCACAACCCGATCAGCAATCTGCGGCTCGGCAGCGGTGTCATGCCGTTCCGGCGGCTGGCGCAGGCAGGTGTTCCGATTGCACTGGGCTCCGACGAAATCATTGCGGACGACGCGGTTAACCTGTGGTCGGTCATGAAGACTGCCGCGCTGATCCATACGATCGGCGATTCCGATCCTGATCGCTGGCCCGTCGCGGACGAAATCCTTCAATGCATGTTCGAGGGCGGAGCCGCCGCGATGCGTCAGGAGCATCGGATCGGGCGCCTTGCACCCGGCTTCCAGGCTGATCTGGTGATGCTCGATCTGGACACGCTGCCGTTTACTCCGCTCAACGATATCGCGCGCCAGCTCGTGTATGCGGACGCAAGCCGGGCCGTCGTCATGACGATGGTCGCAGGCCACGTGGTGATGCAAGACGGCAAGCTTCTGACCATCGACGAACCCGCGCTGCGGCAGGAGGCACGCGCCATCATGAACGCGGCGGCCGAACAGCGCGATACCTTGATGCGCGATGCCGCAGAATGGCTTCCGCACTATCGCGCGATGTATCAGAAGTCGCTTGCCGTCGATGTCCGCATGAACCGCTGGGTTGGCGACGCCAATCCGGCGTCAGGCTGATTCTTTCTCGCTGCAGTCTCCATCTTGTACATTCGTTAGGGATACATTCTATGTCGAGCCGTCTCGTTCATAAAAGCACCGCTCTCGCAGCCATGCTCACGTTCGGTCTGTTCGCTGTCACTCAGGCCGCTCACGCCGAAGACAAGACCATACGCGTGATCTGCAATAACTGGTCGGGATTTGCGCCTGTATTCGTGGCAAACGATCTGGGCTATTTCAAGAAGCTCGGGCTGAAAGTATCGGTCAAGTTCGACGATGAACAGGCCGATGCGCTGGCAGGCATCGCTCACGGCGATATCGAAGTGGACATGCGTACAGTCGACGACTATCAACGCCGCCCGCGCAGCCCGTCGACACCCGGCGTGATGATCGGCACCATCGACGAATCCGATGGCGGCGACGGCGTGGTCGCGGATGGTTCGATCAAAACGGTGAGCGATCTGAAGGGCAAGACGGTCGCGATGGAAACTGATATTCCTGCTTACCTTCTGCTGCAACTTGAATTGAGCAAGGCGGGGCTCAGCTATAAGGACATGAAGGTCAAGCAGACAGCGGGATCGGACGCGCTGTCGGTATTCTCGGATACCAGCGTGGCAGCGATCGGCACGTTCCAGCCGTTTATGAACAAGGCCGTCACGCTTGACGCAAAACGCGGCGCACACATTCTCGTTTCGTCCGCTAGCTATCCGGGCACGATCGTCGACGCGATCATCGTCAATCAGTCGAAACTCAAGGCCGATCCGGTTGCGTACAAGAACTTCCTGATTGGCGTGTACAAGGCAATCGCTTACTACAAGACCCAGCCGGCCAATTTCATTCACCTCGCCGCACCTCACTTCAATTTGAGCGACAAGGATTTCCAGGCGAGTATCGACGGCAGCCTCAAGTACACGTCGCTCGACATGGCAAAGCAGTATTTTGGCGCGACACAGAAGCCTGGTTCCATCTATCACACCTTCGATACGCTGATGCAATTGAATCTCGCGAACGGCGCATCGGATCACACGCTGTCGGCGGCGAGTTCTTTCGATAACTCTGCCCTGCAATCGATTACGGCAAACGACCTCAAGTGACCAGACCGCTTCCCAAGGCCTTCGCCTTTCGTGGCAGCATCAGCCGCCGGGCCAACGTTCTGGTCGGGCTCGGCGCCAGTTTTGCCGTTCTGCTGGTGTGGCAGATCTCTTCATCGGAGGGTTGGCTCGATCCCACCTTTCTTCCATCGCCAGTCGAGATCGCGCAAAGCCTCTGGGTCATGGTGCTTGAAGGCCAGATTGTCGGCAATGCAGTGGTTTCGATCGGGCGGATTCTCGCCGCATTCGCGCTGTCCGCGGCAATGGCCATTCCGATCGGCCTGCTGATGAGCAGCTACCGGCCTGTGAATGCGGCGCTCGAACCCATCGTCGATTTCATCCGCTATCTGCCGACGCCCGCGCTCGTGCCGATCAGCATCATCTGGTTCGGGGTGGGGGAGGAAACCAAGATATTCCTGCTCTGGCTCGGCACGTTCTTCCAGCTCGTATTGCTGGTGGTGGACGACGCCAATCGCGTCCCGAACGAGTACATCGAGATTGCCCGAACGCTGGGCGCGCGTCCTTTCCAGATTCTCGCGGATGTCGCCTGGCGAGCGATGCTGCCGAATCTCGTCGACAACCTGCGCATCACGCTGGGGTGGTGCTGGACCTACCTGATCATCGCGGAAATCGTCGCGTCCGACAGCGGCCTCGGCTTTGTGATCTGGAATGCGCGCCGCTACATGCAGACCGACCGCGTGATGGCCGGCGTGTTCGTGATCGGCCTGATCGGGCTCGTCAGCGACCAACTAATTCGTGCGCTGCACCGACGCGTATTCGGTTACCTCAAGACCACTGACTGATGAATATCCGAACCACCGAATACCTTGTTTTCGATGGCGTCACCAAACGCTTCGGCGGATTGCCGGTCGTCGATACACCCTTCCATCTGACTGTTCCACGCAATCAGTTCGTCGTGTTTCTTGGTCCCTCCGGGTGTGGGAAGACGACCCTGATGCGCATGTCGGGGGGGCTCGATACGCCGAGCACGGGTGAGATCCGCCTTGAGGGCGAACCGGTCGGCAAGCCGGATCAGCGGCGCGGCATGGTATTCCAGTCGTACTCGTCGTTTCCATGGCTGACGGTCGGCCAGAATGTTGCGTTCGGCATGCGGTACAGACCCGACCTCTCCAAAAAGGAAAAGCGCCGCCGCGCCGATCACTATCTTCGCCTCGTCGGGCTTCATGAGTTCGCGGACACTTACCCTAACCGGATATCAGGTGGCATGCGCCAGCGCGTCGCTATCGCGCGCACGCTGGCGGCCGGTTCGGAGGTCTTGCTGATGGACGAACCTTTCGGCGCGCTCGACGCGCAGCGGCGCGAGCAGCTTCAAGTCGAACTGCGCCGCATCCAGAGCGAAGAGTCGCGCACCGTCATTTTCGTGACTCACGACGTGGAAGAAGCCGTTTTCCTGGCCGACAGGATCATCATGTTTTCACGGCGTCCTGCGCGCATCATCGAGGACATCGATGTCACTGCTCACCTGGGTGCTGCCCGCACACTGGCATTGAGGGACAGCGAAATGTTCTTCCGTATGAAGACGAGGATCATTCAAACAGTTCGGGAGATGGAAGTAAGCGCATAGTCGGGCAGTATCCCCGTTTGAAAGCGGCTATCGAATTCGATCTGCCAGACCGTCCACCTATGCCAACACACACCAGTCGTCCGTGCTATTACCGCGACGAGAGTGATCTACTGTTTCGTGTCGCATGTGTACCCGGAAAAGTGGACGACACTTTCGACGATATCACGCTGCAGATGAGTGCGATGACCGGATGGCAATACGCCGGTGGTGGACAGCCAACGCTGCCTCGCCGCCGCTCGTGGCGTGAAAGAGTCCAAGCTGCTCGAACTCTTCTTCCTGCAGCGGCGTGATGGCGGTATCCGTGTAGGCGTAACGTTCCGGTGCCTTCATGACTTCCCTGAGGACAGCCTCGGTCCTGAGATAGAAGCGCAGATACTTTGCCAACTTGACAACGGTCTCACTCCAATAGCGCGGATAGAAAAGAAGCGGCGATTCGAGCGGTAGCCCCCAACGGCGGTCACGGCGGTGTTTCATTCGCAGGGCTCCCCCTTCGAGCGGATGCACACCCTCGTGTTCGATCATCAGACTGAACCAGGCGATCGTGCGCATGATCGTCTTCGGTCGGCCGTTCGGGATTTGCGCTGCCCGCTTGACGATCGTGCGGATGTGCTCGTACGAGTAGAAAGCGCTCCACGCGCACCGATACGCTTCTTCCCATTCAGCGTCCGACATTTTCGGGTGATGCGTGACCCGGTGGTTGGTATCGTATTTGTTGATGTCCGGGTCCATCCATTCACCGTTTCTTACCATCGTCTGATGATCCTCGGAGCCCGGAAGCGGCGTGAGCATGAAGAATTCGAGAATGTCGATTGGCAGTTCACGCTTGATGATCTCGATGTCGCGCAGGATCGATTCTTTCGTGTCCGCCGGGAATCCGATGATATAGCCAGCGTAGGTAATCGCACCGTTGGCGCGCCACTTCTGCAGCATCGCGCGGTACTCGGTGATCTTGTTCTGCCGCTTCTTGGCGGCGATCAGATTCTCGGGGTTGATGTTCTCAAGCCCGATGAACACGCGACGCACACCCGCGCGCGTTGCCTTCTCGATGAA
>DATJJN010000035.1:0-105693 GCA_035492135.1 Paraburkholderia sp. | reverse complement strand
TTGAGCGGAAACGGAAAAATTCGGAAGGTTCCGCGAACATAGGTAGAATACGTTTTTAACCAGCTTACGAAACAACATGTCTGCCAGCGCAGTGAATGTGAACCCCGGACGCAACGTCGTCGTCGTGGGGACCCAGTGGGGTGATGAGGGCAAGGGCAAGATCGTCGACTGGCTGACGGACCACGCCGAGGGCGTCGTGCGCTTCCAGGGTGGTCATAATGCCGGTCACACGCTCATCATCGGCGGCAAGAAAACCATTCTGCGGCTGATCCCGTCGGGCATCATGCGCGCAGGCGTCGCCTGCTACATCGGCAACGGCGTGGTGCTGTCGCCCGAGGCCCTGTTCAAGGAAATCGGCGAACTCGAAAGCGTCGGCATCGACGTTCAGAAGCGTCTGTTCATCTCCGAAGCGACGACGCTGATCCTGCCGTATCACATCGCAATCGACCAGGCGCGCGAAGCGAAGCGCGGCGCGGGCAAGATCGGCACGACCGGCCGCGGCATCGGCCCGGCCTATGAAGACAAGGTCGGCCGTCGCGGTCTGCGCGTGCAGGATCTGTTCGAGCCGGCCGCGTTCGCCGACCGTCTGCGCGACAACCTCGACTTCCATAACTTCGTGCTCACGCAGTATCTCGGCGCGGCGCCGGTCGATTTCCAGCAGACGCTCGACACGATGCTCGGCTACGCAGATCGTCTGAAGCCGATGGTCGCCGACGTGTCGCGTCGTCTCTACGACGTGAACCGCGCGGGCGGCAATCTGCTGTTCGAAGGCGCACAGGGCACGCTGCTCGACATCGATCACGGCACCTATCCGTTCGTCACGTCGAGCAACTGCGTGGCGGGCGCGGCATCGGCGGGTGCGGGCGTCGGTCCGCAGCAGCTGAATTACATCCTCGGCATCACGAAGGCATACTGCACGCGCGTCGGCTCGGGCCCGTTCCCGAGCGAACTGTACGACGCGGACAATCCCACGCGCCAGGAGCAGGTCGGCGTGACGCTCGCGAACGTCGGCAAGGAATTCGGTTCGGTCACGGGCCGTCCGCGCCGCACCGGCTGGCTCGATGCGGCCGCGCTGCGTCGCTCGATCCAGATCAACGGCGTGAGCGGTCTGTGCATCACGAAGCTCGACGTGCTCGATGGTCTCGACGAAGTCAAGCTGTGCGTCGGCTACAAGGTCGACGGCAGGGACGTCGACATCCTGCCGCGCGGCGCGTCGCTCGTCGCCGCGTGCGAGCCGGTGTACGAGACGTTTGCCGGCTGGAAGGAAAGCACGATCGGCATCACGCAGTGGGATGCGCTGCCGAAGAGCGCACAGGCGTATCTCGCGCGCGTGCAGGATGTGGCCGGCGTGCCGATCGACATGGTGTCGACCGGTCCGGACCGCGACGAGACGATCCTGCTGCGTCACCCGTTCAAGGTCTGAGGGGCGGGGTATCGCGATGATCGAGATGACGGATCCGCGCAACGACGACAGGCATCTGTGGGTCGGCTGGGACGAGTACCACCGGCTGATCGAACTGCTCGCGCTGAAGGTGCACGATTCCGGCTGGAAGTTTGACAAGATCCTGTGCCTCGCGCGCGGCGGTCTTCGTGTCGGCGACCAGCTGTCGCGCATCTACGATCTGCCGCTCGCGATTCTCGCAACGAGTTCGTATCGCGAAGCGGCCGGCACGCAGCAGGGCGAGCTCGACATCGCCCAGTACATCACGATGACGCGCGGTGAGCTGTCCGGCAACGTGCTGCTCGTCGACGATCTCGTCGATTCGGGGATCACGCTCGCGCGCGTGCAGCAGCATCTGAAGGAGCGCTATCCGGCGGTGACCGGCGTGCGCTCGGCGGTGCTGTGGTACAAGGGCTGCTCGAAGGTGAAGCCGGACTACTTCGTGCAGTATCTGCCCACCAATCCGTGGATCCATCAGCCGTTCGAGGAATGGGACACGGTGCGTCCGCACAATCTCGGCGCGTGGATCAAGCGCGGCCGCCAGTCGGCGGAGCCCGACGCGCAGGCGTAATCGTCAACGAAAAGCGGAGCCGTCAGGGCTCCGTTTTTTTATGCACGCGGGCCGTGGCAGCGGCGCGGCGCACAGCGCAGACGCCGACATAGGCCAATGCTAAACTTCGCGGAAACGCGAGCCGGAAGTGGCGCGGTCACAACGATCGCGCGGGGCCGGCAGGCCCGTCCGGTTTAGAATGGCGCTCGTTTTTTCCGCTCGCAGAACGGATTTCCGCGTATATGACAACTAGCACACACGTGGCAAAGCAGCCGCTGCCTTCGCTCGCCATGGCCGCGATCGGGGTGGTTTTTGGAGACATCGGTACCAGCCCGCTGTATTCGCTGAAAGAGGCATTCAGTCCGTCGCACGGAATTCCGCTCACCGATACGTCGATTCTCGGCGTCATTTCGCTGTTGTTCTGGGCGATCGTGATCGTCGTCAGCATCAAGTACGTGCTGTTCGTGATGCGCGCGGACAACGACGGCGAAGGCGGCGTGCTCGCGCTGATGGCGCTGTCGCTGCGTTCGTTCAACCGCACGACGAAGGCGGCGGCGGTGCTCACCGCACTCGGTATCTTCGGCGCATGCATGTTCTACGGCGACGCAGTGATCACCCCCGCGATCTCCGTGATCTCGGCGGTCGAAGGTCTCCAGATCGCGGCGCCGAAACTCTCGCATCTGGTGTTGCCGCTGACGATGGTGATCCTCGTCGCGCTGTTCTGGATCCAGCGCCACGGCACGGCGCTCGTCGGGCGTCTCTTCGGGCCGATCATGGTGGTGTGGTTCATCACGCTCGCGGTGCTCGGCGTCTCGCATATCGTGCAGTCTCCCGGCGTCATCGCGGCGCTCAATCCGTACTACGCGTTCTCGTTCATGGCCGCGCACCTGCTGCAGGCGTATGTGGTGCTCGGTTCGGTCGTGCTGGTGCTGACCGGCGCCGAAGCGCTGTATGCCGACATGGGCCACTTCGGCGCGCGGCCGATCCGCATCGCGTGGTATGTGCTCGTGATGCCGTCGCTGGTGCTCAACTACTTCGGCCAGGGCGCGCTGCTGATGCACGATCATGGCGCGATCGAAAACCCGTTCTTCCTGCTCGCGCCGGACTGGGCGCTGCTGCCGCTCGTCGTGCTGTCGACGGTCGCCACGGTGATCGCGTCGCAGGCGGTGATTTCCGGCGCGTACTCGCTGACGAGCCAGGCCATCCTGCTCGGCTACGTGCCGCGGATGAAGGTGCTGCACACGTCCGATCTCGCGATCGGGCAGATCTACGTGCCGGTCGTCAACTGGATGCTGCTGTTCATCATTCTTTGCATCGTGCTCGGCTTCCGGAGTTCGGATAACCTCGCCGCCGCGTACGGCATCGCGGTGACGGCGACGATGGTGATCACGACGGTGCTCGCGTGCGTCGTGATGGTGAAGGTGTGGAAGTGGAACAAGCTGCTCGTCGGCGTGATCATCGGGGGCTTCCTGATCGTCGACCTCGGCTTCTTCGGCGCGAACCTGCTGAAGGTGGCGGAGGGCGGCTGGCTGCCGCTCGGTATCGGCGGTCTTCTATTCTTCCTGCTGCTGACCTGGTACAAGGGGCGCATGATCGTGAAGGACCGCACCGCCGCTGACGGCATCCCGCTGATGCCGTTCCTGCAGGGGCTGCTCGCGCATCCGCCGCATCGCGTGTCGGGCACCGCGATCTATCTGACGGGCAGCGACGCAATGGTGCCGGTGAGCCTGCTGCACAACCTGAAACACAACAAGGTGCTGCACGAGCGGACGATCTTCATGACGTTCACGATCCGCGACGTACCGTACGTGCACGACGCGGAGCGCGTGACGATGCAGGACTTCGGCGGCGGCCTGTATCTCGTGAGGGCGGCGTATGGTTTCAACGAAACGCCGGACGTGAAGGCCGTGCTGGATCAGGTGGGCCGCGAGCACGACATGGCGTTCGAGATGATGGACACGTCGTTCTTCATCGCACGCGAGACAGTCGTGCCGACGCAGTTGCCGGGCATGTCGATCTGGCGCGAGCGGGTGTTCGCGTGGATGCACCAGAATTCCGCGAAACCGACCGACTTCTTCAGCATTCCGGCCAATCGCGTGGTCGAACTCGGGACGAAGATCGAAATTTGAGCCTGCAACGCGGGTTGGTTTAGCGATAAAAAATCGGCGCCGAGGGCGCCGATTTTTTTGCCTGAAGAGCCCGCCGATGCGGGAATCAGCGTTGCTTGAGCTTCGCGAACGCGGCCGCCATCGCGCCGGCCGGTTCCGCGTCGCGCGAGCGCTGCGGCTGGCGAGCGCCGCCGCCGTTGCGGTTCTGCGCGCCGTTCTGCGCATTGCCGCCGCTGCGTTGCACGGCGCTCGCGGGATCGTCGTCGAGACGCATCGTCAGCGCGATGCGCTGGCGCTTCACGTCGACGTCGAGGACCTTGACCTTGACGACCTGGCCCGCCTTCACGACTTCGTGAGGATCCTTGATGAATTTCGTCGACATCGCGGACACGTGAACGAGCCCGTCCTGATGCACGCCGACATCGACGAACGCGCCGAACGCCGCGACGTTCGTCACGACGCCTTCGAGCAGCATGCCGGGCACGAGGTCCGACACTTTCTCGACGCCTTCGCGGAACGTCGCGGTCTTGAACTCGGGGCGCGGATCGCGGCCCGGCTTTTCGAGTTCCGACAGGATGTCGCGCACGGTCGGCAGCCCGAAACGTTCGTCGACGAACTCGGCCGGCGAAAGGCCTGCGAGCGCTTCGCGATGGCCGAGCACGTCGCCGATCGGGCGGCTGATCTTCGCGAGAATCCGCTCGACGACCGGATACGCTTCCGGGTGCACCGACGAGCGGTCGAGCGGGTTCTCACCGCCGTTGATGCGCAGGAAGCCGGCGGCCTGCTCGAACGTCTTGTCGCCGAGGCGCGGCACTTTGCGCAGATGATCGCGCGACGGGAATGCGCCGTTCGCATCGCGATAGTCGACGATGTTGCGGGCGAGCGTCGCATTGAGGCCCGACACGCGCGCGAGCAGCGCGACCGATGCGGTATTCGCATCGACGCCGACCGCGTTCACGCAGTCTTCGACGACGGCGTCGAGCGAGCGCGCGAGTTCGCGCTGGTTCACGTCGTGCTGATACTGGCCGACGCCGATCGCCTTCGGCTCGATCTTCACGAGTTCCGCGAGCGGGTCCTGCAGGCGGCGCGCGATCGATACCGCGCCGCGCAGCGACACGTCGAGTTCCGGAAATTCCTTCGCAGCCAGTTCGGATGCCGAATAAACCGACGCGCCCGCTTCGGACACGACGATCTTCTGCAGCTTCAGCTCCGGATGCTTTGCGATCAGCTCGCTCGCGAGCTTGTCGGTTTCGCGCGACGCGGTGCCGTTGCCGATGCTGATCAGCTCGGCCTGCGTCTGCGCGGCGATCCGCGCGAGCTTCGCAAGCGAGCCGTCCCAGTCGCGGCGCGGCTCGTGCGGGTAGATCGTGTCGGTCGCGAGCAGCTTGCCGGTGCGATCGACGACCGCTACCTTCACGCCGGTCCGAAGACCGGGGTCGAGCCCGATCACGGCCTTCGGGCCTGCGGGTGCGGCGAGCAGCAGGTCCTTCAGGTTGCGTGCGAACACACGGATCGCCTCGGTTTCAGCCTGCTCGCGCAGGTTCGTCAGCAATTCGTTTTCCAGATGCGGCTGCACCTTCACGCGCCAGCACCAGCGGCAGACGTCGGACAGCCACTTGTCCGCGGGCCGTCCCTGATTCGCGATGCCGAAGTGGCGCGCGATCGTCGCTTCGCCCGGATGCGGCACCTGCGCGTCGAGCTCCTCGCCAAGACCGAGCTTCACGGTCAGCACGCCGGCGTTGCGGCCGCGAAAGAGCGCGAGCGCGCGATGCGACGGCACCGTCTTGATCGTTTCCGAATAGTCGTAGTAGTCGCGGAATTTCTCGCCTTCGTCGCCTTCCTTGCCTTCGACGACGCTCGACGCGACCACTCCCTGGTTGTGCAGATAATCGCGCAGCTTGCCGAGCAGCTCGGCCGTCTCGCCGAACTTCTCGCACAGGATGTCGCGTGCGCCATCGAGCGCGGCCTTCGTGTCGGCGACGCCCTTGTCGGCATCGACATACTGCGCGGCCTCGGTTTGCGGGTCGAGCAGCGGATTCGCGAGCAGCGCGAGCGCGAGCGGCTCGAGCCCGGCTTCGCGGGCGATCTGCGCGCGCGTGCGGCGCTTCGGCTTGTAGGGCAGGTACAGGTCTTCGAGCACCTGCTTGCTGTCGGCGGATTCGATCGCGGTGCGCAGCTCGTCGGTGAGCTTGCCCTGTTCGTCGATGCTTGTAAGGATCGCAGCGCGCCGCTCTTCGAGCTCGCGCAGATACAGCAGCCGTTCTTCGAGATTGCGCAATTGCGTGTCGTCGAGATTGCCGGTGACTTCCTTGCGGTAACGGGCGATGAACGGAACGGTCGCGCCTTCGTCGAGAAGTTGCACGGCCGCTGCCACCTGGCGCGGCTGCACGGCCAGTTCGGTGGCGATGCGCCCTACGATCTTGAGTGCTACGGTGTCCGTCATGGGGTCTCTGGTTTCCTGCGAAGATCGGTTTCAATCCCAAAGCCGCGCGGCGGCGGGGCGCGCCGGCCGGCCACTGGAGCCGGGCATTTTGCCATAAATGGCGGGGCCCTCAACCCGTGGGGTGTTAGAATTCGCCCATGTTCCGCCGCTTCCCGACTACGTTGACGATCCCCCGTTTTTCCCCGATCCGGCCTCGCGTGCGCGTGCTCGCCCGGCTGAGGATCGCCGCTCGTGCGGCGTTCGTTGTCGCCGCATTCGGCGCGCTCAGTGGCACGGCATTCGCGCAGCCGAGCGGGGCGACCGCGGTGTCGGGCCCGCAATCTGATTCGCAGTCGGCCCCGCAGTCCGGCCCCCAGACGGGCGCCGCACAGCCGGCCAGCGGCTTCGCCGCGCGGCAGACCGTGCTGGACCGGCGCAGCGCGGAAAACGACTATCGCTACGCGGTTGCGCAGCACAACTGCTACAGCCGGTTCTTCGTGAATCATTGCCTCAGCAACGCGCGGGACCAGTGGCGGGCGGAACGGGCCGACATCCGGAGCAAACAGTTGGCGCTCGACGACGAACAGCGCGCGCAGCGCGCGCGCCAGCGCGACGAGCAGGCGGCACTGCAGCGCGCGCAGGACGACGCGCAGGCGCCGCAGCGCGCCGCCGACGAAGCGCGCAGCGAACAGGCGTATCAGCAGAAGCAGCAGCAACACGCGCTCGACGAGGCGCAGCGCACGGCCGAAGCGCCGCAGCGCGCCGCGAACGAACAGGCGTACGAAGCGAAGCAGCGCCAGCATGTGCTCGACGAAGCCCAGCGCGGGCCGAATGCGCAGCAGCGCGTGTCCAGTCAGGCCGCTTACGACCAGAAGCAGGCCGATTTCCAGCGCCAGTTGAACGACGCGCGCGCGCAGGGTGCGCAGAAAGAACAGGAGCGCGAAGAGCGCGCCGCGCACTATCAGCAGAAACAGGAAGACGCGGCGAAGCACAAGGCCGACGTCGAAGAGCGCCAGCGGCAGGCCGCCGAGAAGGCGCAGCAAAAGCAGCAGCAACAGGAGCAGCAACAGAAGGCCCAGCAGCAGCAACAGCAGGGCCAGTAGCGCTCCGAGCCGTCCAGCAACCTCGGGCGCGGCGCTCATCGCGTGTCGCGCCAACCAGCAAGAGGAGGCGAGCATGCGCGAGCATCGTGAAGTGAAGTCCGCGGTCCTGCGTGACCGGATTCTGCAACTGGAGTCCGAACACGGCGATCTGGACCGTCTGATAGACCGGATGGCCGCAACACCCGGCACTAGCGAACTCGAACTGCAACGGCTGAAGAAGCGCAAGCTGAAGGTGAAGGACAACATCATCCTTCTGCAGTTGCAGCTTGACCCCGATTCAACGAAGACAGCGGACGGGCGAGCCTGATTCCGCGTCCCGGCAGGCTGCGGGGCGCGGCGACCAGCGAGCCGTGCCCGTTGGACCCAGCAGGAACCGCTTGCCTTGAATTCAACGTCCGTTTCCCGATCCCGGCGCGAGCCCGAAAGCGACGCGCCGGATGGCGACGCGCGCGCCACGGGCCTCGCTGACGCGCCGCCCGCGCTGAGCCCGCGCCGCGCCGCCGAACTCGACGAGATGTTCGCCGCCGACGGCTTGCTCGCGCGCGAGATCGACGGCTATCGCCCGCGTGCTGCACAAGTCGAAATGGCGCGCGCGGTAGCGGCCGCGATGGAGGCGGCCGCGCAGGCGCTGCCGGAGCCGGCGATGTTCGATGCGCAGGCCCGTCCGGCGCGTCGACTCGGCCGGGGTGACGCAAAGTCGTCGACCGGCGCCGGGACCGAACCGGACGCGATCCAGAATGGCGACAACACACTGATCGTCGAGGCCGGCACCGGCACCGGCAAGACATACGCGTACCTCGTGCCCGCGATGCTGTGGGGCGGCAAGGTGATCGTCTCGACCGGCACGAAGCATCTGCAGGATCAGCTGTTCCAGCGCGACATCCCGACCGTGCGCGACGCGCTCGCCGTGCCGGTGACCGTCGCGATGCTGAAGGGACGCTCGAACTATCTGTGCCACTACTACCTGCAACGGGCCGCCGACAACGGCCGTCTGCCGTCGCGGCAGGAGACGTCGTATCTGCAGGAGATCGTGCGCTTCGCGAAGATCACGCGCTCCGGCGACAAGGCCGAACTCGCGAGCGTGCCGGAAACGGCCGCGGTGTGGTCGATGGTCACGTCGACGCGCGACAACTGTCTCGGCCAGGAGTGTCCGCATTACAAGGACTGCTTCGTGATGCAGGCGCGACGCGAGGCGCAGCAGGCCGACATCGTCGTCGTCAATCACCACCTGTTCTTCGCCGACATCATGCTGCGCGATACCGGCATGGCCGAACTGCTGCCGAGCGCGAACACGATCATCTTCGACGAGGCGCACCAGTTGCCGGAAACCGCGACGCTGTTTTTCGGCGAGACGCTGTCTACCGCGCAGTTCCTCGAGCTGGCGCGCGACAGCGTCGCCGAGGGCTTGAGCCACGCGCGCGATGCGGTCGAATGGGTGAAGCTCGGCGCGACGCTCGAGCGCGCGGCGCGCGACGTACGGCTCGCGTTCAAGGAGGACTCGCTGCGATTGTCGGTCGCGCAACTGCCCGTCGATCATCCGCTGTTCGATGCGCTCGACGCGTTGCAGACCGAACTCGGCGCGCTGACGAACGCGCTCGCGAACCAGGCCGAGCGCGCGGAATCGCTCGGCGCCTGTTTGCGTCGCGCGCGCGAACTGCAGGGCGTGCTTGCAGGATGGGCCCAGCATCCTGACGAAGCGCCGCCGCGCGCCGCCGCAAACACACAGAAGACCGACGACAGCGCGCCCGATTCCGCCGCCGACGACGAAAAGGTGCGCTGGGTCGAAGTGTTCTCGCACACGGTGCAGCTGCACGAAACGCCGCTGTCCGTCGCGCCCATTTTCGCGAAGCAGCGCGCGGGCGTGCCGCGCACGTGGATCTTCACGTCGGCGACGCTTTCCGTGCGCGGCGACTTCACGCACTACGCGGCGCAGATGGGACTCAGCTCGCGCCGCTCGATGACGCTGCCGAGCCCGTTCGACTATCCGTCGCAGGGGCTGCTTTATGTGCCGCGCAACTTGCCGCAGCCGTCGTCGCCGCAGTTTACCGACGCGGTGTTCGAAGCCGCGTTGCCGGCCATCGAGGCGTCGGGCGGCGGCGTATTCATGCTGTGCACGACGCTGCGCGCGGTCGATCGCATCGCTGCGAAGCTGCGCGATACGATCGACGCGCGCGGCTGGAACACGCCGTTGCTCGTGCAGGGCGACGCGAGCCGCACCGAGTTGCTCGAGCGTTTTCGCGCGTATGGCAATGCGATTCTGGTTGGCAGTCAGAGCTTCTGGGAAGGGGTCGATGTGCGCGGCGACGCGCTATCGCTCGTCGTGATCGACAAGCTGCCGTTTGCGCCGCCTGACGACCCGGTGCTCTCCGCGCGCCTCGATGCACTGACGAAGAAGGGTTTGAGCCCGTTCGCCGTACATCAGTTGCCGCAGGCCGTGATCACGCTGAAACAGGGCGCAGGGCGATTGATTCGCGCGGAAACCGATCGCGGCGTATTGATGATCTGCGACACACGTCTCGTCGACAAACCATACGGACGGCGGATCTGGCAAAGCCTGCCGCCGTTCAGGCGCACGCGTGAGATCGACGTTGTGAAGGCGTTCTTCGAGGACTCTGCAGAACGCCGTTAAATGCAGCTTTCGTTGTGCCGAGTCAAAGAGATTCGGCACGACAGATCGAAACAAAAAAGCCACGAAAGGAGATTCGTGGCTTTTTTGCGTTCTTTGCCGGAGGCCGTCGTTTGACTAGCCTCCCGGCTTCTCGCGAAAGACGTTGGTCGATGCGGCGCGAGCCGCTGCAACGTCAGCGAGGGCAGCTTACTGGCTTGCGCCAGCTGCCGGCGAAGCGGCTTCTGCCGGCGATGCAGCTTCAGCCGGCGAAGCGGCTTCTGCCGGGGATGCAGCCTCAGCCGGCGATGCCGCTTCGGCCGGCGATGCAGCCTCAGCCGGCGACGCAGCAGCTGCCGGGGACGCAGCATCAGCAGGAGCAGCCGACGATTGGTCGTTGCTCTTGTTGCACGCAGCCAGTGCCACAGCTGCCAACAGGGATGCTACGAGCAGGGATTTCTTCATGATCACGTCCTTTTATGGTTAAAGGTAAGCAACAGCGCAAATAATACCGGTAATGTGCTCCAACACCGACCTTAGCCGCTGGTGGAGATGCACTGCAACAGCGTGAATCTTCCCTACGGCTTGGCCGGAAATTATATGCACTTTCGTATCGACCGTCGACAAATCCGGGGACAATACGTTGTCTTTCTCATACAGGCGCTATATTAGTACGGATTAACCGTGGGCAGCGCCTGAGTGAGCGGTCCGACCCGTATCCAGCCCGCACAATACCACTCGTGAAGTAACGCTGTCACCGACGAATCGTGTGAGAGTGTTACAAACCGTTTCCCCCCCATACGGCGGTCATCGGCCAGCGCCGGCAGCCACTTTCTCGCGCTAGCGAGCAAGTGCTGTTCCCCGTTCAGAAAATACGAGCGCGAATCGTAAAGCAGGATCGTCCTGCGGTCGAGTGCGAAACCGTGTTTAATTGTTTGTTCGATGAATCGCGCTTCATCGAGCGGTCGTTGCGGCGGATCGAAAACGACGTTCGATTTTGGCTCGCTCAGCCACGTGCCGACGAATGACGACACGTCCGCTTCGCTCCAGCGCACTTTCGCAAGCAATGCGCCGACCCGTTCGACGAGCGCCGGCGGCAATTGCGCCGGTCGGGCGACGGCCGGTTGCTGCGGGTCGCGATAGAGCGCCTCGGCCGCCTGGTTGCTTGCCGAGGCCGCGCCGCGCTCGGCGAGGTAGTACAGGAACTGGCCCGTCAATTCAGCGGTCGACGGCGAGCGAAAGCCGATCGAGCACGTCATGCATTCGCTTTCCGCGATACCGTCGTGCGCGATGTGCGGGGGCAGATACAACATGTCGCCTGGCTCCAGCACCCATTCCTCTTCCGGCTCGAAGTTAGCAAGCACTTTCAGCGGCAACCCTTCCTGCAACGCGAGGTCGCGCTGCGCGCCGAAGCGCCAGCGCCGCTTGCCGTGCACCTGCAGCAAGAACACGTCGTACGAGTCGAAGTGCGGACCGACGCCGCCGCCATCGGACGCATACGAAATCATCAGATCGTCGAGCCGCGCGTCCGGCGCGAAGCGAAAACGTTCGAGCAGCGTGCGCGCGCGATCGTCATGCAGATCGACGCCTTGCACGAGCAACGTCCAGCGCCGCGTGGCCGGCGATGGCAATTCGTCTGCTGCAAACGGCCCATGCTCGAGCGACCAGCGCCGGCGAAAGTGCGTGATGAGCCGCGATTCGACATCGTCGTCGTCGGCCAGTGCGAACAGTTCGTCGCGCGACAGCGGGGGCGTGACACCGGGCATCGCCTGCCGGATCAACAGCGGCTTTTTCTGCCAGTATCGACGCATGAACTGGTTCGGCGTGAGGCCGCCGAGCAAAGGCGTCGGGACATCGGGAGCGGGGCGTGGTGACGCGCTGGAATCCATGTGCGTAGACGCTTGTGTGCGAGGGCGTGTTCCGGAGGCGGCAACGCGTGGCGGCGTTGGCGAGCGCCTGGGACGCGCGCCTGCCGGATGCTCAGAGGACCGCTTCGGCATCGTATAATGGCAGTTGTATTCTGGAGGATCGAATGAAAATCGCAAAGGACACCGTCGTGTCGGTCGCTTACAAGCTATCGGATGCGCAGGGCAACCTGATTGAAGAAAGCGACGAGCCGATGGTCTATCTGCACGGCGGCTATGATGGCACGTTCCCCAAGATCGAGGAAGTGCTTGACGGCAAGGAGCCGGGCTTCGAGACCCAGATCCAGCTTGAGCCTCAAGACGCATTCGGCGAGTACGATCCCGAACTCGTGAAGATCGAACCGCGCAGCCGCTTTCCCGAACCGCTCGAAATCGGCATGCAGTTCGAAGGCACGCCCGAAGAGGGCGACGAAGACGTCGACACGCTGATCTACACGGTGACCGACGTCGCCGAAGACAAGGTCGTGCTCGACGGCAATCATCCGCTCGCGGGCATGGCGCTGCGCTTTGCGCTGACGGTCAAGGAAGTGCGTCAGGCAACCGAAGACGAGATCGAGCACGAGCATGCTCACGGCGCCGATGGTCTCGAAGTCGTAGACGAAGATGAAGACGACGACGGCGAAGACGAACCGTCGAAACCCACGCTGCACTAATTCCCTGATTCACTAATTCCGGTAGACGGCCCCGGCACCCGGCGGCACCGCGGGCAGCGGCCCGCTCGTTGTCGGCGCCGATCCTCCGGGCACCGTCTGATACTGCGGTGCCGGCGGTGATGACGGCGGCGTCGCGGGAATCTCCGTTACGTCAGGCATCGACGAAATTTCCGGCATGTCTGGCAGCGCGGGCGACTCTCCGTCGCGCGGCGGCTGCGGTTGTGTCGGCGGCAGCGGCGGCAGATATTTCGGGACGTCGCGCACGGCGAGTCGCAAAGGCGGACGTCTTCCCATATCGGCGTCGACGTGCAGCCACTGCGTGGCGGGGTCGCGTAATGCGACCGCGATGCGCGTGACGTTCGTGATCGTTGCGCCTTTTTCGTTGCGCAGCGGCTGATCGATTTCGAAGCCGCGCGCGAGCTTTGCATCGTCTTCGTGGACGATCAGCACGGGGCCGTGAAAGGTCTGCGCGAGCTTCGCAAGGCTCTTCCTGAATTCGATATAGCCGTCGCGCGGACGATGCGCGAAACGCAGCCAGGCGAAGCGATCGGCGCGCTCGCGCCGCTCGGCTCCCCACGGATTACCCTCCACGAAAATCACGATCGCGCGCGCGTTGCGCCGCTTCGCGTATTCCGCTGCATGTTCGAGCCAGAAGCCGTTGGCGATCACGCGATCCTCGAACTCGCCGTTGCGCCCGCCCGCGTTCAGGTAATGGTTGTTGCCGTCCGGCACGTTCAGCGCGACGAACACCGTGCCGTCGAGCTGCCAGCGCACGTTTTCGCGATACGGACGAAAGCGCGGCACTTCGCTTTCGCGTGTGAGCGGCAACGGGTTCTGTCCGAGCGATGACGGGTCTGAAAAAATCGTCTGCCGCAACTGATCGAGCCGTTCGCCTGGATCATAGCCGCCGGGGCCGGCCGTCGAGCAGGTGACCCAGTCGTGCTGGCCCGGCACGAAGATCAGCGCGGGGCGCGACGTGCCGAGAAGCGTCTCGCGTCGCGCATATAGCGCGTCGCTGCACGGCTCGCTCGCGCTTTTCAGGTTGCCGTTGTAGACGACGAACGTGACGCTCGGGTCGCGGCTGATCGCGTCGATCAGCTTTTGCCCGGCGGCATCGCCGGCGGACGATGGGCCGAATGCGTCGCCGATCACCGCGAACGCGAAGCGCGACGATTCGCCCGCCATCGCAGCGGGCGAAACGGCCGCGAGCGCGAGCGCGAGCATCGCCGCCAGCGCGCGATGCGAGACGCGAGCGCCGTTGCGGCGCTCAGTGCTTCGCGTCCGGCGCGGTCGCCAGTTCATGCAGTTCATAAAGCAGATCGAGCGCGTCGCGCGGACGCAATTCATTCGGGTCCAGCGCGCGCAGCTTTTCGGCCACTTTCTCCGCAGCCGGGTCTGCCGGCTGAAGCTCGCGGGCGTCCTCGATGAATGCGTCGTCGGACGGCGCGGCGAACAAGTCGAGCTGCGGCGCCGGCTGCCCGGCCGATTGCTGTTCGAGATGCACGAGATGCTTGCGCGCCGCGCGGATCACGGCGGCCGGCACACCCGCGAGCTGCGCGACCTGCAGACCGTAGCTCTGATTGGCGGGACCCTCGTTCACCGCGTGCAGGAACACGATCCCGTGTCCATGCTCGACGGCCGACAGATGCACGTTCGCCGCCTGCGCAAACTCGGCCGGCAGTTGCGTGAGCTCGAAGTAATGCGTCGCGAACAGCGTATGGCAGCCGTTGTGCGCGAGCAGATGCCGCGCGATCGCCCACGCGAGCGCGAGGCCGTCGAACGTCGACGTGCCGCGTCCGATTTCGTCCATCAGCACGAGGCTTTGCGGCGTCGCGTCGTTCAGGATGGCCGCGGCCTCGGTCATCTCGACCATGAACGTCGAGCGTCCGCCCGCGAGGTCGTCGGCGGCGCCGATGCGCGTGAAGATCCGGTCGATCGGACCGAAGCACGCACGCTTCGCCGGCACGTAGCTGCCGACGTAGGCGAGCAGCGCGATCAGCGCGGTTTGCCGCATGAACGTCGATTTACCGCCCATGTTCGGGCCGGTGATGAGCAGCAGCTTGCGCTCGGCGTTCAGCTTGCAGTCGTTCGCAATGAATTGCTCGACCTGTGCTTCGACGACCGGATGACGGCCCTGTTCGATGTCGATGCCCGCGGCTTCCGAGAACGTCGGGGCGTTCCAGTCGAGTGCCCGCGCGCGCTCGGCGAACGCCGCGAGCAAATCCAGTTCCGCGAGGGCGGCGGCGACGCGCTGACAGTCCGGAATGAACGGCAGCAGCGATTGCAGCAGCGCGTCGTACAGCGCGCGCTCGCGCGACAGCGCGCGTTCCTGCGCGGACAGCGCCTTGTCCTCGAACGCCTTCAGTTCCGGCGTGATGTAGCGTTCCGCGTTTTTCAGCGTCTGGCGGCGCCGGTAGTCGTCCGGCACCTTGTCCGTCTGGCCGCGTGTGACTTCGATATAGAAACCATGGACCTTGTTGAACTCGACGCGCAGATTGTTGATGCCGGTCCGCGTGCGCTCGCGCGTTTCGAGGTCGATCAGGAACTGGCCGCAGTTCTCCGACATGTCGCGCAGTTCGTCGAGTTCCGCGTCGTAGCCGCGCGCGATCACGCCGCCGTCGCGCACCATCGCGGCCGGCTCCGGCGCGACCGCCCGTTGCAGCAGATCGACGCACGCCGCGGGCGGCTCCAGCGCTTCGCAGATCCGCGCGAGGGCGGCTGCGGCGCCGCTCGCCGCACCGACCTGGTCGCGCAGCGTGGGCAAAGCGACGAACGTGTCGCGCAGGCTCGACAGATCGCGCGGCCGCGCGGACAGCAACGCCAGTCGCCCGGTGATGCGCTCGACGTCGGCGATCTGTCGCAGTGCGGCGCGCAGCGCATCGAGCGTCGCGGGCGGCGGCGCTTCGAGCAGCGCGCCGATCGCCTGCTGGCGCGTCTGCGCGATCGACGCATCGCGCGGCGGGTGATGCAGCCAGTGACGCAACAGACGGCTGCCCATCGTCGTGCTGCAGGTGTCGAGCAGCGAGCACAGCGTAGGCGAGTCGGTGCCGCGCAGCGTCTCGGTCAGTTCGAGGTTGCGGCGCGTCGCCGGATCGAGGCCGATGTATTCCGATTCGTATTCGACTTTCAGGCTGCGCACGTGACGCAGTTGCTGGCCCTGGGTTGCGGCCGCGTACAGCAGCAGCGCGCCCGCGGCGCCGCACGCGCTCGTCAGCGTCTCGCCGCCGAAGCCGTCGAGGCTCGCGACTTCGAGCTGATCGCAAAGCCGCTGGGTGCCGGAGCCGATGTCGAAGTGCCACGCCGGTACGCGCGTGAGTGCGCCGAAGCCGGTCGGCGGCGTCCAGCCGGACGACTCGCCCGGCATTTCCGCGACGAGGATTTCGGCGGGCCGGATGCGTTCCAATGCGGCCGCGACCTGCTCGGGCGCGACTTGCGCGAGCCGCAGCGAGCCGCTCGCGAGGTTCAGCCATGCGAGGCCGACGGTGACCGCGACGCCGCGCCGGTTATGTCCGGCGCAGATCGCCATCAGATAGACATCGCGCTTGTCGGACAGCAGCGCCGCGTCGGTCAGCGTGCCCGGCGTGACGACGCGCACGACCTTGCGCTCGACCGGCCCCTTCGACGCGGCCGGGTCGCCGATCTGCTCGCAGATCGCGACCGACTCGCCGAGCTTCACGAGCTTCGCCAGATACTGCTCGACCGCGTGATGCGGGACGCCCGACATCTTGATCGGATTGCCGCCGGACGCGCCGCGCTGCGTGAGCGTCAGATCGAGCAGGCGGGCCGCTTTTTCGGCGTCGTCGAAGAAGAGCTCGTAGAAGTCGCCCATCCGGAAAAAAAGCAGCGTATCGGGATGGTCGGCCTTGATGCGCAGGTACTGCTGCATGTACGGCGTGTGGGGCTTCGCGCCTTCCGGAGCGTCGGCAAGCGTAGTCGTCATCGGCTTGAATCCCATCCGCTTGTGTCCCGTTCCAGGCGGGGTTCGGCGCTCGTGCGAGCGATGCAGTCTCGGTTCATGGTGCAAGTCCTGGGCGGGCGACGGGCGCGAACACGGCACGCATTGGCCGCACGCGCGGCGCCGCCGCGGTATCGAAGCCCGTAGTTTACGTGGATTGCGGCCGCAGGGGGCGTATCCGGATGGCTAACGTCGCGCATCGGTCGCGCATCGGCGCATTCACTCGTCGATCAGCGCGTGCAGATTCACCGCGCGCGCATTGACGGCGCTGCGGCGCATCGCGAGCCCGATCATCCCGGTGACGAATACGCCGAACAGCACGATGATCCACGTCACCGGCATGTTCGCGGTCAGCAGCAACGCGTAGCTGCCGAGCATCAGCAGCACCGCGATGTTCTGGTTGAAGTTCTGCACCGCGATCGAATGGCCGGCCGACAGCAGCGTCGCGCCGCGATGCTGCAGCAGCGCGTTCATCGGCACGATGAAGAAGCCCGCGAGCGAGCCGAGCAGCACCATCAGCGGATACGCGAGGAGCAGGACCAGCGGCAACGCGTGCGAGCCGAAGTGAAGCGCGGCGCCGGCCGGGAACAGCGCATTGCCGTAGAACGCCATCGCCACCGTGACCATGCCCGACGCGATGCCGACCGGGAGCACGCGCAGCGACGCCGACAGCGGCACGCGCGCGGCCGCCGCGCCCGCGCCGAGCGCGATGCCGAGCCCGGCCACGCCTTGCATCACCGCCGCCTTCGACAGCGTGAGCCCGAGGTTCACGTCCGCCCAGCGCAGCACGAGCAATTGCAGCGTGACGGCCGCACCCCACATCAGCGTGGTGACCCACAGGGCGATCTGCGCGAGCGGGTCGGCCCACAGCGTCCTGAAGCAGTGCGCGAACGTGCCGACGAGCGCCGTCGGCTCCTTCAACTGGTTCGGGTAACGCGCGCCGGTGTCCGGAATGCCGATGTTGATCAGCGCCGCGAGCGCGTACGTCAGCATTACCGCCGACATCGCGAGGTCCGCCGCCGAGTGGATCATCGGCGCGTGCAGACGCACGACGACGCGCTCGGCGAACCGGCTGATCAGCGCGCCGCCGAGCATCGTGCCCGCGATCGTCGACAGCACGGTCGCCGATTCGAGCCACGCGTTCGCGGCGACGAGTCTTTCGGCCGGCAGCAATTCAGTCAGGATTCCGTATTTCGCGGGCGAATATACGGCCGCGCCGAAGCCGACGACGCCATACGCGATGACCGGATGCACTCCGGCAATCATCATCAGGCAGCCGACGGCCTTCATCGCATTCGACACGAACATCACGTGGCGCTTTTGCAGCGCGTCCGCGAACGCGCCGGCGAACGGCGCGAGCACGACGTACGAGATCGTGAAGAACACCTGCAGCAGCGGTGTGACCCAGGGCGCCGAGCGGATCACCGACAGCAGCGCGATCGCGGCGATCAGCAGCGCGTTGTCGGCGAGCGACGACACGAACTGCGCGGCGATGATTGTGTAAAAGCCTTTCTTCATCATGCCCGAGGGCGTAAGCGGTGCCAGTTGTCAAACGCGAGAAAGGAAAACGGCAGGCAGCGGCGCCGGCAAACGAAAAGGCGGCCGAAGCCGCCTCGTTGCGCCAGTGTCGGGCCGTGTCGCAGCCGTATCGGATCAGCCCGCCTTGACGCGGCTGTACTTCGACAGGATCGGCACCATCTGCGCGTAGATCTTCGGATTGCCCGCGACCACTTCGCCGACGTGCAGATAGTCGGAGTCGCCCGTGTAGTTGCCGATCAGGCCGCCCGCTTCGGTGACGAGCAGACCGCCTGCCGCGACGTCCCATGCGTTCAGTCCCTGCTCGAAGAAGCCGTCCATGCGGCCGGCGGCGACGTTCGCGAGGTCGAGCGCGGCCGCGCCCGGGCGGCGCAGGCCGGCGCAGGAGAGCGTCATTTCGGCGAACAGTTCGGTGTAGCCCGCGAGGCCGTCTTTTTCGCGGAACGGAAAGCCCGTGCCGATCAGGCCGTCGGCGAGGCGGTCGCGGCGCCCGACGCGGATGCGGCGGTCGTTCAGAAACGCGCCGCGGCCGCGCGAGGCGGTGAACAGGTCGTTGCGCGTCGGGTCGTAGACGACCGCCTGCGTGACCACGCCCTTGTGCGCGAGCGCGATCGATACGCAGTAGTACTGGAAGCCGTGGATGAAATTCGTGGTGCCGTCGAGCGGGTCGATGATCCACTGGTATTCGGATTCGTTCTCCGAATGGCCCGATTCTTCCGCGAGGATCGCGTGGTCGGGGTAGGCGGTCTTCAGCGTGTCGATGATCGCGGCTTCGGACGCCTTGTCGACTTCCGTCACGAAATCGTTGTGCTGCTTCTTCGACACCTGCACGAGGTCGAGATCGAGCGACGCGCGGTTGATGATCTGTCCGGCGCGGCGCGCGGCCTTGACAGCGATGTTGAGCATGGGATGCATGAGCCAGGATCCTTGTTGCCGACGGCCGCGCGGGCTGCCGGGTTGCAGAACGGGTTGCTGAATCGAAGGGTTCAACGACGGGGCAGGGCGGCGCTCGCGCGTTCCTGCTTTCGTCGACGAAAGACGAATTGAAAAAGAGCGGAGCGCGGCGATCGACGTATCGCGAACCGGTGCGCCGCGGCGGTGCCATGCGAAGAAGCCGCGCGCAGGCCGGGTCGGACGGGTCGCAACCGGCGACGACAAGCCGCGCGAACGGCGACATTTTACCCGACTCGCGAGCCCGCCGTGGCGCGCGGGAGCTCGCGGCCGCGTCGCGTGCGCGACCGGGCGGCGACGGACCGGCAGCCGGGCGGCGCACGCCGCGCGAGCCGGCCGCGCTAACATATGCGTTTCCCCACGCGCGTTTTTCGTCGAGATCCAACTTGGTTCAGTCCTTTTCCGCAGCCGTTTCCGGTCATTCCGATAGCTTCGAGCCGTTGCGCGGCGGCTTTACGTCGACGCGTTTCGTGCTGGTCGAGCCGAGTCATCCGGGCAATGTCGGCGCGGCCGCGCGCGCGCTGAAGACGATGGGTTTTTCGCGGCTGGTGCTGGTCGCGCCGCGTGTCGCGCAGGTGCAGAACGATCCGGAGGCGATTGCGATGGCGAGCGGCGCGGACGACGTGCTCGCGAGCGCACATGTCGTGCCGACCCTCGCGGACGCGCTCGCGGGTGCGCAATGGTCGCTCGCGCTGACCGCACGCACGCGCGAGTACGGTCCGCCGCCGCGCGCGCCGCGCGAAGCCGCGGTCGACGCGTGCCGGCAAGTGCCGCACGGCGACATCGCGCTCGTGTTCGGCAACGAGCGCACCGGGCTCGCCAATGAGGACGTCGAGCGCTGCAGCGCGCTCGCGCACATCCCGGCGAACCCGGCGTACAGCTCGCTCAATCTCGCGCAGGCCGTGCAGGTGCTCGCGTACGAGCTGCGCCTCGCGTATCTGGACGGCTACGGCGCCGGCTCCGCGTTGCCGGACGCGCGCGCGAGCGCGTCGGCGGCAGCGACGCCGCTCGCGGCGAGCGAGGACATCGAGCGGATGTTCGTGCACCTCGAAAACGCGCTGATCGCGCTCGAATTTCTCGACCCCGCGAATCCGAAGAAGCTGATGTCGCGCCTGCGGCGCCTGTTCGCGCGCTCGGGGCTGGAGCGCGAGGAGGTCAACATCCTGCGCGGCATCGCGAAGCACGTGTTGCTGCTGAAAGGCAAAGCCGACGGCGACGAGCGCTGACGGCCGGGACGCCCGGGCGGCTTTTTCGCGGCGGGCAGCAGCGGCCGTCTGCGGCGACACGACCTCGCCGCCGTTGGGGGCTTGCTGGCGACGACGCGCGCGTCGCCTACAATCGCTGTCACAGCATAAGCAAAGCAGCGTTGCTGCAATGGCGGCGGCCGCGACGCGCCGCCTTCTCCCACGATCCGCAGGACAGCCCATGTTCGACAGACTTCGCGAAGACATCGCCACGATCCGCGAGCGCGATCCCGCCGCCCGCAGTGCCTGGGAAGTGCTGACCTGCTATCCGGGCCTGCACGCGCTCGTGTTTCATCGCGCAGCGCATGCATGCTGGCGCGCGAAGCACCGCTGGCTCGCACGTTTCGTGTCGCAGTTCGCGCGCTTTCTGACGGGCATCGAGATCCATCCGGGGGCGACGATCGGCCGGCGCGTGTTCATCGATCACGGGATGGGCGTCGTGATCGGCGAGACGGCCGAAGTCGGCGACGACTGCACGATCTATCAGGGCGTGACGCTCGGTGGCACGTCGCTCACGCGCGGCGCGAAGCGGCATCCGACGCTCGGTGCGGGTGTGATCGTCGGGGCGGGTGCGAAAGTGCTCGGCGGCTTCACGGTCGGCGCGAACGCGAAGATCGGTTCGAATGCGGTCGTCGTGAAACCGGTGCCGGAGGGCGGGACCGCGGTCGGCAATCCGGCGCGCGTGATTCTGCCCGCGCGCGCAGCGGCGTCCGGCGATGCCGATGCCGCGAACGATGCGAGCGGAGCAAGCGGCAGGAGCGACACCAGCGGCACCGCGCCGTCGCCGGCGCGCCGCGACGGGTTTTGCGCGTACGGCATCACGCCGAACGCGGACGATCCGGTGTCCCTCGCGATCCACGGCCTGATCGACCACGCGGCGACGCAGGCGCAGCGCGTCGAAGCGATCGCGGCCGCGCTCGCGCAACTCGGCGCGCGCGTCGACGCGCTGCACGGCGAAGGGGCGGCGCCGATCGACCTGCGCCGGCTGTCGGCGGTGCTGGATGGAAGCGCGGCGCCGGACGAGGCTCGCGCGCCGTCGCAGCCGTGATCGAAAAGGAACCGGGGCGCGAGTGCGCCCCGGGTTGTGTCTCGTTCGTGCGATCCGCTCAGTCGAGCGGCAGCATCCTGAACCCTTCCGCGTCGACTCGCAGATAGCCGCCGCGCGGCTTGCCGTGATCGAGATCCCAGTCGGGCAGAACCCAGCGCGTGCCGCCCGGCTCCTGATGCTGCGCGGGCCGGTGCGTATGCCCGTGCACGATGGTCTTCGCGCGGCTGTGCTTGAACAGCGCGGCGACGCCCTTGGCCGTCACGTCGTAGCGCGGCGGCATCGTCGCCTGATGATGCGTCGCGCGGCCCGCTTCGCTCGCGCGCCGCATCCGCTCCGCGAGCGCACGCCGCCACGCGAACGGCCACGCGAGGAACAGCAGTTGCGCGACGCGGTTGCGCGCGAACACGCGAAACAGTTGATACCCGCGGTCGTCGGTGCACAGCGCGTCGCCGTGCGCGAGCGCAATGCGCGTGCCGAACGCGGTGATCGCAATCGGATCGGGCAGAAAGATCGCGCCGGCCGCCCGCATGAACCGCTTGCCGAGCAGAAAGTCGCGATTGCCGTGCATCACGTAGAGCGCGATGCCGCGTTCGCTCAGCGTGTGCAACAGCGCGGCCATCCGCGCGACGAACGGATCGGCGAGCATGTCGTCGCCGATCCAGTATTCGAACAGGTCGCCGAGGATGAACACCGAGTCCGCCTGATCGGCGGTCACGGCGATGAAGTGCTCGAACGCGGCGACCGTGCGAGGAATGGCCTCGTTCAGGTGCAGGTCGGCGATGAACAGAAACGGGCGTGCCGCGTGCGGGCGCTTGCCCTCGCCGGGCACGCCCGCAGCGGCGTGTCGCAGTGCCTTTTCCTGCAGCATGGACGGTGCGTGCGTCGTCGACGCTTATTCGACGACGACGGCCTTCTCGATCACGACGTCGTCGACCGGCACGTCCTGATGGAAGCCCTTCGAGCCCGTCTTCACCTTGCGGATGCTGTCGAGCACGTCGAGGCCCTCGACGACCTTGCCGAACACCGCGTAGCCCCAGCCTTGCGGCGTCGGCGACGAGTGGTTCAGGAAGTCGTTGTCGTTCACGTTGATGAAGAACTGCGCGGTCGCCGAGTGCGGATCGTTCGTGCGCGCCATCGCGATCGAACCCTTCTCGTTCTTCAGGCCGTTGTTCGCTTCGTTGGTGATCGGCGCGTCGGTCGGCTTCTGCTTCATGCCCGGCTCGAAGCCGCCGCCCTGGATCATGAACCCGTCGATCACGCGGTGGAACACCGTGTTGTCGTAGTGGCCGTTCTTCACGTAGTTCAGGAAGTTTTCGACCGTCTTCGGGGCCTTGGCGGCGTCGAGTTCGAGCTTGATGACGCCGTGGTTCGTGTGCAGTTCGACCATGATGGGATCCTTGGGTGGTGTGAGGGTGAATGAAAGGCGCGGGAGCGGCAGCCGGGGCGTTCGCCCTCGCATTGCCGCTGCCGCTGCCGCGCCGAGGCAGCAGCGCGCCTGGATTAGCGCTTTTTTAGCGTGATTGTCGGTGTAGCGCTTCGCCTGGGTGACGGATTATTTGCCGACGACCGTCGCCGAGCGGATCACGATTTCCTTTTGCGGCACGTCGGACATCGGCCCGCGCGTCGTCGTCGGCGTCGCCTCGATCCGCTGCACGACGTCCATGCCCTGCGTGACCTTGCCGAACACCGCGTAGCCGTGGCCGTCCGGATTCGGATAATCGAGGCCGGGGTTGTCGACCGTGTTGATGAAGAACTGCGCAGTGGCCGAATTCGGGTCGCTCGTGCGCGCCATCGCGATCGAACCGACCGTGTTCTTCAGACCGTTGTTGCTTTCGAGCGGAATCGGCGCGCGCGTCGGTTTCTCGACGAAGCTCGCCGTGTAGCCGCCGCCCTGGATCATGAAACCGCGAATCACACGATGAAAAATCGTGCCGTTGTACTGCCCGGATTTCACGTACTCAAGGAAGTTATCGACGGTCTTCGGCGCTCTCTCCGGATACAGTTCGACGCGGATGTCGCCTTCGCTCGTCTTGATCAGTACGTTCGGGTGCACAGCCGGTGCAGACGGCTGCGCGAACGCCGGTGCGTTCGAAAGCAGGGCGGCGCTGCCGAGCGCCAACATCAACCATTTCATGAATGTCCTCGGGAAGCGGAAGCGAAACGCAAAAAAAGATGGCCCGCGCGAAGCACGAGCGGGCCGCGGGCTAGCGCGACGGCGCCATGTAAGGCGGCATCGCGAGCGAACCGCCCGGCCCGCCGAACTGGAACAGCGGACTGTTCACCAGATCGGACGACGAACGGTTCATGACGCTCTCCGTCTGCGTGGGCGCAGCGGAGGTGGGCGCCGGGCGCGCGTTCGCGGCGCTCGGCGCGACGATTTTCTGCAGGTCGTCGAGACGTTGCTGCGTCGCGCCGCTCGCATGGCCGAGCGCGAGTGCACGCCGGTATGACGCGTCGGCGAGGCGCAGATACAGGTCGCCGAGATTTTCGAACGCGAGCGCGTACGACGGATTCGCACGAGTCGCCGTTTCCAGCGCGACGCGTGCTTCGTCGAGGCGTCCCTGTTTCGCGAGCAGCGCCGCGAGATTGTTATACGGCTCCGGCAATTCCGGGTACTGCTGCGTGAGTTCGCGGAACGCGGCGATTGCATCGTCGTCGCGGCCAAGACGCGCGAGTACCGTCGCGCGCTTGAACTTGGCCTGCACGTCGCGCGGATTCGACTGGATGCGCGTGTCGAGTTCGGTGAGCGCCGCGGTCCAGTTGTGCTGCGCGATGGCGGCGTCGGCGCCGGGCGTCTGGTCGGCGCTCGCGGGGGGCGCCGCGTGCGCGCTGAAGGCGGTGCCGAGTGCGAGCGCAACGCCGGCAAGCGCCGTCGCGGCGAGGGTCGCAGCGCGGGTCGAGGCCTTGGCTGCGCGGCCGCTGGATGGTTTCATAGGGAGAGGTCGCGGTGTTATACTCCGACCCATTCTAACAAAAGGTCCGTGCGTTTTCGTTGCGAGTCTGGTTGCCACCCTCCGCGCGAAGCCCGCAGGCTCTCTGTTGTTCGCCACTCGTGGTCGTCCCCGCCCTGATCGCAGCCTGAGTGCCGCGGTGCCGATGCACCGGCGGGCTGCGGCCGGCTCCGCCGCCGTTGTCGGCGCGGCCCGCAGGCAACGAATGCGGGAATCCTTCGCTCCACGTATCCATCGCTTCTATGGACTCACTGCGCATCTACAACACGCTCGCGCGTGACAAGCAAACTTTCGTGCCTTTGCAACCCGGCGTCGTACGGATGTACGTCTGCGGGATGACGGTGTACGACTATTGTCACGTGGGTCATGCGCGTGTGATGGTGGTGTTCGACATCGTGCAGCGCTGGCTGCGCACGCTCGGCTACGACGTGACCTACGTGCGCAACATCACCGACATCGACGACAAGATCATTCGCCGCGCCGTCGAGAACGGCGAGACGATCAAGTCGCTGACGGACCGTTTCATCGCAGCGCTTCACGAAGACGCGGACGCGCTCGGCATCGAGCGCCCGGACCACGAACCTCGTGCGACGCAGTTCATTGCGCAGATGCTCGGCATGATCGAGACACTCGAAGCAAACGGCTACGCGTATCAGGCCGCCGACGGCGACGTGAATTACGCGGTGCGCAAGTTCGCACCCTATGGACGGCTGTCGGGCAAGTCGATCGAAGACCTGCGCGCGGGCGAGCGCGTCGCGGCGAACGACGCGAAGCAGGATCCGCTCGACTTCGTGCTGTGGAAGCAGGCGAAGCCCGACGAACCGGCGGACACCGGCTGGAATTCGAAATATGGACGCGGCCGTCCGGGCTGGCACATCGAGTGCTCCGCGATGAGTTGCTCGCTGCTCGGCGAGCATTTCGACATTCATGGCGGCGGCCAGGATCTGCAATTCCCGCACCACGAAAACGAAATCGCGCAGAGCGAGGCGGCGACCGGCCAGACGTTCGTCAACTACTGGATGCACAACGGCTACGTGCAGATCGACAATGAAAAGATGTCGAAGTCGCTCGGCAACTTCTTCACGATCCGCGAGGTTTTGGCGCAGTACGATGCGGAGGTTGTGCGATTCTTCATTGCACGCGCGCACTATCGGTCGCCGTTGAACTACAGCGACGTGCACATCGACGATGCACGCAATGCGCTTACGCGTCTTTACACGGCGTTGAAAGATGTGACGCCGGACGCGGGCGAGCTCGACTGGAACGAATCGTACGCGCAGCGTTTTCGCGCGGCGATGAACGACGACTTCAACACGCCGGTTGCGATTGCGGTGCTGTTCGAACTGGCGAGCGAAGTGAACCGTACGCGCGATCCGGCGCATGCGCGGCAGTTGCAGCGTCTTGCGCGCGTGATCGGACTGCTGGTGCGCGAGCCGCGCGTCTATCTGCAGCAGGCAGCGGGTGCGGCGACGGAGGGCGCACTCGACGCAGCCGCGATCGAAGCGAAGATCGCTGAGCGCGTCGCGGCGAAAAAGGCGAAGGACTATGCCGAGGCGGACCGGATCCGGGCCGAACTGCTCGAAGCCGGTATCGCACTCGAAGACAAACCGGGCGGGTTGACCGAGTGGCGCCGCATTTGAGCGGGCTGTCCCGTTTCCACTGATCGATTCGCGAGGCAGGAGGCAGGATGGCAACGGCCACGAAGACGCAGGCGAAGCGGCCTGCGTCGCTAACGGGCGCGGCAGCGGCGGCAAAGAATGCGCGCGGCGGCGCCACGGGCGCGGCGAAAAGCGCCGGCGATGGGCAGGCCGCAGCGGCGGCAAAGAAGAAGGCCGCCGCGAAGCGCGCGCCGAACGGCGCTGCCGTCGGCGCCCATACGGTCGTACATAAAACGGCGCACAAGGCGGTGCATCCGGCCGCTCATCCGGTCGCGCGAAAACGCGCGGTGGCGTCGAACGCCGCTCGCGCGAAGATGAACGGCGTGAATGGAGCAAACGGCGCATTGCACGCAAGCACCGCCGCCGCTGCGCAGACGCAGCGCCCGGCGCCCGACGCGCCGCCGGCATCGGTTGAAGCGGCGCAAGCCGCGGCGCCTGCACCGCTCGTCGATCTCGAACCCGAAGTGCTGCGTCCCGCGTACTGGGACAAGGCATGCGCGGACCTCGTGAAGCGCGACCGCATTCTGAAGAAGCTGATTCCGAAGTTCGGACCGGTTCATCTGCTGAGCCTCGACGATCCGTTCGTCACGCTCGCGCGCTCGGTGGTCGGCCAGCAGATTTCGGTGCCGGCCGCGCAGGCGCTGTGGCAGCGTGTCGAGACCGCGTGTCCGAAGCTCGTGCCGCAGCAGTTCATCAAGCTCGGTCACGAGAAGCTAGTCGGGTGCGGGCTGTCGAAGCGCAAGGCCGAGTACATCCTCGATCTCGCGCAGCATTTCGTGTCCGGTGCGCTGCACGTCGGCAAGTGGGTGTCGATGGACGACGAAGACGTGATCGCCGAATTGACGCAGATCCGGGGCATCGGCCGCTGGACCGCCGAGATGTTCCTGATCTTCAACCTCGCGCGGCCGAACGTGCTGCCGCTCGACGATCTCGGGCTGATTCGCGCGATCAGCCTCAACTATTTCAGCGGCGAACCCGTCACGCGCAGCGAGGCGCGTGAAGTGGCCGCGAACTGGGAGCCGTGGCGGACCGTCGCGACCTGGTATATGTGGCGCAGTCTCGAGCCGCTGCAGGGGTAGCGGCGGATCGTCGGGCCGGTGCTATCGTAAAATCCGTCTGATAGTTGTGCCCGGATTTGGAGATCGGTCGGCGCGGTTAGAATACGCGCTGCCGATAAGTGCAAGGATTCCAACTCATGAAGACCACCTTTCTGGATTTCGAACAGCCGATCGCGGAGCTCGAAGGCAAGATCGAAGAGCTGCGTTTCGTTCAGGACGACTCGGCCGTCGATATTTCGGAAGAGATCGAGCGGCTGTCGAAGAAAAGCCAGCAACTGACGAAAGACCTGTACGCGAACCTGAGCCCGTGGCAGGTTTCGCAGATCGCGCGTCATCCGCAGCGTCCTTACACGCTCGACTACGTGCACGAGCTGTTCACCGATTTCCACGAGTTGCACGGCGACCGCGCGTTCTCGGACGACCTGTCGATCATCGGCGGTCTCGCGCGCTTCAACGGCCAGCCGTGCATGGTGATCGGCCAGCAGAAGGGCCGCGACACGAAGGAGCGCGCCGCGCGCAACTTCGGGATGCCGCGTCCGGAAGGCTATCGCAAGGCCGAGCGGCTGATGCGCCTCGCCGAGAAGTTCGGCCTGCCGCTTTTCACGTTCATCGACACGCCGGGTGCGTACCCGGGCATCGGCGCCGAAGAGCGCGGCCAGTCCGAAGCGATCGGCCGCAATCTGTACGTGATGGCCGAACTGAAGATTCCCGTGATCGCGACGGTGATCGGCGAGGGCGGTTCCGGCGGCGCGCTTGCGATCGCCGTCGCCGATACGGTGCTGATGCTGCAGTTCTCGACCTACTCGGTGATCTCGCCGGAAGGCTGCGCGTCGATCCTGTGGAAGAGCGCCGCGAAGGCGCCAGAAGCGGCCGAGGCACTCGGCCTCACCGCGCACCGTCTGAAGGCGCTCGGGCTGATCGACAAGATCGTCAACGAACCGCTCGGCGGCGCGCACCGCGATCCGAAGGGCATGGCCGCGCTGCTGCGCCGCGCGCTGTCCGACTCGCTGCGCCAGTTCCAGGGGATGAGCGTGCAGGATCTGCGCGAGCGTCGCCTCGAGCGCCTGATGGCGTACGGCAAATTCAAGGAGACGACGCCGGGCGCGTAAGCGCGCGCTGTCGTCCCGTCAAGTCATCGCCGGCGCGCTCGCGCCTTCACGCCATGACTGCTCCCACCCAACCCGACGCCGGGCGCATCGTTCTCGATGCGCTCGGCGTTGCGCTGTCTGCGCACCGTTCTTCCGAGACCCTCGCAATCGCGTATAGCGGCGGGCTCGATTCGTCGGTGCTGCTCGATGCGGCGGTGCGTGTCGCGGGCGCGTCGCGTTGCGTCGCGCTGCATGTGCATCACGGGCTCAGTCCGAATGCCGATGCGTGGCTCGCGCATTGCGAAGCGACCGCGCATGCGCTCGGTGTGGCGTTCGACGTGCGTCGCGTCGATGTTGATCGCGACGACGCATCCGGTATCGAAGCCGCGGCGCGCGACGCGCGCTATCGCGCGCTCGACGCGATGTGTGCCGCGCACGGCGCGCAATCGCTGTGGCTCGCGCAGCACGCGGACGATCAGGCGGAGACGGTGCTGCTTCAACTGTTGCGCGGTGCGGGCATCGCGGGCCTGGCGGCGATGGCTCCGGTGCGCGTCGCAATGGGCGGCGTGACGCGGGTGCGTCCGTTGCTCGGTTTGTTGCGCGCGCAACTTGAGCGGTACGCCGACGCGTACGGCTTGCCCTGGATCGAGGACGAATCGAACGCCGATACGCGCTATGCGCGCAACGCGCTGCGGCACGACGTGATGCCGGCGCTCGCCGCACACTTTCCGGGCTTTCGCGATGCGCTCGCGCGCACGGCCGCGCATGCGGCGAGCGCTCAGCAACTGCTCGACGAACTCGCGCAGATCGATCTGCGCGAAGCGTCACGCGACGATGGCCGCGCGTTGTCGTACGACGCGCTGGTCGCGCTCGACGACGCACGCGCGCTGAATCTGTTGCGCTACTGGATGCGCACGCTCGGCATGCCGGCGGCGTCGTCCGCGCGTGCGGCCGATGCGCTGCGGCAGTTGCGCGACGTGCGCGACGACGGCGGCGATCACGCATTGCGCGTCGATCATGCCGGGTGGCGTCTGCGCAGCTATCGCGGCGTCGTGTTCTGGGACGAACAGCGCGATGCGCGTGCGCCCGACGACGAGCACGAGCCGGCCGAGCTGACGTGGCGCGGCGAGGAAGTGTGGCGCGTGCCGCAGTGGCGCGGCACGTTCGTGTTTGCATCTTCCGATGCGGACGATCCCGATGCGGTGCCCGAAACCGTGCTGACACGCGCGCCGCTCGTCGCGCGGGCAAGGCGGGGCGGCGAGCGGATGCGCAATCCCGCGGCCGGCATCAGCCGCACGCTGAAGAACCTCTTTCAGGAGCGGGGTATTCCCGCGTGGGAGCGCGATGTGCCGCTGCTGTTCAGCGGCGGGACGCTGCTGTTCGTGCCGCGCATCGGCGTGAATCGTTCCGCGTGGCAGCCGTCGCCCGAACGCGCGATGACCGAACGTTGGCGCCGCATCGAGTGGCGCGAGGATCTGTTGATCGCGTAGCGGGGTGCGTCCCCATCGGACGGCGCTTCAAGCGCGCCGCAACGCCTTGCTGCAGAAGCGTCTTCTCCGCGCAGCACATCGGTTGCGGCTTGTCAATTCGGTGCCGATCGGGTACGCTGACAGGTTTGTCCAGTCCGCTTACTTGCTCGCCGCTGACGGTGGCTGAAAGGGCGCGCGGCGGCAGGCGGGCAAAGAGTAATGAGCAGGCACAGAGCAGGAATAAAGCAGCAACAAGGCAGGTAGCAACACAGTAAGAACGGTCGGGCAAACCCCGCGCGTGCTGCACGCGCTGCACCTACGCCGTCGCGTTTTCTCGCGCGGCCGTCCTCAGTGCGCCAGCGGTAACATCTCCAGTTCAGAACGACAATGGCACTCATCGTACACAAATACGGCGGCACCTCGATGGGCTCGGTCGAGCGCATCAAGAACGTCGCCAGGCGCGTCGCGAAATGGCAAAAGGCCGGGCACAAGATGGTCGTCGTGCCGTCGGCGATGTCCGGCGAAACCAATCGTCTGCTCGGGCTCGCGAAAGAGATTTCGTCGCAGCCGAGCCCGCGCGAACTCGACATGATCGCGTCCACCGGCGAACAGGTGAGCGTCGGTCTCCTGTCGATCGCGCTGCACGAAGCCGGCGTCGACGCGGTCAGCTACACCGGCTGGCAGGTTCCGGTGAAGACCGACAGCGCGTTCACGAAAGCGCGCATCAACGACATCGACGGCGAGCGCGTGCTGCGCGACCTGGACGAAGGCAAGGTCGTGGTGATCACCGGCTTCCAGGGCATCGATCCGGACGGCCACATCACGACGCTCGGCCGCGGCGGTTCGGACACGTCGGCGGTCGCGGTCGCGGCCGCGCTGAAAGCCGACGAGTGCCTGATTTATACCGACGTCGACGGCGTCTATACGACCGATCCGCGCGTCGTCGAGGAAGCGCGCCGCCTCGATCGCATCACGTTCGAGGAAATGCTGGAAATGGCGAGCCTCGGCTCGAAGGTGCTGCAGATCCGCTCGGTGGAATTCGCCGGCAAGTACCAGGTGAAGACGCGCGTGCTGTCGAGCCTGACCGATCCGCTGATGCCGCTCGACGAGGAAATGACCTCCGGCACCCTGATTACTTTTGAAGAAGACGACACCATGGAAAAAGCAGTCATTTCGGGTATCGCGTTCCAGCGCGACGAGGCCCGCATCGTCGTGGCCGGCGTGCCGGACAAGCCGGGCATCGCGTATCAGATCCTCGGCCCGGTCGCGGATGCGAACATCGATGTCGACATGATCATCCAGAACCAGAGCGTCGAAGGCAAGACCGACTTCACGTTCACCGTCGGTCGCGGCGACTACCAGCGCGCGATGGACATCCTCGCGGGCCAGGTGAAGGACCACGTGAAGGCCGGGAAGGTGCTGGGCGACGCGAAGGTGTCGAAGGTGTCGGTGGTCGGCGTGGGCATGCGCTCGCACGTCGGCATCGCGAGCAAGATGTTCCGCACGCTGTCGGAAGAGGGCATCAACATCCAGATGATCTCGACTTCCGAAATCAAGATTTCGGTGCTGATCGACGAGAAGTACATGGAGCTCGCCGTGCGCGCGCTGCATAAGGCGTTCGACCTCGACCAGGCGGCTTGACGCAGGTTCGCGCGGCGGTTTTGTGACCGCCGTGTCGTCGATGGTGTTTTCGACATGAACGGGTTCGTCGACGTGCAAAAAGTACGTCCCGAAAATTGACCGGAACGCGCGAACCCGCTATCATTTTGGCTTCGTCGCGCTGCCTCCCTGGCGCGAGCGAAATTTTCGGGAGACGTGGCCGAGAGGTCGAAGGCACTCCCCTGCTAAGGGAGCATCTGGGCCAAAACCTGGATCGAGGGTTCGAATCCCTCCGTCTCCGCCAGTACGTCTGTATATGGCGGGATAAAACCCGGTTCTCTTCGGAGAACCGGGTTTTTCTTTTTTCTGCGGTCCATTTTTCCTGCCGCCCGTTGCATGCCCCCGCATCGATTTCGCGTTTATTGATGCGTCAGAAATACATTATTGCGGCGACTGAGCTCAATTGTCGGCTGACCGGTTCGTTAATACGGGTATACGCGGAAGGGCGCCATGGCGGGTCATCGTCCTTCGGATGCCTGACCAGCGACGTTCCGCGACAACGGCAGTAGTCACAACGGGCAGTGCATAAAATGAAAATCGGTATCAGGCTTGGAGTTGGGTTCGCTGTCGTGCTGCTGCTTGCAGCCCTCACGGTGGCGACTGGAATCACGATGTTGGGGCGCCTGAATACCCAGGCTGAAAGTGTCAGCGACGTCAATCTTCCTCGCGTGATGTATGCGGGCAACGTGCGCGAAAATCTGGACTCCGTAGCGCTTTTTATCCGCAACAAGCTGTTGAACGACGATCCCGCGTTCCAGGAGAGGATGCGCGAGAAGATCGAAGCGACGCGCAAGGACTTGCGGCAGGGCGTCGACTCGCTGTCGAAGATGCTCGCGCGCCCCGAGGTCGCCGCGAGGCTCGTGCAGCAAAGCGCGGCATACGACGAGGCCGTCCAGAAGATCCTGGATCTGCAGGCGGCGGGTCGTCATGACGACGCCGTCCAGTCGCTGAACAAGGAGTTGCTGCCGATCTATGTCGGCTATACCGGCACCCTCGACGACATCAAGCAGTTCCAGGTGTCGCAGACGAAGGCGGCGGTGGACACGATCGGCGCGGTGTACCGCAGCAGCTACCTGATACTGGGTGGCCTCGGTGCGGTAGCGCTTGTCGTCGGCATCGGTTTCGGCTGGTTCATTACGCGCAGCATCACGCGCCCGATCGGGCAAGCGGTGCACATCGCGACGCGCGTCGCGAGCGGCGACCTGACGCAGCGGATCGAAGCGCGCAGCAACGACGAAACCGGGCAATTGCTGGCCACGCTGAAGACGATGAACGACAACCTGCTGAAGATCGTCCGCGACGTGCGGCAGGGATCGGACACGATCGCGACGGCATCGAGCCAGATCGCGTCGGGCAACACCGATCTGAGCGCGCGAACGGAAGAACAGGCGGCGTCGCTCGAGGAAACGGCTTCGAGCATGGAGCAACTGACCGCGACCGTTCGTCAGAACGCCGAGAGCGCAAAGCAGGGCAATCACCTTGCCGCGAGTGCATCGGAAGTGGCGACACGCAGCGGCGAGGCGGTCGGGCGTGTGGTCCGCACGATGCGCGAGATCGCGGACAGCTCGACGCGGGTCGCCGAAATCACGAGCACGATCGAAGGGATTGCATTTCAGACCAACATTCTCGCGCTGAACGCCGCGGTCGAAGCGGCCCGCGCCGGCGAGCAGGGTCGCGGCTTTGCGGTCGTCGCGGGCGAGGTGCGCAGCCTCGCCCAGCGTGCGGGCGTCGCCGCCAGGGAAATCAAGGATCTGATCGGCGAATCGGTGGATCGGGTGAAGGTCGGGTCCGACCAGGTGGACGAAGCGGGGCGCACGATCGACGAGGTGGTTCAGGCCGTCCGGCGCGTGAACGATCTGATGAGCGAGATTGCCGCGGCGTCGCAGGAGCAGCATCAAGGCATCGAGCAGGTGAACCAGGCCGTCACGCAGATGGACAACGCGACACAACAAAATGCCGCGCTCGTCGAACAGGCCGCGGCGGCGGCCGGTTCGTTGCAGGACCAGGCCGGTCATCTGGTGCGGCAGGTGTCCGTTTTCAAGGTGGACTAACGGAACTCGCCTTCGCGCAAAAGCAAAACCCCGGCGCTCGCGGGAGGGCCGGGGTTCTTGTTTTACGCCATTGACCACAAGGCTTTTAGCTCGCCGCCGGCGGCCGCCATTTCTGCAGCCGGTGCTCGATCGCGGTGAGCAGATAGTCGGCGGCGAGGGCGACCACGGCGAGCACGATCATCGCCGCGAACACGCCGCTCGCATTGAACGCCCCTTGCGCGGTCGAGATCAGCAGGCCGATCCCCTGTTTCGAGCCGAGAAATTCGCCGACCACCGCGCCGACGAGCGCAAAGCCGAAGCTCACGTGCAGGCTCGCGAGAATCCAGCTGAGCGCGGACGGAATCACAACGGACGTCGTCACCTGGCGGCGCGACGCGCCGAGAATCTGCGCATTCGCGATCATGTAGCGATCGGCCTCGCGCACGCCCTGGAACGCGTTCGCGAACACGACGAAGAACACCATCACGACGGCGAGCGCCACCTTCGACGCCATCCCCAGCCCGAGCGCGATCACGAACACCGAACCGAGCACGACACGCGGAATCGAGTTCGCGATCTTGATGTACAGGCTGAAGACGTCCGACAGCAGCTTGTTGCGGCCGAGCACGATGCCGCAGAACACGCCCGCGACCGAGCCGATGATGAAGCCGAGCCCGGTCTCTTCGAGCGTGACCCAGACCTGCATGAGGAGCGGCCCTTGCGAAGTGCCGTTCACGAACCAGTCGACGATCTGATCGAAGATCGCGGACGGCATCGAAAAGAAGAACGGGTCGATCCATTTGATGCGCGCGGCCAGCTCCCAGCCGCCGAGCACGACGACGAGCACCAGCACGCGCAGCGCGATCACGAGCGCCTGGCGGCGGCGGATGCGTCGTTGCGCGTCGCGTTCGACGGCTTCGAGCGCGGCCGGATCGATGCCCTGAGTGCCGCGGCCGGCATCGGGCATCGTGGTTTGCGGGGTGGACATGATGTCAAGCTCCACGAGGGTAAAGGGTTAGCCGAGGGGTTAGCCGATCTGCACTTCTTCGCGCAGGTCGTGCCAGATGTCGCGCGACAGTTCGATGAAGCGCGGCGCGTAGCGGATCTCGGACGTGACGCGCGGGCGCGGCAGGTCGATCTCGTAGATTTTCTTCAGCGTCGCGGGGCGCGCGGTCAGCACGAACACGCGATCGGCGAGCGCGATCGCCTCTTCGAGGTCGTGCGTGACGAACACCACCGATCCGGTGCCGCCCCACAGCTGCAGCAGTTCGTCCTGCATCAGCGTGCGCGTTTGCATGTCGAGCGCGGAGAACGGCTCGTCCATCAGCAGGATTTCCGGCTTGTTGATGAAGGTCTGCGCAAGCGCGACGCGCTTGCGCATGCCGCCTGACAGTTGATGCGGGTAGTGCTTGCCGAAGTTCGCGAGGCCGACGCGGCGCAGCCATTCGTTCGCTTCGTCGTAGGCGGCCGATTTCGAGCGACCGCGAAAGAGCGGTCCGGCGGCCACGTTATCGAGCACCGAGCGCCACGGAAACACCGCGTCGGCCTGGAACACGAAGCCGATGCGCGGGTCGATGCCGTCGACCGGCCTGCCCATCACGCGCACTTCGCCCGTCGTCGGCTTCAACAGGCCGGTGATCATGCTGAGCGTCGTCGACTTGCCGCAGCCGGTCGGGCCGACGATCGCGACGAATTCGCCGCGGGCCACGGCCATGCTGAAGTCGCGCAGCGCGACGGTCGCCTTGCCGTCGGGGGAAATGAAACGGCACGAGACGTGGCTCAGTTCGATCGCTGGCATGCCGGGGGAGGAGAGAGTCATGGGGCGCCTTCCGTCAGGTCGCTGGGGTCGGGAATCGTGGCAGGTCGGGACAGGTCAGGGACGCGCGCGGCGGGGCCGTCGCGACGGCACCCATCGCGCGCGACGTGGCTCACTTCGATGCGGTGGCCGTCGCGACCGGCAGATAGTCGTTCGACCAGGTTTTCGCGAGGTCGATGTGCTTGTCCTTCACCGAAGGATTGAACGCCGTCATCACGCTCAGCACCGTCGACGGACCGTCCGCGGGCATGCGGCCGTCCTTCGTGAACATCGGCAGCGAAGCCTTCAGCGCGCTTACGTAGAGATCCTTATTGTTGCCGTAGTAGTCCTTCGGCATCTTCGCGGCGATGTCCTCGGCGCCGTGCGTCGCGATGAACTGCATCGTGCGCGAGAACGCGCGAGCGAGCTTCGTCGCGTCGTCCTTGTGCGCTTGCGCCCACGCGCGCTGCACATAGAAGCTCGACGCCGGATAGGTGCCGCCGAGCGCCGCGCGCGTGCCCTCGATCGTGCGCATGTCGACGAGCACCTTCGCGTCGCCGGTCTGCAACAGACGCGAGACGGTTGGCTCGGTCGTCATGCCCGCGTCGATGCGGTGCTGCTTGATCGCGGCGATGAACGTGTTGTCCGCGCCCACCGGCAGCAGCGTGTACTGGCTCGACGGCACGCCGCCGCGCTGCGCGAGATACTGCGTGAGGAAGCTCGTCGACGAACCGAGCCCCGTCACGCCGAGCGTCTTGCCTTTCACGTCGGCCATGCTTTTCACCGATCCGGCGGCCGCCGTCGACACCATCTCGACTTCGCCCGGCACCTGGCCGAACACCGCGATGGCTTCGATCTCCTTACCCTTGCTCTGCAGATCGATCGTGTGATCGTAGAAGCCGACGACGCCCTGCACGGCGCCCGCGAGCAGCTCGTTCTCGGCATCGACGCCGGCGGGCTGCGACTCGATATCGACGTCGAGCCCTTCGTCCTTGAAGTAGCCGAGCTGCTCGGTCAGTTTCGCGGGCAGGTAGATGATCTTGGACGCGCCGCCGACCATGATGGTGAGCTTTTCCGCATGAGCGGCGGTGGAACCCGCGGCCACGGCGAAAGCGACACTCGAAAGCGCGGCGAACTGGCGAAGGGTAGGCATCGTTGTAGTCTCCTGGAGTGGGTGCGCCGCGCGTCGCGGCGGGCGCTTTCTTGGGGATGCCGGGCGATTATAGAAACGGCAAGCCTTCTGCCAGCCTTCGGCACCGCGCCCGTTGGGTCGGTGTTAACCCGCAGGGCGGCGCCTCGTCGGCGACGGCACAATCGACACCCCGCACGCCGTCACCCGCTGCATGAAACTGCTGCTCATCGAAGACAATCCGACGCTCGCCCACTGGCTCGTGAAGACGCTCGAGGCCGACGCGTTCGCGCTCGACTCGGTGCAGGACGGCGAAGCGGCCGACCAGGTGCTGCGAACGAATCACTACGACGTGGTGCTGCTCGACCTGAACCTGCCGAAGCTGTCCGGCAAGAACGTGTTGCGCCGGCTGCGTCAGCGCAGCGACGCGACGCCGGTGATGATCCTGACCGCGAGCGGATCGATCGACGAGAAGGTGGAACTGCTCGGCCTCGGCGCGGACGACTATCTGGTGAAGCCGTTCGAAGTGCGCGAGCTGATCGCGCGCATCAAGGTGCTGATCCGGCGGCAGACGCCCGCGCGCGCAAACGAGGTGAGTTGCGGCGACCTCGCGTTCGATATCGACACGCGACAGTTCGCGCTGAAGGGCGCGCCGCTGAACGTGACGCCGCGCGAGCGCGCGGTGCTGGAGACGCTGATGCTGCGGCTCGGCAAGACGGTGTCGAAGCCGGCGCTGATCGACGCGGTCTTTACGCTCGGCGACGAGCCGAGCGAGGACGCGATCGAAATCTACGTGTCGCGGCTGCGCAAAAAGCTGGAGGGAAGCACGGCGGCGATCGTCACGTTGCGCGGACTCGGCTATCTGCTGCGCCGACGCGACGAGGAACTGGCGTCATGACCGGCAGTCTGCGCGTAAGGCTTTTGTGGTGGATGCTCGTGCCGCTCGCGCTGTACGTCGCGTTCACCGCGACGTCGGAGTATCGCGCCGCGCGGCGCACCGCCGATCTCGTGCAGGATGGGCGCCTGATTTCGTCGGCGCGGATGCTCGCGGGCGAGGTGCGCTGGGTCGACGGCGCATTGCGCGCCGACGTGCCGCCCGCCGCACTCGAACTGTTCGCATCGCCGCAGCACGATCAGGTGTTCTATAGCGTGCGCGCCGAAGGCGGACCGCTGCTCGCGGGCAGACCCGACTTTCCGCCGCCGCCCGCCGACCCGGCCGTCGATGCGCCGACCGCCTGGAACGCCGCGCTGCACGGCGCGCCCGTGCGCGCGGTGAGCGTCGTGCGCCTCATGTACGACAACGGGCGCATCGAGCGCGTGCACGTGTCGGTCGGCAAGACGGAGCGCTCGCGCGACGCAATGGTCGACGCCTTGTGGCGGCCGCAACTGTACCGGCAGATCGGCATGGTCGTGCTCGCGGTCGTGCTCGCGTGCATCGGCCTCACGTTCGAACTGCGGCCGCTCGTGAAGCTGAGCGAGAACGTGATCGACCGCGATCCGATGCATCTCGCGCCGATTCGCGTCGAGCGGCTGCATACGGAGTTGCGGCCGATCGTCGATGCGATCAATCAATGCATCTCGCGCCTTGGCGCGCAGAGCGCGGCGCAACGGCGCTTCATCGCGGACGCCGCGCATCAGCTGCGTACGCCGCTCACGCTGCTCGGCACGCAGTTGCAGTTCGCGCGCCAGCAACATGCGCTCGACGAGACGCTCGACGAGACGCTCGCGGCGATGCATCAGAGCAATCGTGCGATGGTCGCGCTGACGAACAAGCTGCTGCTGCTCGCGCAGGCCGAAGCGCTCGATCATGCGCACGAGTCCGGCGGCTTCGTGGACTTCTGCGAACTGGTGCGCGAAGTCGCGGAGACGTTCGCGCTGCTGGGGGAAACGCGCGGCATCGATCTCGGCGCCGAGTTGAGCGGGCCGGCGCTCGTGTCCGGGCATCGCGAGCTGTTGAGCGCGATGGTCAGCAACCTCGTCGACAATGCGTTGCGCTACACGCCGACTGGCGGTCGCGTAACGGTGTCGGTGCTCGCGCAACCAGCGCACGTCGTGCTCGAAGTGCTCGACAACGGGCCGGGCATTGCCGCCGAAGCCCGCGAGCGCGTGTTCGAGCCGTTCTTTCGAGCGTCTGCCCATACAGACGGAACCGGCCTCGGGCTCGCGATCGTCCGCGAGATTGCGCATTCGCATCGCGCGGACGTGAGCCTCGAACCGGGACCCGGTGGTCGTGGCGTGCGGGCGCGAGTCGTGCTGCCATCGGCGCAAGGGGCCGGATTCATGAGGCCCGTGTGCGCGTAGAATGCCGCTCGACCTGCTCGCGGTCCCGGCCCGTGGGCCGTGTAACGAATCGTTACTTCGTTCGCGGGCGAGCGAGGTTGTGCATCAGTTATTACAATCTTGAAATACGCAGCAATCGGGGCCTGCGTTATATTGAGATCAACAAAACGTCACTAAGGGTGAGTTCATGAAGTTCGCACGAGTTCTTGCAGTTCTGCTTGGGGGAGCCGCGATCGGCGCGTCGAGCGCCGCGATGGCCGGCCTGAACGTCGGTATCAACCTCGGTGCGCCTGTGTACGTCGCGCCGCAGCCGGTGTATGCACCGCCGCCACCGCCGCCGGTCGTATATCAGCCGGCTCCCGTGTATGCAGCGCCGCCGGCTCTCGTGATCGGCTGGCACGGCGACCGTTACTGGGACGGCCGCCGTTACTGGAACCGTGATGACTGGTATCGCCACGGTCATGGTGGTTATCACGGCCGGGACCACGACCACGGTCGCTGGCACTAAGCGTCCCGCTGCGCAGGATCGCCATCACGTGAAAAAGCCGCCCTCGGGCGGCTTTTTCGTTGCGCACGGATCGAATCGGGCGCGCAGAAGAACCGTTGTTATTCGTCGAGTTCCGCCATCCCGCCGCAGATGACGTTGAAGCCGCTGTCGACGTGCAGGATCTCGGCCGTCACGCCCGACGCCAGATCCGACAGCAGGAACGCGGCCGAGTTGCCGACCTGCTCGATCGTCACGTTCCGCTTGAGCGGCGCGTTGCGCTCGACGAAGCCGAGCAGCTTGCCGAAGCTCTTGATGCCGCTTGCCGCGAGCGTCTTGATCGGGCCGGCCGAAATGCCGTTCACGCGAACGCCCTTTTGGCCGAGCGACACTGCCAGATAGCGCACGCTCGCTTCGAGCGATGCCTTCGCGAGGCCCATCGTGTTGTAGTTCGGAATTGCGCGTTCGGCGCCGAGATACGTGAGCGTGAGCAGCGACGCGTCCGGTGACAGCATCGGCAACGCGGCCTTCGCGAGCGCCGGGAAGCTGTACGCGGAGATGTCGTGCGCGATGCGGAAGTTCTCGCGCGTCATCCCGTCGAGGAAGTCGCCGGCGATCGCTTCGCGCGGCGCGAAGCCGATCGAGTGCACGAGGCCGTCGATCGAGTCCCAGTGCTGCTTGAGGTCGGTGAACAGCGCCTCGATCTGCGCATCGTCGCCGACGTCGCACGGGAACACGAGGTTGCTGTCGAACTCGGCGGCAAATTCGGTGATGCGATCCTTGAAGCGCTCGCCGACGTACGTGAACGCCAGTTCCGCGCCTTCCCGCCTGCAGGCCTGCGCGATGCCGTAGGCAATCGAGCGGTTCGACAGCAGGCCGGTGAGCAGGATACGTTTACCAGCGAGGAAGCCCATGAATTCTCCTAATCAGGTCAGTGCGCGAGGCGCCTTGGGATACGGCGCCCGGTGGGTTTTGGGTAGAATTCTCTCACAATTGACCGCGCAGACCGGATAATCCCATCGCCATGACCACAGGCTCGCGAAGCAGCAAGGCGCCGCGCGCGACGCGCGCAACGATCATGCGTCTATCGCTTCGCGTGCCGGATGCGCGCTCGTTCGCGACGCTCGTCGTCGCGCTCGTCGTGCTGGTTCTATCGGCGGCGTTCGCGCCGCTTGCGCATGCCGCGCATGCGATCGCGCAATACGGCGAGCCGAAATATCCGCCGGGTTTTCGTCACTTCGACTACGTGAATCCGGATGCGCCGAAGGGCGGCACGCTGGTGCTCGCGAACCCCGACCGGCTGACGAGCTTCGACAAGTTCAATCCGTTCACGATGCGCGGCAACGCGGCGCCGGGCCTCGGGCTGATGTTCGAGAGCCTGACGACCGGCAGCCTCGACGAAGTCGCGTCCGCGTACGGGCTGCTTGCGGACGATATCCGCATCGCGCCGGATCGCCGCTCGGTCACGTTTCATCTGAATCCGCGCGCGCATTTCTCGAACGGCGATCCGGTAACGGCAGACGACGTCAAGTTCTCGCTCGACACGCTGAAAAGCCCGCGGGCGGCGCCGTCGATGTCCGCGTACTACAGCGACATCACGCGCGCGGTGGTCGTCGATCCGTCGACCGTGCGCTTCGAGTTTCGCAACGCCAATCGCGAGATGCCGCTGATCGCGGGCGGCATGCCGGTGTTTTCGCACAAGTGGGGACTGCGCGCGGACGGCACGCGCATTCCCTTCGACCAGCTCGCGTTCGAAAAGCCGATCGGCAGCGGGCCCTATCTGATCGAACGGTACTCGAACGGCCGCACGATCACGTACCGCAAGGACCCGAACTACTGGGGCGCGGATTTGCCGGTGCGCGTCGGCACGAACAACTTCGAGCGCATCATGTACAAGCTGTACTCGGACGACGTCGCGCGGCTGGAGGCGTTCAAGGCGGGCGAGTACGACGTGCACGTCGAATACGTCGCGCGCAACTGGGTGCGGCGCGTGGTCGGCAAGAAGTTCGACAGCGGCGAGCTGATCAAGCGCGAGTTCGTCCATCACAACGGCACCGGGATGCAGGGCTTCATCATGAACCTGCGCAAGCCGATCTTTCAGGACGTGCGCGTGCGGCAGGCGCTCGGTCTTGCGCTCGACTTCCAGTGGCTGAACCGGCAGCTGTTCTACAGCCAGTACCGGCGCCTCGACAGCTTCTTCGCGAATACCGATCTGCAGCCGCACGGGTTGCCGTCGCCGGGTGAGCTGGCGCTGCTCGATCCGTGGCGCAGCCAGCTCGATCCGGCCGTGTTCGGGCCGCCGCCGGTGCAGCCGGACACCGATCCGCCGGGCTCGCTGCGCGCGAATCTGCTGAAGGCGCGCGCACTGCTCGCGCAAGCCGGATGGACTTATCGCGACGGCGCGCTGCGCAACGCGCAGGGGCAGCCGTTCGTGTTCGAAGTCCTCGACGATACGAGCGCGTCCGGGCAGTGGGCGCCGATCATGGCGCAGTTTCTGCACGCGCTCGAGCGGCTCGGCATCCGCGCGAACTATCGCTCGGTCGATTACGCGCTGTATCAGAAGCGGCTCGATGCGTTCGACTTCGACATGACGACGATCCGTTTTCCGGACGCACAGGTGCCGGGCGCCGAGCAGATCGACCGCTTCGGCAGCAAGGCGGCCGACACGCCCGGCTCGGGCAATCTTTTCGGGCTCAAGTCGCCGGTCGTCGATGCGCTGCTGAAGTCGCTAGTCGGCGCGCAGACGCGCGAGCAACTGGTCGATTCCGCGCACGCGCTCGACCGGGTGCTGATGCACGGCTACTATGTGATACCGCAGTGGTACAGCGGGACGCACCGGATCGCGTTTCGCAATACGCTCGCGTGGCCCGCGCAACTGCCGCGCTACTATTCGGCGAACGACTGGGTGATCTCGACCTGGTGGTTCAAGCCGCAGACGCCGCCCCCGCAGCAGCCGCACTGACGCGGACCGGACGGCCGCCCCCCGACCCGACCCGAACCAACCTGACGGACCTTGCGACCATGTGGAGCTACATCGCGAAACGCGTGCTGCTGATGATCCCGACGCTGCTCGGCGTGCTGACGCTGACGTTCGCGGTCATCCAGTTCGTGCCGGGCGGCCCGGTCGAGCAGGCGGTGCGCGAACTGCGGCGCGGCGCGGAGCAGGGGATGCCGTTCGGGATGCGCGCGCATTCGGGCGTCGACGCGCAGCAGATCGCGCAACTGAAGGCGCTCTACGGCTTCGACAAACCGCCGCTGCAGCGCTATTTCCTGATGCTCGGCCGCTTCGCGCGCTTCGACCTCGGCCAGAGCTATTTCCACCATCAGAGCGTGTGGTCGCTGATCGTGTCGAAGCTGCCCGTGTCGATCAGCATCGGGTTATGGACGTTCTTCCTCACGTATCTGATATCGGTGCCGCTCGGCATCGCGAAGGCCGTGCGCAACGGCTCGCGCTTCGATCTCGCGACGAGCCTCGTCGTGCTGATCGGCTACGCGATTCCGGGCTTCGTGCTCGGCGTGCTGCTGCTCGTGCTGTTCGGCGGCGGCACGTTCCTGCAGCTCTTTCCGCTGCGCAACCTGACGTCCGACGACTGGGACACGCTGTCCGTCGGCGGCAAGATCCTCGACTACCTGTGGCACATCACGCTGCCGGTCACCGCGTCGGTGGTCGGCAGCTTCGCGGTCACGACGATGCTGACGAAGAACGCGTTCCTCGAAGAGATCCGCCGCCAGTACGTGCTGACCGCGCGCGCGAAGGGGCTCACCGAGCGCGCCGTGCTGTGGAAGCACATGTTCCGCAACGCGCTGTTGCCGCTCGTCGTCGGTTTTCCGGCGGCGTTCATCGGCGCGTTCTTTACCGGCAGCCTGCTGATCGAGACGCTGTTCTCGCTCGACGGGCTCGGGCTGCTGTCGTACGAGTCGGTCGTGCGGCGCGACTATCCGGTCGTGCTCGGCACGCTGTATCTGTTCACGCTGATCGGCCTCGTGACCAAGCTGATCTCCGACCTCTGCTACGTGTGGGTCGATCCCCGCATTCAATTCGAACAACTGGAGCGCTGAGTTGAACCGAGCCCGCGCCGGCGTCGATCCCGAACTGCGCACGCAAACCGTGCGCGCCTTCAAGTCGCCGACGCCCGCGCGGCGCGTGTGGCTGCGCTTCAGGCAGCAGCGGCTCGGCTACTGGAGCCTCGTCGTGTTCGTCGTCGCGTTCGCGGCGAGCCTCGCGGCGCCGTTGTGGTCGAACGACAAGCCGCTCGTCGTGCGCTACGACGGTCATTACTACTTTCCGCTCGTGAAGGCGTATCCGGAGACGACGTTCGGCGGCGATTTCCCGACGCCCGCCGACTATCTCGATCCGTACATCCGCCATCGCTTCGACGCGCCCGGCAACTTCGCGCTCTATCCGCCGAATCCGTATTACTACGACACGCTGAACTATTTCTCGAAGAAGCCGAATCCGGCACCGCCGTCGCGGCAGAACTGGCTCGGCACCGACGCGAGCGGCCGCGACCTGTTCGCGCGGCTCGTGTACGGCTTTCGCGTGTCGGTCGAGTTCGCGCTCGTGCTGACCGCGATCGGCACGCTGCTCGGCGTGCTCGCAGGCGCGGTGCAGGGCTACTTCGGCGGCAAGACCGACATCATCGGCCAGCGGCTGATCGAGATCTGGAGCGCGCTGCCGGAGCTGTATCTGCTGATCATCTTCGCGTCGATCTTCGAGCCGGGCTTCATCCTGCTGATCGTGCTGCTGTCGCTGTTCGGCTGGATCGGGCTGTCCGACTACGTGCGCGCGGAGTTCCTGCGCAACCGCAATCAGGATTACGTGCTCGCCGCGCGCGCGATGGGGCTGTCGAACTGGCAGATCATCTGGCGCCACGTGCTGCCGAACAGCCTGACGCCGGTGATCACGTTCCTGCCGTTCCGGATGAGCGGCGCGATCCTCGCGCTGACGAGCCTCGACTTCCTCGGGCTCGGCGTCCCGCCGCCGACGCCGAGCCTCGGCGAACTGCTCGCGCAGGGCAAGGCGAATCTCGACGCATGGTGGATCTCGATGTCGACGTTCGGCGTGCTGGTCGTCACGCTGCTCCTGCTGACGTTCATGGGCGACGCGCTGCGCAACGCGCTCGACACGCGGATTTCCGATGCGATGCGCGCCGGAGGCAACCAGTGAGCGCGCTGCCGCAGGAGAGCGCGTCGACGCTGCTGTCGATCGAGCACCTGAGCGTGCGCTTTGGCGACACGCTCGCCGTCGACGACATCTCGCTCGCGATTGCACGCGGCGAGCGCATCGCGCTCGTCGGCGAATCGGGCTCGGGCAAGACGGTGACCGCGCTCGCCGTGCTGCGCCTGTTGCGCGACGCGACGGTTACGGGCTCGATCCGCTTCGACGGCGACGAACTGCTGACGAAGAGCGAGCGCGCGATGCGCGGCCTGCGCGGCAGCGACATCGCGATGATCTTCCAGGAGCCGATGAGCGCGCTGAACCCGCTGTACACGGTCGGCGAGCAGATCGCGGAGACCATCGTGCTGCACGACGGCGTGACGAAGCGCGAGGCATACGAGCGCGCGATCGGGCTTCTGGAGCGCACCGGAATTCCGGAACCGCGCCGGCGCATCGGCAGCTATCCGCATCAGCTGTCGGGCGGACAGCGGCAGCGCGTGATGATCGCGATGGCGCTCGCGTGCCGCCCGCGCCTGTTGCTCGCGGACGAACCGACGACCGCGCTCGACGTGACGATCCGCGCGCAGATCGTCGAGCTGCTGCTCGACCTGCAGCGCGAGGAGGCGGCGCGGCGCGGGATGTCGGTGCTGCTGATCACGCACGACCTGAACCTCGTGCGGCGCTTCGCGCAGCGCGTCGCGGTGATGGAGCGGGGCAAGCTCGTCGAGACCGGCACGATCGCGCGCATTTTCGACGCGCCGGAGCATCCGTACACGCAGCGGCTGATCGCGAGCCGCCCCGAGCGCCACGTGCTGCCGGTGTTGCCGATCGCGCCGGTGCTGCTGGAGGCGAAGGACGTATCGGTCGATTTCCGCACGCGGCTGCCGGGCTTCGCCGGCTGGTGGAGGAGCGGCCGGTTCCGCGCGGTGAACGACGCGAGCGTGTCGGTGCGGCAGGGCGAGACGCTCGGCATTGTCGGCGAATCGGGCTCGGGCAAATCGACGCTCGCGCTCGCGATGCTCGGGCTGCAGCGGACCGCGCAGGGCGACGTGCAGTTCCAGGGGCGCACGTTGAGGAGCTTTCGCGGGCAGGAGAAGCTGTCGTTGCGCTCGCATCTGCAGGTCGTGTTTCAGGACCCGTTCAGCTCGCTGTCGCCGCGGCAGACGATCGAGCGGATCGTCGGCGAGGGGCTCGCGCTGCATCACCCGGAGTTCGACGCCGAGGAGCGCCGCACGCGGATCGTCGCGGTGCTGCGCGAAGTCGGCCTCGACCGGACCGTGCTGCAGCGCTATCCGCACGAGTTCTCGGGCGGCCAGCGCCAGCGGATCGCGATTGCCCGTGCGCTGGTGCTGCAGCCGCGCGTGCTCGTGCTGGACGAGCCGACGAGCGCGCTCGACGTGTCGATCCAGCAGCAGGTGCTGCGCCTTCTGACCGAATTGCAGCGCAAGTACAACCTCGGCTACGTTTTCATCAGCCACGACCTGGAGGTGATCGGCGCGATGGCACACCGCGTCGCGGTGATGCAAAACGGCGCAATCGTGGAGACCGGCAACGTGGAGACGATTTTTGCGGCGCCCGGTCATCCTTACACGCAAAAATTGCTTGGCGCGGCGCTCGCCGGACGAGATAGCCAATGACGTGCCGAGGGTGATTGAATTTCGCTATTTGTTTTGACACGCAAATACTTACTGGCTACCATCGTCCAGACTTTTCCATAACCCGCTGATTTACGGGCAATTTCTACCGACCAATGCAGCACCGATCTCTTACCCAGGCTTGCACGCGCGTCGTCGCCGGGATGTTCATCGGCGTCCTGATGGCCGCAGCTCCGGGCGCATTCGCCGACGAAGCAGGCAGTTTCAACCAGAATGTCTCTTTTTCGCCAGATAGCAGCCTGGCGGAAATCCAATCCCAGTCGAAGTCCCTCCCCACCGCCGGCAACAACGACACGTCCGTTACCGGAAGCAGCGGCCGTGCCCGCGCGTTCCTGTCCGGCATGGCCGGCAAGGCCGGCGATGTGGTCGTGGGCGCGCTGAACATGATCGGCGTGCGCTATCGCTGGGGCGGCAATTCGCCGGATTCGGGCCTCGATTGCAGCGGCTTTGTCCGCTATGTGTTCCAGGACACGCTCGGCCTCGCACTGCCGCGCCGCGCCGAGGAGATGAGCCGCGTCGGCGAGAAGGTTCGCATGAGCGAACTGAAGCCGGGCGACCTCGTGTTCTTCAACACCATGCGTCGCACGTTCTCGCACGTCGGCATCTATATCGGCGACAACAAGTTCGTGCACTCGCCGTCGACCGGCAGCACGATCCGCGTCGACGATCTGGACGACGGCTACTGGGAAAAGCGTTTCACCGGCGCGCGCCGCATCGAGACGTCGTTCCCCGCGCAACAGGCGCTCAAGCAGCGCGTCAGCGTATCGCTCGACGGCAGCAATTAAGTCTCTGTCTCTAAGCCTCCAAATCGTTTCAGGCCGGCTTCTCCGGTTCCTGGAATGCAAAAAAGCCTGCCCGACAACGAGCAGGCTTTTTGTTTTTCGGCGTCCTCGCGCTACGCCGTCGCGTTGCCGGTCCGGCTCGCGGCGAGCTTGCGCGCAAGCTCGGGCATGATGCGCGCGACCGCTTCCTCGCCGGCGAGGATCGCCGCATTGCGCTGACCGAAGTCGCTGCCGCTCATCGCGTTCAGGTTCGGGCGGATCACCACGTTCGCGTATTTGTCGAGTTCGTACGTCTTGATTGTCTGGCCCATGATCGTGAAGGTCTGCATCAGCACGTCGAACGAGTTTTGCGTGGCCGCCGTCGCCGGATTGCTCGAGATGTCCACCGCGATCACGAAGTCCGCGCCCATCTGGCGCGCGAACGATGCCGGCACCGGGCTCACGAGGCCGCCGTCGACGTACTCGTGGCCGCCGATCGTCACCGGCTCGAAAATCGACGGCACGCTGCACGACGCGCGCACCGCGACGCCGGTATTGCCGCGCTGGAACAGGATCGGCTGACCGCTGCGAAGATCGGTTGCAACGATGCCGAGCGGCTTGTTCATCTTTTCGATCGGCCGGTTATGCAGCGTCGTGTTCAGATAGTTTTGCAACGCGATGCCTTGCAGCAGGCCGCGCGAGCGAAACGGCATCGCCCAGTCGCTGATCGATGCTTCGTCCATCGTCAGCGCGAGCTTGTTGATCGCGATGCCCGTCATCCCGGCCGCGTACAGCGCGGCGACGACCGAGCCGGCGCTCGTGCCCGCCACGAGGTCGATCTGCACGTTGCGCGCTTCCAGCGCCTTGATCACGCCGATGTGCGCGAAGCCGCGCGCGGCCCCGCCGCCGAGCGCGAGCCCGACGCGGATCGTCCGCGGCGGCTTGGCGACGGGCGGCACCGGTGCGCTCGCGACCGGCGGCGGCGCGACCGGGTTTTGCGTGACGGCGGTCGTGCATGCGGCGAGCGCGGTGGAAGCGGCCGCGAGCGTAAAGCTGCGGCGGCTCAAGGACGGCGATGACGGGTTCAACTGAGGTTCTCCGGCGGCGGTGCGCCGGACCTCGTTTTCGAGGCAGGCGCAACTCGCGTTTACTGCCTGCGCGTGGGTATCGGACGCACGTGGCGCCGCGCGACGTGCGCGGCGCGCACATCATAAAGCAAAGCGAAGCGGGGATAGGCGGTGCGCTTGTAACGCGATGTGTCGGCGTGGAGGCCCTGTCCGCCAGAGCGCGCGCAACGGCGCCGCGAGCCGCCCGGCCAGCCCCGCGCGGCGGGCCGAGGCGACGACCGGCGGGTATAATCCCGTGTTTCGTTTTTCCGGATCGCAGGCTCGCGAACCGCGTGCGGCAAGACGCGCGCGAAGCCCCGCGAGCGATCGCCATTCGTTGCCGCGGCCGTTTCACGGCGCGGCGCTGTCTTCGAGTAACCGTCCATGACCACTTCCGTCCGTACCCGCTTCGCGCCGAGCCCGACCGGCTTCATCCATCTCGGCAACATCCGCTCCGCGCTGTATCCGTGGGCGTTCGCGCGCCACAACCACGGCGCGTTCGTGCTGCGGATCGAGGACACGGACCTCGAACGTTCGACGTCGGAATCGGTCGACGCGATCCTCGAAGGCATGGCGTGGCTCGGCCTCGATTTCGACGAGGGCCCGTTCTACCAGATGCAGCGAATGGACCGCTATCGCGAAGTGCTCAAGCAAATGGCGGAGCAGGGCCTCGTGTACCCGTGCTACATGTCGACCGAGGAACTCGACGAACTGCGCGAGCGGCAGCGTGCGGCGGGCGAGAAGCCGCGCTACGACGGCACGTGGCGGCCGGAGCCGGGCAAGGTGCTGCCGACGCCGCCGGCCGGCGTGCAGCCGGTGCTGCGCTTTCGCAATCCGCTGACGGGCGTCGTCGCGTGGGACGACGCGGTGAAGGGACGCGTCGAGATCTCGAACGAAGAACTCGACGACCTCGTGATCGCGCGCCCGGACGGCACGCCGACGTATAACTTCTGCGTGGTCGTCGACGACATCGACATGCGGATCACGCACGTGATTCGCGGCGACGATCACGTGAACAACACGCCGCGTCAGATCAACATCCTGCGCGCGCTCGGCGCGGAGCCGCCCGTCTACGCGCACCTGCCGACCGTGCTGAACGAGCAGGGCGAAAAGATGAGCAAGCGTCACGGCGCGATGAGCGTGATCGGCTATCGCGATGCCGGGTATCTGCCCGAGGCGGTGCTGAACTATCTCGCGCGGCTCGGCTGGTCGCACGGCGACGCGGAGATCTTCACGCGCGAGCAGTTCGTCGAGTGGTTCGATCTCGAGCATCTCGGCAAGTCGCCTGCGCAATACGACCACAACAAGTTGAACTGGCTCAACAACCACTACCTGAAGGAAGCGGACAACGCTCGTCTCGCCGGGCTGTCGAAGCCGTTCTTCGCGGAACTCGGTATCGACGACGCGGCGCTCGCCAACGGACCCTCGCTCGAAGGGGTGATCGCGCTGTTGAAGGATCGCGCGCACACGCTGAAGGAAGTGGTGGAAAGCGCGCAGTTGTTCTATCGCGAGCCGGCGCCCGAGGCCGATGCGCTCGCGCAGCACGTGACCGACGCGGTGCGCCCGGCGCTGCAGGACCTGCTCACCGCGCTGCGCTCGGCCGAGTGGACGAACGAGGGCATCTCGGCCGCGCTGAAGACGACGCTCGCCGCGCACAAGCTGAAGATGCCGCAACTCGCGATGCCGGTGCGCCTGTTCGTGGCGGGCACGACGCATACGCCGGCGATCGACGCGGTGCTCGCGTTGTTCGGTCGCGACGCGGTAGTGAGCCGGATCGAGCGGGGGCTCGCGAACGCGGGTTGATCGCGTGGTGGCAGGCGCCGCGCGCCGCTTCGTGGGCAGTGCACGAAAAAAACGGGACGCGGCGCTTCGAAGGGTATTTACAAACGCGGATTCGCTCTCTACAATCTCGCTTCTGTTCTGCAAGGGGGTATAGCTCAGCTGGGAGAGCGCTTGCATGGCATGCAAGAGGTCAGCGGTTCGATCCCGCTTACCTCCACCATCAGAACAGATTCGATGTTCCCCGCAGTGCCGCTGAAATCAGAAAAGCCTTGAGAAATCAAGGCTTTATCTTTTTCTGGCGTCGGCGCAGTTCCTCTGGCTTCCTCCGTGTTCCCGCGTTTGCGGGTGACCCGAGGTGTGACCCACGATGGATTTGCCTCCATTCCGCCGGTTTTTCGCCTTCGGCGGATTTCGCGCCAACCTCAGTACGCCCCACGCACCGTTCGTTCGAGCAACGAATGAAACGCCTGCCGGATCTGGCCGACGGCCTCGTTCTTGTATGGAAAGCCTTCGTTCTTGCCGTGCACCAGCATGGTCGCGTTAACCTCGAACACGACAATCTCGCCTTCCGGCGTCAGCGAACAGTCGATCCCGAAGTAGTCGAGACCGATCGCGTTCCGGATCGAACGCAACGCCGATTGCTGTGGAGCCCCGAAGACACGCCACGGATCGGCGAGGAAGTCCCGTTCTTCGTCCTGCATCCATGGGAAATTCGTCATGGGCGTCGTCGCGTGGTGGATTTTCCACTTTTCGTCGATCGCAAGGTGGTACGGGAGAATTTCATCTCCAACGTAGATAAACCGGTACTTGCGAAAATAACCATCTTCAGACCGGTAGTCGACGAACGGCGTGACATAGTAATGCGCCGCGCCAATGCGGCTTAGGAATGCTTCGAGCTGGTCACGATCGTCCACCTTCTCGAAGTCCTCGCCGCCGTGGGTGCCCACGGGGCGGACCAGCAGAGGGTACTGCGGCTCCGTGGTCCCGCCGCCGCCGCCCGGCAACTGCTGCAGTTGCGCATCGGAAAACGTGCGTGTGCGCGGTACGACACAACCTGTCGTTCCGGCAAGACGCCCGGAAACCGTCGCCCGGTCCGTATTGGCAATCAGTCGCGGGTGATTGATTACCGGCCGGCCGATCCGGTCCGCAAGCGCTTCCACCGTTCCGAGGATCGCGCGGCTATTGTCGGCGTCGGAAACGAGGTTGACGACAACGTCCGTATGGCTGCGCAGCAGATCGATGTCGTACTCGAAGTCGTTCAGCGCAGTGAAGATATGGCTTTCAAAACGTGCGTCGTTAATCAAGTAGTCAACCGGCGTATTGCCCGCGCCTGGAGCAAACATCAGCAAGACCCGGAATTGCGGCGGCGACACCGCTGCGGGCATCGTCCACAAAGGCTTGACTTCGATGGCGCGGCGATAGGTAGCCGCGGCCTCTTCCACGAGTCCCATCGCCTGCTCCAGATTGGCGATGCTGTGCAGGACTTGCCCGTTGTCGGGTTCGAACTCGAGGACGCGCCGGTAGTGCGTGACGGCAAGACTATTTCTGCCCGCGTATGAGTGCGCCAGCGCGAGCTTTCGATGTACATCGACGCCGCTATCCGGATCGTTGGCGAGCGGATCGAGCACGTCGACCGCATCATCGAATCGACGCGCAAGAATCAGCACCCGGGCGAGTTCGAGGCTCGCTATCCGGTGGTGCGGCTCGGCAGAGAGTATCTGCCGCAGGACAGGCTCCAGAAGATCGAACTGCTTTTCGCGGGAGTAGGCGAGTGCCTGTGACAAGAGCGTGTCGATGGACATGAGAGTGTGCCGATAAGTATCGCAAGCCGTTCCTCGGTCTGCGGACGGTTGCGATGGGTGCCGCTCAAGCGTAACGGTGATGGAAATCCTGCATGAACGAAGCCAGCTTGCTGGCTTCGCGCTCGGTCAGTGCGTTGTATAGCGATGCGCGGACGCCGCCGATCGACCGATGGCCGTCCAGCCCGTGCAAGCCGGCGGCATGCGCGTCGCGCAGAAACTGCACGGTTAGCTCGGGCGTCCGGCATTTGAACGTGACGTTCATCAGCGAGCGCGATTCGCGCTCTGCGTGCGCAATATAAAATTCGGGCTCGGCGTCGAGCACGCGATAGAGCAGATTCGCCTTCTTCTGGTTTGCCGAATCGAGTTTCTCGAGATTGCCGAATGTTTCGGAAATCCAGCGCGTCACCAGAAGGACGATATAAATGGAAAAAACCGGCGGCGTGTTGTAAATCGAGCGGGCGGCAATATGGGTCCGATAGTTCAAAATTTTGGCCAGACCCGTTTGTGCCCGTTCGACGATATCGTCGCGCAGAATCGCAATGGTTACGCCCGCCGGTCCGAGGTTTTTCTGTGCATGCGCATAGATCATCGCGTAGCGGGCAATGTCGACTGGCCGCGACATAAAGTCGGAAGACATATCACAGAAGACCGGCGTATCGCCGGCGGACAGATCGTCGAATATCTGCAACCCTTCCACCGTTTCGTTCGAAACGTAATGCAGATAACTCGTACCCGGATCGATCTGGAGCTCCGAACTCCTCGGAACGCGACGGAAGCCGCTGGATTCGCCATCCCACGCGACGTGCAAACCCCCCGCAACCCCGGAATCCGACACGCTTTTACGACTCCAGTATCCCGACGACACATAAGACGGAGCGCTGTCGCCCATTGCGCCAAAATTCATCGCCAGCATGGCGAACTGCAATGTGCTGCCGCCCTGAAGAAAGAGAACGTGATAATTCGACGGAACCTTGAGCAGGCGACGAATATTCGCTTCGGCTTCGTCAAGAGTTTCGCGAAACCATTCGGAGCGGTGGCTAATTCCCAGAATGGAAAGACCCACTTCCGGGACCATCTGGATTGCCTGCTGCGCCTGCATCAGGACCGGCAAGGGAAGTGCGCCCGGTCCGCCGGAGAAGTTGTATTGAAGGTCCAATTTGCGCCTCGCTCAAAAATTTGCGACATCGTTCGCTACCAGGGCCGGCACCGGTCATTTCACTTCTATTCCACGTTCCCGAAGATTCGATGACGTCGTTCCAGTCGCTCGTCGAATCTCGATCGAAACAGGCTTGTTGCCCACGCATGACCAAGGATGGCCGAAATGGAATGCCGAACTCCTGCCCGACGCGAAGATGCACGGCGGCATGCGAAGGCAGCCGGAACCGGCTGTACGTCGCGGATCGTTTGAGCAAAGCGTTGCAAGAGACGTCCTTAAAACCTGGCGTCACTGCGGCACGGTGGTTTGCCGCGCAGCAGAAGGGGGCCTGTGCAGCCCGAAACTGAACCGGCGGACGATGCCGGCGTGGTGGACGGGTTCGAGCTTGAGGCCGTGGAGATCGGGCCTTGCACCAGGACGAGGAGGATCGTCGACGGTTGGGGCGTCTGCAAGGTCGTGAGCCGACCTTCCGGTCGGTACGTTCACTGTGGTGCCGGGTGACGCTGAAGGGGGCCCGTCGGATGGTGCGTGTGTCCATGCGGCGTATTACGCCCGCCGGGGGAGGAGACGCCGGGGTATGGGGCTATGACTGTCCGGATGATGTCCTCTGCCGGATCTCGTTCGCGGCCGCGAAAAAACCCTTGATCAAATGAAAATATGGCGTCTATAATTTCGCTTCTTCGCCGTGCGGGTGTACGAACGACGCGGCGGAGAATGGACAAGGTGTGGCGAAAGAGCCGCACTTTGCACAAAGCGTGTCCGATGGGATGTGCTGGTGGCGAGAACCTGGCTGGGCGTGGATTTACGGCCGTTTTTCGATGCTCCGAACCACCCCATCCGAACCATTGAGCAGGATTTCCGCGAAAGCGGATGTGAAGAAAAAAGCTTCACAAGGCAGTAAAAAGAAGTTAGAATTTTGTTCTTCGCTGTTGGCTGAAATTAACGGCGAGTTAGAGTAAAAAGCGGTAAAAGCAGTACCGAGCAGCAAAACAGGCATTATCTGAAAAGTTAATGTCCCCTTCGTCTAGAGGCCTAGGACATCACCCTTTCACGGTGAGTACAGGGGTTCGAATCCCCTAGGGGACGCCAGACATGGCATCCGTCGCGCAAGATTCGCGTGGCGGTGCGGCAGGTGGGAGTAACCGACGCCCATCAGCATGTGTCGAAAATGGAGCGGTAGTTCAGTCGGTTAGAATACCGGCCTGTCACGCCGGGGGTCGCGGGTTCGAGTCCCGTCCGCTCCGCCAGATAGAAGCCCGTTCAGCCAAACTTGAACGGGCTTTTTGATTAAGGTGCAAGCACTTCGGGTGTGAGCACCCAAGGTGCAAGCCTTCAAGTTGTCCCCTTCGTCTAGAGGCCTAGGACATCACCCTTTCACGGTGAGTACAGGGGTTCGAATCCCCTAGGGGACGCCAAGGAACAACAGCAGCGCCGGTCAAGCCGGGCGCGCCGCCAGCGGGAATCAACCGACGCCCGCAGGTGTAGCAGGACTGGAGCGGTAGTTCAGTCGGTTAGAATACCGGCCTGTCACGCCGGGGGTCGCGGGTTCGAGTCCCGTCCGCTCCGCCAGATCGAAGCCCACCGGATCACTCCGGTGGGCTTTTTCTTTTTTCGGCCGCTCTTCCGGGCCTGCTTTCCGGCGCGCGCCGGGTCTGCGGTTTGCGTCGTCAGACCAATGCGCGCTTGCCAGCGCAGGCGCGGTGTCTTACCGTTGTGCCGACATACTCCGAGCCCGGTCCGCCATGTTCGCTCCCAACGACGTTCCGTCCCGTTTCCATCTGCGTCATGCGACGATGGACGACTTCGAGTTCGCGGAAGCCCTCACGCGAAACAACATGGGCGGCTACTACCGGCGTCATCACCTGATCTGGCGCGGCGACCTGTTTCTCGCGAGCTATCGCGAATCGGAGAATTTCATCCTCGAACTCGACGGCCGGGCGATCGGCGTGCTGCGCGTGACCGAGGAGGGCGATTCGCTGCATATCCGCGACGTGCAGATCGTCGACGGGTATCGCGGGCAAGGCGCCGGCACCTTCTTGCTCGACCTGTCGCATCAGTGGGCGCGCGAGCGGGGCTTGCGCGAACTGCAACTGCGCGTGTTCGTCGATAATCCGGCCGCGCGGCTCTATCTGCGGATGGGCTACCGGCTTGCCGGCTCGCGGCTTGCGCGGCTCGGCTCGATCCGGCACATGACACGGCCGGTTTAACGCGCCGATCTCGCGAGTCCCGCTTCGGGGACGTCGGAACGCGATGCGGTGTCGTCGTCGGCCGGATGGTCAGCGGCGTCGTCCGCGCCGCGCGCGATGAACGCGCGCGGGCTCTGGCCGAACGCGCGCCGGAACATCGCCGAGAACGCGCTCTGGCTCTGGTAGCCCAGTGCCTGCGCGACGGTCGCCATCGGGCGTCCCTGGTTCAGCAGCGGAATTGCGCGCGCGAGAATCGCCTGCTGACGCCATTGCGAAAAGCTCACGCCGAGTTCCTGCCGGAAGAGTCGCGCGATCGTCCGCGTGCTCGCGCCGACGTGCGCCGCCCAGAATTCGAGCGATCCATGATTGGCCGGATCGGCGATCAGCGCCTCGCACAACGCTCGCAGACGTTTTTCCTCGGGCATCGGCACAGCGAGCGGCAGCGGGGCGGAGCGCGTCATCTCGTCGAGCGCGAGCACGCAGAGGAGCCGCTCGCGCGTCGCGCTCAGCGCCGGTTCGTCGAGCGCGGCGATCACCTCGCGCAACAACCCCGACACTTCCACCACGCGACATTCGCCGAGTCCCGGCGGCACGACCGATTCGTCCACATACAGCGTGCGCAGGTACGCGTCCTCGACGATCGACACTTCGTGCGTCACATGCGGCGGCACCCAGATCGCGCGCGACGGCGGCACCATCCACGTGGTGCCGGGCGTCGTCATCCGCAGCACGCCGCGCGACGCATACGCGAGCTGCGCCCACGCGTGCGTGTGCTGCGCGATCCGCACGCCGGCCGGCATCGGTCGCGAGCGCACGCGAATCGGATGGACGAGCGTCGGCTCGAATTCCGGCGGAATGTCGATGAGCAGGTTCGTGTCGCTCGATGCGGACGACGGCGGGCTGGACGGCATGTTGGCGATGATTCGGACGATGGGCGCCGGATGACGGCGCCAAGGCGGGATGCAGCGACTCATTGCAGGCGACTCATTGTAGGCGATCGGTGGCACGCGATTGATCGGCCGCGATTAATGGCCCGCGTTCGCCGCGCGATTGTGGCGGGGCATAATTGCGCGCATCGTCTACGTCGAAACAGGAGGCAAGCGCTGATGCAGCAGGTATTCGTCTACGGGACGCTGCGCGCGGGCGAGGTCAACGACATTCGCGTCGCGGCCGCGCGCAACGGCCTCGCAGCGCCGACGCTGATCGGCGGGGCATCGCTGCATGGCAGGCTGTTCGATTTCGGCGACTACCCGGGCCTGGTCGTCGATCCGGCGGCAGGGCCGGTGCAGGGCGAGGTGTACGAGATCGACGACGCGCTCGTTGCGGTGCTCGACGAGATCGAGGAGGTGTATCCGGGCGTCGAAGGGCTTTTTCTCGCGCGCGAGACGAGCGTCGAGGTCGGCGGTGAGCGCGTGACGTGCCGGTTTTATCCGGTCGCGCGCGAGTCGGTCGACGGACTGCCGGAGATCCGCAGCGGCGATTGGATCGCGTATCGGAGGGGCCGCTGAGCGACTAGCGAGCACCGCGAAGCGCGTTCAACGAACGAGGCCCGGCGCACAGGCGTGCGCCGGGCCTCGGTGCTTTTAACCACGTACCTTCAACCGCAGCGATCAGATCTCTTCGTACAGCGGCAGCGTCAGGAATTCGACGAAGTTCTCCGCGGTCGACATCTGCTCGAAGATCTGCGCGGCGCGCTCGTACGGCGCGTGAGCGCGCGCGTCGCCGCCTATCACCGTCTTCACCTTGCCCAGCTCCTCCGGGATCAGCCCGCGCACCAGTTCCGCCGTGACCTTGCGACCGTCGTCGAGCTTGCCCTTCGACGAGCGGATCCACTGCCACACCTGCGAGCGCGAGATTTCGGCGGTCGCCGCATCTTCCATCAGGTTGTGGATCGGCACGCAGCCGTTACCCGCGAGCCACGACCCGAGGTAGTGAATCCCGACGTTGATGTTGTTGCGCAAGCCCGTCTCCGTGATCGGCGCTTCCGGACGGAAGTCGAGCAGATCGTGGGCGGTGACGTTCACGTCGGGCCGCTGCTTGCCGATCTGGTTCGGCTTGTCGCCGAGCACCTTCACGAACTCTTCCATCGCGATCGGCACGAGGCCCGGGTGCGCGACCCAGCCGCCGTCGTAGCCGTCGGTCGCATCGCGCGCCTTGTCCGAGCGGACGCCGGCCATCGCCTTCTCGTTCGCGGCCGCGTCGCTCTTGATCGGAATCAGCGCGCTCATTCCGCCGATCGCCGGCGCGTGGCGACGATGACACGTCTTCAGCAGCTCGAGTGCATACGCACGCATGAACGGCACGGTCATCGTGATCTGCGAGCGATCCGCGAGACAGAAATCCTTGTCGTTCTTGAACTTCTTGATCGCCGAGAAGATGTAGTCCCAGCGGCCCGCGTTCAGGCCCGAGCTGTGTTCGCGCAGCTCGTACAGGATCTCGTCCATCTCGAACGCGGCGAGGATCGTTTCGACGAGCACCGTCGCGCGGATCGTGCCGCGCGGCACGCCGAGCACGTCCTGCGCGGCGACGAACACGTCGTTCCACAGACGCGCCTCCAGATGGCTCTCCATCTTCGGCAGGTAGAAGTACGGGCCGCTGCCGCGCGCGATCAGCTCCTTCGCGTTATGGAACAGATACAGCGCGAAGTCGAAGATGCCGCCCGACACACGCTGCCCGTCGACGCTCACGTGCTTCTCGTCGAGATGCCAGCCGCGCGGACGCACGATCAGCGTCGCGGTCTTGTCGTTCAGCGTGTAGCGCTTGCCGTTCTGCTCGAGCGAGATCGTGCGGCGGATCGCGTCCTTCAGGTTGATCTGGCCGGTGATCTGGTTGTTCCAGTTCGGCGCGTTCGAGTCCTCGAAGTCGGTCATGTACGCGTCCGCGCCGGAATTCAGCGCGTTGATGATCATCTTGCGCTCGACGGGCCCGGTGATTTCCACGCGGCGGCATTCGAGGTCCTTCGGCAGCGGCGCGATCGTCCAGGCGCTTTCGCGGATCTGCTTCGTTTCCGGCAGAAAGTTCGGGCGCTCGCCGGCGTCGAGGCGCTTTGCGCGCTCGACGCGCGCCGCCAGCAGTTCCTGGCGGCGCGGCTCGAACGCGCGGTGCAGCTGGGCGACGAGCGCGAGCGCGTCGGGCGTGAGGATCGTCTCGAAGCCCGGCAGGATGTCGCCGGTGATCTGCATGCCTTGCGGCAGTTGCAACGTGTTCGCCATGGTGGCTCCTTGGTCGGTCAGTGTGATGCGAAGGGGGAGGCATCCATTCTATTAATGACTAGTTATGATATAAAGTAGCCAGTTGATCACTTGATCTTTTACTTTGAGATGCCTAATCTGTCGGGCAATCTCGTTACTGCATTCCGTTCCAGCCGCCGTGGACCGCTTCAAACAGATCGAAACCTTTATCGCCGTCGCGGCGAAAGGCAGCCTCTCCGCCGCCGCGCAGGCGGAAGGCGTCGCGCCAGCCGTGATCGGCCGGCGCATCGACGCGCTCGAAGAACGCCTCGCCGTGAAGCTGTTCGTGCGCACCACGCGCCGCATCACGCTGACGTTCGAGGGCTCGGCGTTCCTCGAGGACTGCCAGCGGATCGTCTACGACATGCAGAACGCGGAGGCGAGCGTGTCCGCGGGCGGCGTGAAGGCGAGCGGGCATCTGCGGGTGACCGCGCCGGCCGGTTTCGGGCGTCGTCACGTGGCGCCGCTCGTGCCGCGCTTCACGAGCGCGCATCCGGATGTGACGATCACGCTCGACCTGTCGGACCGGCTCGTCGATCTCGTGAACGAAGGCTTCGATTGCGCGGTGCGGCTCGGCGAGCTGCCGGATTCGTCGCTGGTGTCGCTGCGGCTCGGCGAGAACCGGCGCGTGTGCGTCGCGGCGCCCACGTATCTCGCGCGCCGCGGCAAACCGGAGTCGCTCGCCGATCTCGCGCATCACAACTGCCTCGCCCTCGGCGCGAGCGCGAACCAGCAGCGCGGCTGGACGTTCGAGCAGGACGGCAAGATCGTGTCGATTCGCGTGTCCGGCACGATGGAATGTTCGGACGGCGCGGTGCTGCACGAATGGTGTCTCGGCGGCAATGGGCTCGCGTGGCGCTCGTGGTGGGAGGTCGGCGACGATATCGCGGCCGGCCGGCTCGTCAGCGTGCTCGATGCGTTCGAGGCGCCGCCGATCGGCATCCATGCGGTGTTCGCGCAGCGCCGTCACTTGCCGTTGCGAGTGCGGCTCTTCCTCGATTTCCTCAAGCATACGTACGGGCTTCCCGGTTACTGGGGGCACGACTGAGCGTCGTGTTCGCGCGGCGATCAGATGTACGGCGACGCCCGTGACGCGTGCCGCGATGGAAAGGGCCGGGGCGCACGCGCGGCTGACCTGTCGTCGGTCGTGGCGCGGGCCCCGGCGGGTCTCCCCGGCCATGCCCCGGTGCCGATCGTTGCGCGGTGCCGTGCGGCATACCGCGCATCGATCGTTCGCCGGTGCCGGGTGTGTCTCCCTGATTGATTGCCTGCCGTGTTGTCCGGCGGTGTGCGGCAGCCTGCCGAAGCCGGCTGCCGCATGGCGGGTCGCCGCGACGAACCCGCCGGATCGCGCTTATGCGACCTTCTTGTCGAAGAACTGCTCGTCCTCGGTCGAGCCGTGCAGCGCGGTGGTCGATGCGTCGCGCTCGACCGTCTGGGTGACCGCGTCGAAGTAGCCGGTGCCGACTTCGCGCTGGTGCTTGACCGCGGTGAAGCCCTTGTCGGCAGCCGCGAACTCCGCCTGCTGCAGTTCGACGAACGCGCTCATCTGCTGGCGCGCATAGCCGTGCGCGAGGTTGAACATCGAGTAGTTCAGCGCGTGGAAGCCCGCGAGCGTGATGAACTGGAACTTGTAGCCCATCGCGCCGAGTTCCTTCTGGAACTTCGCGATCGTGGCGTCGTCGAGGTTCTTCTTCCAGTTGAACGACGGCGAGCAGTTGTACGACAGCATCTTGCCCGGGAACTGCTTGTGGATCGCTTCCGCGAATTGCTTCGCGTATTCGAGATCCGGCTTGCCGGTTTCGCACCAGATCAGGTCCGCGTACGGCGCGTACGCGAGGCCGCGCGAAACCGCCTGTTCGAGGCCCGGCTTCGTGCGGTAGAAGCCTTCGACGGTGCGCTCGCCGGTCAGGAACGGCTTGTCGTTGTCGTCGACGTCCGACGTGACCAGGTCGGCCGCCTCCGCGTCGGTGCGGGCGATCAGCACGGTCGGCGTGCCGCAGACGTCGGCCGCGAGACGCGCGGCGACGAGCTTGCCGACGTTCTCGCGCGTCGGCACGAGCACCTTGCCGCCCATGTGGCCGCACTTCTTCACCGATGCGAGCTGGTCCTCGAAGTGCACGCCGGCCGCGCCGGCTTCGATCATCGCCTTCATCAGCTCGAATGCGTTCAGCACGCCGCCGAAGCCGGCTTCGGCGTCCGCGACGATCGGCTGGAAGAAGTCGACGTAACCCTCGTCGCCCGGATTCCTGCCTTCGGACCACTGGATCTGGTCGGCCCGCGCGAGCGTGTTGTTGATGCGCTTGACGACGAGCGGCACCGAGTTCGCCGGATACAGCGACTGGTCCGGATACATTTCGCCGGCGACGTTCGCGTCGCCCGCCACCTGCCAGCCGGACAGGTAGATCGCCTTCAGGCCGGCCTTCACCTGCTGCATCGCCTGGTTGCCGGTCAGCGCGCCGAGCGCGTTCACGAACGGCTCACGGTTCACCGATGCCCACAGCTTTTCGGCGCCGAGCTTCGCGAGCGTGTGCTCGATCGGCGTCGAACCGCGCAGACGCACGACGTCCATCGCGGTGTAGCCGCGTTTGATGCCTTTCCAGCGCGGATCGGTTTCCCATTGCTGCTGAAGTTGCTGTGCCTGCTGTTCTCGCGTCGTCGTCATGAGGGGCTCCTTGAAATTGCGTTAGCTGAACGTAGACCGGGTGACTGCGGCGAACGAGGGTTTCGGTCGCGAAGTCTTATATAAGAGTCTAGGCAAACGGGCGGAGCGACGACAGGCGCGAAAACGGCTTTCGAGTTTATTTTTATTCTTTTATTTTCAATGACTTGATGCGTAGATTTCGCAATGGGGAACTCCGTTTCCCATGTCGGAACGGCTTGCGTTGTGCCACGCAGCAAGCGGTTTTACACAGCAAAAGAATTTTCCGGATCGTGAAATGCGCGGAGAAGACAAAAAAAGACCGGTGGTCGCCCACCGGTCTTCTCGCATCGTGTCGCGAGCAACGTGTCCGTTGCCCGGCTCAACCGTGCTTAGCTGTCGCGGCGCGGACCGCGCGGCGCGTCGCTGCGGCGTGCGCCGAAACCGCCTTCGCGCGGGCGGCCGAAGCCTTCGCGCTGCGGCTGGCCGTAGCCGCCGCGCGAGTTCGACGCGCGATAGCCGTCGCGCGCGCCGTTGCCGCCGCCGTTGCCGTCGCGTGCGCCGTAGCCGCTGTTGCTGTTGCCGTCGCGCGATGCGCCGGCATAGCCGCCGCGCGCACCGTCGCCGGCCGGCTTGCCGCTCCAGCCGCCGCTGCGGCCGCCGCCGTTGCCGTCACGCGAGCCGTAGCCGCCGCCCGGCTTGCCGTTGCCGCCGAAGCGCCGTCCGCCGCCGTTGCCGCCCGGACGACCGCCACGGCCGAAGCCGCCACGGCTGTTCGAAGGCGGCGCCTTGCGCGGCTCGAAGCCTTCGACGACGTTGACCGGCAGCGGCGAGCGCACGAAACGCTCGATGCGCTTCAACGCGCCCTGTTCGGCGTGATGCACGAGGCTCACCGCGATGCCCGAACGGCCCGCGCGGCCCGTGCGGCCGATCCGGTGCACGTAGTCTTCCGCGAACTTCGGCAGGTCGTAGTTGAACACGTGCGTGATGCCGGGGATGTCGATGCCGCGCGCCGCGACGTCGGTCGCGACGAGCACGCGCACACGACGCTCGCGCAGCGCGCGGATCGTGCGGTTGCGCGCGCCTTGCGGCAGGTCGCCGTGCAGCGCGGCGGTTTCGAAGCCCGCGTCGGCGAGCTTGCCGGCGAGGTTGTCCGCGTCCAGCTTCGTCGCGGTGAACACGATCGCCTGGTCGAGGCCCGTGTCGCGCAGCAGATGGTCCAGCAGACGGTCCTTGTGATCGCGATCGTCGACGTAATGGACGGTCTGCGCGATGTTCGAGCGCGATTCGATCTTCTGCGTGATCTCGATACGCTCCGGATCCTTCAGCAGGCGGCCGGTCAGCGAACCGATCTTGCCGTCGAGCGTCGCCGAGAACAGCATCGTCTGGCGCGATTCGGGCGTGGCCGCGACGATCGTCTCGATGTCGTCGATGAAGCCCATGTCGAGCATGCGGTCGGCTTCGTCGAGCACGAGCATCTGCAGTTGCGACAGGTCGATGCGACCGCGCTCCAGATGGTCGAGCAGACGGCCCGGCGTCGCGACGAGGATCTCCGGGTTCTTCGCGAGGAGCATCAGCTGCTGCCCGTACGCGACGCCGCCGAGGATGCTGACCGTGCGCAGGCGACGCAGGTGCTTGCCGTACGTCGACGCGGCGGTGGTCACCTGCATCGCGAGTTCGCGGGTCGGCGTGAGCACGAGCAGGCCCGGACGGGCGACCGGCTGCGGACGGCGCTGGCGACGATCGGCGGGCGCCGCGCCAGGCGCGCGCGGTTCGCGCGGCTGCGAAGCCTGGGCCTTCTGAAGCTGCGCGAAGCGCTCGATCGCCGGCAGCATGAACGCCGCGGTCTTGCCCGAACCGGTCGGGCTCGACACCAGCAGGTCGCGACCGGCGATGCCGGCCGGAATCGCACGCTGCTGGACCGGGGTCGGCACCTTGTAGCCGGCGGCGATCAGCGCGGAGACGATTTCCGGCGACAGGCCGAGCGACTCGAAGGTCGGGCCCTCGGGCGCGTCGGCCGGCGGCGCGGATGCGTCCAGTCCGAGGGTCTCGTTGGCGATCGCGTCGAGGGGGCTTTGGGTATTGCTCGAAGTCATGAATGTCCTTGGTACACAGGAAACAACAATACGTCGGCGCCAATCGCGCATACCCAAGTCGTCGGATTTTGCGAAATCAAAAAACGGGGTCAACCCGCACCGGACACAAGGTCCACCACGGCGAGTTTCAAGTTAGAAGCTGTATCGAATGCGGCTTGCCGGGATTGGCTTGCCGCCAGCCTGATGTTTGACGGCCACAACAGATGCGGCCAAGGCAGGAGGGGACAGGTTCTAAACTGGATTGGAGCGTAACGACGCTACGGGTGCCGCGAAAGCCAGTCGTCACGCCGCTGAAGGCGATTCCGAAAGGACTGTTCGAAGCACAGCCGCTCATTATATCCATTTTTGTTGCGCTGCGCCAGGACAACCTTTCGATTCGGATTCCGGGGAGGTGCGGCCGCGCGTCGCGATACCTTCCCGCGACGCGCGGCCGCCGGACCACCGGACTCCCCCGGCGCCGCTTCGTCAGGCCGCCGTCCCGTTTTTCAGCGACTCGACCAGCTCGACGTAGCGCTCGCGCGCGACTTCCTGTGACGTGCCCTGCAACGACGCCCACGCGTCGTACTTGTACTTGCCGACGATGTCGGTCAAGCCGGGCCGCTCGCCTTGCGCGTCGCCCTCGGTGGCCTGCTTGAAGAGCGCATACAGACGCAGCAGCGTCAGGTTGCCGGGGCGCTCCGGCAGTTGCTTCACTTCTTCCTGTGCCTGCGCGAAGCGGGCATCGACGTCACTCATCGTTTTCTCCTGGTCGAGATCGGGACAGGCCGTCGATCGTAGCAGCGGGGGCGTGCAAGCGGCTGGAGCGATCCTTCCAGAAGCGGCCGGGAGCGGCCGCCAGCGGTGCGACGCTCCACGTTTCGGCACGCGGCGAGCAAGGGCGCCGCATTACAATAGCGGCCATGACTGAAACCGTGCTGCTCGCTCTCGAAACCTCGACCGAATACTGTTCGGTCGCACTGCTTCGCGCTCCCGCTCCCGGCTCCGACGCCGCCGCTGCTTTCGAACCGCGCGCGTGGACGCGCCACGAAGCCACCGGCGCGGTGTCGAGCACGCGTCTGTTGCCCGCCATCGGCGAGCTGTTCCAGGAAGCCGGCGTTGCGCTCGCCGATTGCGACGCGATCGCGTTCGGCGCGGGGCCGGGCTCGTTCACGGGTCTGCGCACCGCGACCGGTGTCGCGCAGGGGCTCGCGTTCGGCCTCGACGTTCCGGTGGTGCCGGTCGGCACGCTGCTCGTGTGCGCGGAGCACGCGCGGATGCGCGATCCGTCGGCCACGCGCGTGCTCGCCGCCCTCGACGCGCGGATGGACGAGGTCTACTGGGCCGACTATGCGTGGGACGAAGCCGCCGGCGACTGGCGCGTGCTGCGGCCGGCGTCGCTCGACGCGCCGGCCGGCATCGTCGCGCCGGACGAGCCGTTCACGCTCGCCGGCAACGCGGCGGCCGCGTTCGGCGAACGGCTGGCGCTCGCGTCGCGCGCGCGGGTGGTCGACGGCGATGCACTGCCGCACGCGCTGCCGCTCGCGTTCGCGGCGCTGCGCGCGCTCCGCGCGGGCCGCGTCGTGCCGGCCGACCAGGCGGCACCCGAATACGTGCGCAACAAGGTCGCGCAGACCACGGCCGAGCGGCTCGCCGCGAAAGCCGCGCAGACGTCGTCGCCGGGCACGGCACCGGGCGCGCCGCACGCGAGCGCCGGCGAGGCCCGGCGATGAGCGGCGTGCTGATGACCGACCGCTATCTGTCGCAGATGACCGAAAGCGATCTGGACGAAGTGGTGATCATCGAGCGTGCCGCGTACGAGTTTCCGTGGTCGCGCGGCAATTTCGCGGATGCGCTGCGCAACGGCTATTTCGGCGTCTGCCTGCGCCACGTGACCGGCACGCTGATCGGCTATTGCGTGCTGATGCCGGTCGTCGACGAGATGCATCTGCTGAATCTGTGCGTGGCGCCGCGGGCGCAGGGCGCGGGCGCCGGGCTCACGTTGTTGCGCGAGGCGGTGAGAATCGCGCAGGCCGAACGGCTCGACGGTCTGCTGCTGGAGGTGCGGCCGTCGAATCATCGTGCGATCCGGCTTTACGAGCAATCGGGATTCACGGCGATCGGGCGGCGCAAGAATTACTATCCGGCGCGCCATCACACACGCGAAGACGCGATCGTGATGCGCCTGATGTTTGCAGGGGAGGGCGCGGATGCCGCTCAATGAGATTGCGCTGGAAGAGCTGGGGCTCGCGCCGCGCTGGGTGAGAAAGGGCGCGCGCGCGGATCGCGGCCAGTCGCCGGTGGAAGGCGCGGAGGCGCTCGCGAGTGCGCAGGCGGTCGCCGCGCCGCTGTCGCAGCGTGAAGCGGCGCACGATGCGTCGCTATCCGAAGCAATGTCGAACGCGAGCGAGCGGCGTGCAGCGCGCGCCGATATCGCGTCTGACGAAGCGGGCCGCGACAGGCCCGCACGGCCTGTGAGCGCACCACCCGTCGGGACGCCCGCCGCGACGCCGGCTCCTGCCGAAGCGCCGCGATCCGACGACGATTTCGCATGGTTCGACACGGGCGCCTCCGCCGAGCCCGCAGCGTTGCGCGACGACATCGCCGCGCCCATCGTCGCGCACAGCGGCGTTGCGACACTCGACTGGGACGCGCTCGCCGAACGCGTCGCGTCATGCGCGGCCTGTCGTCTGTGCGAGCAGCGCACGAATACCGTCTTCGGCGTCGGCGACCAGTCGGCCGAGTGGATGCTGATCGGCGAAGCGCCGGGTGAGAACGAAGATCGCGTCGGCGAGCCGTTCGTCGGCAAGGCCGGCAAGCTGCTCGACAACATGCTGCGCGCGCTGGCGCTCGCCCGCGGCGACAACGTGTACATCGCGAACGTGATCAAGTGCCGGCCGCCCGGCAACCGCAATCCGGAGCCGGACGAAGTCGCGCGTTGCGAGCCGTATCTGCAGCGTCAGGTGCAACTGGTGAAGCCGAAGATCATCGTCGCGCTCGGCCGCTTCGCCGCGCAGAGTCTCCTGAAGACGACCGGCAGCATCGCGTCGCTGCGCGGACGCGTGCACGAGTACGAAGGCGTGCCGGTCATCGTCACCTACCATCCCGCGTATCTGCTGCGCAGCCTGCAGGACAAGTCGAAGGCGTGGACCGACCTGTGCCTCGCTCGCGATACGTGGCGGGCCGCCTCCCGGCGCGGCGGATGATGAACACGCCCGTCGCGCCCGGCCCGGGCGTCGCGGCGCGTCTCGACGCGCTGCGCGATCCGGCGGTGCGCGACCTCGCGTGGCTGCTGTTCAGCCCCGACCTGCTGCGGCCGCTGCCGGCCGCGCCGCTCGCGAAGCCGTGGGAATCGCCGCAGGAGGCCGACGCGGTCGCCGCGTGGCTCGCTTCACTCGATCGCGATGCGCATGCGTTGCATCGCGCGCTGGCCGCTTCGCGGCTCACGCGGCTCGGCCGCTACGCGGAAGAACTGCTCGGCTGGTTTCTGCTGCAAAGTCCGTTCGCGACGCTCGTCGCCGCGAATGTCGCGCTGCGGCGCGGCGGGCGCACGCTCGGCGAGTGCGACTTCCTCGTCGAGACGAGTCGCGGGCGGCGGCTGCATTGGGAGCTGGCGGTCAAGTGCTATCTGCACGTCGGCGACGGACGCGGGTTGCTGTCGGACTTCGTCGGGCCGAATCTGCGCGATCGTTTCGATCTGAAGCTGTCGCATCTGCTCGATCATCAGTTGCGCTTGAGCGCGCGCGAGGAGTTCGCCGTGCTCGGCCATCCGGGGCCGTGGCTCGCGCAGATGTTCGTGAAGGGATGGCTGTTCTATCCGGCGGCGAGCACGACGGGTGTCGACGCGTCGCCCGATCCGGCGGAACTTGCGCCGGGGCATCTGCGCGGCTGGTGGGTGACGCACGCGGACTGGCCGGCGTTCGCCGACTCGCAAGCGGCGGCCGGATGGAGCGTGTTGCCGCGACTCGACTGGCTCGCGCCGAGGCGGCTCGACGCGCAGCCGGTCGTCGATCCTTCAGTCGATTCGATCGCGCCGCCCACCACGCCGCAGCGCCTGGCGGAGCGCATTGTGCGGTCGAATGAACCGGTGATGGTCGCCGCGTTCCCTGCGCACGCGGAGAGCGGCGGCTATCGCGAGCAGTCGCGCGGCTTCGTCGTGCCGGACGACTGGCCCGCTCGCGCGCTGGCGTTCGCGCGCGAGTGACTCACCACCAGCGATAGAAATGATGCACCGGGCCGACGCCGTGCCCGACGTCGAGCCGATCGCTCGCCTGCAGCGCGCCGGTCAGATACTGCTTCGCATCGGCGACGGCGCCGCCGAGGTCGCCGCGCTGCGGCCATAGCGCCGCGATCGCCGACGACAGCGTGCAGCCGGTGCCGTGCGTGTTCTTCACCGGCACGCGTGCGCCGCCGAGCCGCAGAGAGCCGCCCGCCTCGACGAGCCAGTCGGGACTGTCGGCCGAATCGAGGTGGCCGCCCTTCATCAGCACGGCGTTCGCGCCGAGCGCGCGCAACGCTTCGCCTTGCTCGACCATCTGCGCTTCGTCGCTCGCCGGCGCGGCGCCGAGCAGCGCGGCGGCCTCGGGCAGATTCGGCGTGACGATATCCGCGAGCGGCAGCAGTTCGTCGCGCAGCGCGGCCACCGCGTCCGGCGCGAGCAGCGCGTGATGGCTCTTCGAGATCATCACCGTGTCGAGCACGACGCGCGGCGGACGGTGACGCCGCAGCGCATCGGCCACGGCGCGCACGATCGACGCATTCGCGAGCATCCCGATCTTCACCGCGTCGATGCGGATATCGTCGAACACCGCGTCGAGCTGCGCGGTCACGAACGACGCGTCCGGCGCATGGATCGCGGTGACGCCGCGCGTGTTCTGCGCGGTCAGCGCGGTGATCACGCTCGCGCCATATGCGCCGAGCGCGGAGAACGCCTTCAGGTCGGCCTGAATGCCGGCGCCGCCGCCCGAATCGGAACCGGCGACGGTCAGCACGTTGGGGATCGGTGAGTTCATGACGGTCGTGGCGAGGAAGGACGAGAAGGGTGCAGCGGGCGGCGGCGAGTGCTCCGCCCGCGGGATACCGCGCGTCAGTGGTGGTGGTGATTTTCGCCGATCAGCGCGACCGAGTCGAACGTGCGCTGGTTCGCCTGGTGGCGGCGCATCACGAGCCACATCATCAGGCAGACGAAGGTGCCGAACAGCACGATGACGAGCGTCACCGGCACGTCGAGCCACACGAGCACCGCATACAGGCACAGCATCACGAGCACCGACAGGTTCTCGTTGAAGTTCTGCACCGCGATCGAGTGGCCGGCCGACAGCAGCACGTGGCCGCGATGCTGCAGCAGCGCGTTCATCGGCACGACGAAAAAGCCCGACAGGCCGCCGACGACCATCAGGAACAAATATGCGAACAACAGATAGCCGGGCATGTGCATGCGACCGATCTGCATGCCCCAATGCGGCGGAAACAGGTCGCGCGTGTAGAACGCCATCAGCATCACGGCGATGCCCATCGCGATGCCGACCGGCAGCACCGACAGCGACTTCTTCAGCGGCACGCGCGCGGCCGCGATGATCGCGCCGGCCGCGACGCCTGCGGCCACTACCGCCTGCAGCAGCGCGCCCTGCGACAGCGACATCCCGAGCGACACTTCGGCCCACTTCAAGACGATGAATTGCAGCGTCGCGCCGGCGCCCCAGAACAGCGTCGTGACGGCGAGCGAAATCTGGCCGAGCTTGTCATTCCACAGCGTGACGAAGCAGTCGGCGAAGTCGGTGATCAGACGAAGCGGGCCGTGTTCCTGCTTCGGATAGCGGGCGCCCGTATCCGGAATGCGCAGATTGAAAATCGCAGCAATCACGTAGATGCACATGATGACGACCATCGCCGCTTCGGCGGGCGTGCGGATCGACGTCGGCGTGAACCGGATCACATGCGCGGCGATGTGGGGGCTGATCAACGCGCCGCCGAGCACGGTGCCGAGAATGATCGAGCCGACCGTCGTGCCCTCGATCCAGCCGTTCGCGGCAACGAGGCGATCAGGCGGCAACAGCTCGGTCAGAATGCCGTATTTGGCAGGCGAATACGCGGCCGCGCCGAAGCCCACGACGCCGTACGCAAAGAGGGGATGGGTGCCGGCGATCATCATCGCGCAGCCGAACACCTTGATCGTGTTCGTGATGAACATCACGTGGCCTTTCGGCCGGGAGTCGGCGAACGCACCGACGAAAGCAGCAAGAACGACGTACGACAGCACGAAGAACAACTTCAGCAGCGGCGTCATCCAGTTCGGGGCGTGGAGGTCTTTCAGCAGTGCGATGGCGGCGATCAGCAGCGCATTGTCGGCCAGCGACGAAAAAAACTGCGCGGCCATGATGGTGTAAAAGCCTTTTTTCATCTGATGCGATGCTGTCCTCGCTGCAGTCCGTCCGCCCCGGACGGGTGGGCTGCCTCCGGGCTTATTACGTTCGAAATGGGTTGTGCGCACGGCTTTATATCACGAAAATAGCTGCATTCGGACTAGCGGATTCCTCAGGCGCTCGTCCCGGCGGACTCGCAGGCGCTGACAACCTGCTGTAAGGTCCTGATTCGACAGCGTCTTTACGAAAACTCTCATGCCTCGTCCCCTCTCAGCCACGATCCATACCGCCGCACTCGCCAATAACCTCGCCGTCGTCCGCCGTCACGCGCCGCACTCCAAGATCTGGGCCGTCGTCAAGGCCAATGCGTATGGCCACGGGCTCGCGCGAGCGTTCCCCGGCTTGCGCGCGACCGACGGCTTCGGATTGCTGGATCTGGAAGAAGCGGTGAAGTTGCGCGAACTCGGCTGGGCGGGTCCGATCCTGTTGCTCGAAGGCTTTTTCCGGCCCACCGACATCGACGTGATCGACCGCTACAGTCTTACGACCGTCGTCCATTCGGACGAGCAGATGCGCATGCTCGAAATGGCGCGTCTGTCGAAGCCCGTGAATATCCAGCTGAAGATGAACAGCGGCATGAACCGGCTCGGCTACACGCCGGAGAAGTTCCGCCCCGCGTGGGAGCGCGCGCGTGCGTGCGCGGGCATCGGCCAGATCACGCTGATGACGCACTTCGCGGACGCCGACAGCGAACGCGGCGTCGCCGAGCAGATGGCGACGTTCGAGCGCGGCGCACAGGGCATCGCGGGCGCGCGCAGCCTCGCCAATTCCGCCGCGACGCTGTGGCATCCGTCCACGCACTTCGACTGGGTGCGGCCGGGCATCGTGCTGTACGGCGCGTCGCCGTCCGGCATCTCGGCGGCGATCGAGGGCGTCGGATTGCAGCCGGCGATGACGTTCGCGTCCGAGCTGATCGCCACGCAGACCGTGCCCGAGGGCCAAACCATCGGCTACGGGTCGATCTACACCGCGCGCAAGCCGACGCGCATCGGCGTCGTCGCGTGTGGTTACGCGGACGGCTATCCGCGCAGCGCGCCGGAAGGCACGCCGGTTCTCGTCGACGGCGTGCCGACGAAAATCGTCGGGCGCGTGTCGATGGACATGCTGACCATCGATCTGACGCCTTGTTCGAATGCGGGCGTCGGCACGCGCGTCGAACTGTGGGGGCCGAACCTGCCGATCGACGACGTCGCGCGCGCATGCGGCACGATCGGCTACGAGCTGATGTGCGCGATCGCGCAGCGCGTGCCGGTGCGGGCGGAATAAGCGGTGGCGAAAAGCGCGGCGAAAGTCCGCACTCTATTCACGTGTACCGAATGCGGCGGCCAGGCGCCGAAGTGGCAGGGGCAATGCCCGTCATGCGGTACGTGGAACACGCTCGTCGAGAGCATCGCCGAGTCGCCGGGCGCGCATCGTTTCCAGTCGCTCGCGAAGAGCGCGCCGGTCCGCCGTCTCGCTGACATCGAAGCGTCGGACGTGCCGCGCTTCACGACCGGCATCGGCGAATTCGACCGGGTGCTCGGCGGCGGGCTCGTCGCGGGCGGTGTGGTGCTGATCGGCGGCGATCCGGGCATCGGCAAGTCGACGCTGCTGCTGCAGTCGCTCGCGCAGATCGCGGCCGAGCGTCGCGCGCTGTACGTGAGCGGCGAAGAATCGGCCGCGCAGATCGCGTTGCGCGCGCAGCGTCTCGCGTTGCTCGATCCGGGCTCGAAGGCGAGCGAGCTGCAACTGCTCGCGGAGATCCAGCTGGAGAAGATCCAGGCGACGATCGAGGCCGAGCGGCCCGACGTCGCCGTGATCGACTCGATCCAGACCATCTGGTCGGACGCGCTGACGTCCGCGCCCGGTTCCGTCGCGCAGGTGCGCGAATGCGCGGCGCAGCTCACGCGGATCGCGAAGCAGTCCGGCACCGCGATCATCATGGTCGGCCACGTGACGAAGGAGGGCAACCTCGCGGGTCCGCGCGTGCTCGAACACATCGTCGATACGGTGCTGTACTTCGAAGGCGATACGCACTCGTCGTTTCGCCTCGTGCGCGCGTTCAAGAACCGCTTCGGCGCGGTGAACGAACTCGGCGTGTTCGCGATGACCGAACGCGGCCTGCGCGGCGTCGCGAATCCGTCGGCGCTGTTTCTTTCGCAGCACGAACACAGCGTGCCCGGCTCGTGCGTGCTGGTCACGCAAGAAGGATCGCGGCCGCTGCTCGTCGAAGTGCAGGCGCTCGTCGACACGGCGCACGTGCCGAACCCGCGGCGCCTCGCGGTGGGCCTCGAACAGAACCGGCTTGCGATGCTGCTCGCGGTGCTGCATCGCCACGCGGGCGTCGCGTGTTTCGACCAGGACGTGTTCCTGAACGCGGTGGGCGGCGTGAAGATTACCGAACCGGCCGCGGACCTCGCCGTGCTGCTGGCAATCCATTCGTCGATGCGTAACAAGGCGTTGCCAAAGGGGCTGATCGTATTCGGCGAAGTCGGCCTCGCGGGGGAGATCAGACCGTCGCCGCGCGGGCAGGAGCGACTGAAGGAGGCGGCGAAGCTCGGCTTTTCATGCGCGCTGATTCCGCGTGCCAATGCGCCGAAACAGCCGATCGACGGGCTGCAGGTCATCGCGGTGGAGCGCCTCGAGGAGGCCATCGATCGCGTGCGTACGCTCGACTGACAGGGCCGTTCGGGTGCCCTATGGGTGCCTTATGGCCCGTAATGATTGGTAACAACCCTGGTACGGACTGTAACCTGTCGGCCGGACGTTTTCCCCTATCCTCTGTCGCACTATGCATTGCGCGTCGAACGGGAGGGATGGCGTCTTGAGAAAGACTACTGAAATGTCAGCCGGCGATCGTCCGATCGTCATGCGTGGCTGCCGGGTGTCCGAGCCGATCCGTCAGCCTTGGGGCGGTGCCTGCCGCATCGTCGAATGGGTGGACGGCGACGGCCGGATTTCGCGCCGCGTGGTTGCTGAGAACGTCACCGCTGCACAGGTGCGCAGCACGATCGCGCATCACGTCGAAGGCCGCAAACACTTGCTGTACGACGACGAGCGCGGCCCGCGCGCCACGCTGCCGCGCCGCTAGCCGCGCCGCCGCGGGTATTGCGCCTGCGGCCCGCGCCGCTGCTAGTCCCACGGGCCGTACTGAAACGGCTTGCCCGAAGGCTGGGCCGGCAATGCGGCTGAACCGGCCTGCCCGCTTTCGTCCCGGATCGAATCGATCGCGGCGTCGTGACGGTCGCTCGCCGACGGCAGTTCGCCCAGACCGCTTTCGTCGAACGCGTGCAGATTGAACATCGGATGGCGCGACGCCTCCTCCGGTGTCAGCACCGGCGTCGCGCAGCAATCGAGTAGTTCGAGCCGGTCGATCCACGTCTGCAACGTCTCCTTCGCGATCATCGCCGCCAGTTCGCTGGTCAGCGCGGCGGCGTCCGCGCCGCCGACCGCCTGACCGAGGGTCCAGTGGCGCGGTTTCCACTCTTCGCGGCCGAGCGCCGTGCACAGCGTTTCCCAGAACTTCAGCTCTAGCGCGGCGACGGCGAGCCAGCGCTTGTCCTTCGTGCGATACAGGTTGTAGCAGGGTGCGCCGCCATTCAACAGACCGTGGCCGGGGCGGTTCGCGTCCGGATCGTCGTTCGCGATCGCGACTTGCGCGACGACGTTGTGCGCGTACGTCGCGTGCGCGATCGACACGTCGACGAACCGTCCGTCGCCGCCGCGCGCGACCTGCCAGAGCGCGGCCAGGATGTGCGTGACGGCGCTCAGCGCGCCGCCGAGCAGATCGGCGATCTGGAAATTCGGCAGCACCGGCTCCCCGTCGCGCGTCGCTAGCTGATCGAGCACGCCTGCATACGCGACGTAGTTCAGGTCGTGGCCGGGCCGGTCCGCGAGCGGTCCGCCCGCGCCATAGCCGCTGATCGAGCAGTAGACGAGCTTCGGATTGACTTCGTGCAGCGCGTCGTAGCCGACGCCGAGCCGGTCCATCACGCCGGGCCGGAAGCTCTCGACGAGCACGTCCGCGTGACGCGCGAGCGCAAGCAGCACAGTGCGGCCGCTGTCGGACTTCAGATCGATCCGCGTTTCGCGCTTGCCGCGATTCACGAGCCGGTAGAACGCGCCGGGGCGAGCGGCGATCTCGTCGGCGGGGCTTTGCATCATCACGCGGCTCGCGTCGCCTGCGCCGGGCGGTTCGATCTTCAGCACGTCGGCGCCCAGTTCGGCGAGCCGCAAGGTCGCGACGGGGCCGGGCAGCAGCCGGGTCAGGTCGAGCACGCGAAGACCCTGCAATGGAGCGGGAGACGACACGGTAGACTCCTTGGCGGGCGGCGGCGACCCACTGCGCGTGAGCGTGCAGGCGCAGACGGGGCCGCTAGCCGATCTGTTCAAGCTCCTCGTGTGCTTCGAGCCATTCGGCTTCGAGCTCATCGAGACGTGACTGCACCTGCGCCTGGCGACGAATCGCTTCGGTCAGCTTCGCTTTTTGCGCGCTCTCGTAGCTGGCGGGGTTGGCGATGAACGCGTCGAGCGTGCCTTTTTCGGCGTTCAGCGCGTCCATTTCCTTTTCGATCTTGCCGATGCGATTCTGCAGCGGCTTCTTCAATTGCGACAGTTTCTGCCGCGTCTCGGCCTCCTGGCGGCGCAGCTCCTTGCGGTTCGCGCCGGACTCGCCGCCGGCGGACGACGACGCGTCCGTCTCCCGCGTTTGCTTGAGCGCCGCCCGCTGCTCGGCCGCGTGCTGGAGCAGCCAGTCGCGATAGTCGTCGAGGTCGCCGTCGAACGGTTGCAGCCGGTGCTTCGCGACGAGCATGAACTGATCGGTGGTCGCGCGCAGCAGGTGACGATCGTGCGACACGAGGATGAGCGTGCCTTCGAATTGCGCGAGCGCCATCGTCAGCGCGTGACGGGTTTCGAGGTCGAGGTGGTTCGTCGGCTCGTCGAGCAGCAGCAGATTCGGCTTCTGCCAGATGATCAGCGCGAGCGCGAGGCGCGCCTTCTCGCCGCCGGAAAAAGGCGCGATCGGCGCGGTGGCCATGTCGCCGGCGAAGTTGAAGCCGCCGAGGAAGTCGCGCAGTTCCTGCTCCCGCTTGTCCGGGGCGAGCCGCGCGAGGTGTTGCAGCGGCGAATCGTCGGGACGCAGCGTTTCGAGTTGATGCTGCGCGAAGTAGCCGATCTGCAGCCCCTTGCCGGTGCGCAGTTCGCCCGAAAGCGGCGCGAGCGTGCCGGCGAGCGTCTTGATCAGCGTGGACTTGCCCTGGCCGTTCGCGCCGAGCAGGCCGATGCGCTGGCCGTTCTGGATGGACAGCGTCACCTGCTCGACGATCGGGATCTCGTGGCCGTCGTCGCCGCGATAGCCGCAGCGCACGTCGTCCATCACGAGCATCGGATTCGGCGCGGAGTCGGGCGTGCGGAACTCGAACGTGAACGGCGACGCCGCGTGCGCGGGCGCGATCAACTCCATCTTTTCGAGCGCCTTCACGCGGCTCTGAGCCTGGCGGGCCTTCGTCGCCTTCGCCTTGAAGCGGTTGATGAAGCTTTGCAGATGCGCGACGGTTTTTTGCTGCTTTTCGTAGGCGCTTTGTTGCAGCGCGAGCTGTTGCGCACGCAGCACTTCGAACTGCGAGTAGTTGCCGCCGTAGCGCTTCACCTGCTGTTGTTCGAGATGGAGCGTCACGTTGCAGATCGAATCGAGGAATTCGCGGTCGTGCGAGATCACGATCAGCGTGCCTGGGTAGCGGTTCAGCCAGTCTTCGAGCCAGACGATCGCGTCGAGGTCGAGGTGGTTCGTCGGCTCGTCGAGCAGCAGCAGGTCGGAGCGGCACATCAGCGCCTGCGCGAGGTTCAGCCGCATGCGCCAGCCGCCGGAGAAACTGCTGACCGGCTGACGCGTTTGTTCGAGCGTGAAGCCGAGGCCGAGCAGCAGCGCCTCGGCGCGCGCCGGCGCGGTGTAGCCGTCGGCGTCGGCGAATGCCGCGTGCGCTTGGGCCTCCGCCGCACCGTCGTGCGCGGCGGACGCGGCCGCAATGCGGGCCTCGATCTCGCGCAGCGCGGCATCGCCGTCGAGCGTGTAGTCGAGCGCGCTGCGATCGACGGCCGGCGTTTCCTGCGCGACGTGCGCGATCCGCCACGACGGCGGCAGCGAGAAGTCGCCCGCGTCCGCGTGCAGTTCGCCGCGCAGCACGGCGAACAAAGTCGATTTGCCCGCGCCGTTCGCGCCGACGAGGCCGGCCTTTTCACCGGGGTTCAGCGTGAACGACGTCTGGTCGAAGAGCGGCTTGGTACCGCGGGCAAGACTGAATTGATTGAAGCGGATCACAGAGAGGGCAAGGCCGGCGTCGGGAAAACGCTATTTTAGACTGCGGCGCGCGGCGACGAAGATCGTCCGTTCGGCCAGGGTGTGGCGCGTGCGGTTCTCGCTTAGACTGGCGCTTTCGATGGAGGGCGCAAATGGCTTCGATCTATTCCTTTTCGGCACGTTCGCTCGCCGGCGAGCCGGTCACGCTCGACCGCTACGCAGGCAAGGTGCTGCTGATCGTGAACACCGCGAGCGAGTGCGGATTCACGCCGCAATACGCGGGCTTGCAGAAGCTGTATGAGGATTACTCGTCGCGCGGGCTCGCGGTGCTCGGCTTTCCGTGCAACCAGTTCGGCAAGCAGGAGCCGGGCGACGCCGCGCAGATCGGCAGCTTCTGCGAGAAGAACTACGGCGTCACGTTTCCGATGTTCGAGAAGATCGACGTGAACGGCGCAAGCGCGCATCCGCTTTACCGCTGGCTGACCGAAGAGGCGCCGGGGCTGCTCGGGCTAGAGGCGATCAAGTGGAACTTCACGAAGTTCCTCGTCGACCGCGAGGGTAGGGTCGTCAAACGCTATGCGCCGGTCACGAAGCCGGACGCGATCGCTGCCGACATCGAAAAGCTTCTGTAACGTTCGCGCGTCTGGCAGCGCTACAGGATCGGCGCGAATAGCCGCGCAACGTGCATCGTGATCTTGCGCAGTACCGGCGCGTTGCGATACTCGCTGCGGTCGATCTCGATCGTCTCTTCGAAGTCGCGCAGCAGCATCGTTTCGACTTCGGCCGCGAAGCCGCGGTGCACGGTCAGCACCATCACCTCGAAGTTCAGCCGGAACGAGCGGTTGTCGAGATTCGCGCTGCCGATGGCGGCGGCCACGTCGTCGATCAGCACGACCTTCTGGTGCAGGAAGCCGGGCTGGTAGCGGAAGATGCGAATGCCGGTGCGCACCGCGTCGAACGCGTACAGCGTCGACGCCTCGAACACGACGAAGTGGTCGCGCCGCGCCGGGATCATGATCCGCACGTCCACGCCGCGCAGCACGGCAAGCCGCAGCGCGGCGAACACTGCTTCGTCCGGCACGAGGTACGGCGTCGTGATCCAGAGCCGCTTGCGCGCCGCGTTGATCGCCTCGACGAAGAAGAGCGAGCACGTCTCCATCCGGTCGGCGGGGCCGGTCGGCATCACGAGGCAGAACATTCCGTCGTCGTGCGGCTTCTGCGGCGGCGCTTCGCAGCCGGGCAGCTTCTGCGTCGCCCAGTACCAGTCTTCGGTGAAGACGAACTGGATGTTGGCGACCGCCGGCCCGCGCACCTCGATGTGCGTATCGCGCCACGGCGACAGCGGCGCTTTTTCGCCGAGATATTCGACGCCGATGTTGTGTCCGCCGACAAACGCACGTTCGCCGTCCACGACGACGATCTTGCGGTGATTGCGGAAGTTGAGCTGGAAGCGGTTGACGAAGTGGCGGCGGGTAGAAAAGGGGTGCACGTCGACGTGGCCCGCGCTCAGCGCGTTCGTGTAGTCGGCCGGCAAATCGAAGCAGCCGATGCTGTCGTACAGGAAGAACACGCGCACGCCGCGTGCGGCCGCCGCGATCATCGCGTCTTTCATCAGGTTGCCGAGCGCATCCGCGCGCACGATGAAGAACTGCACGATCACGTAGTGGCGCGCCTGTTCGATCGCTTCGAGGATCGCGGCGAACGTCGCCTCGCCGTTGACGAGCGTGCGCACCGAGTTGCCGGGCAAGAGCGGCATCCCGCCGAGGCGCGACAGCGTGCGCAGCGCGCGCGGATCGAACGTGTAGGCGGGGGCGACGTCGTGAACGGGCGGCGGTGCGAGCGCGGTCGGCGCCGTGCCGGCCGCTTCGGCCGGATGCGCGCGCTCGCGCAGTGTTTCATTGCGCAGGCGCCGCGCATCCACGTAGCCCGCGAACTTGCTGCGGCCGAGGAACAGGTAGGGGATCAGCGTCAGATACGGCATCATCGCGAGCGACACCGCCCACGCGATGGCGCCCTGCGACGTGCGCGTGTTGAGGATCGCATGGCACGCGGCGATGAGGCCCAGCACGTGGACCACGGCGAGCAGCGGCGGGATTTCTGACCAGTTCAGGTGCATAAGACGCGAGCGGAGCCCGGCCTTCGAGCGCGCGGCAGTGGCGGAACGCCCATCTTACCCGGCTCGCGCGTCGATGCCGTGATTCTTCAGACCGGCAGGTCGGCCGCCTGGATCAGGAACACGTTGTCGTCGCCGGCGCTCGTCGACAGCCACACGAGGTCGAGGCCGCCGAACGCCGCCTCCACGTTCGCGCGCTCGTTGCCGATCTCGACCACCAGCACGCCGTCGTCGGTCAGCCACTTGCGGGCGTCGGTGACGATGCGGCGCACGATGTCCATGCCGTCCTCGCCGCCCGCGAGCGCGATCTGCGGCTCGTGGCGATACTCGGCGGGCAGCGACTGCATCGAACTCGCGTTCACATACGGCGGATTCGTCAGGATCACGTCGTAGCGGCGCTCGGGCAGCGGCGCGAACAGATCGCCCTCGAACAGCGCGATGCGCTCGTCGAGGCCGTGCTCGTGCACGTTGCGCGCGGCGACTTCGAGCGCGGGCGCCGAAATGTCGACCGCGTCGATGTCCGCGTTCGGGAACGCGTGCGCCGCAAGAATCGCAAGGCTCGCGGAGCCGGTGCACAGTTCGAGCACCGCGCTCACCTGCTCGGGGTCCTCGACGTACGGCTGCAGGCCGTCCTGCAACAACTCGCCGATGAACGAACGCGGCACGATCACGCGTTCGTCCACATAGAAGCGCAGCCCGTGCATCCACGCCTCGTGCGTGATATACGCGGCGGGCAGGCGGCCGGTCGTGCGCCGCTCGACCACGTCGAGCACCTCGTCGATCTCGTCTTGCGTGAGCCGCGCGTCGAGGAACGGATCGAGCAGATCGAGCGGCAGATGCAGCGTGTGCAGGACCAGGTACGCGGCTTCGTCGTACGCATTGGTCGTGCCGTGGCCGAACGCGAGTTCCGCGCGACTGAAGCGCGACACCGCGTAGCGCAGCACGTCGCGCACGGTGGAAAAAGTGGTCGAAAGCGGGTGGGTCATGGCGTGTCTCCGGCGAACGCTCAGGCGATCAGTTGTTCGAGTACGCGGCGGTACACGTTCTTCAGCGGATCGACGAACGCGACTTCGATATGCTCGTCGATCTTGTGGATGCTGCCGTTGGGCGGCCCGAACTCGACGACCTGCGGGCAGATGCGCGCGATGAAGCGGCCGTCGGACGTGCCGCCGGTCGTCGACAGCTCGGTCGCGACGCCGGTCTCGTCGCGGATTGCCTGTTCGAGCGCGCCGGACAGCGCGCCGCGCGGCGTGAGGAACGGCTGCCCGCTGATCGTCCAGTGCAGTTCGTAGTCGAGCCCGTGCTTGTCGAGGATCGCGTGCACGCGTTGCTGCAGCCCTTCGGCGGTGCTGGCGGTCGAGAAGCGGAAGTTGAACAGCACCTCCGCATGCCCCGGAATCACGTTGCTCGCGCCGGTGCCGCTGTGGATGTTCGACACCTGCCACGTGGTCGGCGGGAAGTATTCGTTGCCGTCGTCCCAGCGCTCGGCGACGAGTTCCGCGAGCGCCGGTGCGAAGAGGTGCACCGGGTTCTTCGCGAGATGCGGATACGCAATGTGCCCCTGCACGCCTTTCACGACGAGCTTGCCGGACATCGACCCGCGCCGGCCGTTCTTCACGCAGTCGCCGAGCGTGTGCGTCGAAGTCGGCTCGCCGACGACGCAGTAGTCGAGCTTTTCGCCGCGTTGCTGAAGCAACTCGACGACTTTCACGGTGCCGTCGGTCGCCGGGCCTTCCTCGTCGCTCGTGATCAGAAAGCCGATCGATCCGCGATGCTGCGGATGCGCGGCGACGAATTCCTCGCTCGCGACGACGAACGCCGCAAGCGACGTCTTCATGTCCGCCGCGCCGCGTCCGTACAGCTTGCCGTCGCGGTGCGTCGGCTCGAACGGCGGCGAACGCCATTGTTCGAGCGGGCCGGTCGGCACGACGTCGGTGTGGCCCGCGAACACGAGCAGCGGCGATTGCGCGGCACCGTTGCCCCGTTTTACCGCCCAGAGATTCGTCACTCCGTGCGACTCGATCGTTTCGCACGCGAAGCCGAGCGCCGTCAGCCGTTCGGTGATGATGCGCTGGCAGTGCTGGTCGTCGGGCGTGACCGATGCACGCGCAATCAACTGTTCGGTAAGGGCGAGGGTCGCGGACATGGGCAAACCACTTTCAATAAAAATGCCGGCGCCGTGGATTCGGACACGCGCCGGCAAGGGTGAGGCTCGGAAGGGCGCGGGACGTGTCCCGCGCGCGTGCAGGTCATGCGAACAGCGTCGCGTACTGATCGGCCGAAAAGCCGAGCGTCTTCACGCGGCCGTTCACGACGACGACCGGACGCTTGATCACCGATGGCTTGTCGATCATCAGCGCGATCGCGCCGGCCGGGGTCTCCGCGGACGCCTTCACGTCGTCCGCGAGGCCGCGCCACGTGGTGCCGCGCCGGTTCACGAGCGCGTCGAGCGACACGTCCTTCAACCACGCTTCGATCAGCGGCGCGCTCACGCCGGCCTTCTTGAAGTCGTGGAATTCGAACGCGACGCCGTGCTCGTCGAGCCATACGCGCGCCTTCTTCACGGTGTCGCAGTTCGGGATGCCGTAGACGACCGTCTTGCCAGCCATCAGTCGCCTCGCAGCAGCTCGTTCAAGCCGACCTTCGAGCGCGTCTTCGCGTCGACCTTCTTGACGATCACCGCGCAATAGAGGCTGTGCGAGCCGTCCTTCGACGGCAGGCTGCCCGCGACGACCACCGAGCCGGCCGGCACGCGGCCGTACGACACTTCGCCGGTTTCGCGGTCGTAGATCTTCGTGCTCTGGCCGAGAAACACGCCCATCGAGATCACCGAATTCTCTTCGACGATCACGCCTTCGACGACTTCCGAGCGCGCGCCGATGAAGCAGTTGTCCTCGATGATGACCGGGTTCGCCTGCAGCGGCTCCAGCACGCCGCCGATCCCGACGCCGCCCGACAGGTGCACGTTCTTGCCGATCTGCGCGCACGAGCCGACGGTCGCCCACGTGTCGACCATCGTGCCTTCGTCGACGTACGCGCCGATGTTCGTGTACGACGGCATCAGCACGACGTTCTTCGCGATGTACGAGCCGCGGCGCGCGATCGCCGGCGGCACGACGCGAAAGCCGCCCGCGGCGAAGTCTTCCGGCGTGTAGTTCGCGAACTTCGACGGCACCTTGTCGTAGAACTGGCTGTAGCCGCCCGCCGGCATCGGCACGTTGTCCTCGAGGCGGAACGACAGCAGCACGGCCTTCTTCAGCCACTGGTTGACGACCCAGTCGCCGTCCTTCTTCTCGGCGACGCGCAGCGCGCCGCGGTCGAGCTGTTCGATCACGTGCGCGACGGCCTCGCGCACTTCGTTCGGGGCGGCCTTGGCCGACAGGTCGGCGCGGTTTTCCCACGCGTTGTCGATGATCTGCTGGAGTTGTTGGGACATGACGATGGAGTCCGGTGATAACGGGTAGAGGAAATGCGGTTGATGCAGCCGGCAGCGAGCGCGACGCATGTGGCGCACGCGCGACCCATGCGAAAAAAACACGCGCCGCACGCCGGCTGCGAGCAGCGTGTCAGGCGAGCGAGCGGCAGAACTCGACGATGCGTTGCGCGCCTTCGATGCATTCGCCGACATCGGCGACGAGCGCGAGCCGGACGAAATCGCGGCCGGGGTTCGTGCCGTGCGCTTCGCGCGCGAGGTACGAGCCGGGCAGAACCGTCACATTATAGTCGGCGAAGAGGCGCTGGGCGAACGCGGTATCGGAGAGGCCGGTGCGGGCGACGTTGGCCCACAGGTAGAACGCGGCGTCGGGCAGCTTCACGTCGAGCACGTCGGCGAGCATCGGCGTGACGGTCGAGAACTTCTGCAGGTACTTCGCGCGGTTCTCGCGCACGTGGGCTTCGTCGCCCCATGCGGCGATGCTCGCGGCCTGCCACACCGGCGACATCGCGGACCCGTGATACGTGCGGTACAGCGTGAATTTCCGGATGATCGCGGGGTCGCCCGCGACGAAGCCCGAGCGCATGCCGGGCGAATTCGAGCGCTTCGACAGGCTCGACAGCATCACGAGCCGCTCGAAACCGCGGCCGAGCCGGTGCGCGGCTTCGAGGCCGCCGAGCGGCGGCTTCGTTTCGTCGAAGTAGATCTCCGAATAGCACTCGTCGGACGCGATCACGAAGCCGTAGCGGTCGGACAGCGCGAACAGCTCGCGCCAGTCGTCGAGCGTGATCACGGCGCCGGTCGGATTGCCCGGCGAGCACACATACAGCAGTTGCGTGCGGGCCCAGACGTCCTCGGGCACGCTCGAGTAATCGCACGCGAAGTTGCGCGCCGGGTCGCTGTTCACGAAGTACGGCTCGCCGCCGCCGAGCAGCGCCGCGCCTTCGTAGATCTGATAGAACGGGTTCGGGCAGATCACGACCGCGCGCTTTGCCGGGTCCTTCACGCCGGCGGTCGGGTCGAGCACCGTCTGCGCGAGCGCGAACAGCGCTTCGCGCGAACCGGACACCGGCAGCACTTCCGTGTTCGCATCGATCTTCGGCAGCCCGTAGCGCGATTTCAGCCAGTTCGCGATCGCTTCGCGCAGCGCCGGCTGGCCGGCCGTGGCCGGATAGACGGCGAGACCGTCGAGCGAGTTGACGATCGCGTCGCGGATCAGCGCGGGCGTCGGGTGTTTCGGCTCGCCGATCCCGAAGCTGATGTGGCGCAGCGCGGCGTTCGGCGTGACGTCCTTGAACAGGACGCGCAGCTTTTCGAACGGATAGGTCTGAAGGGTATCGAGGAGCGGATTCACTTGGGCAAAAGACCGGCGGAAACAATGGGCGGCGACCGATGCGAGCCGCGAGCGACGCACGGGTAGCGCGCCGTGGTCGTCGGGAGCGTGGACCACGGACGTGGACCACATCCCGCGGCGCGGGCGCAGTGCTGGCGGCAAATGGCGAATTATAGCGTGGCGGCGCGCGTGGACGGGTGGGCCGGCGGTGTGCCGGGAGCGGGCCCGTAGTGTGCCCAAAGCGCGCTTCCGGTGTGCCAGGACCGTGCCGCCCATGCCGTCGCGTCCGCGGATTCGCGTCGCCGCGCGCCGCGCGATGCGCTCGCGGCGGCGCCTTCGCCGTTGCGGATCGGCCTCGCGCCGTGCGGATCGCGTGCGCGCGGATGGTATGATTGCCGCTGACTACGCCGCGCCGCACGCCAACGCGTACTGCGCGGCGTGTGCGTATTCGTGGGGTTCGCCAGGGACGCGCATCGCCCGCCGCACGCTGTTTGCGGCGGTCTCACGCGCGGCAGCGGCGGGCCCGTCCATTCCTACTCAAACAGCGATATCGCCGTGCGTCTGACCTCGATTAAACTCGCTGGCTTCAAGTCATTCGTCGATCCCACGCATTTCCAGGTCCCCGGCCAGCTGGTCGGCGTCGTCGGGCCGAACGGCTGCGGAAAATCCAACATCATCGATGCGGTGCGCTGGGTGCTCGGCGAATCGCGTGCGTCCGAGCTGCGCGGCGAGTCGATGCAGGACGTGATCTTCAACGGCTCGACTGCACGCAAGCCTGGCAGCCGCGCGAGCGTCGAACTCGTGTTCGACAACGCGGACGGCCGCGCGGCCGGCCAGTGGGGGCAGTACACGGAGATCGCGGTCAAGCGCGTGCTCACGCGCGACGGCACGTCGAGCTACTACATCAACAACCTGCCGGCGCGCCGGCGGGACATCCAGGACATCTTTCTCGGCACCGGTCTCGGTCCGCGTGCGTACGCGATCATCGGGCAGGGGATGATCGCGCGGATCATCGAGGCGAAGCCCGAAGAACTGCGCGTGTTTCTCGAAGAAGCGGCCGGCGTGTCGAAGTACAAGGAGCGCCGCCGCGAGACGGAGAACCGTCTGCACGACACGCGCGAGAACCTGACGCGCGTCGAGGACATCATCCGCGAGCTGTCGACGAACCTCGAAAAGCTCGAGGGCCAGGCGGTCGTCGCGACGAAGTTCCGCGAGCTGCAGGCGGACGGCGAGGAGAAGCAGCGTCTGTTGTGGCTGCTGCGCAAGAACGAGGCCGCGAGCGAGCAGCAGCGCCAGCAGCGCGCGATCGAGCAGGCGCAGATCGACCTCGAAGCGCAAACGGCGAAACTGCGCGAAGTCGAGGCGGACCTGGAGACGCTGCGCGTCGCGAACTATTCGGCGAGCGACGCGATGCAGGCCGCGCAGGGCGGTCTGTACGAAGCGAACGCGGAGGTGAGCCGGCTCGAAGCGGAGATCCGCTTCATCGTCGAGTCGCGCAACCGCGTGCAGGCGCAGATCGCGGCGCTCGCCGCGCAGCGCGAGCAGTGGCAGGCGCAGGCGCAGAAGGCGCAGGACGACCTCGCCGATGCCGAAGAACAACTGGCGATCGCCGAGGAAAAAGCCGCGCTCGCCGAAGAAGACGCGGCCGCGAAGCAGGACGCGCTGCCGGCGCTCGAAGCGCGCTGGCGCGATGCGCAGACGCAGCTGAACGACGAGCGCGGCGGCATCGCGCGCACCGAGCAGGCGTTGAAGCTCGAAGCGGCGCAGCAGCGCAACGCCGACCAGATGCTGCAGCAGTTTCAGCAGCGTCACGAGCGCCTGAAGTCGGAAGAAGGCGGGCTCGACGCGCCGGACGAAGCGCAGCTCGACGAACTGCGGATGCAGCTCGCCGAGCAGGAAGAAATCCAGCGCGAAGCGCAAACGCAACTGGCCGACGCGCAGGAGGCGCTGCCGCGTGTCGACGCGGAGCGTCGCGCCGCGCAGGAGCGCGTGCAGTCCGAAAGCGCCCAGATCCATCAGCTCGAAGCGCGGCTCGCCGCTTTGAAGCAGTTGCAGGAGAACGTGCAGACCGAGGGCAAGATCCAGCCGTGGCTCGAACGTCATGAGCTGGGCGCGCTGCCGCGTCTGTGGAAGAAGCTGCACGTCGAGGCCGGCTGGGAAAACGCGCTCGAAGCGGTGCTGCGCGAGCGGCTCGCGGCGCTCGAAGTGTCGAACCTCGACTGGGTGAAGGCGTTCGCAAACGATGCGCCGCCCGCGAAGCTCGCGTTCTACGCACCGCCCGCGGCCGCGCAGACGCCGGCCACGCCGGCGGGTCTCACGTCGCTGCTCTCGCTCGTGCGGATCGACGACGCCGGTCTGCGCGCGGTGCTGACCGAGTGGCTCGGCTCGACGTTCGTCGCCGAAACCCTCGGCGAGGCGCTCGCGCAGCGCGTGCAACTGCCCACCGGCGGCGTGTTCGTCGTGAAGGCGGGCCACATGGTCACGCGGGTCGGCGTGCAGCTGTACGCGGCGGACTCCGAGCAGTCCGGCATGCTCGCGCGCCAGCAGGAAATCGAAAATCTCACGCGCCAGGTGCGCGCGCAGGCGCTGCTCGCCGACGAAGCGCGCACGGCGGCCGTGCGTGCGGATGCCGCGCATTCACAGGCCGCGCAGGCACTGACGGACGTGCGCGCGCAAGTCGAGCGCGCGACGCAGCGCGTGCACGCGCTGCAAATGGACGTGCTGAAGCTCACGCAGGCGCACGAGCGTTACACCGCGCGCAGCACGCAGATCCGCGAGGAACTCGAAGAGATCACCGCGCAGATCGACGAGCAACATGCGCTTCGTGCGGAATCCGAAGCGAACTTCGAGCGCCACGACGCGGAACTAGCGGAGCTGCAGGCACGCTTCGAAGACAACCAGCTCGCGTTTGAAGCACTGGACGAAGCACTTGCGAACGCGCGCACGCTCGCGCGCGATCTGGAACGCGCGGCGGCCGACGCGCGCTTCGCGGCGCGCAACATGGCGAACCGGATCGACGAGTTGCGCCGGAACATCCAGGTCGCGCACGACCAGAGCGAGCGGGTGGCCGGTTCGCTGGAAGACGCCCGCGCGGAACTCGAGACGATCAACGAGCAGACCGCGCACACCGGTCTGCAGGACGCGCTCGAAGTACGCGCGCAAAAGGAAGAAGTGCTGGGCGCCGCGCGCGCCGAGCTCGACGACCTGACGGCGAAACTGCGTCAGGCCGACGAGCTGCGCCTCACCGCCGAGCGCGCGTTGCAGCCGCTGCGCGACCGCATCACCGAGCTTCAGTTGAAGGAGCAGGCCGCGCGGATGACGGGCGAGCAGTTCGTCGAGCAGCTGCAGGCAGCCGGCGTCGACGAGGCCGGGTTGCAGCAGAAGCTCGCGCCGGACCTGAAGCCGTCGTACCTGCAAGGCGAAGTCACGCGGATCAACAACGCGATCGCCGCGCTCGGGCCGGTCAACATGGCCGCGCTCGACGAACTCGCGGCCGCGACCGAGCGCAAGACCTTCCTCGACGCGCAGTCGGCCGACTTGACGAGCGCGATCGAAACCCTCGAAGACGCGATCCGCAAGATCGACCAGGAAACGCGCACGCTGCTGCAAGGCACGTTCGACGAGGTGAACCGCCATTTCGGCGAGCTGTTCCCGCGTCTTTTCGGCGGCGGCCAGGCGAAGCTCATCATGACCGGCGACGAGATTCTCGACGCCGGCGTGCAGGTGATGGCGCAGCCGCCCGGCAAGAAGAATTCGACGATTCATCTGCTGTCCGGCGGCGAGAAGGCGCTGACCGCGACCGCGCTCGTGTTCGCGATGTTCCAGCTGAATCCGGCGCCGTTCTGTCTGCTCGACGAAGTGGACGCGCCGCTCGACGACGCGAACACCGAACGGTTCGCGAACCTCGTGCGCGCCATGTCGGACAAAACGCAGTTCCTGTTCATCTCGCACAACAAGATCGCGATGGAGATGGCGCAGCAACTGATCGGCGTGACGATGCAGGAGCAGGGCGTTTCGCGGATCGTCGCCGTCGACATGGAAACCGCTGCGGGTTTCGCACAGAATACGGTTTGATCACGGTCACAATGGACGGCGCGCCCCTCGGCTCGGGGCGACCGGCATCGCGCGGCGGCGACGCCTGCGCGCCGGCCCGCCAGACGCGCGCCGCGGGACAAGAACAGCAGATGGAGCATGCATGGACGAGTTGACACTCGGATTGATCGGCGCGGGCGCCGTGGTGGTCGGTGGCGTGGTCGTGTACAACGCGTGGCAGGGCGCGAAGGTGCGTCGCAAGATGCCGCGGCCGATGCCCGAGGACGCGGCGGAAACGCTGGCTCGTGTCGAACACGAAGAGCAGAGCCCGTTCATCGAGCCGGCGAGGGCGCCGTCGCCGCGTCGCGAGCCGTCGCTCGCGGGTGGCGCGACGGCCGACGAGCGCGTCGAGCCCGGCTTCGGCGGCGTCGCGCCGCCCGACACGCCGGTGGATATCCAGGCCGACAGCACGTCGCCGAACGGCTTCCCCGCCGAGGCGGCGGCCGAGGGCGCCGCAACGCCCGCTGCCGACAGCGACGCGCAGGAGCCGATCGAACCGGTGCTGCCCGCCGCGACGACGATTTCGTCGGCGCCGCCGGCCGTCGTCGACCGTCGGATCGACTGCATCGTGCCGGTGCGGCTCGTCGCGCCGGTGGCCGGCGAACGCGTGATTCCGCTCGCGCAGCGTCTGCGCCGCGCGGGCAACAAGCCGGTGCACATCGAAGGCAAGGCCGAGGGCAGCAGCAGCTGGGAGTTGCTGCAGAACGGCGTGCGCTACGACGAACTGCGCGCCGCCGCGCAGCTCGCGAATCGCAACGGCGCGCTGAACGAACTCGAGTTCTCCGAGTTCGTGACCGGCGTGCAGCACTTCGCGGATGCGCTCGACGCGTCGCCTGAATTTCCGGACATGATGGAGACGGTGTCGATGGCGCGCGAACTCGACGGGTTCGCCGCGCAGTGCGACGTGCAGCTGTCGGTCAACGTGCTGTCCGACGGCGCGCCGTGGTCGGCGAACTACGTGCAGGCGGTCGCGTCGCAGGACGGGCTGCTGCTGTCGCGCGACGGCACGCGCTTCGTGAAGCTCGACGCGAAGCAGAGCCCGGTGTTCATGCTGCAGTTCGGCGACACGAACTTCCTGCGCGACGACCTCACGTACAAGGGCGGCCAGATGATCACGCTGGTGCTCGACGTGCCGGTCGCCGACGAGGACATTCTGCCGTTCCGGCTGATGTGCGACTACGCGAAGTCGCTCGCGGAGCGCATCGGCGGCCGCGTCGTGGACGACCAGCGCCGGCCGTTGCCCGAAAACGCCCTGCAATCGATCGACAAGCAGTTGATGACGCTCTACGCGAAGCTCGAACAGGCGGGCATTCCGGCCGGCTCGCCGGCGACGCGGCGTCTTTTCAGCCAGTAACGCGGCCAGCGCAACACGCGTCGCGGGCGGGCGGTCCGCGGCGTTTTTTGGTTCGGGCAGAATCACGCGGCGTTGCGCGGGCGGCGGCCGACGTCGCCCGCTCTGAGTGTATTCGCCCGACGTTTAAACGCGTGCGTTTACCCGTTCGGACGATGCGACGCGAATCGCTTCCTGCGATAATCTGACGTCTGTCCCCCACTCGCATCCGCTGCCCCAGCATGGCCCGACCGTCTGCCCAACATTCCGCCGAAACGTCTGCGTCGCAACGCGCGGCGTCGTTGCGCGCCGAACTCGAGCGCGCGAACTACGCGTACTACGTGCTCGACCAGCCGGAGCTGCCGGATGCGGAATACGACCGGCTGTTCCAGGAACTTCAGCATCTGGAGACCGAGCATCCGGAACTCGTGACGCCGGATTCGCCGACGCAGCGCGTCGGCGGCGAAGCCGCGGCCGGCTTCACGCCGGTCGTGCACGACGTGCCGATGCTGTCGCTCAACAACGGCTTTGCGGACGAGGACATCGTCGCGTTCGACAAACGCGTCGCCGACGCGCTTCGCAAGACCGACGTCGAGTACGCGTGCGAACTGAAGTTCGACGGCCTCGCGATCTCGCTGCGTTACGTGGACGGCGCATTCGTGCAGGCGTCGACGCGCGGCGACGGCACCACCGGCGAGGACGTCACCGCGAACGTGCGCACGATCCGCTCGCTGCCGCTGCGACTGAAGGGCAAGCGCATTCCGAAGGTGCTCGACGTGCGCGGCGAGGTGCTGATGTTCCGCCGCGACTTCGAGCGGATGAACGAGCGTCAGCGCGACGCCGGGCAGAAGGAATTCGCGAATCCGCGCAATGCGGCCGCGGGCAGCTTGAGGCAGCTCGATCCGAAGATCACCGCGCAGCGTCCGCTGTCGTTCTTCGCGTATGGAATCGGCGTGCTCGAAGGCGAGCCGATGCCGGACACGCACAGCGCGCTGCTCGACTGGTACGCGCAACTCGGGCTGCCGGTCAACGGCGAACGCGCGGTCGTGCAAGGTGCGCAAGGTCTGCTCGACTTCTTTCGCCAGGTCGGCGCAAAGCGCGAAAGCCTGCCGTACGACATCGACGGCGTCGTGTACAAGGTGAATCGTCGCGACGAGCAGGACGCGCTCGGCTTCGTGTCGCGCGCGCCGCGCTTCGCGCTCGCGCACAAGTTCCCCGCGCAGGAGGCGCTGACCACGCTCGTCGCGATCGACGTGCAGGTGGGCCGCACCGGCGCGATCACGCCGGTCGCGCGGCTCACGCCGGTGTTCGTCGGCGGCGCGACCGTCACGAACGCGACGCTGCACAACGAAGACGAAGTGCGGCGCAAGGACATCCGCATCGGCGACACGGTGATCGTGCGCCGCGCGGGCGACGTGATCCCGGAAGTGGTCGGCGCGCTCGCCGATCGCCGGCCCGCCGACGCGCGCGAATTCGTGATGCCGACGCACTGCCCGGTGTGCGGCTCGCGCATCGAGCGCCTGCCCGACGAAGCGATCGCGCGCTGCACGGGCGGGCTTTTCTGTCCCGCGCAGCGCAAGCAGGCGTTGTGGCATTTCGCGCAGCGCCGCGCGCTCGACATCGACGGACTCGGCGAGAAGATCATCGATCAGCTGGTCGAACAGAATCTGGTGCGCACGCCGGCCGACCTGTTCAATCTCGGTTTCTCGACACTCGCGGCGCTCGACCGCTTCGCGGACAAGTCCGCGCAGAACCTGCTCGATTCGCTCGAACACGCGAAGTCGACGACGCTTGCGCGGTTCATCTACGCGCTCGGTATTCGTCACGTCGGCGAGTCGACCGCGAAGGATCTCGCGAAGCACTTCGGCTCGCTCAATCCGCTGATGAATGCGAGCGTCGACGAATTGCTCGAAGTGAACGACGTCGGGCCGATCGTCGCCGAAGCGATCCACCAGTTCTTCGCGGAAGAACACAACCGCACCGTGATCGAACAGTTGCGTGCGCCGGGCCGCGTCACGTGGCCGGAGGGGCCGCCCGCGCCGAAGGCGCCGCAAGGCGTGCTGGCCGGCAAGACGGTCGTGCTGACCGGCACGCTGCCGACGCTCACGCGCGACGACGCGAAGGAAATGCTGGAAGCGGCCGGCGCGAAGGTGGCCGGCTCGGTATCGAAGAAGACCGACTACGTGGTGGCGGGCGCCGACGCGGGCAGCAAACTCGCGAAAGCCGAGGAACTCGGCGTGCCGGTGCTCGACGAAGAAGGCATGCGCAAGCTCATAGACGAGGGCCACACGACATGATCCGTGACATTCTGAAGATGGGCGATCCGCGACTGCTCAGGATCGCCAAGCCGGTCGATCACTTCGACACGCCGGAGTTGCACGAACTGATCGCCGACATGTTCGACACGATGCACGCGGCGAACGGGGCCGGCCTCGCGGCGCCGCAGATCGGCGTCGACCTGCAGGTCGTGATCTTCGGATTCGAGCAGAACGAACGCTATCCGGACGCGCCAGCGGTGCCGCAGACGGTGCTCGTGAATCCGACGATCCATCCGGTTTCGCAGGACATGGAAGAGGGCTGGGAGGGCTGTCTGTCGGTGCCCGGGATGCGCGGCGTCGTGAGCCGCTTCTCGATGATCCGCTACGACGGCTTCGACCAGTACGGCACTCCGATCCAGCGCGTCGCCGAGGGCTTTCACGCGCGGGTGGTCCAGCACGAGTGCGATCATCTGATCGGCAAGCTGTACCCGATGCGGATCACCGACTTCGCGAAATTCGGCTTTACCGAGGTGCTGTTTCCGGACCTCGATCCGAACAGCGACGACTGACCGACGCGTCGATCTTCAGCGGGCCGGCGGCAGCACTCACCGGCCCGTCCGTTCCGTTCAGAACGCCTCTTCGGGCGTCAGATACCGCCACTGGCCTTGCGGCAACGCGCCGAGCTGCACGCGGCCCATGCGCACGCGCTTCAAGCCGACCACCTTCAGTCCGACCAGCTCGCACATCCGGCGAATCTGCCGTTTCTTGCCTTCGCGCAGCACGAAACGCAGTTGCTCGCCGTTCTGCCAGCTGACCATCGCGGGCTTCAGCGGCACGTCGTCGAGCGACAGGCCGTGGCGCAGTTTCGCGAGGCTCTCAGGCGGGAAGTGCTGGTCGATGTCGGTCTCGATGTCGCCGTAGGTGACGCGTACCAGGTATTCCTTGTCGACGTCCGACTGCTCGCCGATCAGCTGCTTCGCAATGCGGCCGTCCTGCGTGAGGACGAGCAGGCCCGTCGAGTCGATGTCGAGACGGCCGGCCGGCGCGAGCGCGCGCAGATGCTGCGCGGAAAAGCGCAGGCCGGAGCGGTCGCCTTCCCAGTGGTTCTCCTTCGTCACGAGCGTGACGGCGGGCTCGTAGCCGTCCTCGGCCTGGCCCGACACGTAGCCGACCGGCTTGTGCAGCAGCACCGTCACGAGGCGCGCCTGCGCGGCATGCGCGGCCGGGTCGATTTCGATCTTCTGGTCGGGCGTGATCTTCGCGCCGAGCGTGTCGATTCGCTCGCCGTCGACGTAGACCCAGCCTTTCTCGATCCACTCGTCCGCTTCGCGGCGCGAGCACAGCCCGAGTTCGGACATCCGCTTCGCGAGGCGCAGCAAGCCGGTTTCGTCGCCGGAGCGGCGCGCTGACGGGCTCGCGGCGCGCGGGGGCGTGGCGTCGGTGCGCGCGCGCGGCTGGCGCTCGCGGCCGGCATGATCGCCGGCACGGTCGTTCTGGGCAGCCTTGACCGGGCGTGCGACGCGGCGTTCGCTGGCCGGGCGATCGTCGGTGCTTGCACGTGCCGGTCGGCGCTCGCCCGCGTAGCTGCGCTTTTCAGGCACGGCACCGTCGCGGCGCGGGCGGGCGGGCCGTTCGCCGCTGTCGCGTTCGCGACGGAACGCGGGGCGATCGTCGGTGTTCGAACGTGGTGCCGGTCGACGCTCGCCTGCATAACCGCGCTTTTTGGGCGCGGCATCGTCGCGGCGCGGGCGGGCGGGCCGTTCGCCGCTGTCGCGTTCGCGACGGAACGCGGGGCGATCGTCGGTGCTCGAACGTGGTGCCGGTCGGCGCTCGCCCGCGTAGCTGCGCTTTTCAGGCGCGGCATCGTCGCGGCGCGGTCGCGCCGGCCGTTCGCTGCTGTCGCGTTCACGACGGAACGTGGGGCGATCGTCGGTGTTCGAACGTGCCGGACGACGCTCGCCTGCGTAACCGCGCTTTTCAGGCGCGGCATCATCGCGGCGCGGGCGGGCGGACCGTTCGCCGCTGTCGCGTTCGCGACGGAACGCGGGGCGCTCATCGGTGCTCGAACGTGGTGCCGGTCGGCGCTCGCCCGCGTAGCCGCGTTTTTCGGGCGCGGCATCATCGCGGCGCGGGCGGGCGGACCGCTCGCCGCTGTCACGTTCGCGACGGAATGCGGGGCGATCGTCAGTGCTCGAACGTGCCGGACGACGCTCACCGGCATAACCGCGCTTTTCAGGCGCGGCATCGTCGCGGCGCGCTCGTGCCGGCCGCTCGCCGCCGTCGCGTTCGCGCGAACCGGCGAAGCGCGGCGTGCGTTCCCCACCGGCCGCGCCACGCCCAAACGCCGGCTTGCCGCTGTCGCGGCGCGCACCGGGTTCTGCATCGCCGGTCCGGCGCGGGCGCGCCGGCGGCGCTGCCGCATCGCGCGGCGCGCGCGTTTGCGCGGGCCGTGCGCTCGCGCCGGCGCGCTTCGCCGCCGCGCCCGCCGTGGCCGGTTTGCCGGCGGTGGCCGACGCAGGCGCCGGACGCGTGGTCTTCCGCGCGGTCGTGCTGCCGCGTCGGACCGGGGCGCGTTCCGGAGTGGTCGGGCGCGGATGTTTGGCTGTCAGTTTGGCTCGCATGGGTGTTTCAGACGGCGATCGCGCGCAGCAGCTCGGTCTCGAGCTGGATCTGCAGCCGGTTGTCGGACAGACCTGAACCGTCGAGCAGAAACACGTCTTCGACGCGTTCGCCGAGCGTGTTGATCCGCGCCGCGTGGACGCCGATCCGATGCTCGGCGAGCACGCGCGCGATCGAATAGAGAAGGCCTGGCCGGTCGTTCGCCGACACGGACAGGATGTAGTACTGGCCGCGCTCGTCGGCCCGCAGGTCGACGCGCGGCGTCACGGGGAACGTGCGCGACTGCCGCGACAGGCGGCCTTTCGCGGGATCCGGCAGCGGCGCGCCGGTGGCGCTGACGCGCGCGGCGAGTTCCTGTTCGACGAGGTTCGCGATGTCGCGGTAATGCACGTCGCCTTCGGTCTGCGCGACGAGGAAGTTATCGAGCGCGTAGCCGTGGCGCGTCGTGCTCACGCGCGCGTCGAGCACCGACAGCGCGTTGCGGTCGAAGTACGCGCACATCGTCGCGAACAGGTCCGGGCGATCCTTCGCGTAGACGAGCACCTGCAGCGCCTCGCCGATCGGCGACGGCCGCGCGCGCACGACCGGCTTGTCCGCGTGCACGTGCCGGTACAGCACGCGCGTTTGCCACGCGATGTCGGCCGCGTCGTGACGCAGGAAGTAGCCGACGTCGAGCTGCTCCCACAGCGCGATGTGCGCGTCGTCCGGCACGGTCTGCAGGCGCAGCAGCGCGAGCGCTTCTTCCTTGCGGCTCTTGAGTTCGGAATGCGTGTCCGGGCGCGCGCCGCCGAGGACCGCGAGCGTCGCACGGTAGAGGTCTTCCAGCAGCTTGCCTTTCCACGTGTTCCAGACCTTCGGGCTCGTGCCGCGGATGTCGGCGACGGTCAACAGGTAGAGCGCGGTCAGCCGCCGCTCGGTGCCGACGAGATCGGCGAAACGCTGGACCACTTCGGGATCGCTCGTGTCCTGCTTCTGCGCGACCTGGCTCATCGTCAGATGATGCTCGACGAGCCACACGACGAGCGCCGAGTCGTCGGCCGGCACGCCGTGCTGGCGGCAGAACTGCCGCGCGTCCGCCATGCCGAGCGTCGAATGATCGCCGCCGCGGCCTTTCGCGATGTCGTGGAACAGCGCGGCGACGTACAGCACCCACGGGCGCTCGAAGTTGCCGATCAGCTGGCTGCAGAACGGATACTCGTGCGCGTGCTCGGCGACGGCGAAGCGGCGGATATTGCGCAGCACCATCAGGATGTGCTGATCGACCGTGTACACGTGATACAGGTCGTGCTGCATCTGGCCGACGATGCGCCGGAAGTTCAGCAGGTAGCGGCCGAGCACGCTCGTCTGGTTCATCAGGCGCATCGCGTGCGTGACGCCGGCCGGCTGTTTCAGGATCTCCATGAAGAGCCGGCGGTTCTCGGGGTCGCGGCGCCAGTGGTGGTCCATCCGGTCGCGCGCGTTGTAGAGCGCGCGCAGCGTGCGCGCGGACAGCCCTTTCACGCCGGGGATCTTTTCGTACAGCAGGAACGCCTCGAGGATCGCGTGCGGTTCGCGCTCGAAGACGTCGTCCCTGACGATCTCGATCATTCCCTGCTTCTCGACGAAGTGGTCGGACAGCACGCGCGTGATGCCGCTCGTGCTCGGGAACAGCTGCGCCTCGATGTTCTGGATCAGGATCGTCGACAGCTGCGTGACGGCCTTCGCGGCCCAGTAGTAGCGGCGCATCAGCTGTTCGCTCGGGCGGCGCGCGGCGCTCGCCTTGTGGCCGAAGCTCTCGGCGACGGGTGTCTGCAGGTCGAACACGAGCAGATCCTGACGGCGGCCCGCGACCACGTGCATGCGGGCGCGCAACGTCTTGAGGAATGCTTCGTTGCGGCGCAGCTCGCGCGCTTCGCGGCTCGTGATCAGTCCGCGCTGGTCCAGTTCGCGCCAGCTGCTGCCGAGCGCGGCGGCCTCGGTGATCCACAGCACGAGCTGCAGGTCGCGCAGCCCGCCGGGACTTTCCTTCACGTTCGGTTCGAGCGCGTACGGCGTGTCCTGGAAGCGCGCGTGACGCTGGTGCATTTCAAGCACCTTCGCCTGGAAGAACGCGCGCGGGTCCATCGCGTCGCGGTAGCGCTGCGCGAAATCGCCGAACGCTTTCGCGCTGCCGGTGAGCCGGCGCGCTTCGAGCAGCGACGTGCGCACGGTCACGTCGTTCGCGGCTTCCTCGATGCATTGCGACACGGTGCGCACGCTGCTGCCGACGTCGAGTCCGAGGTCCCACGCGAGGCCGATGAAGCGCTCGATCCGCGATTCGAGCGGTGCGAGCGGCTCGTCGTCCGGCAGCAGCACGAGGATGTCGACGTCCGAGTACGGCGCGAGTTCGCCGCGTCCGAAACCGCCGACTGCCACCAGCGCGAGCGACGCGGGCAGACTGCACGCATCCCACGCGCGGCGCAGCGTGGTGTCGGTGGTGCGGGCGAGCGCGCGCATCAGCGTGTCGACGTTCGGCGCTGTCTTGAATCGTTCGATCAGCTGCGCCTTGGCTGCCTTGTAATCGGATTTCAGCGACGACGTGTCCGGGATGTCGGCGACGGGAACGCTCATGGGCTCGGCTCGCGCGTGGCGTGGGTTGGCGGTTGGGCCGGCCGGGTCATCCGGCCGGATCGGGAATTCATCGGGTCTTGCTGGTAGGGCATGGTCGTCGCGTTCGGAGGGCGGGCCCCGGAAGGCGGCCGACAAAAAAGGTGCGTCGATCGGTTGTTGGCTACAGCGTCCGGCTGCGGCTGGCGCCTCGTCCGTCGTCGCACGTGAGCCACGGCGAGAAGTGCGCGGGATCGCGGTGCACGCCGCGCCGGATTCCGGCTCCACGGGCTCCACCGTTTTGCGCCGCGTCGCGCTTGTGGCGTTGCGCCGGCTCTCGCCGCGGCTCTTGCCAGTACAAAGACCGCATCAGGAGACCGCGTGAGACCGCGTTCAGCGCGCAGGGAAGCCGCGCGAGGCCGGCTCCGTCAGGCTGTCGCGCCCGCCGCCTGCGTGACGATCGCGGGCTTCGCCGGCGTGCCTTCCGACACCGTCAGCACTTCGTACCCCGTTTCGGTGACGAGCACCGTATGCTCCCATTGCGCCGACAGGCTGCGATCGCGCGTCTTCACTGTCCATTGGTCCGGCATCGTGCGGATATCGCGCCGGCCCGCGTTGATCATCGGCTCGACGGTGAAGATCATGCCCGGCTGCAACTCGAGCCCGGTGCCCGGGCGGCCGTAGTGGAGCACTTGCGGATCTTCGTGGAATACGGTGCCGATGCCGTGCCCGCAGTATTCGCGCACGACGCTGTAACCCTGCGACTCCGCATAGCGCTGGATCGCGTGGCCGATATCGCCGAGATGCGCGCCCGGGCGCACCTGGTCGATGCCGAGCCACATGCATTCGTAAGTGGTCTGCACGAGGCGCTTCGCGAGAATCGACCCTTCGCCGACGATGAACATCCGGCTCGTGTCGCCGAAGTAGCCGTTCTTGATCACGGTGATGTCGATATTGAGCGCGTCGCCGTTTTTCAGCGCCTTCGGGCCCGGAATGCCGTGGCAGATCACGTCGTTGACCGAAATGCAGGTCGCCTTCGGGTACGGCGGATAGCCGGGCGGCTGGTAGTTCAGCGGCGCCGGAACCGTGCCCTGCACGTTCAGCATGTACTCGTGGCACAGGCGGTCGAGCTCGCCCGTCGTCACGCCGGCGACGACGAACGGCGTGATGTAGTCGAGCACCTCGCTGGCGAGGCGGCAGGCGACGCGCATCTGCGCGACATCCTCAGCGTTCTTGATCGTGACCATGTTGTGTGAGCCCGGGAATGCAGTCGAATGGCGGATTATCTCACCGAATCCGCGCGGTCGCAGGCTTTCAGTAAATGTCGCGGGCGGTGCGTGGTCGTGGCGCAAGCCCGGCTGGCCGGCTCTTTCGCGGGTTAGGCCCGGCTTGAGCCGACCTCCGACTGCGTGCTATAATCATCGGCTAAGTCGCTCCCCGATTTCTCATTAATGTCTCTCTGCAATGAGGGAAGAAAAGAGGGAAAAGGCGGCTTGGTTTGAAGGAACGTGAAAAATCGCGAGCCGGCAGCACCCAGGGTGTCGTTCGCGCGCAGTCCGTTGAAACGTTGAAATCAGCGGCGGCGCGGCCGATACGGCAGCCGGCTTAAGACTTAACCCTAGCGGAGATTTACATGGCAGTCACCATGCGTCAAATGCTGGAAGCCGGTGTCCACTTCGGTCACCAGACGCGCTTCTGGAATCCCAAGATGGCCCCGTTCATTTTCGGTCATCGCAACAAGATTCACATCATCAACCTCGAAAAGACGCTGCCGATGTACAACGACGCGCTGAAGTACGTGCGTCAACTGGCAGCGAACCGCGGCACGATCCTGTTCGTCGGCACGAAGCGTCAATCGCGCGACACGATCCAGATGGAAGCGCAGCGCGCCGGCATGCCGTTCGTGAATGCACGCTGGCTCGGCGGCATGCTGACCAACTTCAAGACGCTGAAGGTCTCGATCAAGCGCCTGAAGGACATGGAAACGGCCGTCGAAGCGGGCGAGCTCGAGAAGATGAGCAAGAAGGAAGCGCTGCTGTTCGAACGCGAGATCGCGAAGCTGCAAAAGTCGATCGGCGGCGTGAAGGACATGGGCGGCATTCCTGATGCGATCTTCGTGGTCGACGTCGGCTATCACAAGATTGCCGTCACCGAAGCGAACAAGCTCGGCATTCCGGTCATCGCGGTGGTCGATACGAACCACTCGCCGGAAGGCATCGACTACGTGATCCCGGGTAACGACGACGCGAGCAAGGCCGTTGCGCTGTACGCGCAAGGCGTGGCCGACGCGATCCTCGAAGGCCGCGCGAATGCGGTCAACGAAGTCGTCCAGGCGGTTCGTTCGAGCGAAGGCGACGACGAGTTCGTCGAGGTCAACCCGGAGGCGTAAGCTGCCCCGTGTCCGGCAAGAAAAGGGGGCTTTCCATAGGCCCCTTTTTTTTAAGCCGTGGCCGCGAGCGCGTCATGCGCGTGGCCCCGCGGGCACGGTAAAAAAACCGTGCCGTGCGGAAACGAATTCCCGCCGGCCGCATCGAAAGAGGCGGTCGGCGTACCTGACAGACTCAAGGAGCGAATGATGGCGGCAATTACCGCAAGCATGGTGGCAGAACTGCGCGCGAAGACCGACGCGCCGATGATGGAATGCAAGAAGGCGCTGACCGAAGCCGACGGCGACATGGCGCGCGCCGAAGAGCTGCTGCGCGTGAAGCTCGGCAACAAGGCGAGCAAGGCGGCATCGCGCGTGACGGCCGAAGGCGTGATCGCGGCGTACATCGGCGGCAATGTCGGTGCGGTCGTCGAACTGAACTGCGAAACCGACTTCGTCGCGAAGAACGACGACTTCAACGCGTTCACGAAGCAGGTCGCGCAGCTCGTCGCGACCCAGAACCCGGCTGACGTCGCGGCGCTGTCGGCGCTGCCGCTCGACGGCTCGACCGTCGACGCAGTGCGTCTCGCGCTCGTCGGCAAGATCGGCGAAAACCTGTCGATCCGCCGCTTCGCGCGCTACGAAACCGCGAACAAGCTGGCTGCGTACCTGCACGGCACCCGCATCGGCGTGCTGGTCGAATACACGGGCGCGGACGAGCAGGTCGGCAAGGACGTCGCGATGCACATCGCGGCGATGAAGCCGGTCTCGCTGTCGTCGAACGACGTGCCGGCCGACCTGATCGCGAAGGAGCGCAGCATCGCCGAGCAGAAGGCGGCCGAGTCGGGCAAGCCGGCCGAGATCGTCGCGAAGATGGTCGAAGGCTCGGTGCAGAAGTACCTGAAGGAAGTGTCGCTGCTGAACCAGCCGTTCGTGAAGAACGACAAGCAGACGATCGAACAGATGCTGAAGGCCGCGAACACGTCGGTGCAGCGTTTCGCGCTGTTCGTCGTCGGCGAAGGCATCGAGAAGCGTCAGGACGACTTCGCGGCGGAAGTCGCGGCGCAAGTCGCTGCTGCGAAGCAGCAGTAAGCGCCGATGCAGGACGTGGCACGTCAGGTGCCGCGTCCTGCAGCATCTCAGGCAGCACCGTCGTACCCGCAGTACCCGCGGCGCAGCAATGCACCGCGGTGGGCAGCGTAGCAGTACCGGCCGCGGCAAGCCCCCGCCGCGGTCCGGGCCGCAAGCCACCGCGAATTCTGGCGGCGCTTGCCCGAAGCCGTATTTCACCCCTACAGTTTCAAGTTATTGTCCTTCCCGCGCGATCTGGATACCCCATGCCCACACCCGCCTATAAACGCGTTCTGCTCAAACTCTCCGGCGAAGCCCTGATGGGCGATGATGCGTTCGGCATCAACCGCGCCACGATCGAAAGGATGGTGGCGGACGTGGCCGAAGTCGTGCGACTCGGCACGCAGCTCGCGGTCGTGATCGGCGGCGGCAACATCTTTCGCGGCGTCGCGGGCGGCGCGGCCGGCATGGACCGCGCGACCGCCGACTACATGGGCATGCTCGCGACGATGATGAACGCGCTCGCGCTGCAGGACGCCATGCGCCACGCAGGGATCGAAGCGCGCGTGCAGTCGGCGCTGCGCATGGACCAGGTGGTCGAGCCGTACATCCGTCCGCGCGCGATCCGCCAGCTCGAGGAAGGCAAGGTCGTGATCTTCGCGGCGGGCACCGGCAATCCGTTCTTCACGACCGACACCGCGGCCGCGCTGCGCGGCTCGGAAATCGGCGCCGAAGTCGTGCTGAAGGCGACCAAGGTGGACGGCGTGTATTCGGCCGATCCGAAGAAGGACCCGAGCGCGACGCGCTACACGACGATCAGCTTCGACGAGGCGATCGGCCGCAACCTGCAGGTGATGGACGCCACCGCGTTCGCGCTGTGCCGCGATCAGAAGCTGCCGATTCGCGTGTTTTCGATCCAGAAGCCGGGTGCGCTGAAGCGCATTGTCCAGGGCGAAGACGAAGGCACACTCGTGCACGTGTAAACTCTCGGTCACGCGAGAGAGTCGAACGCTGGCCGAGGCCGTTTTGCTGGACGTGCCGGCCGGCTCGTACCGTTATAAAGGTTCGGAGGTTTCAAAATGGCTGTGGCTGACATGAAGAAGGGCACCGAGCAGAAGATGCAGCGCTCGATCGATGCGTTCAAGAACGACCTGAGCAAGATCCGCACGGGCCGCGCGCACACGGGTCTGCTCGATCACATCCAGGTCGACTACTACGGTTCGCCGGTGCCGATCTCGCAGGTCGCGAACCTGACGCTCGTCGACGCGCGCACGATCGGCGTGCAGCCGTGGGAAAAGAAGATGGTGCCGGTGGTCGAGAAGGCGATCCGCGAATCGGATCTCGGCCTGAACCCGGCCACGGCGGGCGACCTGATCCGCGTGCCGATGCCCGCGCTCACCGAAGAACGCCGTCGCGAGCTGACCAAGGTGGTCCGCAGCGAAGGCGAAACCGCGAAGGTCGCGGTGCGCAATCTGCGCCGCGACGCGAACGAGCAGCTGAAGAAGCTCGTGAAGGACAAGGAGATCTCCGAAGACGACGAGCGCCGCTCGGGCGAGGAGATCCAGAAGCTGACGGATCGCTTCGTCGCCGAGATCGACAAGCTCGTGCAGACGAAGGAAGCCGAGATCATGACGGTTTGATGCCGTCCGGCCCGATTCGTCCCGTTCCTCCATCGCAGTCTTAGTCCGACGGCCATGACCTATACCAGCTCAACCGTTCGCGTGCCCGACGTGGCGGCCGTGCCGCGCCACATCGCGATCATCATGGACGGCAATGGCCGTTGGGCGACCCAGCGTCGTCTGCCGCGCGTCGCGGGCCATACGCGCGGCGTCGATGCCGTGCGCGCGACCGTCGAGGCGTGCGCGTCGCGCGGCGTCGAATATCTGACGCTGTTCGCGTTCAGTTCCGAGAACTGGCGGCGTCCGACCGACGAAGTGTCGTTCCTGATGCGCCTGTTCGTCGCCGCGCTCGAGCGCGAGGTCGGGCGGCTGCACGCGAACGGCATCCGGCTGCGCGTGGTCGGCGATCTGGCGATGTTCGACGAGCGCATCCAGGCGCTGATCCGCCGCGCGGAAACGCGCACCGCGCGCAATACGCGGCTCACGCTGACGATCGCCGCGAACTACGGCGGCCGCTGGGACATCATGCAGGCGACCCGCAAGCTGGTCGAAGAGGCCGCGCAAAGCGGCGAGGCGGTGCCGGTCACCGAGGACACGTTCGCGCCGCATCTCGCGATGGCATACGCGCCTGAGCCCGACCTCTTCATCCGCACCGGCGGCGAGCAGCGCGTCAGCAACTTCCTGCTGTGGCAGCTCGCGTACACCGAGCTTTATTTCACCGATACGTACTGGCCCGACTTCGACGAGGCTGCGCTCGCGCACGCGATCGCATCTTATGCCGAGCGCGAGCGCCGGTTCGGACGCACGAGCGCGCAGCTCGAACCCCAATCCCAGGACGCCGATTCCCTTTCATGCTAAAGACGCGTGTCATCACGGCGATCGTCCTGCTCGCAGTGCTCGTGCCGGTCACCGTGTTCGCGCCGATCGCCGGATTCGGCGCGCTGATCGGCGTCGTCGTGATATTCGCCGCGTGGGAGTGGGCGCGGCTTCTGAAGGCGGGCACCGCCGGCTCGATCGTCTATGCGCTCGTCGCCGGCGCCGCGGTGGCGGCGAGCACGCGGCTTCCCACGCCGCGGCCGCTGTTCCAGGCCGCCGGCGTGTTCTGGGTCGTCGCCGGACCCTACGTGCTCGCGCGCAAGCCGACGCTCGCCGCCGGCGCCTGGCGCGCGTTCCTGCTCGCGGCCGGCCTCGTGATTTTCGCCGCGTGCTGGCACGCGGTCGTCGCGGCGCGCGCGGTCGGGATCGCGTTCGTGCTGTCGCTGTTGCTCGTGGTCTGGCTCGCCGATATCGGCGCATACTTCGCGGGTAAGACGTTCGGCCGCCACAAGCTCGCGCCCTCGATCAGCCCCGGCAAGACGTGGGAAGGCGCACTGGGCGGCTGGGTCGCGGTGATGGTGATCGCACTCGCCGCAGCGTTCTCGCACGCGTTCGAGCCGACGCTTTTTTCCGCGCTGGTCAACGGCTTCGGCGTGATCCGCGCGTTGTTCACCCTGACTGTGCTGGTCGCGTTCAGCGTGATCGGCGACCTGTTCGAGTCGATGCTGAAACGCCAGGCCGGCGTGAAGGATTCGAGCGGCCTGCTGCCGGGTCACGGCGGCATCCTCGACCGCATCGACGCGCTGCTGCCCGTGCTGCCGCTCGCGCTGCTGCTCGTCAGCTAGAGAAAGAGAGATGAATAAACGACTTACGTTGCTCGGTTCCACGGGCTCGATCGGAGACAGCACGCTCGACGTCGTCGCACGTCACCCCGAGCGATTTTCCGTTTATGCGCTGACTGCGCACCGCAATGGCGACAAGCTCGTCGAACAATGTCTGCGCTTCACGCCGGAAGTGGCGGTGGTCGGCGACGCCGACACCGCATCGCGCGTCGAGCAGAAGCTGCGCGCCGCCGGCTGCCGCACCGAAGTGACGTACGGCAAGGACGCGCTCGTCGAGGTGTCGCGCAGCGACGGCTGCGATACGGTGGTTGCCGCGATCGTCGGCGCGGCGGGGCTCGCGCCTTCGCTCGCCGCGGCGCGCGCGGGCAAGCGCATCCTGCTCGCGAACAAGGAAGCGCTCGTGATGTCCGGCGCGATCTTCATGGACGCGGTGCGCGACAACGGCGCGGTGCTGCTGCCGGTCGACAGCGAACACAACGCGGTGTTTCAGTGTCTGCCGCGCGAGGCTGCGCTGCACGGCGGCGTGTCGAAGATCATCCTGACCGCGTCGGGCGGACCGTTCCGCACGCGCGAGCCGTCGACGCTCGTCGACGTGACGCCGGACGAGGCGTGCAAGCATCCGAACTGGGTGATGGGCCGCAAGATCTCGGTCGACTCGGCGACGATGATGAACAAGGGCCTCGAAGTGATCGAGGCGCACTGGCTGTTCGGCCTGCCGGGCGAGCGGATCGACGTGCTGATCCATCCGCAGAGCGTGATTCACTCGCTCGTGTCGTACTCGGACGGTTCGGTGCTCGCGCAACTCGGCAACCCCGACATGCGCACGCCGATCGCGCACGCGCTCGCGTTTCCGGAGCGCGTCGACTCGGGGGTCGCGCCGCTCGATCTCGCGCAGGTCGCGACGCTGTCGTTCGAGAAGCCGGACTACGAGCGCTTCCCGTGCCTCGCGCTCGCGATGAAGGCGCTCGCCGAAGGCGGCGTTGCGAGCGCCGCGCTGAACGCGGCGAACGAGGTCGCGGTGGACGCGTTCCTGCATCGCCGGATCGGCTTCATGGCGATTGCGCAGACCGTCGACGGCGTGCTTGCGCGGCTCGCGAACCGCAGCGCCGGCAGCCTCGACGACGTGCTCGCGGCGGACGCCGACGCGCGCCGCGCGGCACAGACCATCATCGACAGCCTGCCGGTCCCGGCCTGACACCCTTCCGGCAGCGCTTTCTGGCAGTGAGGCGCCTATGAACCTGCTCATCGAACTGGTTGCGTTCGCGGTCGCGATCGGCGTGCTGGTCGTCGTCCACGAATTCGGGCATTACAGCGTCGCGCGCGCGTGCGGCGTGAAGGTTCTGCGCTTTTCGATCGGCTTTGGCAAGCCGCTCGCGCAGTGGGTCAGCAAGAAGACCGGCACCGAGTGGACGATTTCGGCACTGCCGCTCGGCGGCTACGTGAAGATGCTCGACGAGCGCGAGACCGGCGACTCGATTCCCGAGAAGGACCTGCCGCACGCGTTCAACCGGCAGTCGGTCGGCAAGCGGATCGCGATCGTCGTGGCCGGCCCGGTCGCGAATTTCCTGCTCGCCATCGTGCTGTTCGCGGTTGTGTATGCAACGGGCGTCAGCGAGCCGGCCGCGATCGTCGCGGCGCCGCCGTCGCATTCGGCGGCCGCGAGGGCCGGCTTTCAGGGCGGCGAGACGGTCGTCGCGGTCAGCGACGCGACCGGCAGCGACACGGAGCCGGTGCGCTCGTGGGCGGATCTGCGCTGGAAGCTGCTCGGCGCGGCATTCGACGACCAGAGCCGCGTCGTGCTGTCCGCGCGCGACGGCGCCGGCACCTATGATTTCCCGCTCGATCTGTCGCAACTGTCCGGCAAGGATCTCGACGACGACTTCATGGCCCGTCTCGGCCTCGCCGCAGGCGGCGGCACGCTGCGCATCGCCGGCGTCGAGCCGGGCAGCGCCGCGCAGCAGGCGGGGCTGATGGCCGGCGACCGGCTGGCCGCGATCGACGGCCGCCCGGTCGACAGCGCGAACACGTTCATCTCGTATGTGAAGACGCATGCGGGCAGGGCGCTGAACCTGCAGGTCGTGCGCGACGGCAACACGGTGCCGGTGACGATCGTGCCGCAGGCGCTGCCGGACCCGGAGACGGGCGACAAGGTCGGCCGGATCGGCGCCGCGCTGACGATGCAGGCGCCGTCGGTGGACGTGCGCTACGGGCCGATCGACAGCGTGCGGCTCGGCGCGCAACGCGCGTGGGACATCGGTGTGTATTCGGTGCGGATGTTCGGGCGGATGATCACCGGCGACGCGTCGCTGCGCAACCTGTCAGGCCCGGTGACGATCGCGGACTATGCGGGCAAGAGCGCGCGCCTCGGTCCGTCGGCGTTTTTGTCGTTCCTCGCGCTTGTCAGCATCAGCCTCGGCGTGCTGAACCTGCTCCCAATTCCGGTATTGGACGGGGGGCATCTGTTATATTATCTGGTTGAAGCCGTGACAGGCAAAGCCGTATCGGATCGCTGGCAAATGATTCTACAGCGCGCCGGGCTTGCCTGCATCGTCGCGCTGTCGGCGATTGCGCTGTTCAACGATCTGGCTCGGTTAATCCATTTTTAAAGTATCCGGCGGCGTCCCTCCCATGCGGCGCCCGCCTGGTCTGATGCAGCTATACACACTGGGGAAGCACGTTGTTTAGACCTCATCGTTTGGTTCCAAAGACGGTTGCGGCCGCGGCGTTTGCCGCACATGGACTGGTCGCCCACGCAGCGACGACTCCTTTCGTGGTACAGGACATCCGGATCGAAGGACTGCAACGCGTCGAGCCCGGCACGGTGTTCGCCTATCTGCCGATCAAGCAGGGCGACACGTTCACCGACGACAAGGCGTCCGAAGCCATCCGCGCGCTGTATGCGACGGGCTTCTTCAACGACGTGCGGATCTCGACCGAAGGCAACGTGGTGGTCGTGCAGGTGCAGGAGCGCCCGGCGATCGGGACGATCGACTTCGCGGGCATCCATGAATTCGACAAGGACAACCTGACGAAGGCGCTGAACGCAGTCGGCCTGTCGATCGGCCGCTACTACGACCGCGCGCTGCTCGACAAGGCCGAGCAGGAACTGAAGCGCCAGTACCTGACGCGCGGCTACTACGCGGCCGAGGTCACGACGACGATCACCCCGATCGACCGCAATCGCGTCGGCATCCTGTTCACGGTGGTCGAAGGGCCGAGCGCGAAGATCCGCCAGATCAACTTCATCGGCAACAATACGTTCAGCACGGGCACGCTGCTCGGCGAGATGCAACTTTCCACGCCGAACTGGTTCTCGTGGTACACGAAGAACGACCTGTACGCGAAGGAAAAGCTCGCCGGCGACCTCGAGAACGTCCGCTCGTTCTACCTGAACCACGGCTTCCTCGAGTTCAACATCGAGTCGACGCAGGTGTCGATCTCGCCGGACAAGAAGGACATGTACCTGACGATCACGGTGCATGAAGGCCAGCCGTACACGGTGTCGGGCATCCATCTCGCGGGCAATCTGCTCGATCGTCAGGCGGAGCTCGAAAAGCTGATCAAGATCCGCGCGGGCGACCGCTTCTCGGCGGAAAAGCTGACCGCGACGACGAAGGCGATCGTCGACAAGCTCGGCGAATACGGCTACGCGTTCGCGACCGTGAACGCGGTGCCGCAGATCGACCAGATCAATCACAAGGTCGAACTGACGCTGCAGGTCGATCCGGGCCGCCGTGTGTACGTGCGCCGCATCAACGTGGTGGGCAACACCCGCACGCGCGACGAAGTGGTGCGCCGCGAAATGCGTCAGCTCGAAAGCTCGTGGTTCGATTCGAACCGCCTCGCG
>DATJJN010000034.1:0-22045 GCA_035492135.1 Paraburkholderia sp. | reverse complement strand
CCGCATGCAGAGCGTGGTGCCGCGCCGCTGGCTCGAGAAGACGCAGCAACTCGCGCGCGACATGGACCAGATGCTTTCGCAATACCTGCGCGGCCAGTTGCTGGTGATGGCGGTGCTGGCCGTGTACTACTCTGTCGCGCTGAGTCTGGCCGGGTTTGAGATCGCGCTGCCGGTCGGCATCTTCACGGGGCTCGCAGTGTTCATCCCGTACCTGGGTTTTGCAACCGGTCTGGTGCTGGCTCTGCTGGCTGCGCTGCTGCAGTTCGGCGACTGGTACGGCTTCGGCGCGGTCGCGCTGATCTACGGGGTTGCGCAGATCGTCGAGAGTTTTTATCTAACGCCCCGTCTGGTCGGCGAACGCATCGGGCTGCACCCGCTCGCGGTGATCTTCGCGCTGCTCGCGTTCGGCCAGCTGTTCGGCTTCTTCGGCGTACTGATCGCGCTGCCCGCGAGCGCGATCCTGTCGATCGCGCTGCGCGAGCTGCGCCGCAGCTATCTCGCGAGCGCGCTCTACAAGAACTGATTTTCCTGATTACCGTGCTTCGACAGCTGACGCTCGATCTCGGCACTCCGCCGCCATCGACATTCGACAATTTCTTCGCCGGCGCGAACGCCGAGCTGGTCACGCGCCTCTGCGGGCTCGACGCGGCGCTCGCGGCCGGCCCGCTCGCCGACCGCACGTTCTACGTGTGGGGCGAGCCGGGCAGCGGGCGCAGCCATCTGCTTCATGCGCTGGTGCACGACACGCCGCCCGGCCACGCGCGCTATCTCGGGCCGCAGAGCGGGCTCGCCGCGTTCTCGTTCGATCCGCGCGTCGCGATTTACGCGGTCGACGACTGCGATGCGCTGTCGGGCGCGCAGCAGATCGCGCTCTTCAACCTGTTCAACGAGGTGCGCGCGCATCCGGTCTGTGCGCTCGTGGCGACCGGCAACGCGGCGCCGATCGCGCTCGCGGTCCGCGAGGATCTGCGCACGCGGCTCGGCTGGGGGCTCGTGTTCCATCTCGCGCCGCTGTCCGACGACGGCAAGGCCGCGGTGCTGAAACACGCGGCGCACGAGCGCGGCATCGCGCTCGCCGACGACGTGCCCGCGTACCTGCTGACCCATTTTCGGCGCGACATGCCGAGCCTGATGGCGCTGCTCGACGCGCTCGACCGCTTCTCGCTCGAACAGAAGCGCGCGGTCACGCTGCCGCTGTTGCGCGCGATGCTCGCGAAGGCGGAGCCGTCAGGCGCGGGCGCCGCGGCGCCCGCCGCCGACGCCAGCGGCCCGGCCGGCGCGGACCAGGCCGCCGGCAACGGCTTCGCGCGCTTCAAGTAAAATGACCGCCCATGACCAACCTTGCACTTTTCGATCTCGATCACACGCTGATTCCCACCGATAGCGACCACGAATGGGGCCGCTTCATGGTGAAGCTCGGCATCGTCGACGCCGAGCGTTTCGCGCAGCAAAACGACCGCTTCTACGCCGACTACAAGGCCGGCGTGCTGGACATCCACGCGTATCTCGTCGCGATGCTCACGCCGCTCGCGAAGTATTCGCGCGCGCAGTTGAAGGCGTGGCACGACCAGTTCATGCACGAGGTGATCCACCCGGCGGTCCTGCCGACCGCGGTCGAACTCGTGCGCCGTCACAAGGACGCGGGCGACCTGTGCTGCATGGTCACCGCGACGAACGAATTCATCACCGCGCCGATCGCCGAGGTGTTCGGCGTCGACAAGCTGATCGCGTGCGAAGTCGAAACCGTCGACGGCCATCCGGCATCGCCGTACACGGGCCGACCGACGGGCACGCCGAGCTACCGCGAAGGCAAGATCGTGCGCACCGAAGCGTGGCTCGCCTCGCTCGGCAAAACGTGGTCGGACTTCGAGCACAGCTATTTCTATAGCGACTCGCACAACGACATTCCGCTGCTCGAAAAAGTCACCGACCCGATCGCGACCAATCCCGACGCCACGCTGCGCGCCCACGCGCAGCAGGCCGGCTGGCGCATCCTCGACCTGTTCCAACCGTCGTGATCAAGAAACTCATCCGCAAGCTGTTCGGCCAGGACGCCGCCACTGACGAGGCCGGCGCAGCCGCAGCGCTCGCACCCGCCGCCGATCATCCGGACGGCGGCGCCGCAAAGCCGCGTCGCGCGCCGCGCGAAGCAGCAGGCGCCGCGCGCGCGTCGTCGAAACCCTCGAAGCAGCCGAAGCATACGAAGGCCGCCGCCGATCCGGCGACGCCCGTGATCCTGCCCGCCGACGTGCACGGCATCGATCCAGCCCTGATCTCGAGAAACGCGGTCCGCGTGACGGACGGGCTTCAGCAGGCGGGTTTTCGCGCGTTCATCGTCGGCGGCGCGGTGCGCGACCTGCTGCTCGGCGTCGCGCCGAAGGACTTCGACGTCGCGACCGACGCGACGCCCGACCAGGTGCAGAAGCTGTTCCGCCGCGCGCGCATCATCGGCCGGCGCTTCCAGATCGTGCACGTGCAGTTCGGCCAGGAAATCATCGAGGTGTCGACGTTCCGCGCGCTCGTCGACGCGCCGCAGGACGCCGCGCCCGCCGAGGCCGCGCCGCCGCCCGCGCCATCGAAGCGCCTGCGCCGCGACGAACTCGACCGCCGCACGCACGCGGTCGACGCGAGCGGCCGCGTGCTGCGCGACAACGTGTGGGGCGAGCAGCACGAAGACGCGACCCGTCGCGACTTCACGATCAACGCGATGTACTACGACCCGGCGACGCAGACGGTGCTCGACTATCACAACGGGATGGCCGACATGCACGCGCACCTGCTGCGGATGATCGGCGACCCGGCGACGCGCTACCGCGAAGATCCGGTGCGGATGCTGCGCGTCGTGCGTTTCGCGGCGAAGCTCGGTTTCGAGATCGAAGAGCGCACGCGCGAGCCGATCCGCGAGCTGGCCGATCTGATCAACAACGTGCCGGCCGCGCGTCTGTTCGACGAAATGCTGAAGCTGCTGCTGTCCGGCCAGGCGCTCGCGTGCCTGCAGTGGCTGCGCAAGGAAGGACTGCATCACGGGCTGCTGCCGCTCCTCGACGTGGTGCTCGAACAGCCGCAGGGCGAGCGCTTCATCACGCTCGCGCTGTCGAACACCGATGCGCGCGTGCGCGCGGGCAAGACGGTGTCGCCGGGCTTCCTGTTCGCGACGCTCCTGTGGCACGACGTGCAGCAGCGCTATCAGCAGTACACCGCGGCGGAAGAATATCCGGTGCCGGCGCTGCATCGCGCGATGGACGACGTGATCGACGCGCAGACGGAGAAGCTCGCGATCCATCGCCGCTATTCGTCGGATATGCGCGAAATCTGGGGCTTGCAGCTGCGCCTGGAGAAACATTCGGGCCGCAGCGCGCTTAAGCTGCTGGAACACCAAAGATTTAGAGCAGGGTATGATTTCCTCCTGTTGCGCTGCGAGGCCGGCGAGCTGGACACAGCGACCGGCCAGTGGTGGACGGATTTCATCAACGGAGACGCTGCCGCGCGCGAAGCACTGCTCACGCACGGCGGGAAAGACCGATCGCCCAGAAAACGACGGCGGCGCGGCGGCGCGCGCAACCGCAAGTCGGGCGACGGCATGGAGGGCGGCGAAAGCGCCAGCCCGCGCCCAGCGAACGACACGGCCAACGACGGCCCGCACGACGACTGAAGACGACGCGGGCCGCGAGAGGCGGTCTGCCAGACGACAGTCGCAGGAAGTGAAGCCATGACGGTTGCCTATCTCGGCCTCGGCGCCAACCTCGGTGATGCGCGCCAGACCCTGAAAGACGCGGTGGTGTGCCTCGCCCAGCAGCACACCATCACCGTGCTCGCCAAATCGAGCCTGTACCGCACTGCGCCGATCGACGCAGGCGGCGACGACTATTACAACTGCGCGGTCAAGCTCGACACGAGCCTGCCGGTGCGGCAGCTGCTCGCGCTGTGCCAGCGCATCGAGCAGCATTTCGGCCGGGAGCGTCCCTTTCGCAACGCACCGCGCACGCTCGACATCGATATCCTGCTGTTCGGCGACCACGAGATCGACGAACCCGATCTCACCGTGCCGCATCCGCGCATGACCGGACGCGCGTTCGCGCTCGTGCCGCTCGTCGAGATCGATGCGGATCTCGCGATTCCGCGCCACGGACTCGCGAGCGCGTTCCTGCCGGCCGTCGCCGGGCAGCGCATCGAGAAAGTGAAGCCGCTGTGCCAGTGCCTCGGCGCAGGCGATGCGACGCCGCGCGACCCGACGCCGGGCACCTGCCGATGAGCACGCCGCCGCTCACGGTCGTCGCCCCCGCCACGCGGCCGCCGCTGCGCTATCTCGCGGTGGAAGGCGCGATCGGCGTCGGCAAGACCGCGCTCGCGACGCGTCTCGCGCAACGCTGGTCGATGCAGACGCTCTTCGACGCGAGCGCCGACAATCCGTTTCTCGAACGCTTCTACCGCGACACGACGCGTCATGCGTTGTCCGCGCAACTGCATTTTGCGCTGCAGCGCGAAGCGCAGTCGCAGCAGGTCGCCGCGCTGCGCGCGACCGATACGCCGCTCGTCACCGACTTCGTCGCGAAGAAAAGCGAGCTGTTCGCGCCGCTGACGCTCGGCGCCGACGAGCTGCCGCTCTATCGCGCGTACGCGGCGCGGCTCGACGCGGCGGCGCCCGCGCCCGATCTCGTCGTCTATCTGCAGGCGACGCCCGAGGTGCTGTTCGCGCGCATCCAGAAGCGCGCGAACCCGATCGAGCTGCAGATTCCGGACGCGTACCTGCGTGCGCTCTGCGACAGCTACAACGAATTTTTCTATCATTACGACGACGCGCCGGTGCTGACCGTCGGCGCGGAGCACCTGAACCCGCTCGATTCCGATGACGACCTTGCGCTGATCGCCGGCCGCATCGAGACGATGCGCGGCCGCAAGGAATTTTTCGTCAAGGGCACGTCGCTGTAAGCGGCGTCGCCTTCTCCCTTCTTCCTCTACGGACTGCCCCATGACTTATCTGCAGGAAACGAGCCGCAGCGCCGTGACCGTACCGAAATTGCAGGCGATGCGCGACGCCGGCGAGCGGATCGCGATGCTGACCTGCTACGACGCGAGCTTCTCCGCGCTGCTCGACCGCGCGGGCGTCGATTCGCTGCTGATCGGCGATTCGCTCGGCAACGTGCTGCAAGGCCACTCGACGACGCTGCCCGTCACGCTCGACGACATCGCGTATCACACCGCGTGCGTCGCGCGCGTGAAGCCGTCGGCGCTGGTCGTCGCGGATTTGCCGTTCGGCACGTACGGCACGCCGGAAGACGCGTTCGCGAGTTCGGTGAAGCTGATGCGCGCCGGCGCGCAGATGGTGAAGCTCGAAGGCGGCGAGTGGCTCGCGCCGACGATCCGGATGCTCGTCGAGCGGGCGGTCCCGGTGTGCGCGCACATCGGCCTCACGCCGCAGTCGGTGCATGCGTTCGGCGGCTTCAAGGTGCAGGGCAAGACCGAGAGCGGCGCGAGCCAGTTGCTGCGCGACGCGCACGCGATCGAAGACGCGGGCGCGCAACTCGTCGTGATCGAAGCGGTGCCGTCGGCGCTCGGCGGCGAGGTGACGAAGCAATTGCGCATTCCGACGATCGGCATCGGCGCGGGGCCGGACTGCTCGGGTCAGGTGCTCGTGCTGCACGACATGCTCGGGATCTTCCCCGGCAAGCGGCCGCGCTTCGTGAAGGACTTCATGCAGGGACAGCCGAACATCGAGAGCGGTGTCGCCGCGTATGTGAAGGCCGTGAAGGACGGGTCGTTTCCCGGGCCGGAGCACGGGTTTCAGTGACGTCGTCGCGGGCGGCGGGTCTTCGAAACGAAGAACGCCGCCCCAATGACCCGCGCCGTCGCGCGGCGCGGCTTCGGTCAATCAGTCAGTGCGAAACACCTTGACCGTACCGGTGAGGCGCGCGGACTGCGAATCGAGCGTCTGCGCGGCAGCGGTCACCTGTTCGACGAGCGCGGCGTTCTGCTGTGTGACGGTGTCCATCTGCGTGACCGCGGTGTCGACCTGCTCGATGCCGATCTGCTGCTGCTCGGACGCGCTCGCGATCTCGTTCATGATCGTCGTGACCCGCTGAACCGCTTCCTGCAGTTCCGTCATCGTCGAACCCGCCGACGACACCAGCGTCGTGCCGTGCGACACGGTGCCGACCGAATTCGCGATCAATTCCTTGATTTCCTTCGCCGCCGACGCCGAGCGCTGCGCGAGCGAGCGCACCTCGGACGCGACGACCGCGAACCCGCGGCCCTGATCGCCGGCCCGCGCCGCCTCGACCGCCGCATTCAGCGCGAGGATGTTGGTCTGGAACGCGATGCCTTCGATCATCGCGGTGATATCGGAGATCTTGTGCGAGCTCGCCTCGATTTCGCCCATCGTGATTACGACCTGACGCACCACGTCGCTGCCGCGATCCGCGACGCTGGCCGCGGTCTGCGCGAGCTCGCTGCCCTGACGGGCGTTCGCGGTGTTCTGCTTCACGCCGGCCGTCAGCTCGTTCATGCTGGCAGCGGTCTCTTCGAGCGACGCCGCCTGCTGTTCGGTGCGCGACGACAGATCGATCATGCCCGCCGCGATCTCCTGCGTCGCAATCGATACCGATTCGCTGCCCGAGCGCACGGTCGACGTGACCGCGCCCAGTTCCTGACGCGTCTTCTCGATCGCCTCGAGCAGCGTGCCCATCTCGTCGTTGCGCGGCGCGCGCACCGGCGCGCTCAGGTCGCCCGACGAGATCCGCTTCAAGCTGTCGAGCGCATACGAGAGCGGATTCATGATCGCGCCGCGCAGCGTCGCCCAGCCCCACGCGGCGGCAACGAGCCCGATCACGATCGTCGCGACGCTGACGAGGCGGAACAGGCGGAAGTTCGACTCGGCGCTCTCGTAGCGTTCCTTGGCGTTCTGGTACAGCTGCGCCTTGACCTTGCTGTTGGCCGCCGTCATCGCGCCGTAGAGCGCGGTCAGCTTGGTCATCGCAAACTGGTCCACGGCTTCGCGATCGCCCGACTTCAGCGCATTGGCGAATCCGGCGACGCCTTCGCGCATCGCATTGCGGCGCGCGGTGGTCTCTTCGATCAGCGCCCGTTCGTCGGCTTCGTGCGGCAACGACGTGAACTTGTTCCATGCGTCGTCGGAGTCCTTGAAGAACCCGTCCGCGCGCTTGAGCTGGTCCGCGACGGTCGGCGATTCGGGATGGAGCGCCACGCGATCGAGCACGAGACGCGTGCGCGCGATGAAGATTTCGGCGTCGTCGACCGCCGTCGATTCGGCGAGCTTGTTGTGGTACGTGTCGCGGTTCGCTCCGTTGGCCTCGTTCGTACTGACGAGTCCAAGGACGCCGGTGGTCGTCAACAGGGCGGCCAGAAGCGCCACCGTGAACGCAATGCGGGTTCGGATCGTAAGGGTCATGGCACGTTGCCCCTTTTTATAGGAATCGGGACCGCGGACGCGAGGCGCACGCGGGGTGTCTCCTGTCCTGATAACGGCTGACTGCAGCCAGGATTTAGGGCACGGCCAAATTTTTAAGCGGAACCAGAATTGGGTGCCGGATTGCCGACCGCGTCACCATTCGATGCGGTCGCGCTTGCTGGCGGCTCGTTTATCGGTGGCCGCGCATGATCCGCAACGGCCGCGGCGACACGGCGCTTCAGTCGGGTTGGCCGGCGTCCGGCCGGATCAGGCGCGCAGGCAGCGCGCCGCGCAGTGCGTTGCAGACCAGCAGCGCTTCGGCGTTCAGCACGTCGGCGCGCGTGAGCACCTTTTCTTGCGCGTTCAACGCCGGATCGTCGAGCAGCACGCCGCGCATCACGCCCGGCAGCAGTCCCGACGTCAGCGGCGGCGTCCACCACTTCCCGTCGAGCTTCACGAACACGCTCGACCGGCCGCCTTCGGTCAGCTCGCCGCGCTCGTTGAAGAACAGCATGTCGAAGCCGCCGTGCGCTTCCGCTTCGCGCCAGCCGCGATCGAATTCCGCGCGGCGGGTCGTCTTGCGCAGCAACAGCGCGTCTTTCGAATCGACGTTCGCGAACCCGTGATCGGGCGCGAGCAGCAAGCCGACCGGACCTGACGGCAGCGGCGCGAGCGGCGCGGCGCTCAGTTGAACCGCGCCGTTTTTCGCGAGCGCAAGACGCACCCGACACGGTGTGCCGTCAGGCAGCGCATCACACTGCGTGGCGATACGCTCGCGCAACACCGCTTCGTCCAGCCGGAAACCGAACCATTGCGCGCCCGCCGCGAGCCGCGTCAGATGCCGCTCCAGACGGCGCACGCCGTCGGCGCGCGTGGCGTACATCGTCTCGAAGAGTTCGATGCCCGGATCGGCCTCGGTCAGAAAACGCGCCTTCAGCCGGCACTCTTCGTACTCGTCGGCCGCGACGCTGTCGAGCACGATCCCCGCGCCGACGCCCATCACGCCGTGACGCAGCGTGTCGCCGGCGGCATCGAGCGTCAGCGTGCGAATCGCAACCGACAGACAGAAGTCGCCGCAAGCCGCCGCATTGTCGCCGTCGCGCGCCGCCGCCGCGTCGAGCCAGCCGATCGCGCCGGTATAGAGCCCGCGCGGCGCCGCTTCGAGCGCGTCGATCAGCTGCATCGTCCGGTGCTTGGGCGCGCCGGTGATCGACCCGCACGGAAACAGCGCGCGCATCACGTCGGCGAACGACGTGCGCGCAGGCAACGTCGCCTCGATCGTCGAGGTCATCTGCCACACGGACGCATACGGCTCGACGCTGAACAGCGCCGGCACATGCACGGAACCCGTCTGCGCGACCCGCGACAGGTCGTTGCGCAACAGGTCGACGATCATCACGTTTTCGGCGCGGTTCTTCGGATCGTTCGCGAGGAACTCGGCGGCGCGCCGATCTTCGAGCGGATCGGCCGCGCGCGCGGCGGTGCCCTTCATCGGCCGCGCGCGCAGCGTCGCGCCGCGTTTCTCGACGAACAGCTCGGGCGAGCACGACAGCACCCACCGATCGTCGGGCAGTGCGATCAGCGCGCCGAAGCGCACCCGCTGACGCTCGCGCAGCCGCCGGTACAACGCGAGCGGCGTGCCGAACACCTCGAAATGCAGCCGGTACGTGTAGTTGATCTGATACGACTCGCCCGCGCGCAGCGCGTCGTGCACCGCGTCGATCGCGTGCGTGAACTGCGTGCGATCGACGTCGGCCTGCAACTGGGCGATACCGGCCGGCGCTGGGGTTTGCGCGCCGCCTTCGCGCGCGGCGAGCCACGCATCGGCCTCGTCGCGAGACAGCTTTGCGCAGCGCGAGAACAATAAAAAACGCAGCGCGGCATGGCTGCCGCGCTGCGTTGTCGGTGACGCATGCGTGTCGCGCGCGCCGAACTGCAGGTTGCGTCCGAACTCGTAGTCGCCGAGCACGACCGCGAAGAGGCCGCTCGCGAGGTCCGCGTCGACGTCGGCGCACAGCGCGTCGAGTTCCGCCGGATCGCTGCTCGCACGCTCGCGCACGAAACCGGTGTAGAGGCGGCTCGAACGGCTCGCGGCCGTCGAGTCACCGTCGTCGAGCAGCGCGAACACCGCGCCGCCGTCTTGATCCGCCATAAACGTCACCTGAGCCGTGCCAAACGCCCATTTGAGCGATCACCGGAGCCGCCGCGGCTGTTGCCACTGCCACTGCCGCCATGCTGCCGCCGCGGCCGACCGGCATCGGCGCGGCGTCTTCCGCATCAATCGAAGAAGCTCTTCACCCGGTCGAACCAGCTCTTGCTCTGCGGGCTATGCCGTCCGCCGCCCTCCACGAGCGACTTCTCGAACTGCTGCAGCAGGTCGCGCTGATGCTCGGTGAGCTTGACCGGCGTCTCGACCTGCACATGCACGTACAGATCGCCGGCGATGCTCGAACGCAGCCCCTTGATGCCCTTGCCGCGCAGACGGAACGTCTTGCCCGACTGCGTGCCCTCGGGCACGGTGAAGGTCGCGCGGCCCGCGAGCGTCGGCACTTCGATCTCGCCGCCGAGCGCCGCCGTCGTGAACGGAATCGGCATCTGGCAGTGCAGGTCGTCGCCGTCGCGCTCGAACACCGGATGCGACTTGATGTGGATCTCGACGTACAGATCGCCCGACGGCCCGCCGTTGATGCCCGGCTCGCCGTTGCCGGCCGAGCGGATGCGCATGCCGTCGTCGATGCCCGCCGGAATCTTCACTTCGAGCGTCTTGGTTTCCTTCACCTTGCCCGCGCCGTGGCAGTTGCCGCACGGATCCGGAATCCACGAGCCGGTGCCATGGCACTTCGGACAGGTCTGCTGGATGCTGAAGAAGCCTTGCGACATGCGCACCGAGCCCGAACCGTTGCAGGTCGGGCAGGTTTCCGGCTTCGTGCCGGGCTTCGCGCCCGAACCGTGACACACGTCGCAGGTGCTCCAGCCCGGCACGCGAATCTGCGTCTCGTAGCCGTGCGCGGCCTGCTCGAGCGTGATTTCCATGCTGTAGCGCAGGTCCGCGCCGCGATACACCTGCGGACCGGCGCGGCCGCCGCGACCGCCGCCCGCGGCCTGGCCGAAGATGTCGCCGAAGATGTCGCCGAACGCATCGGCAAAACCGCCGAAGCCCTGTGCGCCCGCGCCGCCCATGTTCGGGTCGACGCCGGCGTGGCCGTACTGGTCGTACGCCGCACGCTTTTGCGAGTCCGACAGCATTTCATAGGCTTCCTTCACCTCCTTGAAATGCTCTTCCGCATCCTTGTTGTCGGGATTGCGGTCGGGGTGGTACTTCATCGCCAGCTTGCGATAAGCCTTTTTGATCTCGTCGTCGCTTGCGTTCTTCGCGACGCCCAGAACCTCGTAGTAATCCCGTTTCGCCATATCGGTTCAACGCCGGCCGAGCGGCCTCCAGAAAACAAATGTGCCCGGGGGGCCGAAAGACCCGCCAGGCGCTTCAATGAACGCGCAATCGTAACCGATGCGCAAGAATCCGGCAGGAGCCGCACGGTGCACGTCGAGCGACGCGGCGTGCGGCTCCCGGGCACGACTTAGTCCTTCTTCACTTCCTTGAAGTCCGCGTCGACCACGTCGTCGGCCTGCTGCGCGCCTTCCGGTGCACCGCCTGCCGCGCCCGCAGCCGCGGCCGCGCCCTGGTTCGCCTGCATGTCGGCGTACATCTTTTCGCCGAGCTTCTGCGACGCCGTCGACAGCGCCTCGATCTTGCCTTCGATCGCCGCCTTGTCGGCCGACGTGTTCTTCAGCGTGTCTTCGAGGTCCTTCAGCGCCGACTCGATCTTCTCCTTCTCGCCCGCGTCCAGCTTCTCGCCGTATTCGGCCACCGCCTTCTTCGTGCTGTGAACGAGCGCGTCGCCCTGGTTGCGCGCATCGGCCAGCTCACGCAGCTTGTGATCCTCTTCCGCGTTTGCTTCGGCGTCCTTCACCATCTTCTCGATCTCGGCTTCCGACAGACCCGAGTTCGCCTTGATCGTGATCTTGTTTTCCTTGCCGGTCGCCTTGTCCTTCGCGCCGACGTGCAGAATGCCGTTCGCGTCGATGTCGAAGGTCACCTCGATCTGCGGCACGCCGCGCGGTGCTGGCGGGATGCCTTCCAGGTTGAACTCGCCGAGCAGCTTGTTGCCGGCCGCCATTTCGCGTTCGCCCTGGAACACCTTGATCGTCACGGCCGACTGGCTGTCGTCCGCCGTCGAATACACCTGTGCGTGCTTCGTCGGGATCGTGGTGTTCTTGTTGATCATCTTCGTCATCACGCCGCCGAGCGTCTCGATGCCGAGCGACAGCGGGGTCACGTCGAGCAGCAGCACGTCCTTGCGGTCGCCGGACAGCACCTGGCCCTGGATCGCCGCGCCGACTGCGACGGCTTCGTCCGGGTTCACGTCGCGACGCGGTTCCTTGCCGAAGAACTCCTTCACCTTGTCCTGCACCTTCGGCATGCGCGTCTGGCCGCCGACGAGGATCACGTCGTCGATGTCGCTCACCTTCACGCCGGCGTCCTTGATCGCGACGCGGCACGGTTCCATCGTGCGCTCGATCAGCTCTTCGACGAGGGCTTCGAGCTTCGCGCGGGTGATCTTCAGGTTCAGGTGCTTCGGACCCGACGCATCGGCCGTGATGTACGGCAGGTTGATTTCCGTCTGCTGGCTCGACGACAGTTCGATCTTCGCCTTCTCGGCGGCTTCCTTCAGGCGCTGCAGCGCGAGCACGTCCTTCGACAGGTCGACGCCCTGCTCCTTCTTGAACTCGCCGATGATGTAATCGATGATCCGCTGGTCGAAGTCCTCGCCGCCGAGGAACGTGTCGCCGTTCGTCGACAGCACTTCGAACTGCTTCTCGCCGTCGACGTCCGCGATCTCGATGATCGAGATGTCGAACGTGCCGCCGCCGAGGTCGAACACCGCGATCTTGCGGTCGCCCTTTTCGGACTTGTCGAGACCGAACGCGAGCGCGGCCGCGGTCGGCTCGTTGATGATCCGCTTGACTTCGAGACCGGCGATGCGGCCGGCGTCCTTCGTCGCCTGACGCTGGCTGTCGTTGAAGTACGCGGGAACCGTGATCACCGCTTCGGTGACCGGCTCGCCGAGGTAGTCTTCAGCGGTCTTCTTCATCTTGCGCAGCACTTCGGCCGACACCTGCGACGGCGCGAGCTTCTGGCCGTGCGCTTCGACCCACGCGTCGCCGTTGTCGTGCTTGACGATCTTGTAGGGCATCAGGTTGATGTCCTTTTGCACTTCCTTTTCGTCGAAGCGGCGGCCGATCAGGCGCTTGACCGCGTACAGCGTGTTCTTCGGGTTCGTAACCGACTGGCGTTTCGCCGGCGCGCCGACGAGCACCTCGTTGTCGTCCATGTACGCGATGATCGACGGCGTCGTGCGGGCGCCTTCCGAGTTCTCGATCACCTTGACCTGATTGCCTTCCATCAGCGCCACGCACGAGTTGGTGGTGCCGAGGTCGATGCCGATGATTTTGCCCATGTTTGGTTAATCTCCAGATTTGATCGCTGGGCGGCGCGCCAAACGGGCCTTTGCCCGTCCGGTCGTCCGCATCAATTCGAAACTGTTCTCAAAGTAAGTACCGCGGCATCGTTTTCAAGCCCTCGATGCAATGCGGTCTTTAATTTTTTTCTATCGGAGAGCCGCCCGCGCGGCGGCCGCTCATTGGCCACTCATCCGGTCGGCTACTTCGGCTGCGCCACCGTGACGAGCGCCGGACGCAGCACGCGGTCGGCGATCACATAGCCCTTTTGCAGCACGCTGACGACGGTGTTCGGCTCCTGATCGGCCGGCACCATCGAAATCGCCTGATGACGATGCGGATCGAACTTCTCGCCAACCGGGTTGACGGCAACCACGCGCCCTTTCTCCAGCGCGCCGGTCAACTGCCGCAGCGTCAGTTCCACGCCTTCGCGGACCTTCGCGAGGTCGTCCGAGTTGTGCGCGATCGCCGCTTCGAGGCTGTCGACGACCGGCAGCAGATGCTCGGCGAAGCTTTCGATCGCGAACTTGTGCGCCTTCGACACGTCTTCCTGCGCGCGGCGGCGGACGTTCTCGGTCTCGGCCTTCGCCCGCAAGTACGCTTCCTGCAGCTCGGCGATCTTCGCCTGCGCCTCTTCGAGCGCCGCGCCGGCCTGCTCGCCGGCCTCTTCGACCTGCTGCGCCTGCGGCTCCGGGGCGGCCGCGGGTTCACGCGACGGCTCGTCCGCGGGCGTGGGGTTCTGGCTCGTCGGGTTGTCTTGCGTGTTTTCCATGTCGCTGAACGTGATTAATGAGTGGAAGAAGGAGCCGCGAGCGGCGCATCGCACACGGCCCGAACCGGGCCGTTGCATGGACGCGACACCGCGAGTGGCATTGCGGACTCACTTAGGGGCTCAATCGACGATTTCAAGGGCTTTGCGGCGTTTTTTTGCACCTCCGCCGTGCACGCGAAACCGGCCGTTACAACCATTACCCGAGCTTGTCCAGTTTGAAATTGAGTCGGCCGTGCGGCTGACCTACACTTCATTTCAGACGCCGCAAACAGCTGTTTACCCTGACCTGGCGCCACTACATCGCACTACACCGAGCTGTCCGTTTCAGTCGCATCCCCCGGGGGAGTACCGTGAAACTGACCTTTGCAATTTCGGTGGTCGCACTGGTACTGATCGCCGGGACCACGACCATCTGCCTGTCGGGCGCCGTCACCGAGAACACGACCGAATACGGCAGTGTTCACGCGACGATGGAGGCGCTCTTCAGTCCTCACGCGAAAGTTTGTCGATGATGCGCCGGTCGCGCTTCGTCGGCCTTCCGTGCAGCGCCGCAGCCGGTTCGCGGAAGTTCTTGCGCCGCTCCAGTTCGGCAAGCCGGCGCTTGCGGCCGTCGTCCGTTTCCGCGTAGAGCGTCTGCGCGACGCTGGCCGGCCCGCGCACGTCGCACACGCCCAGCACCGCCACCTGCCAGATCACCCGTTCGATGTCGATCTCGACGAGATCGCCGACGCGCACTTCCTTCGACGCCTTCACCGGCTCGCCGCCGATCCGCACGCGCCCTTTCGCGACGGCGTCGGCCGCGAGCGAGCGGGTCTTGAAGAACCGCGCCGCCCACAGCCACTTGTCGATGCGCAGCTTCGCGGAAGGCTCGGTCGAGATCTTGTAATGCATACGAAGATTTTCAGTTGATCGATAGTGCGCGCGGCAGCCGCGCGCGGTCGTGCGGCGTTCAGGCCGTCGCGGCGCCCGCTGCCCTCGCGTTCATGCAGGTCACGCTGCGGCGCCGGCGGGCACGGCGGCGTGCACCGGCCAGCCCTGCAGGTTCTGCGCGACGATCTCGCCCAACGCGGCGATCCACGCAGTGGACGCGTTCAGGCACGGGATCCGGTGAAACTCCTTGCCGCCCGCGTGCAGAAATTCGTCGCGCACTTCCATGCCGATTTCCTCGATCGTTTCGAGACAATCCGCGGTGAAGCCCGGACAGAACACGTCGGCGCGCCGCACGCCCGCGTCGCCCAGCTCCTTGAGCGTCGGCGCCGTATACGGCTGCAGCCACTGTGCCCGCCCGAAACGCGACTGGAACGTGACCCGGCACTCCACCGGCGACAGTTCGAGCGCGTGCATCAACAGCGCGGCCGTCTGCTGGCACTGGTCGTGGTACGGATCGCCGAGATCGAGCGTGCGGCTCGGCACGCCGTGGAAGCTCAGCACGAGGCGGTCGCCGGCCGCGAAGTCGGGCCGGCCGTGCGCGTCCCAATACTGGCGAACCTGCGCGACGAGCGCGCCGATATACGCCGGATGGTCGTGATACGCGCGCACCGTGCGGATTTCCGGCTGGTTGCGCATCCGCGCGAGCGCGGCGAACGCGGCGTCGAATGCGGTCGCCGTCGTCGACGCCGAGTATTGCGGGTACATCGGCATCAGCAGGATGCGCTCGGCGCCCGACAGCTTCAGCTGGTTCAGCATCGCGGGGATGTCGGGCGTGCCGTAGCGCATCGCGTAGTCGACGAGCACCGCGTAGTCGTTCAACTGCAGCAACTGCCGCAGGCCGTCCGCCTGTTTCTGCGTATGGACGCGCAGCGGCGAGCCCTCGGGTGTCCACACGGCCGCATATTTCTTCGCGGACGACACCCCGCGCGACGGCAGGATCAGCGTGCGCAGCAGCGGCTGCCAGACAGCGGCCGGAATCTCGACGACGCGCGGATCCGACAGGAACTGCGCGAGATAGCGGCGCACCGCGCCGGGCGTCGGCGCGTCGGGCGTGCCGAGATTGATCAGCAGCACGGCGACGCGGTGCGCGACGGCGGACTGCAGGGGCCGCTCCAGATCGAAACGCATAGGCGGTGGGAAAAGGCGCGCCGGGGCGCGGCTGCGTGGCAGGGAACAGGCATTATAGCGGCCGGGTCGGCGCGGCCGGCCGGGCGACCGGTCAAGTCCGGGGCCCATCGCACAGAACAGAGCGTCGCGCCGCCGATTGCGATCAGCGGGCGATCCCGCCGACGGTGGACGGCGGGCGGCGGGCGGCCGATGGCCGATATGAGCCGAGCCGCTCAGTGCTGGCTGAGCGCGAGCGACAAGAGCCGCGCGGTGATGTCGACGATCGGAATCACGCGGTTGTACGCCATCCGCGTCGGCCCGATCACGCCGAGCGTGCCGACGATCTTGCCGTTCACCTCGTACGGCGCGGTCACGACGCTCATTTCTTCGATCGGCACGAGGTTCGACTCACCGCCGATGAAGATCTGCACGCCCTGCGCATGGCTCGACACATCGAGCAGCTGCAGCAGGCTCGTTTTCTGGTCGAACACGTCGAACAGCTTGCGCAGCCGCGCCATGTCCGACGACAGGTCCGCGACTTCGAGCAGATTGCGCTCGCCGGAGATCAGCACCGTATCGCCCGCGTCGGGCTCGTCGGTGCTCGCGGTCACGGCGGCGTGCATCAGCGCGGTCATGTCGCCGCGCAGCGCGTCGATTTCCTCGCGCAGCCGCCGGCGCACCTCGTCGAACGACAGACCCGCGAAGTGCGCGTTGATGTAATTCGATGCCTCGATGAGCTCGGACGGCGAGAAGTCGCGCTGCGTCGCCATGATCCGGTTTTGCACGTCGCCTTCGGGCGTCACGATGATCAGCAGGATGCGCTTGTCCGACAGGCGCATGAATTCGACCTGCTTGAACACATGGCTGCGGCGCGGCGTCAGCACGACGCCCGCGAACTGCGACAGGTTCGACAGCACGCTCGCCGCCGCCGCGACGACCTTCTGCGGCTCGCCCGCGCGCAGCTTCGTCTTCACGGTGTGCATCATCGCCTCGTCGTCGGCGGCGGGCTCGACGGTCAGCATCGTGTCGACGAACAGGCGATAGCCGCGCGGCGTCGGCACGCGGCCCGCCGACGTATGCGGACTGGACACGAGCCCGAGTTCCTCGAGGTCCGACATCACGTTGCGGATCGTCGCGGGGCTCAGCTCCAGCCCCGAGTAACGCGACAACGTGCGCGAGCCGACCGGCTGACCTTCGGCGATGTAACGCTCGATCAGGGTCTTGAGGAGGGTTTGGGCGCGAGGATCTAGCATGACTGCAAATTTTAGCTCAACGACGCTCAGGCCGCGAATGGTGGGGTCCGCCTGCCCGCCGGCCGACGGACCCCGTCGTGTTCTTTTCGTCACCTGACTATGGTGTAATGCCGGGATGCAGACCAACAGCCAGTTCAAGACCGTCGCGCTCGTCGGGCGCAGCAACACGCAGGGCATCGGCGAGCCACTGATCGCGCTTGCGCGCTGCATTTCGACACTCGGCTTCGAGGTCGTGTTCGAGGCGGACACCGCCGCCGAAATCGGCGTCACCGGGTATCCGGCGCTGCGTCCGGCCGAGATCGGCTCGCGCGCCGACGTCGCCGTCGTGCTCGGCGGCGACGGCACGATGCTCGGCATCGGCCGCCAGCTCGCGCCGTACGGCACGCCGCTGATCGGCATCAACTACGGCCGGCTCGGCTTCATCACCGACATCCCGTTCTCGGACATGCAGGAGGTCGTGCCGCAACTGCTCGCCGGCAGCTTCGAGCGCGAGGAGCGCATGCTGCTCGAAGCGCGCGTGCTGCGCGACGGCGAACCGCTCTATCACGCGCTCGCGTTCAACGACGTCGTCGTGAACCGCAGCGGCGTGTCGGGGATGGCCGAACTGCGCGTGCACGTCGACGGCCGCTTCATGTACAACCAGCGCTCGGACGGGCTGATCGTATCGACGCCGACCGGCTCGACCGCGTATGCGCTGTCGTCGTCCGGGCCGATCCTGCATCCGCAGCTAAAGGGCATCGTGCTCGTGCCGATTGCGCCGCACGCGCTGTCCAACCGGCCGATCGTGCTGCCGGACGACTCGATCGTCAGCATCCAGATCGTCGCCGGGCGCGACGTCAACGTGAACTTCGACATGCAGTCGTTCACCGCCGTGCAGCTCGGCGACGTGATCGAGATGCGGCGCTCGCGGCATACGGTGCCGGTGCTGCACCCGGTCGGCTACAGCTACTACGCGACGCTGCGCAAGAAGCTGCACTGGAACGAGCCGCCGGCGCTGCAGGCGGAAGCGCACGACGACTGACGGCGGCGTCGGCGTCGGCCGTCCGGCCGATGTGGGGACGCAACAAAACATGGCAGGTCGCAGTTCGATACTGTATATTTGAACACTATTGTCGATGGCCCGCGAAACACCGCGGAAGCCGCTGCCGAAACTCCGCTCGCGCCGACCCGACCAGCCAGACTACGACCGCCATGCTTCGCCATCTCTCGATTCGCGACTTCGTGATCGTCGCGGCCCTCGACCTCGAATTCGACGACGGCTTCACGGTTTTCTCCGGCGAAACCGGCGCCGGCAAGTCGATCCTGATCGACGCGCTCGCGCTGACGCTCGGCGCCCGGGCCGACGCGAGCGTCGTCCGCACCGGCGAGTCGCGCGCCGACATCACCGCCGAATTCGACGCGCCGCCGCACGTGCTGCGCTGGCTCGACGAGCAGGCGCTCGCGCATGCGGCCGACGACGACGCGTCCGCGACCGTGATGCTGCGGCGCGTCGTCGACAGCGGCGCCCGCTCGCGGGCGTTCATCAACGGCACGCCGGCCACGCTCGCGCAGTTGCGCGAGGTCGGCGAAATGCTCGTCGACATTCACGGCCAGCACGCGCACCAGTTGCTGATGCGCGCCGACGCGCAACGCGAGCTGTTCGACACGCACGCGGGCCTCGCCGATCAGGCCGCGCTCGTCACGCGCGCGTGGCGCACGTGGCGCGACGCGACGCACGCGGTCGAAACCGCGCAGTCGCGCGACCGCGAACTGCAGCTCGAACGCGAGCGCCTTGCGTGGCAACTCGCGGAACTCGACAAACTCGCGCCGCAGCCCGGCGAGTGGGAGGAGGTCAACGCGGAGCATCGGCGTCTGTCGCATTCGGCAAGTCTGATCGACGGCGTGCAAGGCGCGCTCGCGGCGCTGTCCGAGTCGGACGACGCGATGATTTCGCAACTGGGCTCGGTCGTATCGAAACTGCGCGACCTCGCGGAAATCGACCCGGCGCTCGGCGACGCACTCGCGGCGCTCGAACCGGCCGCGATCCAGTTGCAGGAAGCCGCGTATTCGCTGAGCCACTACGCGCAGCGGCTCGAACTCGATCCGGACCGGCTCGCGCAGGTCGAGAAGCGCCTCGACGCGCTGCATTCGGTCGCGCGCAAATTCCGTCTGCAGCCGGAAACGCTGCCCGACGAGCACGAGGCCCGGCGCGCGCAACTGGCGACGCTCGATGCGGCGGCCGATCTCGACAGCCTGCGCGCGGCGGTCGCGAAGGCGCACGACGCGTACATGACGGAAGCGAGGCAACTGTCGAAGGCGCGCGCGAAGGCGGCGAAGTCGCTTGGCGCGGCGGTCACCGTGGGGATGCAGGAACTGTCGATGGCGGGCGGAAGCTTCGAAGTCGCGCTGGTGCCGCTCGCGGATGGCGGCGCGCACGGCCTCGAGCAGATCGAATTTCGCGTCGCCGGCCATGCGGGCGTGCCGCTGCGACCGCTCGCGAAAATCGCCTCCGGTGGCGAACTCGCGCGGATCAGCCTCGCGCTCGCCGTCATCGCGAGCGCCGCTAGCCCGACGCCGACGCTGATCTTCGACGAAGTGGACACCGGCATCGGCGGCGGCGTGGCCGAGGTCGTCGGGCGCCTGCTGCATCAGTTGGGCGAAATGCGCCAGGTGCTGTGCGTGACCCACCTGCCGCAGGTCGCGGCACGCGGCGATCATCACTTCCAGGTGTCGAAGTCCGGCGACGGCAACGGCGGCACGCTGTCGGTCGTCACGCCGCTCGACCGCACGAGCCGCGTCGAGGAAGTCGCGCGGATGCTCGGCGGTCTGGAAATCACCGCGACCACGCGCAAGCACGCGAAGGAAATGCTGGCCGCCTGAGCGGCGCGAAGGAGGCACGCCGCGCGGCTGATACGGACACGGCGCGCCGCCATCGCCCTGCCCTCAGCGCCTCTCTTCGAACACCCTCCGCCACAGCGCCAGCACCGCGTCGCGATGCGGCGCGACACGCGCAGGATCGACGCGCGCCACATCCATCCCATCGAGCCGCAACTGGTGCTGCAGCTTGCGATACAGCCGGTACGCGGCACCGATCGTCTCGGCCTCTTCCTCGCTCATCAGCCCGAAGCGCGACACTTCGCGCAGCAACGCGATGTTGCCGGTGTTGCGGATCAACTCCGGGTCCCGCGCGGCGTGCAGCAGCACCCAGTACTGCACGAGAAACTCGATGTCGACCATCCCGCCGCGATCGTGCTTCAGATCGAACAGTTCGGTGCGGTTCAGATGGCCTTCCTCGACGCGCCGGCGCATATCGACGATCTCGGCCGCGAGCGGCCCAGCCTCGCGCGGCGTCGTCAGCACTTTCACGCGGATCGCCTCGAACTGCGCGCCGATGCCCGCGTCGCCCGCGCAGAAACGCGCGCGCGTCAGCGCCTGGTGCTCCCACACCCACGCGGTGTTCGCCGCGTCGCCTTCCGGCAGCTGATAGCGGCGGAACGCGCCGAGGTCGGTGACGAGCAGCCCCGACTCGCCGTTCGGCCGCAACCGCAGATCGACGTCGAACAGCGTGCCCGCGCCGGTCGCCGCGGTGAGCCACGTGATCAGCCGGCGCGCGAACATCGCGTAGATGTCGGACGCGTTGTCGTCCTCGTCGTCGTACAGGAAGATCAGGTCGAGGTCCGACGCGTAGCCGAGTTCCTTGCCGCCGAGCTTGCCGTACGCGATCGCCGCGAAGCGCGGCGCCTCGCGATGACGTTTCGAGAAATGCCGCCACACGGCGTCGATCGTCACGTCGAGGACGGCGTCCGCGAGTTCCGACAGCCGGTCGCTCACGTGCTCGACCGACAGCCGCCCCGCGAGGTCGAGCAGCAGAATCCGGAACACTTCCGCCTGATGCGCGTGGCGCAGCAGGTCCATCTGCTGCTCGACGCCGTCCGCCGCCGCGAGCCGCGCGCGCAGCATCTGCTTGAACGCCGGCCAGTCGAACGGCGCCGACAGCGCCTCGCCGTCGAGCAGTTCGTCGAGCAGTTGCGGATGGCGAATCAGATAGCCGGCGGCCCAGCGCGACGTGCCGAGCACGTGCAGCACGCGAGTCAACGCGTCCGGGTATTCGGTCAGGAGCGCGAGATACGCGCCGCGCCGTCCGACCGCTTCGAGCAATTCGAAGAGCCGCGCGAGCGTCGGGCCGCGTCGTTCGCGCGGCTCGATCGTCCGCGCGAATTCGAGCGCGCGATGCGCGACGCCGTCGAAGCGTTCGCGGCTGCGCTCCGGCAAACCGGCATAGCGCGACGAACTCCACAACGCGCGCAGCCGCGACAGCAGCGGACCCGGGTCGTCGATGCCCAGTCCGGTCAGCTTCGCGAGCAGTGCGCCGTCGGTGCCGTCTTCCGCGAGCGCGGCGCTCCAGATCCACGCGGCGGCATGGTGCTCGGAGCTTGCGCCGGCCTCGCCTTTGCCCTTGTCCGCGAAGATCTGGTCGAACTGCCGCCACACCTTGTCGCGATGCACGTTGAGCGCCGCATGCAGCGCGGCGTAGTTGTCGAAGTCCATCGACGCGGCCAGCACGCGCCGATCGTCTTCGTCGACCGGCATCGCGTGGGTTTGCGCGTCGTCGCGATATTGCAGCCGGTGCTCGAGCTTGCGCAGAAACTGATACGCGAGCGTCAGGTCCGTGCTGACATCGGACGCGATCATCCCGCGCGCCGCCGCGTAGCCGAGCACCGCGAGCGTCGGCCGCACGCGAAAGCCCGCGTCCTGGCCGCCGCGAATCAGCTGGAACACCTGCGCGCTGAACTCGATCTCGCGGATGCCGCCGCGCCCGAGCTTGATGTCGTCCGCCTTGTCGGGCCGCATCGTCGCGCGGCGCTGCGCTTCCTGGCGGATCTGCGCATGCAGCGAGCGGATCGCGCCGATCACGCCGAAGTCCAGATAACGCCGGTAGACGAACGGCTTCACGAGCGCGTCGAGCTGCGACGCGAGCCGCAGCGCCGGCTCCGAGGACGTCCCGGACACGAGCCGCCCCTTGATCCACGCGTAGCGTTCCCACTCGCGGCCCTGCACGTAGAAATACTCTTCGAGCAT
>DATJJN010000033.1:0-2840 GCA_035492135.1 Paraburkholderia sp. | reverse complement strand
ACCTTGCTCAGTTCGGTGACGAGCTTGATGCGCTGCGCCTCGCCGCCCGATAGCGTTGGCGACGGCTGGCCGAGCGTCAGATAGCCGAGCCCGACGTCCTTCATTAATTGCAGCGGATGACCGATGTTCGTGATCGACGCGAAGAACTCGACCGCTTCGTCGATTTCCATCGTCAGCACGTCGCCGATATTCTTGCCGCGCCACGTGACCGCCAGCGTCTCCGGATTGAAGCGCTGCCCATGGCAGACATCGCACGGTACCTTCACGTCGGGCAGGAAGCTCATGCCGATCGTACGCACGCCCTGCCCCTCGCATGCGGGGCAACGGCCTTCGCCGGTATTGAACGAAAAGCGCGACGCGGTATAGCCGCGCGCGCGTGCCTCGAGCGTGCCCGCGAACAGTTTGCGGATCGCATCCCACACGCCGATATAGGTAGCCGGACACGACCGCGGGGTCTTACCGATTGGCGTCTGATCGACTTCGAGCACACGGTCGATGCTTTCCCAGCCGGTGATCGAATCACAGCCTTGCCAAGTATGTGTGACGTTAAGCGGTGCGCGCGGCGCGGCGCGCGCGAGCACGCTCGACCGCCGGTTCGCGGCCGGCTTCTGTTCAGCCGCCGCGCGCGCGCGCCGCGTCGCCGGCGACGACAACACCGAGCGCCCGACCGCATCGAGCAGATTGGTCATCAGCACATCGCGCGCGAGCGTCGACTTGCCGGAGCCGCTCACACCCGTCACCGCGACCAGCCGTGCCAACGGAATGCCGACCGTGACGTCGCGCAGATTGTGCAGCTTGCCGCCGTGAACGGTCAGCCAGTTCTCCGGCGTCGCGGCCACGCGCTTGCCCGCCGCGACGACTTCGCGGCGCGGCTGCAACGGATGCACGATCGGCTGTGCGAGGAAGCGCCCGGTCAGCGAGTCGGGCTGCGCGGACAGATCCGCGACACTGCCCTGCGCGATCAGCGAACCGCCGCGCTTGCCCGCGCCCGGCCCGATATCGATGATGTGATCGGCACGCCGGATCGTGTCTTCGTCATGCTCGACGACGACCAGCGTATTGCCCTTGTCGCCGAGCTTGCGCAGCGCGTTCAACAGAATCTGGTTGTCGCGCGGATGCAGACCGATGGTCGGTTCGTCGAGCACATAACAGACGCCTTGCAGATTGCTGCCGAGTTGCGCGGCGAGCCGGATGCGCTGCGCCTCGCCGCCCGACAGACTGGGCGCCGCGCGATCGAGGCTCAGATAGCCGAGCCCGACCTCTTCGAGAAACTGCAGCCGGCTGCCGATTTCGCTGATCACGTCTCGCGCGATCTCGGCATCGCGGCCTGTCATTTGCAGCGTGTCGATCCACGCGCGCGTGTCGGACACCGTCCATTGCGCGACGTCGACGATCGCCTGCGAATCGAACGTGACTGCGCGCGCGACCGGATTCAGCCGCGTGCCCGCGCAATCCGGACACGGTTCGTCGACGAGCCCTTCCGGTTCCTGCTCTTCCGATGGGAGACTCTGCTCACGGCCGCGATTGTCGTCGACGACGATCGTGTCGTCGTACGCGGCGCGCTGTTCGCGGGTGAGCGACAGCCCGGTGCCGACGCAGCTCGTACACCAGCCATGCTTGCTGTTGTACGAGAACATGCGCGGATCGAGTTCGGGATAGCTGGTGCCGCACACCGGACACGCGCGCTTGGTCGACAGCACCTTCACATCGCCAAGCTTCGAGGTGGAGCGGCCGCCGTTGATCGCGTCATGCAAACCGTCGAGCGGCGCGAGCAGATGCATGACCCCCTTGCCGATTTCGAGCGTCTGATCGAGCGCCGCGCGCAACTCGGCTTCGTGATCCGCCGATACGACGAGGTCCGTCACCGGCAGTTCGATCGTGTGCTCGCGGAACCGATCGAGCTTCGGCCACGGATCGACCGGCACGAATTCACCGTCGACACGCAGATGCGTATTGCCGCGCGCCTTCGCCCATTTCGCGAGATCCGTATAGACGCCCTTGCGATTGACGACGAGCGGCGCGAGAAAGCCGACGTGTTGCCCCTTGTGATCACGCAGCAACTGCGCGGCGATCGACTCGACGCTTTGCGACGTGACCGGCGTGCCGTCGTGCACACAATGCTGCAAGCCGAGCTTCACATACAGCAGACGCAGGAAGTGCCACACCTCGGAGGTAGTCGCGACGGTGCTCTTGCGACCGCCGCGCGACAGCCGCTGCTCGATCGCGACGGTCGGCGGAATGCCGTACACCGCGTCGACTTCGGGGCGCCCGGCGGGCTGCACGATCGAGCGTGCATACGCATTCAGCGATTCGAGATAACGCCGCTGCCCTTCGTGGAACAGGATGTCGAACGCGAGCGTCGATTTGCCCGAACCCGATACGCCGGTGATCACGTTGAACTTGCCGTGCGGAATGTCGACGTCGAGCGCCTTCAGGTTGTGCTCGCGCGCATTGACGATGCGCACGACGTCTTCGCCTTCCACCGCGCGCCGCGCGCGTGCCGCGCTCAGCGCCTTCTGCAGCGGAATGCCCTGCGACTCGCGTGCCGTTTCGACGCCGCTGGCCGCACTCATCGCACCGGCCGCGCTCATCGCGTCCATCGCGCGGTCGTATTGCAGCAGTGCCTCGCCGGTATGCGAGCCCGCGCAGGCTTTGACGTCATCCGGCGTGCCCGCGCACAGCACGAGGCCGCCGCCGTCGCCGCCTTCGGGACCGAGGTCGATCAGCCAGTCGGCCGCGCGGATCACGTCGAGATTGTGTTCGATCACGATCAGCGAATGACCGCTCGCGAGCAGCTTGCCGAACGCCTGCATCAGCTTCGCGATGTCGTCGAAATGCAG
>DATJJN010000032.1:0-3561 GCA_035492135.1 Paraburkholderia sp. | reverse complement strand
GATGTCGACCGCGATCTATCCCGTCGCGTCTTTCCTGATCCTGCTGCCGGCACGACCGGCCATCCGCGTGGCCGGCATTGTGGCGGGGTTTTGCGTCGGCATTGCGATCAGCTTCTCGCGCATCGTCGTCGAAGCGCATTCGCCGTCGGAAGCGGCCGTCGGCTGCGTGATGGGCGCCGTGATCGCGCTCGTCTTTATCCGCCTTGCGTGGCATACGACGCAAAGCAGGAACCCGCTGTCCATCTTGCCGGTCATGATGAGCCTCGTCGTGCTCGTGGCGGCGTTCCACAACATTCATATCCCGACGCACCGCTGGGTCGAGCGTGCCGCGCTGAAGATCTCAGGCCATCCGCGGCCATTCGTCCGCGCGCGCTGGAAGGCCGTGCACGACCACAGTCATGCGATCGGTGCGCCGCTGTCGCGCGCGCATGATGCGTTGGCGCCACGCGAGCCGCGGTCGGTCCAGGTCGACCGCTGTCTCGATACAAGCGGGCGCCAGAACACATGCTTCGATATCGCGCGAGCGGACGGCCCGTCTGCCCGACGCGCTGAAGCGACAGCGGTTCCCGCTTTCCCCTGTTGATATTGATGCCGACGCTGCAAACCGCTTGAAATATCGACCGTTATAACCTCGGATATATTACGATAGCGCTTCGTTTCGCTTTCTTTTTTCCGGCCCGATATCTCGACGCCTCGATACCCGCTCATGAGATCGCTCTCTCGCCCGCTTTCCCGACTATTCGCCCACGCACTCGCCGCCACCGCCGTTGTACTGACGTTGAGCGCGCCGGCTCGCGCCGACGATCTGATCGTGTCCGCCGCCGCCAGTCTGACGAATGCGTTCAAGGCGGTCGGCGACACTTTCGAACAACAGCATCCGGGCACCAGGCTGCTATTCAATTTTGGCGCGTCCGACGTGCTGATGCTGCAGATCGCGAACGGCGCGCCCGCCGATGTGTTCGCTTCGGCGGACCAGAAAGCGATGGACAAAGCCGCCGCGGAGAAAGTGATCGTGCCCGCCACGCGCAAGGATTTCGCGGCGAACTCGCTGGTGCTGATCGTGCCGACCGACAGCCGTTTCGCGCCCGCGTCGCTCAACGAACTGACTGCGGCGAACGTGAAGCGCGTTGCGTACGGCGACCCGGCTTCCGTGCCGGTCGGCCGCTATACCGAAGGCGCGCTGAAATCGGCCGGCGTATGGGACGCGGTCAGCGTGAAAGGTGTGCTTGCAACCAATGTGCGGCAAAGTCTCGACTATGTGTCGCGCGGCGAAGTCGATGCGGGCTTCGTGTTCGGCACCGATGCGGCGATCATGCCGGAAAAGGTGAAGGTCGCATTGACGGTGCCGACGCAAACGCCGATCACCTATCCGATCGCGCAGGTCGAAGGCAGCCGTCATGCGGCGGACGCGCAGGCGTTTATCGCCTTCGTGCTGTCGCCGGCGGGGCAAGCAGTGCTGTCGAAGTATGGGTTCAAGCCGGCGCCGGCGCGTTGAAGCCAGCTCGCCGACACCGGCGCGCGTGAGCCTCGCGCTTCGCGCGCCGTCCGTCACACATTGACGAAACATGGAACGCTCACCGGATCGCCTGAATAGTCATGGAACACGCGTGGATCCCGTTGCTGTTGTCGCTGAAAGTAGCCGGCTGGGCGACCGCGCTCAACTTCGTGATCGGCGTGGCCGCGGGTCTCGGCCTGTCGCGCTGGCGCTCGGGCGCGCGCGACGTCGTCGATTCGCTGCTGACGCTGCCGCTCGTAATGCCGCCGACCGTGCTCGGCTACTACCTGCTCGTGCTGCTTGGCCGCCGCGGCGTGTTCGGCGCGTGGCTCGACCGGCTCGGCATTCAGCTTGTGTTCACGTGGCAAGGCGCGGTGATCGCGTCGATGGTCGTCGCGTTTCCGCTGGTGCTGAAGTCGGCGCGCGCGGCATTCGAATCGGTCGACCCGCAACTCGAACGCGCAGCGCGCACGCTCGGCGTGAACGAAACGGCGATCTTCTTTCGCGTGACCTTGCCGCTCGCGATGCGCGGCATTCTCGCGGGCACGCTGCTCGCGTTTGCGCGCGCGCTCGGCGAATTCGGCGCGACGCTGATGATCGCCGGCAATCTGCCGGGCCGCACGCAGACTTTATCGGTCGCGGTCTACGCCGCGGTCCAGGCCGGCGACGATCACACCGCGAACGTTCTCGTGCTGGTCACCTCGGTCACCTGCGTCGTGATTCTGCTGGTCGCGGGCCGCCTCGTGCCGCAACATTCGCTGATGACGTCGCGCTGACCGCGGAGCACTGATCGTTTGACCGCCCACCGCCGCTTACTGCAACCTTCGCAACCTCCGCCATGCCGCTTACCGTCGACATCCGCAAAACCCTGACAAGCGCCGAGCGCCGCTTCACGCTCGACGTGTCGTTCACCACGACATCGTCGCGGGTCGTGCTGTTCGGCCCGTCCGGCTCGGGCAAGAGCCTGACGCTGCAGGCGATCGCGGGCCTGATGCGCCCCGACGAAGGCGCGATCGCGCTGAACGGCGACACGCTGTTCGACAGCGCGCGCGGCATCGATCAAACGCCGCAGACGCGCAAGCTCGCGTATCTGTTTCAGGACTACGCGCTGTTTCCGCATCTGAACGTGCGGCAGAACATCGCGTTCGGGCTGCACGGCGGCTGGATGAATCCGCGCCGGCGCGTCGCGCACGCCGAACTCGACTACTGGCTCGACGCGCTCGATTTGCGCAGTGTCGCGGGTAATCATCCGGCGCAACTGTCGGGCGGACAGAAGCAGCGTGTCGCGCTCGCTCGCGCGCTCGTCGCGAAGCCGCGGCTGCTGCTGCTCGACGAACCGTTCTCGGCGCTCGACGGTCCGCTGCGCGAACGAATGCGCCGCGAGCTATCGGACTTGCAGACGCGCCTCGACATTCCGACGCTGCTGATCACGCACGACCCCGACGATGTCGCGTTTTTTGGCGATCAGGTCGTGCAGATTTACGATGGCGGCGTGCGCAAGGAGCCGCAGCCGTTTCCAGGATTCGCGCGCAGCGTGATGTGACGGGCCGGCCGCGCGAGACGCAGAACCGCACAGTTCGACTCGCCGCCATACACGACGCCGCGCCTGCGCGCACCACACCGACAGCGGGCGCGTCCTCCACGCGTCTTTGACGCGCCTCCGCCTATTCGGTCACACCGAGAATCACACTCGACGCCTTGAACGCCGCCACCACCGGCTGCCCTTCCGCGAGCGCAAGCTTGTCGACGCTGTCATTCGTGATCACCGCGGTGACCACCGTCGTCGCATCGAGCGCCACCGACACTTCCGCATTCACCGCGCCGCGCGTCACTGCCGCCACCGTCCCACGCAACTGATTGCGCGCGGACAAGCGCATCGGTGCGCCGCCATCGTCGGCCAGCAGAATCACCCACGACGCCTTGATGAGCGCAAACGCGGCAACGCCTTCCTTGAGCCCAAGCGTCTCGGTACTTTCATGCGTCAGCACGGAAACGATGGTTTGCCCGCCCGGCAGCGCGAGCGACACCTCATCGTTGACCGTGCCGCGATGGATCGACGCGACCTT
>DATJJN010000031.1:0-13491 GCA_035492135.1 Paraburkholderia sp. | reverse complement strand
CTGGCTGTACGCGCGCTCCGGATGCTCGATGCCGTCGGTCACGCTGGTGCGGCGCGCGCGCAGGATCAGCTTCAGTTCTTCGTTCGAGTAATGCGTGTCGCCGCCGTGATCGGCCGACAGCCCCGCGATGCGCAGCACCGCATTCGCGCTGGTGTTGAGCACCCAGATCGCCGGATACATGCCCCAGTAGAACGCATACAGCGGCAACGCGACCCACATCGAGACCTTCTCGGCCTGGCGGATCGCCATCGACTTCGGCGCGAGTTCGCCCACCACGATATGCAGGAACGAGATCACCGAGAACGCGAAGAACAGCGAGATGCCGTGCATCATCTGCTCGGACTGGACGCCGAGCACTCTGAACAGCGGCATCAGCAGGTCCGCGAAGGCCGGCTCGCCGATCCAGCCGAGGCCGAGCGACGCGAGCGTGATACCAAGCTGGCAAGCGGACAGATAGGCGTCGAGCCTTCCATGCACCTTCGCAAGCAGCTTGCCGCGCACGCCGTGCTTTTGCGCGAGCGTCTGCACGCGCGTTTGCCGCAACTTGACGAGGCCGAATTCGGCGGCGACGAAGAAACCGTTCAGCGCGACTAGCAGCAACGCACCGATGAGGGCGACCAACTGGATCAAAGCGATGGGCTCCGGCGACAAAAGTCGTCAGTATAGAGCGTGAAAGGGCAGTGAAAGTCGACGCGTGCCGTTCGGTGTGTTGCGCAACGCGTGGCTCGATGCTTCGGTCGATGCGTCGTTCGCGGTGTTGCTCAACGAGCCCTTCACCCCGCTGCGAGCGGCACGCGCAGCGACAGTACGGCCGGCTGGCCGTCGCTGCATTCGCCCTGCTCGAACGCGCCTTCGTGCGCTTCGGTCACGCGCTTGCACAGCGACAGCACCCACGAAATACGGCTCGCTTCGCGCGGCTGGCATGCCTGCCTGCGTGCAAACGTTTCCAGCAGATGCGGCAGCTCGGCATCGGCGAGTGCGTCGAACGACGCATCGAAGCCGACCCGCACGTGCCACATCGAACCGTCCGCGTGCGTTTGCAGCTTCACCGTGGTGCCGCGTGCGCTGGCCTCGACTGCAAACGTCAACATCAGCCACAGCGCCGCGGCGAGCCGTTCGCGGTCGCCGTCGAGCTGCTCGGCCGCGAGCGGCGTATCGAGCACCAGCGCGACGTTGCGCGGTTGCGCGAGCATGTCGCGCACGTCGATGACGGTCTCGTCGACCAGCGGCCGCAATTCGAACGACGTGCGTTGCAGACCCAGCGTTTTGGTTTCCGCGCGCGTCGTATCGACGATCGCTTCGAGCAGTTGCACCTGTTGCTCGACGCCGCTGCGGATGCCCGCCAGCGCGCGCTGCGCAGTCGCATCGCCGCCGTCCACCTTGCGTTCGAGCACATAGGCCCAGCTATGGATTGCGTTGAGCGGGCTGCGCAAATCGTGCGATACCAGCGACAGCACGTGATCGCGCATAAACAGCGCGGTCTGTGCGCATAGGCGGGCAGCGCGTTCAGACACAGCGGAGCCGGGATGCTCCGGCTGAGGGATGCTGCTTCCTGTGGAAAACGCACTCACAATCGACATCCTCGCAGGCAGTTCGTGGTTCGAATGGTAGCCCCCATTATAGGCAAGGCGATTGCGTGTTGACCGTGCAAGGCGCGCCATTCGCGATGCTCGTGCAACCCGCCTACAATAACGGTTTTGACCGACTTCAAAAGGGAGCAACTTATGCCGACCGTCACCACCGAATCCGGCCTGAAATACGAAGATTTGACCGAAGGCACCGGTGCCGAAGCACGCGCCGGACAAACCGTCAGCGTTCACTACACCGGCTGGCTGACCGATGGCCAGAAGTTCGACTCCAGCAAGGATCGCAACGACCCGTTTGCGTTCGTGCTCGGCGGCGGCATGGTGATCAAGGGCTGGGACGAGGGCGTGCAGGGCATGAAGGTCGGCGGCGTGCGCCGTCTGACGATTCCGCCGCAACTCGGCTACGGCGCGCGCGGCGCGGGCGGCGTGATTCCGCCGAATGCAACGCTGGTGTTCGAAGTGGAACTGCTCGAGGTTTGATGGCTTGAGGCCACGCGCATTGCGCACGTAGCGCCCCGCTGGGTTCGCCGCCGGGTTCGTCGCTGAACGTGCGGCTGCGTGCGTCGCAATGCGAGATGCAACATCGATCGTCATGTCACGCGAACCCGCCCTTCCCGCTCCCAGCGTTTCACTGCGCCGCTTCGGCGAAAGCGAAGCGTCGGACGTGCATGACTTTCATCAGATCGTGCTGGGCCTCGACGGCTCGATGATGATGGCCGTCGACGGCGTCGCGCGGCGGATCGATCAGCGCTCCGCATGGCTGGTTCCGGCGGGGGCGCGACACGACTACGCGGGGCTCGGCGAGAACCGTCAACTGGTGCTTGATTTACCGCCGGCTTCGCTCGCGGTGCCCGAGCGGCTGTTCGATCGGGCTCGCGCCGTCGATGTGGATAGCCGGCTCACGCAGCTGGTTAGCCATATCGCCGCAGCGGCGGGCATCGGCGCAAGCGGCGGCTTGCCGGCCGGCGATGCGGCGCTGCCGCGACGCTTCCATTGGGATGCGGCCACGCGCCTGTGCGAAGCGCTCGTGCAGCACGCCGGCCTGACGCAGGTGCAGCACGCCGGCGCGGCGGGCCTCGACTTCGCCCGCATCGACCGCTGGTTGCGCACACATCTGGCGCAACCGCTGCGCATCGCAGACCTCGCCGCGCATTGCGGCTTCGGCATGCGACGCTTTCATCAGTTGTTCATCGAAGCGTTCGGCGAAACGCCGCATCGCTATTTGCAGCGCTTGCGTCTCGATACGTCGCTCGCGCTATTGGCCGATCCGCGCCGCTCGCTGACCGACGTCGCGCTCGATGTCGGCTTTGGCGATCAGAGCGCGTACACACATGCGTTTACGCGCCGGTTCGGGCTTGCGCCGGGGCAGTGGCGGGCGTTGCGGCATTGAAGGGGATCTGGGCGCGGCGCTCGGAGTCGCGCTTCGGGCATTGGCGCCACGCATCGCAATCGCTTTGAACCCAACACGCCGCCCGATGCGCGGCGCGCGACGCAAGCTTGTGCGTCGCGCGTGCACTACCCGCGCACTTCCGTCACGCAGCGCCGGACAACCCGCGCTCGAGATCCGCGCGAATGTCGCCGGCATTTTCGAGTCCGACCGCAAGACGGATCAATCCTTCGGTAACACCCGCTGCCGCGCGCGCTTCCGGCGTGACGCGCCCGTGCGTGGTAGTGGCCGGATGCGTGATCGTCGTGCGCGTATCGCCGAGATTGCCGGTAATCGAGCAGATCTTCGTGCCGTCGATCACACGCCATGCGTTCGCGCGCTGCGCGTCAGGCGTGTCGCCCTTCAGCTCGAACGACACGATCGCGCCGCCCGACTTCTGCTGACGCTTCGCGATCGCATACTGCGGATGCGACTCGAGGCCCGGGTAAAACACGCGATTCACGGCCGGATGGGTCTCGAGCCACCGCGCGATTTCCAGCGCATTCGCCGACTGTTTGTCGACCCGCAACGACAGCGTTTCCATGCCCTTCAGCAGCACCCACGCGTTGAACGCCGACAAAGTCGGGCCCGCGCTGCGCACGAACGGAAACACCTTCTCCATGATGAACTGCTTCGAGCCGACCAGCGCGCCGCCAAGCACGCGGCCCTGGCCATCGAGGAACTTGGTCGCCGAATGCATGACGACGTCTGCGCCGAGCTTCAGCGGCTGTTGCAGCGCCGGACTGCAAAAGCAGTTGTCGACCACGAACAGCGCATTTGCCGACTTCGCGATCTTGCCGATCGCTTCGATATCGGCGATTTCGGTCAGCGGGTTCGACGGCGTTTCGAGGAAGAACATCTTCGTTTCGGGGCGCACCGCGTCTTTCCATGCGGCGAGATCGGTCGGATCGACGAAGGTGGTCGTAATGCCGAACTTGCTGAAGATCTGCGAGAACATGCCGAGCGTCGAACCGAACAGGCTCTGCGAGCTCACGAGGTGATCGCCTGCCTGCATCGCCGACATCACCACCGACAGGATCGCGCTCATGCCCGATGCGGTCGCCATGCACGCTTCGCCGCCTTCGAGCGCCGCGAGCCGGTCCTGGAACATCGTCACGGTCGGGTTCGTGAAGCGTGAGTAGGTGTAGAAGTCTTCCGAATTCTTGAAGCGCTCGGCCGCTTCGGCCGCATTCGCGAACACGAAACTCGAGGTCAGGAACAACGCTTCCGAATGCTCGCCGAAGTCGCTGCGCAGCGTGCCCGAACGGACCGCGAGGGTATCGAAGTTGAAGGTATCGTCCATAGTCGTTCTTTCCGTTCTATCCGTTGTTTCCGTTATCCGGCACCGGCGAGCCGGCAACAAAAAAGCCCGCGTTGCGTCGGCAATCAGCGGGCTTTGTGTGTGCGGAGCAGCTTGAGCGGTAGAGCGGCGCGCTTGCGCGGCCACCGTTCGCTTTAGCTGTTTCGGGAAACCTTGGTCAGGCCGCCCTGCGTCCGCAAGCTGAATTCAAATCGACGCAAGTCAGGATTCTAGCACCGTCGCTGTCGCGCAGCCTCATTCGACCGACAGCTGCAGATGCAGTTGCGAACGCGCGGTGCCGCCGTCGATCGCTTCGCTTGCCGCATCGCGGTCCGATTGCGCGGCCGGCGCGAGGCGCGCGAGTTCGACGCCATCGAGGTACTCGCTCGTCACGTCGCCGGTGATGTAGTTGCCGTCGAAACACGACGCGTCGAAATCCTTCAGCGCCGGGTTGATGTCGCGTACCGCGTTCTTCAGCGCGTCGACATCCTGATACACGAGGTAATCGGCGCCGATCATGCGCGCGACTTCGTCGTCCGTGCGGCCGTGCGCGACGAGTTCGCCGCGCGTCGGCATATCGATGCCGTACACGTTCGGGAATTTCACCGGCGGCGCCGCCGACGCAAAGATCACCTTGTTCGCGCCCGCATGGCGCGCCATCTGCACGATTTCATGCGAGGTCGTGCCGCGCACGATCGAATCGTCGACGATCAGCACGTTCTTGCCCTTGAACTCGATGCCCATCGCGTTCAGCTTCTGGCGCACCGACTTCTTGCGCACTGCCTGGCCCGGCATGATGAACGTGCGGCCGACGTAGCGGTTCTTGAAGAAGCCTTCGCGATACTCGACGCCGAGCTTCGCGGCGACCTGCATCGCGGCGGGCCGCGACGAGTCGGGGATCGGCATCACCACGTCGATCTTCACGTCGGGCAGCTCGCGCCTGATCTTTTCGGCGAGATAGTCGCCCATGCGCAGACGCGCGTTGTAGACCGGCACGCCGTCGAGCACCGAGTCCGGACGCGCGAGATACACGAGTTCGAAGATGCAGGGATTGAGCTTCGGCGCTTCGGCACACTGCTGCGCCGAGAAGTTGCCGTCGAAATCGATGAACACGGCCTCGCCCGGCGCCACGTCGCGAACGAACTCGAAACCGATGCCTTCGAGCGCGACCGATTCCGACGCGACCATCCACTCGGTGCCTTCCGGCGTTTCGAGCTTGCCGATGCACAGCGGGCGGATGCCGAACGGATCGCGGAACGCGAGCATCCCGAAGCCGGCGACGAGCGACACGATCGCGTACGACCCGCGCACGCGGCGATGCACGCCGGACACCGCGCGAAAGAGCGCCGCCTCGTCGAGCTGCAGGCCCGAGCTGGCGAGCTGCAGTTCGTGCGCGAGCACGTTCAGCAGCACTTCGGTGTCGGAATTCGTGTTGATGTGGCGGCGATCGACGCGGAACATCTCGTCTTTCAGCTGCATCCAGTTGGTCAGATTGCCGTTGTGCGCGAGGATCAAGCCGAACGGCGCGTTCACGTAGAACGGCTGGGCTTCTTCTTCGCTCGACGCGGAACCGGCTGTCGGATAGCGCACCTGGCCGATACCGCTCGTGCCCGGCAGGCTGCGCATGTTGCGCGTGCGGAACACGTCGCGCACCATGCCGTTCGCCTTGTGCATGTGGAAAGTGCTGCCGTTCGCGGTGGCGATGCCGGCCGCGTCCTGACCGCGGTGCTGCAGCAGCAGCAGGCTGTCATAGATCAGCTGGTTGACGGGGGAACGGGAAACTACGCCTACGATGCCGCACATGGCAGGTCCTTCAAGAAACGAAATCGGTTACGGGGGCAGGGCCCAGGGCCGCGACGCCGGTTATGCGCCGCGTACCGCGTGTCATGGATGCACGTACGCAGCGAGCGGAGCGGGCAACAGCGGTTTCAGTTCGCTCACGCCGCGCTCGGCATACGGCCGCAGCAGCGCGTCGCGCCAGAATTCCTGCTGGGGCAGCTCCGTCAGGCCGCCGAGGACGACCAGAATCAGCACCAGCACGACGCCTCGCACGAGGCCGAACATCAAGCCGAGCGACCGGTCCACGCCGGACAGCCCGCTCGCGGTCACGAGCCGCGTAATCAGCGCATTCGCGACGCCGGCCACCAGCACGACGCCGATGACGATCAGCGCGAACGCGATCAGCCATTGCGTCAGCTCGCCGCCCGGCCAGTTCGCCGGAATCCACGGCACCAGGCGATCGACATAGCGGCACGCGACGATGAACGCGACCACCCAGCCGATCAGCCCGAAGATCTCGCCGACGAACCCGCGCCACGCGCCGCGCAGCGCCGACAGCCCGATCACCGCCATTACAGCGTAGTCGAATGCGGTGAACATCGGCGGATTATTCCGCGCCACCGCTGTTGGCGCCCGTCGTGCCCGCGCCGAGGCCGGCCGAGCGAACCTTGGCGATCGCCGCCGACGCCGCCGCGCGATCCGCGAACGGTCCTGCGCGCAACAGCGTGCGCGTCGTGCCGTCCGCCTCTTTCCTTCGTTCCGTATATGCGGGTACCCCCGCCGCTTTCAACTTCGACACCCAGTTGCGCGCGCTCGCATCGTCGGCGAACGAGCCGAGCTGCAGCGCGTAACGCGCGCCCGGCGGCGCAGACGGCGTGCCCGCGTCGTCGGACGACGACGGGCCCGGCTCGACGTCGGTATCGGACGGGCTCGCTTCGCGCTGGGTGACGGTCGCGGCCGTTGCCTTGTTCGGGCCCGCCTGCGATCGCGCGGCTTGCTTCGATGCGGCAGCGGGGGCAGCGGGCTTCGACGCCTGCGCGGTCTGTGTGGTTTGCGGCGCGGCACCCGGCGCGGACGACGCATTGGCCGCAGCGAGACCCGATGCGACCGGCGCCGCGTCGGCGGCCGGCGGATTGTCCGGCGCGACGCCCGCCTGGGTGTCCTGAGCGTCGTCGCGGGCGGCCGCCTTCGGCGCCGGACGGCTCGGGATGTCGATTGCGATGTCGTCGGTGACGGGCTTCGGATGCGTATCGAGAATCATCGGCAGCACGATGACGGCGGCGATCACCAGCGCGATCGCGCCGACGAGGCGGCGTCGCGCCCGCTGCTTTTCAGGCAGCGTCGGGTCGAGCAGCATCGCCTCGGCATCGCCCGACCGGTCCGGGCGGCGGCTGCGTCGCTCGACGCGAACGCTTTCGTTGCTCCGTCGGCCCGCGCCGCGATTCGAGCCGCCTTTCGAGCCCTGCCGCGCGGGCGCTTCGTCTTTCTTGCCGAACGAAAAAATTCCCATGTGTGGCTGCTTTTTGCCCCGCTCTTGCGCTACCGCGCGCCGCTTGGGGTCGGCCGCGATGCGTCAGTGCTGCTGCGATTTACGCCAGGCCATCACGCCGGCAACGGTTAGGAAACTGCCGAAAACCACGATTCTATCATTTTCAGATGCGTGTTTAACCGCATCTTGAAACGCGAGTTCAGGGGTTTCGTAGCGCACGACGCTGCTGTCCGGCCCGTCGGTCACGCCCGCTTCGCGCAGCGCCGCTTCGAGCTGTCCCGCACTCGCGCCGCGCGGACCCGGCAGCGTCGTCACGAACCAGTGGTCGATCTCGCCCTTCAGCTTGTCGATCACGCCGGCGATGTCCTTGTCGCGCATCGAGCCGAACACCGCGTACGTGTACGGAAAGTAGCCCATGCTGCCGAGATTCTGCGCGAGCACCGCCGCCGCGTGCGGATTGTGGCCCACGTCGAGCACCGTCGACGGCCGGCCCGGCAGCACCTGGAAGCGTCCCGGCAATTCGACGTTCGCGAGCCCGAGGCGGATGTCCTGCGCGGACACCGGCAGCCGGTCGCGCATCGCTTCGAGCGCCGCGAGCGCCGCCGACGTGTTGATCAGCTGGTTCGCGCCGCGCAGCGCCGGGTACGCGAGCGCGGAACGCCGCAGCGACCGGCCGACGTAGTTCCACTGCTGGCGCTCGCTGCCGGGCTGCCCCTCGTAGCGGAAATCGCGTCCGAAGAGCCACAGTTCGGCGCCGATCGCGTTCGCGTGGTCGATGAGCGTGTGCGGCGGCATCGGATCGGCGCAGATCGCCGGCTTGCCCGCGCGGAAGATGCCGGCCTTTTCGAGCGCGATCTTCTCGCGCGTGTCGCCGAGGTATTCGGTGTGGTCGATGTCGATGCTCGTGACGATCGCGCAGTCGGTGTCGAGCACGTTGACCGCGTCGAGCCGGCCGCCGAGCCCGACCTCGAAGATCACCGCATCGAGCCCGCGCGACGCGAACAGATGCATGATCGCGAGCGTCGTGAATTCGAAGTACGTGAGCGACACGGGCTGCGCGAGCGACAGCCGCGCCGCCTCGACCGCCTCGAAATGCGGCAGCAGGTCGTCGTCGGACGCCTGCTGGCCGTCGATCCGCGCGCGCTCGTTGAACGACAGCAGATGCGGCGACGTATGGCAGCCGACGCGATAACCGGCCTTCAGCAGGATCGTTTCGAGAATCGCGCAGGTCGAGCCCTTCCCGTTGGTGCCGCCGACCGTGAAGATCGGGCAATCGAAGCGCAGTGGCAGCGCGTCCTTCACCTGGCGGATCCGGGTGAGGCCCATGTCGATGCCGACCGGATGCGCGGATTCGAGATGCGTGAGCCACGCGTCGAGGCTGGGAAAGGTACTCATCGAACGATTCGGATTAATGCGGGATACGGGGCGACTGCGGGAGCTACTGCGCCGGCACGCGAAGGTTCGGGCTTATCCAACCCGCCGGCAGCCCGAATTATCGCGGAAATGACAACGCGCCGCTTGCTTTCGCTCGCGGCGCGCGAAGAAGGCGCCGCGCGGCACGCGGCGCCGGGAACAACAGCGCGTCAGGCGACCGCGTCGGCGGGCTGGCGCGACAGCAGCGCGATCAGCCGGGCGATTTCCTCGCGCAGCTTGCGGCGGTCGACGATCATGTCGACCGCGCCCTTCTGCAGCAGGAATTCCGCGCGCTGGAAGCCTTCCGGCAGCTTTTCGCGCACCGTCTGCTCGATCACGCGCGGGCCGGCGAAGCCGATCAGCGCCTTCGGCTCGGCGATCACGACGTCGCCGAGGAACGCGAAGCTCGCGGACACGCCGCCCATCGTCGGATCGGTCAGCACCGAGATGAACGGCAGCTTCGCCTCGGCGAGCTTCGTCAGCATCGCGGTGGTCTTCGCCATCTGCATCAGCGACAGCAGGCTTTCCTGCATCCGCGCGCCGCCCGACGCCGTGAAGCAGATGAACGGCACCTGCTGCTCGATCGCGTTCTGCACGCCGCGCACGAAGCGCTCGCCGACCACCGAGCCCATCGAGCCGCCCATGAACGAGAACTCGAAGCACGCGACCACGACCGGCAGCGTGTGAATCGCGCCGCCCATCACGACCATCGCGTCGGTTTCGCCGGTTTCGTCCATCGCCTCTTTCAGGCGCTCCGGATACTTGCGGCTGTCCTTGAACTTCAGCGCGTCGACCGGCACGATCTCCTGGCCGATTTCATAGCGGCCTTCCGGATCGAGCAGCGCATCGAGCCGCTCGCGCGCGCCGATCCGCATGTGGTGGTCGCACTTCGGGCACACGTGCTGGTTGGCCTCGACGTCGTTGCGATACAGCACCGCCTCGCAGTTCGGGCACTTGATCCATAGCCCTTCCGGAATGCCCTTGCGGCTCTTCGGATCGGTTTGCTTGATTTTCGGCGGCAGCAGTTTGTCGAGCCAGCTCATTACTGTTTCCTTCGTTGACCTTCATGACGCGCAATGCTCTCAATGCTCTCGGGGACGGGATCCGACCCCGAGCATTGCGCGAAAAGCGGATTTTACCGCGTACCGGCCGCTACGGCCCCGGTTGCCGCGTCCATCGCCTTGCGAATCCCGGCGATGAAGCCCTTGAGCGTGTCGGCGGCCGTCTCCGGCGGGGACTGCTGCAGCAGCTGCACGATGCGGCTGCCCACCACGACGGCGTCGGCGATTTCGGCGATCGCGGCGGCCGTCTGCGCATCGCGGATCCCGAAGCCGACGCCCACCGGCACCGGCACATGCGCCTTGATGGCCGGGATTTTACCCGCGATGCTGGAAACGTCCAGATTCGCGGCGCCCGTCACGCCCTTCAGCGACACGTAGTACACGTAGCCGCTCGCCAGGGCGCCGACCTCGGCGATCCGCTCGTCGGTGGACGTCGGCGCAAGCAGGAAGATCGGGTCGATGTCCGCCGCCTGCATCGTGCGCGCGAAGTTCGCCGACTCTTCGGGCGGGTAGTCGACGATCAGCACGCCGTCCACGCCCGCGTCCTTCGCGGCCGCGACGAATGCGTCCGTGCCCATCCGCTCGATCGGGTTCGCGTAGCCCATCAGCACGACCGGCGTCTTGCTGTCGGTCTCGCGAAAGCGCTTCACGTCGGCGAGCACGTGGCGCAGCGTCACGCCCTTCGCGAGCGCGCGCTCCGACGACTGCTGGATCACCGGACCGTCGGCCATCGGGTCCGAAAACGGCACGCCGAGTTCGATCACGTCGGCGCCGCCCGCGGCGAGCGCGTGCATGAACTCGACCGTGCGCGCCGGGTCCGGGTCGCCCGCGGTGATGAACGGGATCAGGCCCTTGCGGCGCTCCTTGGCGAGCCTGTCGAATGTGTTCTTGATACGGGACATCGCAAAGTCCTCTGTCTGATTAATGTGCTGCGCGAGAAGGCGGCAGACGGCGGCGCGTCATGCGCCGGCGTCCACGGTCCCCGCGGCTCGCGCGTGGGCGGCGGTCGATGCCGCCGCGCTCACGCGTTCGCGCGCAATCGCGCAGTAACTTTCGTTGATTTCATAGCCGACGAATTCGCGGTTCTGGCGCGCGCACGCGACCGCGGTGGTGCCGCTGCCCATGAACGGGTCCAGCACGCGGCCGCCGGGCGGGCAACTCGCGAGCACCATCCGCTCGACGATCTCCAGCGGCTTCTGCGTCGGATGATCGACCCGCTCCGCATGCTGCCGGTGCAGCCGCGACACCGACCACACGTCCTTCGGGTTGTAGCCGAGCTCCAGCCACTTGCTGCCTTCGAACAATTTGCGCGAACGCGCCTTCTTCGTGACGGCATCGTACGGGATACGCACGGGATCGAGGTCGAAGTAATAGTCCTTCGACACCGCGAAAAACCCGATGTTGTCGTGCACCGACGTGAACCGGCGCGTCGTGCCGCCCATGCTCGGCACGCGCCGGTCCCACACGATCTCGTTGATCATCGTGAGCTTCGACTTCAGGAACACGAAGATCTCGGGCGCGTATTGCCACGTGCAGAACACGTACAGCGAACCGGTGGGCTTCAGCTTCGGGATCGCGAGCGTCAGCCATTCGCGGGTCCACGCGAGGAAGTCCTCGCCGGTGCGCATGTCCGAGTCGTTGCCGTAGTCCTTGCCGAGCCCATACGGCGGATCCGCGACGATCAGGTCGATCGACGCATCCGGCAGATTCGCCGCGTCGGTCAGGAAGTCGCGGTTCATGAGCCGGATGCCGTCCGGCACCGTGGCAACGCGCGACGCCGACGACGGCTGCACGGTCGCCGTGTCGTCGGCCGGCGCGCTGCACGGCGCCTGCGGTTGCGGTTCGTCGAACGCGTCGCGCATCGTCACGGCGTCAGAACTGGATGCCCGAGCGCTCGGCGACGGTATGCATGTCCTTGTCGCCGCGGCCCGACAGGTTCACCAGCAGGATTTTGTCCTTCGGCAACGTCGGCGCGAGCTTCGCCGCATACGCGAGCGCGTGGCTCGATTCGAGCGCCGGAATGATCCCTTCGATCCGGCAGCAGTCGTGAAACGCCTTCAGCGCTTCTTCGTCGGTGATCGGCACGTACTGCGCGCGACCGCTGTCCTTCAGCCACGCGTGCTCGGGACCGACGCCCGGATAGTCGAGGCCCGCCGACACCGAATGCGTCTCGATGATCTGCCCGTTCTCGTCCTGCAGCAGATACGTGCGGTTGCCGTGCAGCACGCCCGGCGTGCCGCCCATCAGCGACGCCGCGTGGCGGCCCGTCTCGATGCCGTCGCCGGCCGCCTCGACGCCGATCAACTGCACCGAACTGTCGTCGATATACGGGTAAAAGATCCCCATCGCGTTCGAACCGCCGCCGACGCACGCGATCACCGCATCCGGCTGGCGGCCGGTCATTTCGGGCATCTGCACGCGGCATTCGTCGCCGATCACGCGCTGGAAGTCGCGCACCATCATCGGATACGGATGCGGGCCCGCCACGGTGCCGATGATGTAAAACGTGTTCTCGACGTTCGTGACCCAGTCGCGCATCGCCTCGTTCAGCGCGTCCTTCAGCGTGCGCGAGCCGGATTCGACCGGCACGACGGTCGCGCCGAGCAGCTTCATCCGGTATACGTTCGCCGCCTGGCGGCGCACGTCCTCGGCGCCCATGTAGACGACGCACTCCATCCCGAAGCGCGCGGCGATCGTCGCGGTCGCGACGCCATGCTGGCCCGCGCCCGTTTCGGCGATCACGCGCGGCTTGCGCATGCGCTTGGCGAGCAGCGCCTGGCCGATCACGTTGTTCACCTTGTGCGCGCCGGTATGGTTCAGGTCTTCGCGCTTCAGGTAGATCTGCGCGCCGCCGAGCAGCGCGCTCCAGCGGTCTGCGTGATAGATCGGCGACGGACGGCCGACGTAATGCTTCAGTTCGCGCTGATATTCGGCGACGAATTCGGGATCGTGCTGGTATTTCGCGTAGGCTTCGCGCAGTTCGTCGATCGCCTGCATCAGCGTTTCGGCGACGAACACGCCGCCATACTGGCCGAAGTGGCCACGTTCATCGGGCAAGTTGTACATGAGTCACTCTCTTCTACCGGCGCCGCCCCGCCGCGTTGCGCGGACCTCGGGATTGCGGCTGCCGGAATCGTCCCACTGGGTCATTGAGCGTCCGCCGCGCGCACCGCGCCGACAAACGCCGCCATACGGGCGTGATCCTTCACGCCCTTTGCACCCGGCACTTCGATGCCACTGGAGACATCGACAGCGAACGGGCGCACCTGACGGATCGCCTCACTGACGTTTTGCGCGTTCAACCCACCACTCAAAACGGCCCGACGCGCGAGCCCTGCGGGAATAAGTGACCAATCGAAGACCTTTCCGCCGCCGCCGTAGCCTTCGACGTGAGTGTCGAACAGCAGGCCGCTGGCTGAGGAATAAGAATCTGCCGA
>DATJJN010000030.1:0-2558 GCA_035492135.1 Paraburkholderia sp. | reverse complement strand
CGCCACCCGCCCGCCGCTCACGCGCGAGCAGATCGAATCGAACGCGAAGACGTACTTCGACCAGGCGGCGCTGGTGCTGGACCGCGAAAAGACCGAAATCCGCTACAACAGCGAATGGTCGATGCCGCTCGGCGCGGACGGAATGATCAAGCTCGCGTCGCGCTACACGGTGGCGCGCATTCTGGAGCGTGAAGATTTCACCAAGCGTTTCCAAAGCGGTGTGCCCATCTCGATTCACGAGTTCCTGTACCCGCTGATGCAGGGCTACGACTCGGTCGCGCTGAACGCAGACCTCGAACTCGGCGGCACCGACCAGAAATTCAACCTGCTGGTTGGGCGCGAGCTGCAAAAGCAATATGGGCAGGAGCAGCAGTGCATCCTGACGATGCCGTTGCTCGAAGGGCTCGACGGCGTCGACAAGATGTCGAAGTCGAAGAACAACTACGTCGGTATCAGCGAAAAGCCTACCGATATGTTCGGCAAGCTGATGAGCATCTCGGACGACCTGATGTGGCGCTACTTCGAACTGCTGTCGTTCCGGCAGATGGACGAGATCGCGGGCTTTCGCCGCGAAGCCGAGTCGGGCCGCAATCCGCGCGACTTCAAGGTGCTGCTCGCGCAAGAGGTTGTCGCGCGCTTCCATTCGCAAGCGGACGCCGAGCGGGCACTCGAAGACTTCAATCACCGCGCGAAGGGCGGCGTGCCGGACGATATTCCATCCGTCTCGCTGACGGGCGCGCCGCTTGCGATCGGGCAACTGCTGAAGCAGGCAGGGCTCGTATCGTCTACCACCGACGCGCTGCGCAACGTCGAGCAGAACGGTGTCAAGATCGATGGCACAACCATCACCGACAAGGCGCTGAAGGTGGAAGCCGGCGAATACGTGGTGCAGGTCGGCAAGCGGCGCTTTGCGCGCGTGACGCTGTCCGCCTGATGCAGTTGCCGCTCGAATCCTTCGCGCTCGCGTCTTGCGCGCCTGGACTTGCCGGATCCGCGGCATGATCGCGTTGATCCAGCGTGTGCGCCGTGCAGAAGTGCGCGTCGGCGATCGCGTAACCGGCGCGATCGATGCGGGCTTGCTGGCGCTGGTATGCGCCGAGCGTGGCGACACCGATGCGATTGCCGACCGGCTGCTCGCCAAGGTGCTCGGTTACCGCGTGTTTAGCGATGCTGCGGGCAAGATGAACCTGTCGGTGCAGAACATCGACGGTGCAGGACAAGCGGGCGGCCTGCTGCTTGTCTCGCAGTTCACGCTGGCAGCCGATACGAACAGCGGGCTGCGCCCGAGCTTTACGCCGGCCGCACCGCCCGACGAGGGCAAGCGCCTGTTCGACTACTTCGTCGCCGCGGCGCGCGCGAAGCACACGCATGTCGAGACAGGCGAATTCGGCGCCGATATGCAGGTGTCGCTGGTCAATGATGGCCCTGTCACGTTCTGGCTGCAGGCACGCGCATAGAGTGCGGAACTGCAGATGCGGGTGTTGTCGGCATCGGGTCGATGCGACGCGTCTGCACTGATCGATCGATAACGAACGCAGATTACATGTCCACTCAAATTGTTTTCATCCGGCACGGCGAAACGGACTGGAATCGCATCAAGCGCATCCAGGGGCACATCGACATTCCGCTGGCGAAGAGCGGCATCGAACAGGCACAGCGCCTTGGCGAGCGCTTCGCGCGCGAGGCGCAAGCGGGTGCGAGGCTCGACGCAATTTATTCGAGCGACCTGCAGCGTGCGCAGCAGACCGCGCGTCCGATGGCCGAAGCGCTGCACATGCCGATCGTGCTGAATCGCGGCTTGCGCGAGCGGTCGTTTGGCGCATTCCAGGGCTACGACAGCGATGAAATCGCCGAGCGTTTTCCCGACGAATACGCGCAGTGGCAAACGCGCGATCCGGGTTTTGCGCCGTCCGAAGGCGAGTCGCACCGCGCGTTTTATCATCGCGTGCTGCATGCGCTCGAGCCGATCGTTGCAACGCATCCGAATGGCCGCATCGCGTGCATCGCGCATGGCGGCGTGCTCGATTGCGTGTACCGGTTTGCGAATGGAATCGCGCTCGATGCGCCGCGCGACTACCCGTTACTGAACACGAGCGTCAATGTCGTCGAGTTCGACAACGGCAAGGCAACGATCGAAGTGTGGGCAGACGTGGCGCATCTTGATGGACGCAGCGACGACGATAGTTTCGACAAGAACGCTGCGCGCTGAGCGTCAACCCTGCGAGGCCGGATCCGAATCCCACAGACCGCGCACCGGACTGGCCGAATCTGGTGCGGCGAGACCGAAGTGCCGGTAGGTCAGCAGCGTCGCGACGCGGCCGCGTGGAGTGCGCTGCAAATAGCCTTGCTGAATCAGGTACGGCTCTAGCACGTCTTCAATCGTATCCCGCTCTTCGCCGATGGCGGCTGCGAGGTTATCGACGCCGACCGGGCCGCCGTCGAACTTGTGCAGGATCGCTTCGAGCAGCTTGCGGTCCATCAGGTCGAAGCCGACCGGGTCGACGTCGAGCATGGCGAGTGCAGCATCGGCAACCTGCGCGGTGATGTTGCCGTCCGCT
>DATJJN010000029.1:0-3050 GCA_035492135.1 Paraburkholderia sp. | reverse complement strand
CGAAATTCCGCCTGCGCGTCGCGGCGGCGGGCCTGTTCGTGTTCATCTGCTTCGGGCTGATCGGCTTCCGCTTCCTGTTCCTGCAGGTCTGGCACTACAGCAAGTACTCGTTACAGGCCGACGAAAACCGCATCTCCGTCGCACCGATCGTGCCGAACCGCGGCATTATCACCGACCGCAACGGGGTCGTGCTGGCGAAGAACTACTCGGCCTACACGCTCGAAATCACGCCGTCGAAACTGGACGACACGCTCGAGAACGTAATCGACAAGCTCGCGACCGTCGTGTCGATCGACGCCCGCGACCGGCGCCGCTTCAAGAAGCTGCAGGAAGACTCGAAGAACTTCGAAAGTCTGCCGATCCGCACGCGCCTGACCGACGACGAAGTCGCACGCTTTACCGCTCAGCGCTTCCGCTTTCCGGGCGTCGAGGTACGCGCGCGGCTGTTCCGCCAGTACCCGCTCGGGCCGACCGCCGCGCACGTGATCGGCTATATCGGGCGGATTTCGCAGCGCGATCAGGAACGCATCGACGACGCGAGCGACCAGAACGACAGCGATCCGGACCACTACGATCCACGTCTGGACGCGAACAACTACAAGGGCACCGACTATATCGGCAAGATCGGCGTCGAGCAGAGCTACGAGACCGAGCTGCACGGCCAGACCGGTTTCGAGGAAGTCGAGGTGACGGCGGGCGGCCGTCCGGTGCGCACGCTGTCGCGTACGCAAGCCACGCCCGGCAACAATCTGCAGCTGTCGCTCGACATCGGCTTGCAGCAGGTCGCCGAGCAGGCCTTCGCCGGACGCCGCGGCGCGCTGGTCGCAATCGAGCCGTCCACTGGCGACGTGCTCGCATTCGTGTCGGCACCGAGCTTCGATCCGAATTCGTTCGTCGACGGTATCGACCAGCAGACGTGGGACGAACTGAACAACTCGCCCGATCACCCGCTCCTGAACCGGCCGCTGCATGGCACCTATCCGCCGGGTTCGACGTACAAGCCATTCATGGCGCTCGCCGCGCTGACACTGCACAAGCGCACCACCAGCTGGGGCTTCCAGGATCCGGGCTCGTACACGTTCGGCGGCCATACGTTCCGCAACGACGTGCGCTCGGGTCAGGGCTGGGTCGACATGAACCGCGCGATCGTCGTGTCGAACGACACCTATTTCTACATGCTCGCGCACGACCTCGGCGTCAACAACATCGCGAACTTCATGAAGCCGTGGGGCTTCGGCCAGATCACCGGCATCGATATCGCGGGCGAGGCGCGCGGCATCCTGCCGTCGACCGAATGGAAGCGCAAGGCGTACCGCAAGCCCGAGCAGCAGAAGTGGTACGAAGGCGAAACGATCAGCCTCGGCATCGGCCAGGGCTACAACTCGTTCACGATTCTTCAGCTCGCGCACGCGACGGCCACGCTCGCGAACAATGGCATCGTGATGAAGCCGCACCTCGTGCGCGACATCGAGAATCCGATCACGAAGGGAACCCGCCCGGTCGTGCGCGATCCGAGCGACAAAATCGCGGTCAAGCAGGCGGACATCGACTTCATCAAGCACGCGATGGAAGGCGTCGTGACCAACGGCACTGCCTCCAAGGTATTCGTGGGCGCACCGTATCAGGCCGCCGCCAAGACCGGTACAGCGCAGGTCTATTCGCTGCAGGGCGCGAACTACAAGGGTCACGCGATCCCCGAGAATCTGCGAGATCACGCGCTGTTCATCGCATTCGCGCCGGTCGATCAACCGAAGATCGCGCTTGCGCTGATTGTCGAAAACGGCGGCTGGGGCGCGGAGGCGGCCGGTCCTATCGCGCGCAAGGTGCTCGATTATTACCTCATCGGCAAGAACAAGCCGGGTGCCGAGGCGGCGGCTGTCGCGGCCGCGGCTTCGGCGACACAGGACGCGTCCGCGCCGCAGGTCGGCGATGCGCCACTTTCGCGCGACGGCGCGCAGCCGCTCAAGATCGCGGCGGGGTTTGCCGCACTGCCGATGCCGGGGGCGGCGCAAGCGGCCGCCGCCGCTGCGTCGGGTGCTTCCGCGGTTATGGCACCTTCCGCGGCTTCGGCGGCGGATGGCGCTTCCGCGCCCGTCGTCGCATCGGCTGTGAAATCGGGCACCGCGCCGGCCGTCGCTTCGGCGAGCGCAGCCCAGGCAGCGTCGGCGGCGAAGCCCGCTTCGTCGTCCGCCGTCGCGAAGAAACCGGCGTCGCGTTCATCCAACGCGCCGCATAGACCTCGTCCGGCGAGCGACCCGGAGCCGACCGTCGCCGCGCCGTCGCGTGAAGACGCCGCTCAGGACACATCGCCACGCCAGCCGGCCGCCGGCGGCATCGACGAATAAGGAGAAAGGCATGCAATTCGACAAGCGCGCCTGGCTCGACCGCATCAAACGGATGTTCGCGGGCTTCGATCGTCCGCTAGCACTGATCGTGTTTCTGCTGCTGTGTGTCGGCATCGTCACGCTGTACAGCGCGACGCTCGACATGCCCGGCCGCGTCGAAGACCAGTTGCGCAACATCCTGCTGACGTTCGTGCTGATGTGGGGGCTCGCCAATGTGCCGCCGAATACGCTGATGCGCTTCGCGGTCCCGCTCTATACGTTCGGGATCGCGCTGCTGATCGCGGTCGCGATGTTCGGCCTCACGCGTAAGGGCGCGAAGCGCTGGATCAACGTCGGCGTGGTGATCCAGCCGTCGGAGATCCTCAAGATCGCGACGCCGCTGATGCTCGCCTGGTACTACCAGCGCCGCGAAAGCGTGATGCGCTGGTACGACTTCCTGGTCGGCTTCGTGATCCTCGCGGTGCCAGTCGGTCTGATCGCGAAGCAGCCCGATCTGGGCACCGCGGTGCTCGTGTTCGCAGCTGGCCTGTTCGTGATTTACTTTGCCGGCCTGAGCTTCAAGCTGATCGTGCCGGTGCTGATCGCGGGCGTGATCGCGGTTGGATCGATCGCCGCGTTTCAGGACAAGATCTGTCAGCCCCAAGTGCAGTGGCCGCTGATGCACGATTATCAGAAGCATCGCATCTGCACGCTGCTCGATCCGAC
>DATJJN010000028.1:0-14086 GCA_035492135.1 Paraburkholderia sp. | reverse complement strand
GAGTTCGATCGACGCCTTCTTCAGGCCGTTGATGAACACGCTGTACGTCATGTCGTGCTGACGCACCGCCGCGTTGATACGCGTGATCCACAGTGCGCGGAACACACGCTTCTTGTTGCGGCGATCGCGGTAGGCGTACTGGCCCGCGCGCATGACCGCCTGCTTGGCGATGCGATAGACGTTATTGCGACGGCCGCGGTAACCCTTGGCCAGGTTGATGATCTTCTTGTGGCGGGCCCGTGCGGTAACCCCACGTTTGACTCGAGGCATGTTTCGCTCCTGTGAGTGTGAGTTGAGTTACGCGAACGGCAGCATTGCGCGCACGGAGTTCAGATCGGAATCGTGAACGGCCGTGGCACCACGCAGATGACGCTTGTTCTTGGTGGTCTTCTTGGTCAGGATGTGACGCTTGAAGGCTTGACCGCGCTTGACGGTACCACCCGGACGCACCACGAAGCGCTTTGCAGCGCTCTTCTTGGTCTTCATCTTGGGCATGACAACTCCATTTATTTGATGGACATGGGTGTGCGGTTGGCTTCGCGGACGATGCTGCTTCCATCCACTCTGCCCTCGACCCGCCCTTCGAAACCCACTCCACTTGGTATCGCGGCCAGCCGATATCTCCGGCCGCCGCTTTCAGGAAAAACGCCCGTTTGCCGCACGGATCGTGCGACGCGCGGGCGCCATTTCCGGAACCTGCACTACAGCACAACGACTACCGGCTGCGCGCCGCCAGTCGCACTGACTGGCCGGCACGCCGCGCCGGCTTACTTCTTTTTCTTCGGAGCGAGCACCATGATCATCTGGCGCCCTTCCATCTTCGGCATCTGCTCGACCTGGCCGACCTCGTCGAGGTCGGTGCGCAGACGTTCGAGCATGCGCATGCCGATTTCCTGGTGAGCCATTTCGCGGCCCCGGAAACGCAACGTGATCTTCGTTTTGTCGCCGTCTTCGAGGAAGCGAACGAGGTTGCGCAGCTTGACGTTGTAATCGCCGTCATCGGTACCCGGGCGGAATTTGACTTCCTTCACCTGGATGACCTTCTGCTTGAGCTTTGCCTCGTGCTGCTTCTTCGCCTCCTGGTACTTGAACTTGCCGTAGTCCATCAGACGGCAGACCGGAGGCACTGCCTGCGGCGCAATTTCAACCAGATCGACGTCCTGTTGTTCCGACATACGGAACGCATCGGCGAGCTTCACGATGCCGAGCGGCTCGTTGTCGACTCCGACGAGACGCACCTCGGGTGCCGTTATTTCACCGTTGATGCGATGCGACTTATCAGTAGCGATGTTACGTTTCCTCTAAAGATTAAAAAAACGAGCCGCGCTGCCGCAGTGGCTTCACTTGAACGTCCGCACTTCTTCGACGAGACGCTCAACGAAGGCGTCGACCGGCATCACGCCTTGGTCGACACCGCCACGGGCACGCACGGCTACCGTTTGCGCGTCACGCTCCTTGTCACCGACAACCAGAAGGTACGGGACCTTTTCGAGCGTGTGCTCGCGTATTTTATAGCTAATTTTCTCGTTGCGCAAATCGGCCTCCACTCTAAGCCCTTGTTTTTGCAACGATTGGGCCAGACTTGCCGCGTATTCCGCCTGACTTTCGGCGATATTCATCACCACGGCCTGCGTCGGCGCGAGCCACGCGGGCATTGCACCAGCATGGTGCTCGATCAGGATGCCGAGGAAACGCTCCATCGACCCGAGGATCGCCCGGTGCAGCATGATCGGGCGGCGGCGGCTGTTGTCCTCGGCCACATATTCGGCGTCGAGGCGCTCCGGCAACACCATGTCGAGCTGCAGCGTGCCGCACTGCCACGACCGGCCGAGCGCGTCCTTGATGTGGTACTCGACCTTCGGGCCGTAGAACGCGCCCTCGCCCGGCAGCTCTTCCCACTGCAGGCCGCAGGCGGTCAGCGCGTCGCGCAGGCCATGCTCGGCGCGGTCCCAGATCTCGTCCGTGCCCGCGCGCGAATCCGGCCGCAGCGACAGCTTGATGTCGATGTGATCGAACCCGAAATCCTTGTAGACGCTCATCGCGAGCGTGTTGAACGCGATCGACTCGGCGATGATCTGGTCTTCCGTGCAGAAGATGTGCGCGTCGTCCTGCACGAAGCCGCGCACGCGCATCAAGCCGTGCAGCGCGCCCGACGCCTCGTTGCGGTGGCACGAGCCGAACTCCGCGTAACGCAGCGGCAGATCGCGATACGAGCGCAGGCCGTGATTGAACACCTGCACGTGGCCCGGACAGTTCATCGGCTTGATCGCGTAATCGCGCTTCTCCGACTCCGTCGTGAACATGTTCTCGCGATAGTTCTGCCAGTGGCCCGACGCTTCCCACAGCGAGCGGTCCATGATCTGCGGCGTCTTGATCTCCAGATAGCCGGCCTCGGCGATCCGGCGACGCATGTACTGCTCGACCTGCTGCCACAGCGTCCAGCCGCGCGGGTGCCAGAACACCATGCCCGGCGACTCGTCCTGCATGTGGAACAGGTCCAGTTGCTTGCCGAGCTTGCGGTGATCGCGCTTCTCCGCTTCTTCGAGCATGTGCAGGTACGCGTCCTGGTCTTCCTTCTTCGTCCAGGCCGTACCGTAGATGCGCTGCAGCTGCTCGTTCTTCGCGTCGCCGCGCCAGTACGCGCCGGCGACCTTCATCAGCTTGAAGACCTTCAGCTTGCCCGTCGACGGCACGTGCGGGCCGCGGCACAGGTCCGTGAAGCCGCCGTGCGAATACAGCTTGATCTCTTCGCTGCCGGGGATCGATTCGATGATCTCGGCCTTGTACTTCTCGCCGATGCTCTTGAAGTAATCGACCGCCTCGCCGCGCGTGACGACGCGCCGCGACACCGGCTCGTCGCGCTTCGCGAGTTCCTGCATGCGCTTTTCGATCTTCTCGAGATCCTCGGGCGTGAACGGGCGGCTGTACGCGAAATCGTAGTAGAAGCCGTTGTCGATCACCGGCCCGATCGTCACCTGCGCTTCCGGATACAGCTCCTTCACCGCGTACGCGAGCAGGTGCGCCGTCGAGTGGCGAATGATGTCGAGTCCGTCTGCGTCCTTGTCCGTGACGATCGCCAGCGACGCGTCGCGATCGATCAGCGTCGACGTGTCGACCAGCTCGCCGTCGAGCTTGCCGCCGAGCGCCGCCTTCGCGAGCCCCGGGCCGATCGACGCCGCCACTTCGGCGACGGTCACCGGATGATCGTACTGTCGAACCGAACCGTCAGGCAGACGTATCGAAACCATTGCTTTCTCCAAGAGTGCCGGCGACGGCACGTCCAAACATCAGATCAGAAACCGGCCCTGCCGGGCGATACCGGCGGGTCGATCCGGATAAGGGACAAAAAAAATGCGGCCCCGCTTTCGAGGGGCCGCATTCACATTTCAAACCAGACTGCGATGGCGAACAGGATCCTCGACTAGCGTCGCTCCGAAGTAGTCTCGGTAAACGTTCGCGGTGTCATAACCGTATTCGCCCGTATTTGCGCGCATTTACGTCAACGCGCAGCAATACAAAATTCGTTGGTAGGCTCGATTGGACTCGAACCAACGACCCCCACCATGTCAAGGTGGTGCTCTAACCAGCTGAGCTACGAGCCTAAAGAATAAAAAGTATAGCGAGTTCGAGCGGCGCCCGCAAGCCCCCTTCTCGTTCGAGCGCCTGCCCCACCGCGGTCAGCCCTTGCGCGACGCGCGCACGACGCCGTTCACCTCGCCGAGCAGCGAGCACGCGCGCTGGATCTGCGCCGAACTCGACACCTCGACCGTGAACTGCATGTATGCGGCATTTCGGCGCGACTGCGTCTTCACGCCGGTCACGTTCATCTTCTCGCGCGCGAACACTTCGGAGATGTCGCGCAACAGACCCTGCCGGTCGGTCGCCTCGATCAGCAGATCCACCGGATACACCGACTGCCCGCGCCCGCCGAGCACGTCAGCCGACCATGTGGTGTGCAGCACCCGTTCGGGCGCGCGCGTCGCCATCCGCAGGAACGTCGGGCAATCGCTGCGATGGATCGACATCCCCTTGCCCCGCGTGACGAATCCGCTGATGTCGTCCGGCGGCGCCGGGCGGCAGCAGCGCGCGAGCTGGGTCAGCAGCGCATCGACGCCGACCACCAGCACGCCCGTCGACGCGCCGTGCGCGACGCTCGCACCGCTCGCGCGCTTCGCGAGATGCTCGGGCGCCTCGTCAGCGGGCTCCGGCGCCGGCGCGTCGTGCAGCGCCTGCTCGACGTGGCGCAGGCTGAACTCTTCCTTGCCGACCGCCGCGAACAGCTCGTCCGGCGTGCGAAAGCCGAGCTTCGTCGCGAGCTGGTCGAGGTTCACCGACGTGCGGCCCTCGCGCTGCAACGTCTTTTCGACCATCGCGCGGCCGTTCGCGACGATCTCCTGCGAGTCGATCGCGTTGAACCACGCGCGCACCTTCTGCCGCGCGCGCGGACTCTGCAGATAGCCGAGCTGCGGGTTCAGCCAGTCGCGCGACGGCCCGCCTTCCTTCACCGCGACGATCTCGACCGTCTGGCCGTTTTGCAGCGGCGTGTTGAGCGGCACCATCGCGCCGTCCACGCGCGCGCCGCGGCACCGATGCCCGAGTTCGCTATGCAGGTGATACGCGAAATCGACCGCCGTCGACCCGCGCGGCAGCGCGATCACGCGCGCCTGAGGGGTCAGCACGTAGATCTGGTCGTCGTCGAGCGCCGCGTGGCGCAACTGTTCCCACGTCTCGCGGCCGTCGGACACGTCGTCCTTCCACGCGAGCAGCTGGCGCAGCCACGCAATCTTCTCGTCGTAACGGCCCGACGCGCTCACCTGGCCGCCGTAGCCGCGCGTGCCCGCCTCCTTGTAGCGCCAGTGCGCGGCGACGCCGTATTCGGCGAACTGATGCATCTCGTGCGTGCGGATCTGCACTTCGAACGCGCGCCCGTCGTCGCCGATCACGACCGTGTGCAGCGAGCGATAGCCGTTCGGCTTCGGCCGCGAGATGTAGTCGTCGAACTCCTTCGGCACCGGCTGCCACAGGTTGTGCACGATGCCGAGCACCGTGTAGCAATCCTTGATGTCCGGCACGATCACGCGGAACGCGCGCACGTCGTAAAGCCGCGAGAAGTCGAGATCCTTGCCGCGCATCTTCTTCCAGATGCTGTAGATGTGCTTCGGCCGGCCGCTCACTTCCGCGGGGAGGTTCGCGGCGACGAGTTCCTGCTGCAGCCGCTCGATCGCCTGCGTGACGTACGCCTCGCGCTCGACGCGCTTTTCGTCGAGCAGCTTCGCGATCCGCTTGTAGGTGTCGGGCTCCTCGAAGCGGAACGCGAGATCTTCCAGCTCCCACTTCAGTTGCCAGATCCCGAGCCGGTTCGCGAGCGGCGCGTAGATGTCGAGCGTCTCGCGGGCGACTTCGGGCGCCGGCGTGATCTTCTGCGCCGCGTACCAGCGCAGCGACCGCACGCGCGACGCGAGCCGGATCAGCACGACGCGGATGTCCTGCGCGAACGCGAGCAGCATCTTGCGCAGCGCCTCGACCTGCGCGCGCCGCGCCGACTGCGCGTCGCGCGATTCCTCCGGCGCGTTCTGCGTGACGCGCGTGCCGACCGTGCCGAGGCGCAGCAGCTTGCGCACGTCGAACACGAGCTTCGCGACCTCGTCGCCGAAGCGCGCGGCGATCGCGTTCTCCGGATCGTCCAGATGCGGCGGCAGATTGAACAGCGCCGCCGCGAGCACCGCCGGCGGATCGACGTTCAGCGTCTGCATGATCGACGCGGTTCCCTGCGCGTGCTCGACGAGCGGCTCGCCGCTCGCGACGCGCGCGTCGCCGGCGTGCTCGCGCACGTACGCGAGCGCGTCGTCGATCGACGGCAGCACCGCCGGCGTGGCGGAAACGGACGGAGGGGTATCGCTACTCATGAAACGGATTGCGCCGGAAGACCGGCCGGAAAACGAAATGAACGGAAGAAAGCCGCGTCAGCCGCGCTGGGCGGCGACCACGACGATTTCGACGAGACACGCCGGATTCGCGAGCTTCGCCTCGACGGTCGCGCGCGGCGGCGTCGCGCCCTGCGCGACCCATGCGTCCCACGCCGCGTTCATGCCGGCGAAGTCCTTCATGTCCGCGATATAGATCTGCACCGACAGCAGATGCGACTTGTCGCTGTCGACTTCGGCGAGCAGGCGGTCGATGTGGCCGAGCACCTCGCGGGTCTGGCCGGCGATGTCCTGCGTCGTATCCTCGGCGATCTGGCCCGCCAGATAGACGGTGCCGTTGTGAACCGCCGTCTCCGACAGACGCGGGCCGACGTGGTGACGAATGACTGCCATGAAAACGTTCCTCTGGAGATTGAGCCCCGACCGGACGCGGCGCATCCGCGTCGCGCGCACATTGCGCGTGAGGCCAATCTCGTATTATGACGCGGCGCCGGGCGCGCCGTCGAAGAACCCTTTCGCGATGTCGATCTGCCGGGTGTCGACAAACGCCGGCGCATGGCCGACGCCTTCGATCTCGACGCTCGACACGCGCCGTCCGGTCGCCACCATCTTCACGACCGTGTCGCGCGACAGCAGGTCCGATTGCGCGCCGCGCACGACGAGCACCGGCGCGTCGATCGCCGCGAACGAGCGCCACAGCCAGGCCTCGGCGGTGGCGTTCTGCTCCGGCGTGACGGCGGCAAACGGCTGCGCGATGCGCGGGTCGTAACGGAAGCGCCACCCGCCTTCGACCTCGTGCAGCAACGGCGTGTTGATCGCGCGCCATTCGTCCGCCGACAGCGGTCCGAACGAGTTCGCCAGTTCCGCCGCGCGGTCGATGCCGTCCTGCAGCGTCGCGAACAGTTCGTCGCGGCCGAGATAGCTGCCGATGCGCTCGAGCGCGACCGGCTCGATGTGCGGGCCGACGTCGTTCACGACCATCTTGCGGATCGGCGTATCGGGCAGGCCCGCGAGCGCCATGCCGATCAGCCCGCCCATCGACGTGCCGAACCAGTCGACGCGCCCGACATCGAGCCGCGCGATCAGCGTGACCATGTCTGCGACGTATTGCGGGATGCCATAGCCCCTCGGATCGGCGAGCCACGACGACAGCCCCCGCCCGACGACGTCCGGACACACGACGCGATAGCGATCGGACAGCGCGGACGCGAGCCGGTCGAAGTCGCGGCCCGAGCGCGTGAGCCCGTGCACGCACACGAGCACGCGCGTGTTGTCGCGCTCGCCCCACTCGGTATAAGCGATGCGATGCAGCCCGGACGGGCTCGCGCACTGGACGAACTGCTGGCGGGGGACGGCCGGCGAAACGGAAGTGAGGGTCATCGCGAAGTCCCGTGAATGGAGGTACGGATGAACGGCTCGACGATCGCGAGCCGCGCCTGAATACTGCGTTGCCGCCGAAAAAGCAAAACGGGCGAGACCTCCGCCCCACCCGCCAGTGCTGCATCGTTCGAACCGCGTGCCACCCGCCATTCGCAACTTCGAACGCGCTCGAACGCGCCGCCCGCCGCGACGGCGGCCGGCGCGCCGGTTCAGCTCACCGCGCTCACGTCGAGCGGCGCGCCGGTCTTCGCCCTGATCTCGTCGACCGTCACGCCCGGCGCCAGTTCGACCGCCTTCAGGCCCGCGTCGGTCACTTCGATCACGCCGAGATCGGTGATGATCAGATCGACGACGCCGACGCCCGTCAGCGGCAGCGTGCACCCTTCGAGGATCTTGTGCTGGTCGCCCTTCGCGACGTGCTCCATCAGCACGACTACGCGCTTGACGCCCGCGACCAGATCCATCGCGCCGCCCATCCCCTTGATCATCTTGCCGGGGATCATCCAGTTCGCGAGGTCGCCCTTTTCGCTCACCTGCATCGCACCGAGGATCGCGAGGTTGATGTGGCCGCCGCGAATCATCGCGAACGAATCCGCCGACGAGAAAATCGACGAGCCCGGCAACGTCGTCACCGTCTGCTTGCCGGCGTTGATCATGTCGGCGTCGACTTCGTCGTCGGTCGGGAACGGGCCGATGCCGAGCAGGCCGTTCTCCGACTGCAGCCACACTTCGACGCCGGCCGGCACGTGGTTCGCGACCAGCGTCGGCAAGCCGATGCCGAGGTTCACGTAGAAGCCGTCCTGCAGTTCCTGCGCCGCGCGCGCGGCCATTTCGTCACGAGTCCAGGCCATCTTCACTCTCCTTTCGCGCGGACGGTACGTTGTTCGATGCGTTTTTCCGGATGCGCATTCAGCACGATGCGCTGCACGAAGATGCCCGGCGTGTGGATGTTGTCCGGATCGAGTTCGCCGTTCTCGACGATCTCCTCGACTTCCGCGACCGTGATCCTGCCGGCCATCGCGCACATCGGGTTGAAGTTGCGCGCGGTGCGGCGATAGATCAGGTTGCCCGACTTGTCGGCCTTCCACGCCTTGACGAGCGCGACGTCGGCGGTCAGCGAGTGTTCGAGCACATAGTGGTTCTCGCCGAACTGACGCGTTTCCTTGCCCTCGGCGATCAGCGTGCCGTAGCCGGTGTTCGTGAAGAACGCCGGAATGCCGGCGCCGCCCGCGCGCAGCTTTTCCGCGAGCGTGCCTTGCGGCGTGAATTCCAGTTCGAGTTCGCCGGCGAGATACTGCCGCTCGAACTCCTTGTTCTCGCCGACATACGACGAAATCATTTTCTTGATCTGCCGCGTTTGCAGCAGCTGGCCGAGCCCGAAGCCGTCGACGCCCGCGTTGTTGCTGATGCACGTGATGCCCTGCACGCCCGAATCGCGCAGCGCGGCGATCAGCGCTTCGGGAATCCCGCACAGCCCGAAGCCGCCGACAGCGAACGTCTGTCCGTCCTTCACGATGCCTTCGAGCGCGGCGGCCGCGCTCCCATAGACCTTGTTCATCTGTGTCCCTTCCTTCCTCGCATGGATGTCGGAAGCCGTTCGTTACAGCGCGGCTCCGCTGGTTCAAAGGGTACGCTTCGCGGCAGATACGGCACAATACGCAAAACTACATAAAGTCATACCCGCATCGCCCGTCATGGCCGCCCACGCTCCGCTCGACTATCAGACCGCCTTTCATCTCGCGCCCGTCGGGCTCGTGCTGTCGCGCGAGCGCATGATCGAGGACTGCAACGACCAGCTCGCCGCGATCTTCCGCTGCACGCGCGACGCGGTGATCGGCCAGTCGTTCCAGGTGCTGTATCCGTCGGCCGACGAATTCGAGCGCATCGGCATGCGCATTCCGCCGATCATGACCGCGCACGGCACCTACGCCGACGACCGCATCATGAAGCGCGCAGACGGCGAGCTGTTCTGGTGCCACGTGACCGGCCGCTCGCTCGATCGCCACGATCCGCACGCGGCCGGCGTGTGGACCTTCGAAGACCTGTCGGCGACGCGCCGCGTCGCGGTCGAACTGACGCCGCGCGAACGCGAGATCGCCGCGCTGCTCGTCACCGGCAAGACCAGCAAGCAGATCGGCCGCATCCTCGACATCAGCTCGCGCACGGTCGACGTCTATCGCGCGCGGCTCATGCGCAAGTACGACACCGGCAACGCGACCGAGCTGATGCAGCGCCTGCTCGGCCAGTAGCGGCCGTTGCGCGAACTCAGGCCTTGACCGTCGCGGCCTGCTCGATCGTCGTGCGCAGCGCGTCGGGCATCGGCACCGACTTGCCCGCTGCATGGTCGATCCACACGCAACGCGCGGTGCCGCGCGCATACACGGTGTGCGGATCGTCCGCGCGGCGCAGTTCGAAACCGGTATCGAAGCTGCTGCGGCCAGGCTGTCCGACGCTCATCCTGCACACGATGTCGCCCGGGTAGTGCAACTGCTTGAGGAACTCCATCGACGCGTTCACGATCACCGGCCCCTGCCCTTCGTCGTTGCCGCCCGCGATCCCGATGTGCTCGAACCACGAAATCCGCGTCTGCTCCATGTAGCGGAAGTAGACCGTGTTGTTCACGTGGCCGAATGCGTCCATGTCGCCCCAGCGGATCGGCATCGACATTTCAAAAACAGGATGGTACTCAGTCATCGCACTTCTTCTCTTGCGGTAAAAAAGCGGGCTTCGGTCCCGTGTCCTACGAGAGCCCGAAGCCGTCGTCGGCCGAAATGATCGAGCCGTTGATGAATTGCGATTCGTCGGCGGCGAGCAGCAGCAACAGTCCGTCCAGGTCCGCGGGCGTGCCGACGCGGTGGCGCGGCAGCATCGCGATCAGCTTCTGGCCCTGCTCGGTCGTCCAGTGGTGATGGTTGATCTCGGTGTCGATGTAGCCGGGACAGATCGCGTTCACGTTGATCCCGTAACGCCCCCATTCGAGCGCCATCGCCTTCGTCATGTGCACGACGGCGGCCTTGCTCATCGCGTACAGGCCGATCTGCGGCAGCACGCGCAGCCCCGCCATCGACGCGATGTTGATGATCCGGTACGCCGGCTTCGCCGCGCCGCCGTTGCCGCGCATCATCATCCGCTTCGCGACTTCCTGAGCGACGAAAAACGCGCCGCGCGTATTCGTATCGAACACGTATTCGAAGTCGGCGGGCGTCACGTCGCTCAGCTTCTGCGTGGTCGAGACGCCCGAGTTGTTCACGAGGATGTCGATGGTGCCCGCCTCGGTCTCCGCGTGCGCGACCGCCGAGCGGATGCTCTGGTAGTCGGTCACGTCGAGCGACACCACGTGCGCCGCGCCGCCGTTCGCCTCGATTTCCGCGCGCAGCTCCTTCAGACGCTCGACGCGCCGGCTCGCGAGCACGACCTTCGCGCCCGCCTGCGACAGCACCTGCGCGAAACGCTTGCCGAGGCCGCTCGACGCGCCCGTTATCATCGCCACCTTGCCTTCCAGATTGATCGAACGACCCATTTACGGTGTTTTCCTGGTTGTGCCCGCAACGAATTGCGAAGCCGGACGTCGATTGGGCGGCCCTCCAGCCGGAGCGCCGCACTGAACTGAACGGTCGTGCTAATCTTGGCGTTTCGGGTTGCGGGCCGGGAGGGGTTCCCGGACAATACGATCCCGAAAAAAGCATTCTAATGGGAAGAGGAGGATTGATGACCCCCGCAAGTCTTTTGGAGCAATACGGCCCACGCGAATCGATGGAATACGACGTGGTGATCGTCGGCGGCGGCCCGGCCGGGCTGTCGGCAGCGATCCGCCTGAAGCAGCTCGCGCAGGAAAAAGGCGTCGAGATTGGCGTGTGCGTACTCGAAAAAGGCTCGGAAATCGGGGCGCATATCCTCTCCGGCGCGGTGATGGACCCGCGCGCGATCGACGAACTGATCCCGGACTGGAAGGAAAAAGGGGCGCCGCTCGACGTGCCGGTCACCGAAGACCGCTTCCTGTTCCTGTCCGAAACCGGCGCGACGGCCGTGCCGAACTGGGCGCTGCCGGACAATTTCAAGAACCACGGCAACTACGTGATCAGCCTCGCGAACGTCACGCGCTGGCTCGGCCAACAGGCCGAGGCGCTCGGCGTCGAGATCTTCCCGGGCTTTCCGGCCGCCGAGGTGCTGTACCACGACGACGGCTCGGTGAAGGGCGTCGCGACCGGCCACCTGGGCGTCGGCCGTGACGGCCAGCCGACCGGGAATTTCCAGCTCGGCATGGAGCTGCACGCCAAATACACGCTGTTCTGCGAAGGCGCGCGCGGTCACCTCGGCCGTCAGTTGCAGGACAAGTTCAAGCTGAATCGCGACGCCGATCCGCAGGTGTACGGCATCGGCATCAAGGAACTGTGGGAAATCGATCCGGCGAAGCATCGGCCCGGCCTCGTGATCCACACGGCCGGCTGGCCGCTCGATACGCAGACCTACGGCGGCTCGTTCCTGTATCACATCGACAACAACCAGGTGATGATCGGCTTCGTCGTCGGCCTCGGGTATTCGAATCCGTATCTGTCGCCGTTCGAGGAGTTCCAGCGCTATAAGACGCACCCGGCGATCCGCCCGTTCCTCGAAGGCGGCAAGCGCGTGTCGTACGGCGCGCGCGCGATCACCGCGGGCGGGCTGATGTCGCTGCCGAAGCTCGTGTTCGCGGGCGGCGCGCTCGTCGGCGACGATGCCGGCTTCCTCAATGCATCGCGCATCAAGGGCAGCCACGCGGCGATCAAGACGGGCATGCTCGCCGCCGAGGCCGCATTCGACGCCGTGCAGGCCGGCCGCCAGCACGACGAACTCGTCGCCTATCCGGCGGCGTTCAAGACGTCGTGGCTGCACAGCGAACTGCATCGCGCGCGCAACTTCAAGCAGTGGATGAGCAAGGGACTCTACCTCGGCACGCTGATGGTCGGCATCGAGCAGAAGCTCCTCGGCGGCAACGTGCCGTGGACGCTGCATCACCCGCATCGCGACCACGAAATGCTGAAGCCGGCGTCGCAGTGCAAGCCGATCGACTATCCGAAGCCGGATGGCAAGCTGACGTTCGATCGACTGTCGTCGGTGTTCATCTCGAACACGAATCACGAGGAGAACCAGCCCGCGCACCTCACGTTGAAGGACGCGAACGTGCCGGTCGACGTGAACCTGCGCACCTATGCGGGCCCGGAGAGCCGCTACTGCCCGGCCGCCGTCTACGAGTTCGTGAAGAACGACGACGGCAGCGATCGCCTCGTGATCAACGCGCAGAACTGCGTGCACTGCAAGACGTGCGACATCAAGGACCCGACGCAGAACATCGTGTGGGTGACGCCGGAAGGCGGCGGCGGGCCGAACTATCCGAACATGTGACCCGCCGCGCGTTTCGTGCCGCGCGTTTCTTTCGCCGATAAAAAACCGCTTGCGCCCTTCGGGACCAAGCGGTTTTTTTGCGGCTGGACTGAGCGCTGCGCGGATTACTCGTCGCTCGCGGCGATCTTCGGCGTGGTGACGACGACGTCCGCGCACTGCGCGCGATGACGCAGCGCATGGTCGATCAGCACGAGCGCGAGCATCGCCTCGGCGATCGGCGTCGCGCGGATGCCGACGCACGGATCGTGACGCCCGAACGTCTCGACGGTCGCGGAGTCGCCCGCCTTGTCGATCGAGCGGCGCGGCGTGCGGATGCTCGACGTCGGCTTGATCGCGATCGACACCGTGATGTCCTGCCCCGTCGAGATGCCGCCGAGCACGCCGCCCGCGTGATTGCCGTGGAAGCCGTTCGGGGTCAGCTCGTCGCCGTGCTGCGAGCCGCGCTGCGCGACGCTCGCGAACCCCGCGCCGATTTCGACCCCCTTCACCGCGTTGATGCCCATCATCGCGTGCGCGATGTCCGCATCGAGCCGGTCGAACAGCGGCTCGCCCCAGCCGACCGGCACGCCCGACGCGACCACGTTGATGCGCGCGCCGATCGAGTCGCCGTCCTTGCGCAACGCGTCCATGTACGCTTCGAGCTGCGGGACGACATCGGCATTCGGCACGAAGAACGGGTTCTCCGGCACGTGCTTCCAGTCGACGAACGGCACGTCGATCTCGCCGAGCGAGCGCATGTAGCCGCGCACCTCGACGCCGAACCGCTCGCGCAGCCACTTCTTCGCGACCGCGCCCGCGGCGACGGTCGGCGCGGTCAGGCGCGCGGACGAACGCCCGCCGCCGCGATAGTCGCGGATGCCGTACTTCTGCCAGTAGGTGTAGTCGGCGTGGCCGGGGCGGAACGTCTCGGCGATGTTGCCGTAGTCCTTGCTGCGCTGGTCGGTGTTGCGGATCATGAGCGCGATCGGCGTGCCGGTGGTCCGGCCCTCGAACACACCGGACAGGATCTCGACCTGGTCGGCTTCCTGACGCTGCGTGACGTGGCGCGACGTGCCGGGCTTGCGGCGATCGAGTTCGATCTGGATGTCGGCTTCGGACAGCGTCATGCCCGGCGGACAGCCGTCGATCACGCAGCCGATCGCGGGGCCGTGGGACTCGCCGAAAGTGGTGACGGTGAAAAGCGTACCGAGCGTGTTGCCGGACATGGCGGTCGTCCAAATAAAACGGGGAATCCGTAATTATGCCAGTCCGGGCGGGGGGTGGCGCGGGTGGCGCGGGTGGCGCGGGTGGCGCGGGTGGCGCGGGTGGCGCGGGTGGCGCGGGTGGCGCGGGTGGCGCGGGTGGCGCGGGTGGCGCGGGTGGCGCGGGTGGCGCGGGTGGCGCGGGTGGCGCGGGTGGCG
>DATJJN010000027.1:0-2525 GCA_035492135.1 Paraburkholderia sp. | reverse complement strand
TCGGCTCAATCCGCGGCAAGGCTTTGCGTTTCAGCGCGTCTATACCGACGAGCGCGATATCGACGAATCGATGGCCGTCGAGGATCACGACGTCGTGATGGTGCCGCGCGGCTACCATCCGGTGATCGTGCCGTATGGCTATGACTCGTACTATCTGAACGTGATGGCCGGCACGCAGCGCGTCTGGCACTTCAAGAACGATCCGGCGCACGAGTGGATCGTCGAGCGCGATGCGCGCGCCTGATGCACGGCCGCGGCCGCGGTCCGGCTCGAGCATGCGCGGCGCCGTGACGTTATCGGAATAACACCTCGCGCACGTGGGCTCTGCTTTGATAGAGGGGCGGTTTCGCCGATGCGAACCACCCCTCTTCCACATAAGGCAGCCCATGACGACATCCGCAACGCGTTCCACTGTCGCCGCCCGCCCGGTCTCCAGCGCGGACCCCGATTCACATCAGGCTTTCGACGCGGCGCCGCGCCGCGAACCGGACGCGACACGTTCGCTCCGCCGCAAGCGCGCCCCACATAGTCCGCACAACAGACAGGGGCCGGCGCCTTCGTTGCGGTCAGCCGCCCAGCTGATGGCGCGAGGCGAGTCTTCTACCCCTGCGCTCGCGACGCCGCAAACCGGGGTGGAGCCGCTGCAAGCGCCGCCCGATTCGAGACACGCCACCGAGGCCGAACTGACCTCGTTGCTCGCGCGTTACGACAAAAAAGACGCCAATGCTGCCGGCGATACGGACAACGCCGAACAGAGCGCGCAGCTCGAACAGGCCGCGATGGCCGGCTACCCCGACGATGCACGCGATTTCGAGCAGGATGTGCAGCGCGATCTGGGCATGCTCGCGCAATTGCCGGCAGATGTCGCCACTGAGTATCGCGAAAAGATGAAAGCAACGTGGGACGCGTTCGAATCGACATCGAATGCATGGCTGCGCGACCAGCACGCCCACGAGGCCAGGACGCTTCGCGACCAGATCCGCCGCGAGTATCAGGAGGCTCGGACCGACCCGAGCGAGCGCGCGCAGGCCATCTTCAATGTGCCGTTCGGCAGCGACCTGCTCGGCGATAGCGCACAGGAAGATCTCGACCAGCTGAGCGATCTCAAACGGCAGTTTCGCCACGCGGATACAAAAGCGGATCGCGAGTCGATCTTTTCCGCGGCGAGCCAGATCAAACATTCGTTGCAGAAGCAGATCACCGACACGATAAAGAGTCAGATCGATGTACATCAGCGTGCCGCGGAGACCAGCAAAAAAGAGGTCATGCAGGCACTCGACCAGGCGCAGGCGTTAAGCGGGCCCGGCGCGACACCGGGCAAGCGTCTCGAGTATTTTGTGAGGCTGATATCGCGCGACGAGGCCCACGCGCGTGCGTTCACCGAACTGCGCGACCTCACGTCTGAACAAGTGGAGAAACTGCAAAAAAGCGATCCCGGCCGCTTGGCACAGCTGATGGCGTTCAAGCCAGAACGGCTTCGAGACCAACTGCTCGAGTGGGAAAACGCACTCCTCGCGCAGGATGCGGACGCCGGGCGCAAGCTGCCGGAAGTGCCGCTCGACCGGCCTAAATTCCCGTCGGACGTCCGGCGTTACGTTCCGGCGCCGGGCCCTAACTATGCCGAAAACTTGCGGCTTCTCTACGTCGATGTGATCAATAGTATTGTGGCCGCCGAGAAGCGCATTAACGCGGCGCAGGAACCGCCGTCATCGCCGATCCGGAAGAACTACATCAGGACGCACCAGTCGGCCTAATGAGGTTGCGCTGCCCCTGGCTCTCGCGCCGCGCACCGATGCGTCGGGACGAAGAACCGCGGACGGCGCGCGGTTCAGCTATCCGGGCTCAGATATCCTGGTTCAAATGTCCCGGTTTAGATATCCATCGCGCGCTCGATCTGCTCACGCAATGCCGGCGTGCACACGATCACGCGATTGCCGTTGCGCAGACATTCGGGCGTGAGGAAGTCGTTCGCCCAGCCGCCCGCCTCTTCGACGAGCAGCACCGCGGCCGCCGCATCCCACGAGTTGATGTGCAGTTCGCAATACGCGTCCTGCCTCCCCATCGCGACATATGCGATGCCGAGCGCGCCGGAGCCGCGCCGCTTCACGCCCGCGCCGAGCGCCTGTAGCCGCCCCTGCACGGTCGCAAAGCCTTCGAACGGAATGCGCGACGACCAGCCCAGTTCGACAACGGACTGGCGGATGTCCGCGATCGTGCTGACCTTGATCGGCGCGCCGTTTAGCGTCGCGCCCGCACCGCGCCGCGCGGCGAAAAGCTCGTCGAGCATCGGATCGTAGAGCACGCCGATTTCCGTGCGGCCGTCGCGCACGAACGCGATCGACACACAGAAGTGCGGCACGCCGCGGGCGAAATCCGCGGTGCCGTCGATCGGATCGACGATCCACACGTCGCGGCCGAACGACCCACCGCCCTCTTCGCCGAAGAAATCGTCGTCGGGGAACGAGTCGGCGATGCGCGCCGCGATCAGACGTTCGACTTCCGCGTCGGTTTCGGTCAGGTAGTCC
>DATJJN010000026.1:0-11050 GCA_035492135.1 Paraburkholderia sp. | reverse complement strand
ATATGGCCGACGTCCGCGCCGATCAGGTACGACTCGTACCAGCGCACCATCATCCCGACGAAGCCCATCAGCACGGCGGCCCACGTGAGCCGCGTGCCGATCGCGCCGCCCGTCGGCGAGCGCGACAACAGGCCGATCCAGTAGAACAGCGTCGCGAGCACGAAGAGCGCGCTCATCCACAGGATCGCCGACTGGCTCGACAGGAAATACTTGAGGAGGAACGCCGAGTCGGCGCGGGACAGGTCGCCCTGATAGATCTGGATCGCAATGAGCGACAGCGCCGCGATGCCGATCGCGAGCACACGCGCCGGCTTCCACCGCCAGCCGAGCACGACGAGGGCCGGCACCGTGCCCATCAGCACCAGCTTGTCGTAGTAGTTCATGTACGCGTGGTAGCGCGACAGCGCGAATCCCGCGCCGCCGACGACCATCAGCGCAAAGAGCCAGTCGAACGCCGTCAGGCGGCGCAGGAACGGCCGTTCGTCGGGCAGCGTGACGGCGCTCTCGGCGGCCGTTGCCGCGCGTGCGGCCCGCCCGGCGCGACGTGCATCCGCGGAAGAAGAAACCTGAGTCAAGTCCATGAGCTTACCGGTCCGAATCGTCAGAGTCCGTGGGAGGCACCGTTGATGCACGGTCCGTGCCTGTGTCGCCGCCGCCCGGCTTGACGCCGAGTGCACGCGCGACCGCGTCGCGGGTGCGGGCGAATTCCTTCTCGAAGTCGAGGGTCCGACGCGCCGTGGACATCGCCATGATCACCTCCACGCCGCGATTGCCGTTGTCCTTCAGCCAGAACCACAGGCGCCGCTCGCGCACGTAGAACATCGAGAAGATCCCCGCGACGAGCAGCAGGCTGCCAAGATACACGACTTTCTTGCCCGGTGCCCGGGTGAGCTGGAACACCGACGCCTGTACCTGTTTGAACGAATCTAGCTGCAGATAGACCGGAGAACCATACAGAAAGCTGTCAGATACCGCATTGATCGAATCCTGCACGAAGCGCGCGGCGTCGGCGTCGGGCTGCATCTGCGGCTCGCCCGCCTGCACGCGCGCGAGTTGCCACAGATCCCAGGTCGCGCCTTCGAGCATCCGCATCAGCAGGCCGGCGGCCTTTTCCTGCTCGCCCTTCGGCACCGACTTGTCGATGAACCCGGCCACCGCCTGGAAGCCGGCGGCCGTTTCCGGGTTCGCGCCCGGGCCCGTCGGCTGCGCGGCGGCGCCGGCAAAGAGCGCCAGCACGCGCGATGCGCTCTCGCGCAGATGCTGCTGCAGCGGCGCGTTCGACGCGGGCACCGAGCGCTCGGCGAAGCGCTGCGCGGCCGCCTCGCGCAGTTTCGGATCCGCGAACGCGGCGCGCAGCAGCATCCACTCGTGCGGCGAGTTCGCACTGTCGGCCGGAATCCGCAGATAGCGGAACGGATCGTCCGGATTCACGCGCATGCCGGCGAGGAACATCTTCGAGCCGCCGATATCGACCGGCAGCATGTAGTTGTTGTACTCGCGCGCCTGGCCGTCCTTGTCGCGCACCTTGTACTGCACCGACGGCCCGATGTTGTGCAGATCCACCGGTTTCGAGGTCTTCGCGCCGGAACCGAGCCGCTCGTCGAACGCTTCCGAGAGCGAGCGGTGCGCGACGCCGCGCGTATCGGTTGCGCCGCTGCCCGACGAGATGTTCTCGACGTTGATCGCGCGGAAGTCGGCGAACTCGATGGTCTCGCCGTCGGCGCCCGGCGCCGACGCGGACAGCGGCGCCGACGCGCCGACCGTACCGCCGAACGCGAACGGCTTCGTGCTCGCGCCGGTCATCGGCCAGCCGGTCATCTGCAACTGCGAGCCGCCGTCCTGAAAGCTCGACTGGTAGATCGACACGCCGTCGTACGAGAACGGCTTGTTCACCTCGACGCGCGCCGGAATACGCTGGCCGGTCTTGTGATCGACGACGACGATGTCGCTTGCAAACAGCTTCGGCATGCCTGTCGAGTAGTAATCGACGATGAACTTCTTCAGTTCGATCGAAAACGGCAGGTCCTGGATCAGCGAGCCGTCCGGCTCATTGAGTATCGCGGTTGACACATACTGTCCCTCCGGCACCCACGCATAGCCGCGGAACGTCGGGTTCGACAGCGGGAGCCGATGCTCCGGCCCGATCTCGCTGATCGTCCCGTTGCTGCGGACCGGCGTCTTGTCGAAGAGCCACATCTGCAGCTTGACCGGCAGGTTGCTGTCGAGCAGCCCCCCGATGCAGATCACGACGATCGCGAGGTGCGCAAAGATGTAGCCGATGCGGGTCAGCGCGCCGCGCTTGCCGGCGATCAGCGTCGCGCCGTCGGTCTCGCGCGTGACGAAGCGGTAGCCGAGGCGGCGCGCGAGCTGGCCGAGCGTCGCGGCGGTCGCGGCGCGCGTCGTGCCGTCGACTTCGAATTCGCCCTTGTGGTGAAACGCGCGCAGGCTGCCTTCGCGGACCTTGTCCTTCCAGCTGCGCAAGTCGGCGATCATCTTCGGGCCGTTGCGGATCACGCACAGCGAGATCGACACGACGAGAAAGCCGAGGATCAGCATGAACCACCACGCGCTGTACACGGTGTACAGCGACAGCGCGCGAAAGATGTCGGCCCAGAACGGACCGAACTGGTTCACGTAGTTCGGATACGGATCGTCCTGCGTGAGCACGGTGCCGATCACGCTCGCGATCGCGAGAATGACGAGCAGCGAGATCGCGAACCGCATCGAACTGAGCAGTTCGACCGCATTGCGCACGGCTCGCTGACGAACCTTCAACTGCAGACCCGAGGTGGTGACGCTCATTCAAACTCCAGCTGGACAGCAAAAAAGGGTGCTGGCCCGCGACGCTTTGCGGTGCCCTCACCCTTGTTCTGTTATTTTCCGGTCGACCGGTGTCAGGCGAATGTCACACGCACGATGCGTGCCGTCCGTCAGTGCAGTCCCGCAACGTAGTCCGAGACAGCCTTGATCTCGTCGGTCGACAGGCGGTGCGCGATCTGGTGCATCGGCTCGCTGTTGTTGCGCGTGCCGTCCTCGAACGCGTCGATCTGGGCGGCCACATACTCCGCCCACTGCCCCGACAGCCGCGGATACTGGATCGGAATGCCCTGGCCGGTCGGACCATGACAGGCCGCACAGGCCGGCACGCCGCGATCGGCGATGCCGGCGCGCCAGATCTTCTGACCGAGCGGCACCGTCGCGGCGTTGCGAGCGTACCCGGGCTTCGGGGTTTGCGACGAGAAATACGCAGCGACATTGATCATATCCTGGGGAGACAACGCGCTCGCGAAGCCCACCATGATCGGATTGCTGCGCAATGCAGGCTTGCCGCCCGGCTGCGGGCGGAAATCCTTCAGTTGCTTGACGAGATAGTCGGCGTGCTGGCCGGCGAGTTTCGGATACGCACCGCCGGTGCTGTTGCCGTCCGCGCCGTGGCAGGCGGCGCAGACCTGGGTGGCGATCGCCTGGCCTCGCGCGAGATCGGGCTTGCCTGCGGGGTTGACCGCATCGGCGGCGAATGCCGCTGTTGTTGAGAGAGTGACTGTCAGACCCACCGCCGCTATTGCAATCTCGAGCACCTTGAAGGAATTGCCCAGTCGATTCATTCGCACACCCGGTTTAGTCTTGTGGGAACAGGTTCTGCAAAAGGACGACGGCGACTGATCATCACCTCAAAGGCCGCGCGCCGGCCCCCGCGGTATTCAGTAAACCGTCGCATTGTACAATAACGCGCTACACGCAACCGCGCCAGCCGGGCTCGCCCCGATAATCGCGCTATTCCCACGGCGCTCGTTCCCGCGCCGTGATCCCGCCGCCGCCCTGTCTCATATTGTGGTTTCCGCCATGGCATTCCTGCTGCATCAAGCCCGCTTTTTCACGACGGTCAATCACCTGCGCGACCTGCCAGCGACCGCCCGACCGGAAATCGCGTTCGCCGGCCGTTCCAACGCGGGCAAATCGACCGCCATCAACCTGCTGTGCAACCAGAAGCGACTCGCGTTCGCGTCGAAGACGCCCGGCCGCACCCAGCACATCAACTACTTTTCGGTCGGCGCGGCGGACGAGCCGGCCGGCTATCTGGTCGACCTGCCCGGCTACGGGTATGCGGAAGTGCCCGAAGCTTCGAAGGCGCACTGGGAAGCATTGCTGTCCGCGTATCTGCGCACGCGCTCGCAACTCGCCGGATTGATCCTGATGATGGACGCCCGCCGTCCGCTGACCGATCTCGACCGCCGGATGATCGAGTGGTTCGCGCCGACGGGCAAACCCATCCATGCGCTACTGACGAAGTGCGATAAATTGACGCGGCAGGAGAACGTCGTCGCGCTGCGCACGGCGAACAAGGCTTTCGACGAATATCGCAAAGAGGGCTATGAAGGCACGCTGAGTGCGCAGCTTTTCTCGGCACTCAAGCGTGTCGGCCTTGACGAGGCGCATGCGGTGATCGAAGGCTGGATCGCCCCGCAGGTCGCGGACGAGGACTCCGCTGCGTAATCCACCGCGCCCGCCCGCGCGACGCGCATAAAAAAACCCGCCGTCATTGCCGGCGGGTTAACAGCCTGATCGTTGAACGACAGGCACCCGCTCAGGGAGGAGAAGCGGGGAGTCCGGCGCGGTGCGCCTCGCTCGACCGGTATGATATACCATTGTCCCGGAAACTTTCCGCCGTCCGAAAGCCTCCATCTGCCACCAAGATAACCGCTGATATGAGCTTTTACCCGCATCATCGCCCCCGTCGCATGCGTCGCGACGATTTCTCCCGCCGCCTGATGCGCGAGAACCTTCTCACCACCAACGACCTGATCTATCCAGTGTTCATTGTCGACGGCAACAATGTGCGTGAAGCCGTACCGTCGATGCCGGGCGTCGAGCGCGTGTCGATCGATCTGCTGATGGGCGTCGCGGAGCAATGCGTCGAACTCGGCGTGCCGGTGATCTCGTTGTTCCCGGCCATCGATCCCGCGCTAAAGACGCCCGACGGCATCGAGGCGACCAACGCCGACGGCCTGATCCCACGGGCCGTGCGCGAGCTGAAGAAGCACTTCCCGGAACTCGGCGTGCTCACCGACGTCGCGCTCGATCCGTACACGAGCCACGGCCAGGATGGCGTCCTCGACGACAACGGCTACGTGATCAACGACGAGACGATCGAGATCCTCGTCGGCCAGGCGCGCGCGCAGGCCGAAGCGGGCGTCGACATCGTCGCGCCGTCGGACATGATGGACGGCCGCATCGGCTCCGTGCGCGAAATGCTCGAAAGCGAGGGCTTCATTCACACGCGGATCATGGCCTATTCGGCGAAGTACGCGTCGGCGTTCTATGGCCCGTTCCGCGACGCGGTCGGCTCGGCATCCAATCTCGGCAAGGGCAACAAGATGACCTACCAGATGGATCCGTCGAACAGCGACGAGGCGCTGCGCGAAGTGCGCCTCGACATCGAGGAAGGCGCCGACATGGTGATGGTGAAGCCCGGCATGCCGTACCTCGATATCGTTCGCCGCGTGAAGGACGAGTTCCGCTTCCCGACCTACGTGTACCAGGTGAGCGGCGAATACGCGATGCTGAAGGCCGCCGCGCAGAACGGCTGGCTCGATCACGACAAGGTGATGATGGAGTCGTTGCTCGCGTTCAAGCGCGCGGGCGCCGATGGCATCCTCACGTACTTCGCGCTCGACGCCGCAAGACTGCTGCGCGCGCAAAAGTAACGCGCGACCTGCGGCGGGTGCCGTCCGTCACTGACGGGACGCGGCGCGGTGATCAAAGACGAAACGCGCATCGACCGGTCCGGTTCGATGCGCGTTTCTTTTGGCGGGCGGCTTCGGCGCGCTCGCGCCCGCTTATGACTGCGGTGGCGCCGACAAACGATCGAGTCGCCCAAGAAAGCGCTCCGCCGACTCATAGCCGACCACGCGCAGCACTTCGTGCCCGTTGCCATCGAAGAAAATGATTCCCGGCGGACCGAACAGCCCGAAGCGTTTCAGCAGCGCCTGGTCATCCTGATTGTTTGCGGTCACGTCCGCGCGCAGCAGATCCAGTTGCTTCAGCCGAGCATGGACGCGCGGGTCGCGGAACGTCAGCGACTCCATCTCCTTGCAGCTCACGCACCAGTCCGCGTAGAAATCGAGCATCGACGGCTTGCCCGACGAACCCAGCGCCGCATCGAGTTGCGCGGGCGAGCTGACCGGTGCGAACGTCAGCTCGGCCGCGGGCGTCGCGGCGGCGCCGCCCGGCGCGCCGCGTGAGGCGAGCACCGCGAGCGGCCGCAGCGGATCGCCGGAACCGGCTGCGAGGCCCACGAGCACCGTCGCCGCCCAGATCGCCATCGCCGCACCGACGCCGCGCCCGAGGCGCCGCCATACGGTCGCCGCACCCGCGTGCGGCGTGAAGAGACCGAGCGCCGCCGCCGCGAGCAGCAGCCAGAACGCGGCGAGCAGCATCCGTGCGGTCGACGCGAGCACCGGCCAGATGATCCACAGCGCGGCCGCGAGCAACACCACGCCGAAGAACACCTTTACGCCGTCCATCCACACGCCCGCGCGCGGCAGCAGCGCGCCCGCGCCGACGCCGATGATCATCAGCGGCACGCCGAGCCCGACGCCCATCGCGAACAGCGCGGTGCCGCCGAGCAGCGCGTTGCCCGTGTGCGCGATGAACGCGAGCACCGCGAACAGCGGCGCGGTCATGCACGCACCGACCACCAGCGACGACAATCCGCCCATCACCGCGACGGCGAGGAACTTGCCGCTCGGCCGCCCCTGCGAAGCGTGCGACACGCTGTCCTGCCAGCGCCGCGGCATGGCGATATCGACGCCGGCGATCAGCGACACGGCGAACGCGCTCAGCAACAGCGCGAACGCGCCGAGCACAAACGGATTCTGCAGCCACGCACCGAGACTCTGTCCGACGAGCGCAGCCGCAATGCCGAGCACCGTATAGACAATCGCCATCCCGAGCACGTACACGAACGACAGCACGAAGCCGCGCATCCGCGTCACGCGCGCCCCTTCGCCGATGATGATCGCCGACACGATCGGGATCATCGGATACGAGCAGGGCAGCAGACTCAGCACCATCCCCGCGACGAAATACAGCCCGACGATCGTGAAAAAGCCGCCGCCTTGCAGCAACGACTGAGCGTAGTCGGCACTGGTCGCACGTTCGTACCAGGGGTCGGTCGGCGCAGCCGCAGGGGCAGGCGACTGCGCCGCCGCACTGTCCGCACCGCCCACGCCGGCAGACTGAAGCGCGGCACCGCTCACGTGATACACATGCTGCGCCGGCGGATAGCAGATGCCGGCATCCGCGCAGCCCTGCGACGTCACCGCGAGGTCGAACGCGCCCGCCGCCTGCTTCACCGGGACGCGAACCGTCACTTCCCCGCGATACGTCTCGACGTTCTTCTGGAACGTCTGATCGAACTTCACATGACCGGCCGGGAACTGGGGCGCGCCGAGCGTGGCCTTGCCGCCGCGCGCCGCGAATTCGAAGCGCTCGCGGTACATGTAGTACCCGTCCGCGATCCGGAAATGCACGTCGACCGCGCCGGGGTTCTCCGTCGCGCTGAACGTGAACGCCTGATCCGGCGGCAGAAAGTCGTCGTCGGCCCGCGCGAGCCCCGCACCGAACAGAATCGGCAGCGCGCACAGAACCAGCAGCAGAAAGGAGTACAGCGCGGCGCGCGGGCGCCGGACGAAGCGATTAGACATGGATCGGACGCTGGGTTTCGGCATTGACCCACTGTCCGTACGTGTTCGACGCGCTCACCTGCCACGACAGGATCTCCGGCGTCTCGTACGGATGGTGGTTCTGGATGAACTGCTCGAGCTCGGCCGCGCGGGCGAGACTCGTCTTGAAGAGCAACTGGATTTCGTCGGCCGATTCGATCGCGCCTTGCCAGTGGTATTGCGAACGAACCTCACCGAGTTGCGTCACGCACGCGGCGACGCGCGCTGCAAGCGCCGTCGACGCGAGCCGCTCGGCGGCATCGGCATCCGGCACGGTGGTCAGCATCAGGATTACATTGAGAGTCACCGCAAGCTCCGCAGCGCGACAAGGTCAGACAGCTATGCTACCACCAGCGTTCGACAGGCTCTGACCGGCCCGAGTGCCGCGAACGAAGCCCCGCACCGCCGCGATCCGCGCGCTTCACCGCGTCGCGGCCAGCTCAGAAAGCAAAAAAGCCAGGCTTATAAGGCCTGGCTTTTTCGGTGTGAGGCAGCTTATTCCGCTTCCTGCACGCTTTCTTCCGCGACTTCCGGACGATCGAGCAGTTCGACCAGTGCCATCGGCGCGTTGTCGCCGACGCGGAAGCCGAACTTCAGGATGCGCAGGTAGCCGCCCGGACGGTTCGCGAAGCGCGGACCGAGAACGTCGAACAGCTTCGTGACGGAGTCACGATCGCGCAGGCGGTTGAACGCCAGACGGCGGTTCGCGAGCGACGGCTTCTTGCCGAGCGTGATCAGCGGCTCGACGACCTTGCGGAGTTCCTTCGCCTTCGGCAGCGTCGTCTTGATGACTTCGTGCTCGATCAGCGAGTTGGACATGTTACGGAGCATTGCCAGACGGTGGCTGCTCGTGCGGTTCAGTTTCCGCAGACCATGACGGTGACGCATTTCAATTTCCTTGAATCAAAGTTTTGGTCCAGCTCTTCTATCGCTTCGTCGCTGCGTGAAGCACGGGCCGGTAAAAAATAAGGCAAGACGCGGATTTTAAAGGAAAATCCGCGTCCGTGCCATCTGCTTTACTTGTCGAGACCAGCCGGCGGCCAGTTTTCGAGCTTCATGCCGAGCGTGAGACCGCGCGACGCGAGCACTTCCTTGATCTCGTTGAGCGACTTGCGACCCAGGTTCGGGGTCTTCAGCAGCTCGTTCTCGGTACGCTGGATCAGGTCGCCGATGTAGTAGATGTTCTCGGCCTTCAGGCAGTTCGCCGAACGAACCGTCAGTTCGAGATCATCGACCGGACGCAGCAGGATCGGATCGATCTGCGGCGCGCGCGACGGCACTTCCGCAGCCGCTTCCGTGCCTTCGAGCGCGGCGAACACCGACAGTTGATCGACCAGAATGCGAGCCGACTGGCGAATCGCTTCTTCCGGCGAGATCACGCCGTTGGTTTCGATGTTCATCACGAGCTTGTCGAGGTCGGTACGCTGTTCGACACGCGCGCTTTCCACTGCGTAGCTCACGCGGCGAACCGGCGAGAACGACGCATCGAGGACGATGCGGCCGATGATCTTGGCCGACTCGTCGCCGTAACGGCGCACATTGCCCGGCACGTAGCCGCGGCCCTTCTCGATCTTGATCTGCACGTCGAGCTTGCCGCCCTTCGACAGATGCGCGATCACGTGATCCGGGTTGATCACTTCGCAGTCGTGTGCGAGTTCGATGTCACCGGCGGTGACGACACCCTCGCCTTCCTTGCGCAGCGTGACCGTGACTTCGTCGCGGTTGTGCAGCTTGAAGACCACGCCCTTGAGGTTCAACAGCAGGTTGACCACGTCCTCTTGCACACCATCGAGCGTCGAATACTCATGCACGACGCCTGCGATCGTCACTTCGGTCGGCGCGTAGCCGATCATCGACGACAGCAGAACGCGCCGAAGCGCGTTACCCAAGGTGTGGCCATAACCGCGTTCAAACGGCTCCATGACCACTTTCGCGTGGTTGTCGCCGAGCGATTCCACAGCGATGATCTTGGGTTTCAACAAACTGGTTTGCATAGGTTTTCCTTTTCAATACCCTCGGCTCGTTACACCGATAAGGCTGAGACGGTAACAACCTGAAAATAAACAGCCGAGGCCACCCGTTGCGCGATGCAAGCGGGGTACCCCGGCCGTCAATCCGATTACCGCGAATACAATTCGACGATCAGGCTTTCGTTGATGTCGCCAGCGATGTCGCTGCGCTCCGGCATGCTCTTGAACGTGCCTTCGAACTTCTTCGCATCGACCGACACCCACTGCGGCATGCCGCCTTGCTCAGCAAGCGACAGCGCCTCGAGGATACGGGCCTGCTTCTTCGCCTGCTCGCGCACGCCGACGACGTCGCCCGCCTTCACTTGCAGCGACGGGATGTTCGCGACCTGGCCGTTCACGACGATCGCCTTGTGGCTCACGAGCTGACGCGCTTCAGCGCGCGTCGAGCCGAAGCCCATGCGATAGACGACGTTGTCGAGACGCGATTCCAGCAGTTGCAGCAGGTTCTCGCCGGTGTTGCCCTTACGGCGATCGGCTTCTGCGAAGTAGCGGCGAAACTGGCGCTCGAGCACACCGTAGATGCGCTTCACTTTTTGCTTTTCGCGCAGCTGCGTGCCATAGTCGGACGTACGCGCACCCGACGTGCGGCCGTGCTGACCCGGCTTGCTGTCGAGCTTGCACTTGTCGGCGAGCGAGCGGCGTGCGCTCTTCAGGAACAGATCAGTGCCTTCACGGCGGGACAGCTTGGCTTTGGGGCCGATATAACGTGCCACTTTGCTTTCCTTCGATAATTGATCACGCGAGTCGCTAGTGCGTCCGCGCTAGTCCGGACCCTTTGGGCCGAACGGTGGGCTTAGTCAATTCAATAGCGCCAGCAGCCCGTCGGCGCCGCGTCTTGCGATCGACGGCGACAACAGGCGCAAGGCAAAAGCGGCATCTCAGATGCGACGACGCTTCGGCGGACGGCAGCCGTTGTGCGGAACCGGCGTCACGTCGGAGATCGCGGTGATCTTGATACCAAGACCATGCAACGCGCGCACCGCCGATTCGCGACCCGGGCCCGGGCCCTTGATCCGCACTTCGAGGTTCTTCACGCCGTATTCCATCGCCACGCGGCCAGCCGATTCGGCGGCCACCTGGGCTGCGAACGGGGTCGACTTGCGCGAGCCCTTGAAGCCCTGGCCGCCCGACGTTGCCCACGCCAGCGCATTGCCCTGACGATCGGTGATCGTGATGATGGTGTTGTTGAACGACGCGTGAACGTGAACCACGCCCTCGGCGACGTTCTTCTTGACCTTCTTGCGAACGCGTTGCGCCGCGGTGTTGTTCGAAGCCTTAGCCATTACGTTTTCCTGT
>DATJJN010000025.1:0-2066 GCA_035492135.1 Paraburkholderia sp. | reverse complement strand
ACAAAAAAGCACGCTCGTTCAATTTGATGCCGGATGGGGTTTCCCCTAGCCATGGGTATCCGGCATCAGCGGGCAGTCGCGGCTGTCTTCCAGCACGGATGGCAATACGTGGTCGCGGAACTGATCGCGCAGCTTCAGTTTTTGCAGCTTGCCGGTGGCGGTATGTGGCAGTTCGTCGACGAAAACGACGTCGTCTGGAATCCACCAGCGCGCGACTTTGCCGTCGTAGAACGCGAGCAGTTCGTCGCGCGTCACGTCATGATCCGCGCGCTTCACGACGACCAGCAGCGGGCGCTCGGTCCACTTCGGATGCGCGCATGCGATGCAGGCCGCCTCCGCGACCGCCGGATGCGCGATCGCGACGTTCTCCACCTCGATCGAGCTGATCCATTCGCCGCCGGACTTGATCACGTCCTTCGAGCGGTCGGTGATGTGCAAGAAGCTATCGGGATCGATCGTCGCGACGTCGCCAGTCGGAAACCAGCCGTCCACGAGCGGCGAGTCGTCCTTGCGGAAATAACGGTCGATCACCCACGGCCCGCGCACATACAGATCGCCGAACGCGACGCCGTCCCACGGCAGATCGCGGCCGTCCTCGCCGACGATCTTCATGTCGACGCCGTACATCGCATGCCCCTGCTTTTCCAGCAGCTTGCGCCGCTCGTCGACCGGACGTTGGCTCTGCTCCCACGTGAGTTTCGCGAGCGTGCCGAGCGGCGACATCTCGGTCATGCCCCATGCATGAATGACCTGTACGCCGTAGTCGTCCTCGAAGATGCGCAGCATCGCGGGCGGACACGCGGAGCCGCCGATGACCGTGCGCTCCAGCGATGAAAACTTCACGCCGGCCTCGCGTAGGTAGTTCAAAAGACCGAGCCATACGGTCGGCACGCCGGCCGAATACGTGACGCGCTCGCTTTCCATCAGCTCATAGAGCGACTTGCCGTCGAGGTCCTTGCCGGGAAACACGAGCTTCGCGCCGGTCAGCGGCGCCGCGTGCGGAATGCCCCATCCGTTCACATGGAACATCGGCACGACCGGCAGCACCGCGTCGCGCGCGGACAGTCCCATCGCGTCGGGCAGCGACGCGCCGAACGCATGCAGCACGGTCGAACGATGCGAATACAGCGCGCCCTTCGGATTGCCGGTGGTGCCGGACGTGTAGCACAGGTACGACGCCTGACGCTCGTCGAGCACGGGCCAATCGAACAGGCCGTCCTGCGCGTCCATCAGTGTTTCGTAGCACAGCACCGGCGTTTGCAGCGACGGCCGATGCGCCTCGTCGGTCAGCGCGATCCAGCCGCGCACGCGCGGGCACTGCGGCGCGAGCACATCGACGAGCGCGGCGAACGTGGTGTCGAACAGCACGTAGGCGTCGTCCGCGTGATTGATGATGTAGGCGATCTGGTCAGGAAAGAGCCGCGGGTTGATCGTGTGGCAGACCGCGCCGAAACCGGTGGTGCCGTAATACGCCTCCAGATGCCGGTAGCCATTCCATGCAAGCGTCGCGATTCGTTCGCCGGGTTCGACGGCGAGCGCGATCAGCGCCTGCGCCAATTGCTTCGCACGCTGCTCGCAAGCGCGGTACGTGTAGCGATGCAGGTCGCCTTCGATGCGGCGCGACACGATCTCGGTACTGCCAAAATGCCGCGCGGCATGCGCGAGCAGCGATGACACGTTGAGTGGCACGTCCATCATCCGGCCCAGCAGCGGCGTCGTCATAAGGCGGGGTCTCCTCGGCTCGTGAGTGTCGGTTCAGTTGTGGTCGAACAGCGGGATAGATTGCGTGGTCGAATTGCGTAATAGAAGCGCGGCTAAGGCCAATGACGCATTGACGCAAACAGCGGATGAGGCGCGCGAGGCAAAGGATCGTTGCGGCGGCATCGAACAGTCGAGCACGGTTCAAACGCTTCAACACGGGTCCAGGCAGTTCGGGCCGCCGGCCTGCAGCGCCGCAGGCGCCGACTTACAATATCGGTTAATCCAGAGGCGCTCAACATGTCGTTTTCCCCAAGCATTGCAGGGCTATCCGCGGCTTTGACGGATCTGTCCAACACCCTCGCCGC
>DATJJN010000024.1:0-3128 GCA_035492135.1 Paraburkholderia sp. | reverse complement strand
AACCCGCGCGGCGTGCATCGCGAGCAGTGGCTGCACACGCAAGGCTGCCGCCGCTGGTTCAAGGCGCAGCGCGACACGGTCAGCTACGCGTTCCAGGGCTACCAGACGTTCGAACGTCCGCTGCTGTCGCTGGATAGCGATACCGGTGCAGGCACGGCGCCGAACGGCAACACACGCGAGGGCAACCCATCATGAGCCAGCAGGACCGACTCCCGAACGGCGGGCGCATCAACCGTGCGAATGTGCTGAGCTTCACGTTCAACGGCGTCAAATATCAGGGCTACCAGGGCGATACGCTCGCGTCCGCGTTGCTCGCGAACGGCGTGCATTTCGTTGCGCGCAGCTGGAAATATCACCGGCCGCGCGGCATCGTGACCGCGGGTGTCGAAGAGCCGAACGCGGTCGTGCAACTCGAAACCGGCGCTTACACGGTGCCGAACGCGCGTGCCACCGAGGTCGAGCTGTACCAGGGGCTCGTTGCCAGCAGCGTGAACGCGAAGCCAAGCATCGAGAAAGACCGGATGGCGATCAACCAGAAGTTCGCGCGCTTCATTCCGGCGGGCTTCTACTACAAGACCTTTATGTGGCCGCGCAAATTCTGGCCGAAGTACGAGGAGGTGATCCGCGACGCCGCCGGTCTCGGCAAGGCGCCCGAACAGCGCGACGCGGATCGCTACGACAAGTGCTTCGCGCACTGCGACGTGCTGGTGGTCGGCGGCGGCCCGACCGGGCTCGCGGCTGCGCATGCGGCGGCCTTGTCCGGCGCGCGCGTGACGCTGGTCGACGATCAGCCGGAGCTAGGCGGCTCGCTGCTGTCGTGCCGCGCGGAAATCGACGGCAAGCCCGGGCTGCAATGGGTGTGGAAAATCGAGGAAGAATTGCGGCGGATGCCCGACGTGAAGATCCTGAGCCGCAGCACCGCGTTCGGCTATCAGGACCATAACCTCGTCACGGTCACGCAGCGCCTCACCGATCATCTGCCGGTGTCGCAACGCAAGGGCACGCGCGAGTTGCTGTGGAAAATCCGCGCGAAACGCGTGATTCTCGCGACGGGTGCGCACGAGCGGCCGGTCGTGTTCGGCAACAACGATCTGCCCGGCGTGATGCTGGCGTCGGCGGTGTCGACCTATCTGCATCGCTATGCAGTGCTGCCCGGGCGCAACGCGATCGTGTTCACGAATAACGACGACGGCTATCAATGCGCGCTCGATCTTCGAGCGGCCGGCGCACAGGTGAGCGTCATCGATCCGCGCGCCGGCGAATCGAAAGGCACGCTGCCCGCGCTCGCGCGGCGTCACGGTATCAAGGTGCTGAACGGCGCCGTCGTCACCGCGGCGCGCGGCAAGCTGCGGGTCGCATCGGTGGAGATCGCGTCATACGCGAACGAACAGATCGGCGCAACGCAGGGCCAACTGCGCTGCGATCTGCTCGCAATGTCGGGCGGCTGGAGCCCGGTGTTGCATCTGTTCGCGCAGTCTGGCGGCAAGGCGCACTGGCACGACGAGAAAGCCTGCTTCGTGCCGGGTAAGGCGATGCAGCCGGAGACGAGCGTCGGCGCATGCGCGGGCGACTTCACGCTCGGCCGGGGCATCCGCTTCGCGGTCGATGCGGGCATTGAGGCGGCGCGGGCGTGCGGCTATCTGGTCGCGCGGCCGAATCCGCTGCAGGTGGCCGAGTTGACCGAGACGAAGATGCAGCCGCTGTGGCTGGTCGGCGGGCGCGAACTGGCCACGCGCGGACCCAGGCAGTTCGTCGACTTCCAGAACGATGTGTCGGCGGCCGATATCTTCCTCGCCGCGCGCGAAGGTTTCGAATCGGTCGAGCACGTGAAGCGTTACACCGCGATGGGCTTCGGCACCGATCAGGGCAAGCTCGGCAATATCAACGGGATGGCGATTCTCGCGCAGGCGCTCGGCAAGACGATCCCCGAAACCGGCACGACGACGTTCCGGCCGAATTACACGCCGGTCACGTTCGGCACGTTTGCCGGCCGCGAACTGGGCGAATTTCTCGACCCGGTACGCAAGACCGCGGTGCATGAGTGGCACGTCGAACACGGCGCGGCGTTCGAGGACGTCGGCAACTGGAAGCGTCCGTGGTACTACCCGAAGGCGGGTGAGGACATGCATGCGGCTCTCGCGCGCGAATCGCTCGCGGTGCGCACGAGCGTCGGTATTCTCGATGCGTCGACGCTCGGCAAGATCGACCTTCAGGGCCCCGACGCCGCGAAGCTGCTGAACTGGGTCTACACGAATCCGTGGAGCAAGCTCGAAGTCGGCAAATGCCGCTATGGGCTGATGCTCGACGAAAACGGCATGATCTTCGACGACGGCGTGACCGTGCGCCTCGCCGAGCATCACTACATGATGACGACCACCACAGGCGGCGCCGCGCGCGTGCTCACCTGGCTCGAACGCTGGCTGCAGACCGAGTGGCCGGATCTGCGGGTGCGGCTTGCGTCGGTCACCGATCACTGGGCGACCTTCGCGGTGGTCGGGCCGAATAGCCGCAAGGTGTTGCAGAAGGTATGCGACGACATCGACTTCGCGAATGCGGCGTTTCCGTTCATGACGTACCGCGAAGGCAGCGTCGCGGGCGCGGCGGCGCGTGTGATGCGCATCAGCTTTTCGGGCGAACTCGCGTACGAGGTGAACGTGCCGGCGAACGTCGGGCGCGCGGTATGGGAAGCCTTGATGGCCGCGGGCGCCGAGTTCGACATCACGCCGTACGGCACCGAGACGATGCACGTGCTGCGCGCGGAGAAGGGCTACATCATCGTCGGCCAGGATACCGACGGCTCGATGACGCCGCACGACATCGGCATGGGCGGGCTGGTCGCGAAGTCGAAGGACTTTCTCGGCAAGCGTTCGCTCAGCCGCTCGGACACCGCGAAGGCGGGGCGCAAGCAACTGGTCGGGCTGTTATCGGAAGATGCGTCGTTCGTCATACCCGAAGGCTCGCAGATCGTCGCCGGTCCGTTCCAGGGCGATACCGCGCCGATGCTAGGCCATGTCACGTCGAGCTATTTCAGCCCGATCCTGAAGCGCTCGATTGCGATGGCGGTCGTCAAGGGCGGGCTCGACAGGATCGGCGAGACGGTCACGATTCCGCTCGCGAGCGGCAAGCAG
>DATJJN010000023.1:0-2007 GCA_035492135.1 Paraburkholderia sp. | reverse complement strand
GGCGGCGTGCACTGGGCCGCCGCGACGTAGCGCGCGTACACCTGGTTCGCGTCGACCAGCGGCGCCTCGATGTGTCCGAGCGCCGGCAGCACGAGACCGATCTCCGCGAGTCCCGGCACGATCACATCGACGCCCTGCGCGACCAGGTCCGCGCACGCCGCGCGCAGCAGTTCGACCGGCTGGCCGAACAGTCGGCCGCTCCTGATGCCCTCTTCGCCATAAACCGCGCTCGTCACACAGTCGAAGCCCGTGTCGTCGCGTGGATAGCAGACGTCGAACGCAGCGGCCTCGAAATAGCGCTCGAATAGCCGGTTCGCGCGAATCGCCGCCGACGTCAGCACGCCGATACGCCGTGCCAACGGATACGTGCGCCGCACGTGCGCGGACAGAGCGGTCATGATGTTGGCGACCGGCACCGTGACATTGGCCGCGAGTTCGTCGATGAAGGTATGGCTCAGAAAGCACGGCAGCACGATCGCATCGACACCACGCTTTTCGAATGCGCGGATCGTGTCGAATACGTGGATCTTGAAGCGCGCGTCGGTGGCATCCGGCAATGCCGGCCCGCGCCACGTGCGCGGTTCGAGAATCAGATCGAACGGGCACGCGGTGCCGGGCCCGCGTAAGCCCGTGCTCATCCGGCTGAGGATGTCGGCGCTGGCCAACTGTGCTGCGCCCGTCGCCACGCCTAGCGAACGAAACCGCTTCATGATGATGTCTCCCCCCTCGTCTTATCGTTCCGCCCAAAATCGCAAGCGAATTTCCGTGCGCTTGAGGATGACACCATGCGACACACACGTGTCGTGGGGTTAACCACGAAAACGCATCACCTCGTGTTCGCGCGGGCTCGCGGCCAGGCTCACACTCACGCGCGCCGCGCCTGCACTCTAAGCCGTCAGATCGAGCCCGCGCACCAGACGTTCGGCGAGGCGCGGCTGCCTCAACTGGTCGAGCCACCAGCCGAGTGCGCGCCCTTCGTGATCACCGCGCCACGCGACGTACAGCACGTTCGGCTCGCGCGGATCGGCGGTGGGCTTCTCGATCAGCTCGCCACGCTTCAACAGCGAGCTCACGCGCTCGCGTGGCAGCCAGCCAACGCCGAGCCCATCTCTCTGCGCGAGAATCTTCGCGCGCATGCTCGGCACCGCAAGCGACGCCTGCCCACCTAGCACGCCATACGCGCGGCCGGCGCTCGCGCGCGACGAATCCGCGACGACGACCGCCCGATGCTCGCGAATCCGTTCGCGGCTGAGCGGCCCTTCGACGGCGGCCAGCGGATGACGCGGCGACACCGCGAATACCCACTGCATCACGCCAAGTTCGAACCAGCGCAGACCGGTAATCGACGGCGGCTCGTTGGTCGCGCCGACGATCAGATCCGCGCGGCCGTCGCGCAACGCCTCCCATGTGCCGCCGAGCACTTCATGCGTGAAGCGCAGCCGCACGCCGGAGCCGAGTTCGTCGAACGCGCGCACCACCGGCATCAGCAATTCGAATTCGATGATTTCGTCACTGACGATCCACAGCCGGTCCTCCCAGCCGCTCGCGATCTGTTTCACGCGCTGCGTCATGCGCGCCATGTCGAGCATCAGTCGCGCGGCTTCGTCGGCGAGCAACTGGCCAGCCGGCGTCAGTTGCAGCCGGTAGCGGCGCCGGTCGAACAGCAGCGCGTCGAAACGCGCCTCCAGCTGCCGCGCCGCATGCGATATCGTCGACGGCGCCTTGCCGAGCCGGGCCGCCGCTCGCGACAGGCTGCCCGTCGCGCGGATCGCGTCGAGCAGCGCCAATTCGTCTTCCGACAACATGTTCGATTCCTTCGAATAAGTGTGCCGGCGACGATGGTAGCGTGGCGCTGCGGTGACGCGGCTTAAACCGCTTTCGGATTGCGCTCCGCGAATCCTTCCTGATGCCAGTACGGATACGCCCGCGGCACCGCGCTGGCCTCGTCCAGTCTCGCAACCTGCTCGGGCGTCAGGTTCCAGCCGACCGCACCGAGGTTCTGCCGCA